>NZ_JAKTTI010000034.1 GCF_022427965.1 Fredinandcohnia quinoae | reverse complement strand
ACGGGGGTAGCCTAATCAATTAGAAGCCAAAAGGCTTCCGTACTTAGGAATCTCCCACTTCAAACAACCTGTAAGGGTGTTAAGTGGTGAGTAGTTCAATAATTTCATAATAAGTGCTACAATTGAGGAAAGATGTTTTTTGGAGGGATAGCAAATGAGACAAGATATTATTTCGATCAGACATGAAAACAAAGAAGTAACTTTACATTGTAATGCACTTTTCAATTATCAAGGATTTCAAGTGATTGAATCATTCAATGAACACATGGACGAATGCTATTATCTCCTCTTTTATAAGGAACAATTTTTAACTGCTAAGAAAACTGTAAAAATAAAGCGTTTTTCAACATTACAAAAAGTGTTATCAAATGGGATTCAAATCCCTTCACCACATCCAATTATCACTTCCCTATTAGCTGCAAACCATATTGACTGTTTCCCAACCATTCCCTCTACATGGAAAAAAATAAAAAGGAAATTTAATAATCTTGAAGCTCATTACATACTTCCATTATTTGATTCATATTTAAAAAAAGAGAATATCACTTCAGCTTTGAAAGAAGCATATTTTGAATATCGCAGAGATGGTAAGCTTTCCTATGCTTTTAAATTGTTAATGACCATTCTAGATTCATACCCTACTCATAAATGGGCGAAATCGATTTATAGCCACTTGGATTATTTGAAATACAAACAACTATATAGTAACGACATTAATAAAGTTCTTCTTCATGATCCTTTATACGCAGAAAAACTTCTTTATCAGCAATTGGATGCTGAATCTTCATTTTCTCTTCTTATACAAAAGCTCGGCAAAGAATCACGTAACTTAGAGCTAACTGCATTATATCAAGATAGATTAATCACTTCTTCTAAAAATGCTAGTCATACTTTTTCTGAATTAGTCAAACTCCTTTCACATACGTTTTCAGAAAATGATCAAGCATCCATCCTGTTAACTATCTATAATCAGACAAATTCAACAAATTGTAAGGAAGAAATACTGAATCAACTACTAACCTCCTATATGAAAGCAAATCAATTTGAAGAAGCTTTCAGTCTCATAACTTCAAATACAACTCCTTTATCTAAGAGTCAAATTGATATGTTGTTGACTATTTTGAATCAAATGGAAACTATTTACAAAATAGATTTTACACAATTTGATGCCTCGATTCTAAAAGATACATCCGCTGACCAATTGGGGCAAATACTTGCCATATTACTGCCAAAATTATTTACTGACCATGATTTAGATTTTGTATATCAATGGACGACCCCTTTCCATCACCTCAAATCGTCAAACGCGATCATTGAAAAAATTAAACTGATGAATAAAATCAAAGAAGAGCCTGACCAGCAGCATTACATGGGTGAACTGTATTACCAATTACACTTACTTCCACAAGCGATTGAATGCTTCAGCTGGGATCTTGAACTAAACCCGACAATTACCCGTCCAATCATGTGGCTTACTAAGCTATATCATGAGCTTGGTATGGTTGAGGAATCAAAATCGTATCAATATCTATATAATCAGGTGCAAAAACTTTCATAATCACTCATTCAAATGAACGAACGAGCAAGTATGTTTTTTTGTTTCTTCATAAAGGAAATGGATCTGGATATCCTAATCAATGAATAAGTGAAATATGATATGGAATAGTAAAGATAATCATTCGTTGGGAGGAAAGAAATTTGAGTATAAAAGAGCAGCCAGTATCCATAGTTGCTCTCGGTGGCGTGAATGAAATCGGTAAAAACATGTATGTAGTCCAATACTCAAACGATATCATCATCATCGATTGCGGCTCCAAGTTTCCAGATGAAAGCTTATTAGGAATTGATTTGATTATCCCTGATATTTCCTATTTAGAAGAAAATAAGGATAAAATTCGTGCTTTAATTGTCACCCATGGTCATGAAGATCATATAGGGGGTATTCCCTACTTCTTAAAAAAATTGAATGTACCTATATATGCAACCCGATTTACCTTAGGTTTAATTGAATTAAAACTAGACGAGCATCGGCTTCAGAGGGATACGGAACTAGTTTTGATTGACTCAAATTCAAATTTACAGTTTGGTGAGATAGAAGTACGTTTTTTTAAAGTGAATCATAGTATTCCTGATTGTCTTGGTATTGTATTTCATACACCAGAAGGAAATATTGTTCATACAGGAGACTTCAAATTCGACTTAACACCTGTCGATAACCAGCATTCAGATATTCATAAAATGGCGCAAATTGGTAGTGCCGGTGTTGTTGCTCTAATATCTGAAAGTACGAATGCGGAACGACCAGGCTCTACCCCTTCTGAAAAACTCGTAGGTAACCATATTGAAGAAGCATTCAAAAAAGCGAATGGGAAGATCTTTATCTCTACGTTCGCATCAAATGTTAGTCGCGTTCAGCAAGTAGTAGATGCTAATATCAAAACGAATCGAAAGCTGGCTTTGCTTGGTCGTAGTATGGTTAATGTTGTGAATGTTGCAATGGAACGTGGTTATGTAAATATCCCGGATGGAATGCTAATAAAAGCAGAAGAAATCAACCAAATGTCTCCTGAAAATGTAACAATCCTTTGCACAGGTAGCCAAGGCGAGCCATTGGCTGCTCTTGCCCGTCTATCAACATCGAGTTATCGAGATGCAAGTGTTCTGGCTGGTGACACAGTTATTTTAGCTGCAGGTCCAATACCAGGGAATGAGCGTAATGTAACTCGTATTATAGATAACTTATTTAAACTTGGTGCAGAAGTAATATATGGATCAGGAACAGGTATGCATGTGTCAGGTCATGGTTATCAGGAAGATTTAAAGCTTATGCTTACTTTAATGAAACCAAAATATTTTATCCCGATTCATGGAGAATATAGAATGCTACACCAGCACCGCTTATTAGCTGAGTCAGTCGGAGTAGAGAAAGAAAATACATTTATCATTAATAATGGTGATGTAGTCGATATTCAAAACCTGGAAGCTCGTCAGACTCGGAAAATACCTTCTGGGGATACATATATTGATGGGATGGGGGTTGGTGATGTAGGAGATATTGTGTTAAGAGATCGAAAGCAGCTTTCCGAGGATGGGATGCTAGTAATTGTTGTAACGATTAATAAAACAGAGAGAAAAATAATTTCTAGTCCTGACATCATTTCTCGCGGATTCGTGTATGTGAGGGATTCTGAAAGCCTATTAAGGAATGTTGAGCGCTTAGTAAAGAACACCGTTAATGAGTTTCTCGAAGAAAATACGCGACAACGGAATGTAGTAAAACAAAATATTAAAAAATCGATTGGGCTATATTTATTTACGCATACGAAAAGAAAACCTATGATCCTTCCGATCATTATTGAAATGTAGCCTAAAATGCTACATTTCTTTTAAGCTTAGATTACTCTTTTTTGACCAAAAAATAGGACTAGAATTCCAAAGGAGCTATTATTGATGAAGAAAACAGAAAAATGGGGAATTCTTTCACTTTCATCCATCCCTTTAGTCATGACCTTAGGAAATTCTATGCTGATACCTGTTTTACCTGTTATGGAAAAGGAATTGGATATATCTCCATTTCAATCAAGCTTAATCATTACCTCTTATTCCATCGTAGCGATTGTATTAATTCCAATCGCAGGATTCTTATCTGACAAAATTGGAAGAAAAAAAGTAATTATTCCAAGTTTAATTCTTGCTGGGATTGGTGGACTGATTTCTGCATTTGCAGCTTGGAAATTGAGTCATCCATATATTCTCATTTTAATTGGCAGGCTATTTCAAGGAATAGGCGCTGCAGGTGCTGCACCAATCGTTCTACCCTTAGTAGGTGATATGTGTAAAAGTGAAAAAGATGTAAATACCGGACTAGGATTAATCGAAACATCTAATACGCTAGGGAAAGTATTAAGTCCCATTTTAGGTGCATTACTTGCTTCTTTTTTATGGTATTTGCCTTTTGTCTCCATCCCGATTTTTTGTTTAATTTCGGTTATTTTAATACAATTCATAGTGAAAACACCAAAGGATAATGAAGTGGATACGTCGAGTTTTTCATTGTTTCTTAAGAAGATAAAACGAATATTGGTTACTGAAGGACGATGGCTGATTTCAATCTTCATAATTGGCGGCATCTGTATGTATATCCTTTTTGGAATGCTCTTTTATCTATCATCCATCCTAGAAGATTCGTATGGAATTGACGGCGTAAAAAAGGGCCTTATTCTTGCAATCCCTCTAGGTGTCCTGTGTCTTGCTTCATATATCACCGGTAAAAAATTAGGTGAAAATAAAAATACAATGAAATGGATCATATTTCTTGGAATAATCAGTACAACTGTATCCGTTCTTGGGATAACATATACGAAAAATATTTATATATTGATAACGGCTTTGATTATTAGCGGAATTGGAATCGGAATATCCTTACCAAGTTTAGATGCGTTAATAACCAATGGAATTGAAAAGGATCAAAGAGGAACGATTACATCGATCTATAGTAGCGCACGGTTTATTGGTGTAGCACTGGGCCCTCCAACATTTGTAATCTTATTGGAGATATCGCATAAAGCATTATTTATCACAGTTACATGTATATCCGCATTTGCAACGATATTGGCTTTGTTCTTTATAAAGCCTCCGAAAAAAATTAAAACAGACTCCTTGTTTCAAAAACTAAAATGGGAAAAATAAAAACGAGTCAGAGGATAACCTTTGACTCGTATTGATTTGGAGCTATCCTTTCCCTAATGAGAATCCGTGAAACAACGTCCCTCCATAAGGTGCTAATACTTTATCCACTAAAAGGATGACTTTATCCTTATCACCAGATGTATAAAAAGAATCGAAAGCATCCACAAATTCATCAGCAAACTGTTTATCAAATTGTGAAAGAGATCGTATTACCCATTTAGATGAACCAATCCATTGCTGATTAGTCCTTAAGTAAAATTCACTACTAAGATCTGCTAATGAATTAGCGATAAAGAGTTCTTCAGCCCTGTTTTGACTTCCCTTGAAATCATCCAGTATGTCTGTGATAAAATATCGCTTTGTATTTATTAATTCTAGTGGCCATTCTTCTGGTCCTTTTTCTAATATCTGATTAGCCTCTTTTTTAATTTGTTCAATAATTCCGGTATCTTTGATTATAATCCCCTCCGATACCATTCTCGGTAAAGAAGGTCGAGCCCTTTTAACATCATTTTCAAAAAAGGTTTGGTATGAAGATAAATGATGTACAAACACTTCAATTGGCCAACCAAATTTGATTAGTGATTCCCGATATGCAGTTTTTACCGTTTGATCAAATATGATGATATCAAGATCAGAAGTGGCAGTTTCTTCTCCACGCACAACACTTCCAGCTAATAATGCACCTTGGCAATTAGGGAAAAACGTATGAATAAATTGACGAGCTGCTTCAATTGGTGTTAAACTTTCTGCATTTTCCAATAAACGACTTCACACCCTTCAAATCTTACATTTTCACGAAATATTACTCAACAATTGCAAATCATCAATACATTTCCATCAGGGTCTTTTATATTAAACCAAGCTGTATGTTCCACCCATTCAATTTCTCTTACAATTTCAATTCCTAGACTTTTAATATAGTGAAAGGCACTTTCGATATCTGGAGCATAAAAATTGAAAATGGGGCTTTTACTCGTATGATGAGTAAATCCTGGATCAAAGGTGTGATCATCTAATGTAAGAGAAGTTGTGCCTGTAATTGGAATATTATACACGGGTGACTTTATTTCATCTAAGTTAATATCTAGCCCCAATAACGTAGAATACCATTTGGCTGAAGACTTTAAATTTGATACATGAACAAATACACCATTCATTTGATTTTTAATTGGTGACATATTAGATCTCCCTTCATTATTATGTTGTTGGAATTATTAATTCTCTAGTAGAAAGTCTGCTATACATTCAATCTGCATCTCTTTACTCTACTTAATTTTTCACCTTCAAACGTTAATCTGTATACGTCTGGCATCTTAAGTTGCTTCCAAAATTGAAAGTCATATTTATGATCAAAATAATTCATTATGAGGACCATAATATTTCCATGGGTTCCTAAAACTATGTTTTTCCCTTGGTATTTCTTTAATAAATCGATGGTAGCGATAACACCTCTTTTTTGAGCCGTATTATTCGACTCTCCACCTTCCCATGAAAAATGAGGATCCTCCCAAACTTTTGAAATCGCATAATCAAAGTCTTCGGTAGGTTCTAAGGTCAATGTACGCTCTCTCAAATCTTCTATTATTTCAATCTCTTTATTTATGTAGTTTGCAATTCCTTCGATGGTTTGAATGGCTCTTTGATATGGACTAGACAGAACATGATAAATTTCTTCCCGTTGCAAGAGTTTCGTTATAGTCTTTGCATCATTAAATCCCTTTTCTGAAAGCGGCCTTTCTAACTCATCAGGTGTATAAGTAGAATGAGCATGTCTTACGAAGTATAAATTGGTTAGCAATAATAATAACCTCCTGACTGTGTGTTGTTTATTCTTCAAATCGATACTTCTAGTATAAAGAAATTAATCTAATTTTCAAATAGTTTTAGGTGTTCATTGCTTACGCCCGTATTTTCGGAATAACGGCCGTATTTTTCAAATAACGACCGTATTTACATAAATTGAGTAAAAGGCATATGAAAAAGGAGAGTGTTCGCCCCTCTCCCCTGAAAACTTATTCTTCTTCATCAAAAACAACATCAAATGCGGTTGAAACTTTTTCAAATTCCTCATCTGTTTCGATTGCAGAAAAGTCACCATCTTCATCAAGCTTTAAGAAGAAAATATCAATGTCATCTTCATTCTCTTCCTCAAGGTCTTCGACAAAGCTAACAGCAATATAGTCAGTACCTTCAATAGTTAGCATTGCAAGTACTTCAACCTCTTGCTCTTGATCTGTTTCATCGCTTATTGTAAAAATTTCGCCAACTTGGATTTTATCCATGTATAAGCCTCCTATCATGTTCGATTAGAGATAAATGGTACCATATACATGGTAGAAAAGCTATTTTTGAGTAAGAGTAAGCTCCTCGTCTGCGATCATCTCTTGAACAAGTTGATAAAATTTTTCTTTTTCATCAACTGTTACATAGAGTTTTGTAATTTCTCGCTTTTTTCCGAATGGTAATCTAGCAATTGCAGGCTCTTTTAATTCCATTTCAAATTGTGGCTCTTCTTCAATTAGATCTGGAAGGGTGATCGAAAAGCTATTTTTTTCTAGACCTCGTATTTTTTTATCAGTTCTCGTCGAATCGATTGATTTAATTGTAGAAAAATCAATTTCAATCCCTCGTCGTATCCCTATTTGTACAAACATTTTTTCCTTTGTCATCACAATTGGCGAAAGTCGAACAGCCTGGTAATCAGCAATGATCCAGATAAGCGCGTAAATATCCAAAACTGTGAAAATCCATGCTGCTACTGTACTCCATTGCAAGATTAAAAAGTGAACACCAATTACTTCAATGACCATTGCATGAGCGATAACGATGAATAGTCCAAAGTAGCCAGATTTCTTATGGATTGAAAATGAAGTTGCTGCATGGTCTAGTTGTTGCCACTTCTTTTTCCAAGCAAATAATCCAAAGTAGATAACGGAGAAATCCAAAATAAGAAACTCCGTGATTTTTCTCGTTCCAAAGGTTTTATTAAAAGCATTTCTTAACATTGTCGGATAATAAAAGTCAATTTCACTTTGAATCTTGTAGTTTTTAAGTAAGGCAGGGATTTTGCGCAAAAGGAAGATTGCAAGTGTTAGCTCAATTGCAATAAAAACACCTTCAAGTGCAAAAATACTATATTTTACATAATCAAATATCGGTAATTCATGATGTGGGACAATGAAGTAAGCAAGCCAAAAACCAGCAATTGGGACTGGGAGTATCGTAATCAATGAAAAACGATTACGGACTATAAAAATATAAAATAAAATTGGTAAAACAATCGTGAGATCCAAAATCGTTGCCAAAATCATCATGTCAGTCACTGGAGTAAATGCTTCAAATGACATTACAGAATAATTCCCTGCAAGAATCAGGATGGCAAGAAGTCCAAAGATATAAGCTGATTTATTTGTTTTCACAGTGTGGACCATACGGTTTCCTCCTTTTGAATTTCTTCTTCATTTGATATTTGTGAAAGAATTTTCTTTTTGGCGGAAAGCATGAGCGTGGTACCCGGTTTACATATATTTGTCATTTAAAAATGGATGCCAAAACATGTGATCAACCCCTTTGAGTTACTTATTTTCAGTCGTAATGATCGTATGAAGCTTTTTTACAATTGATTGGAATTGAATCATTTCGTCTTCAGTGAGTTTTGAGTAATACTTATCGATAATTTTCTGATCGATTTTATCGTACTCATCATAAAGCTCAAGACCTTTTGAACCAAGTGTAATCAGTATTTCACGCCGATTATTAGGGTTAATCTCTCTTTTTACATAATTCTCTTGTTCAAGCTTGTTAAGGAGTTGGCTGACAGCACTAGCAGAAATATTCATTAAATGCGCGAGTTCATTTACAGTAATTGTTGTAGACTGATGAACGTGATGAACGACCATTGTTTGTTTTGGGGTTAATTCATAATCTAAAATTGATTCAAATTCCTTTAATAAAAGTGAGTTCACTTCATCTAATATGTGAAAAGTTTCTTTCATATAATGTTTTACATCCACACTTAAACACCCTTTATATTTAATGTATTATAATAGTTAAGTTACCTTAAATATATATCAAACTAAACCATTTTTCAATAAAAAAAGGAATAGTTACCTACTCCTTTTCTCATCTTCCATCAACTACCTCTTTAAATATTTCATAAGAGCGCTTTTGTACATCAGGGTCAAAAATATATGAAACAGCCATTATTTCATCGACATTGTATTTTTCTTGAAATTGGCTTAATTGTTCGCGAATCGTTTCTTTACTTCCCATAAAAGTCACACTAGACATCGAATCAGCCATTTGTTTTTCTGTAGAGTTCCAAATTTGATCCATGCTATTTACTGGAGGACTTAAAGGAATTTTAGTACCACGGACAATATTTAAGAAAAATTGCTGCATCGTTGTAGATTCAATACGAGCCTCTTCATCGGTTTCTGCTGCAATTACATTTAGGCATACCATCATGTAAGGTTTGTCAAGATATTCTGATGGCTGGAATCTCTCGCGATAAATGGAGATCGCTTCTTCCATGAATTTTGGTGCAAAATGTGATGCAAATACATATGGCAGCCCTAATTTTGCTGCTAAATAAGCAGAATCGGTTGATGAACCAAGAATGTAAATTGGAATATTTGTACCAACTCCAGGATATGCCCTTACATAGCCTTGAAATTCTTCCGGACCAAAATACGTTAGTAATGCATTCACATCATTTGGAAATGTGTAGACTGAATCGTTCTGTGCTCGTCTCAATGCACTCGCAGTCATCATATCTGTACCTGGTGCTCTACCAAGCCCAAGATCTAATCTTCCTGGATAGATTGTTGCCATTGTCCCGAATTGCTCAGCGACTACTAATGGAGAATGGTTTGGCAGCATAACTCCACCGGATCCTACTCGTATTTGGTCTGTATGTTCTAATGTATGTTTTATTAACATCGAAGTAGCAGAGCTTACAAGGGTTGGTGAATTATGATGTTCGGCAATCCAATAGCGGGTGTATCCCATTTTTTCTGTTGCTTGTGCCAAATCAACCATAGAGTCAATCGCTTCTTTTGGTCCCTGTCCTTTTCGAATCGGAGCTAAATTTAGCACTGATACTGGTATATTTATATTTGCCATCTCATTCGATCCCTTCCTAATCAAGTTACAATACTATAGTAACAATTGATGAGGTAGAATCAAAAATAAATGCTTGGAAATAAGTGAAAATGCATAGCTTTAGATTTGAATAGATATTAAGACAAAATTATTCTCTTTTATCAAAAACCAAATGAACAGAGTCTGCAATCTTTTCATAGCCAATTTCCCTATAAATCTTGTTTGATGTCGGATTCATCATATCAGTGTAAAGTATGCAAAAGTCAAAATCCTTGAGTAGTTCTCTTGAACCTACCGTTACAAGCGTCCGTGCATAACCTTTTTTGCGATCTTCCCTTGGCGTAAATACCAAAGATACGGTTACACCGTTCTTTGTCGGACGTGACTTTTTCATCATAGATACAATCTTTCCTTCATCTTCCCAAAGAAAAACCTCTCGTTCCCTTATAAACATTGCAACACGCTTTTTCACATGTTCAATTGGCGAAATCGTCAGTCCAGCATCAACTTCGAATAGGTTGAACCACTTTTCGATAAGGGAAGAATCACTTTCCTCTGCATAGCGCCAAGTACCAGGACAATGCTGAAGCGATTCATTTACTTTATTTAAACGATACAATCCCTGATCCATAAATAGTTGATGGGTCTTACCCGTTTTCAGTTCCCACTTCTCTGCGACTTTAAATGCCCACGGTTTCAAACTAATGATCGAATGAAAGTTAATTTTAAGTTCGAATAAATTTTTAATGAGGAAATCGATTGTTTCTTCTAAACGAAGTTCATTCGTAAAAATAAGATTTAACGGATGAGGAGGTGTCATTTGGAAAAAGGCTAATACTTTTCCATCCTCTTCAATTGTCGCCATAAATGGATTCTCATAATTGTCAGCTTTAATTGCTTGAAGTACACCATAAAAGAGACTGAATACATCTTCTTTTTCCGATAAAAATGGCTCTATCTTTCTCTCAAAATCATGAGCATTATCATAAACTATAAATTTCATTTCCAATCCCCCATTTTCCCTAAACATCTCGATTTTCCTAAATATTTATTAATATCCAATTCTTGACCAATTAAATAAAGATCCCGGATCTGTTTTTCTCTCTGGTGCATATTCATCATGGCCGATAATATGTATTCTATCACGATTAATCGAAGAATTTTGAATTAATATATTTTCTAATAATAACTGTAATGATTTATATTGAGCATTGGTATACCCAATTAATGTAGGATCAATCGAATCATATGTCTTTCCATTAATCATTGGTAGCATTTCTTCCCTTGTACCAATTGCTAATAGCTCAATTCCTAATGAATATTCGTTCAAACGATCTTTGTATGCAGGGAAACCTTGTAAATAACCCTTACCAGCATGGTAAGCAACCCTGTCCTCTGAAACAAGTTGAAAAATCTCCCCTTCCCTACCAATCATATAATGAGCAGATACTCCATATTCTTCAAAAATAGATATCAAGTCTTTCTTATTATAAGGATCATGAGGCTTCTTGGCAGCATTACTCATAAAATGAATGACGACATGACTAATCTTCTCTGTACGCACTTTCGAGAGTTCTAATGGGAGTTCCTCAACAATTATTCTCAAATTTCCTTGGGCAAGTGCCTCTGTATTACTTATAATTAGCAAGCATGCGAATAGTAAAAAGGAAATAAACGTTTTATTCATTTTACATTCTCCTTGTATATTTAATTCCTTTTAGTATCTGCAAATATCTTTCTTATATCTCAAAAATGAATAAAGTGTTAGAATATTTATGCTAGAGAAAAATATAAAATGGGAGTTGAAATGAAGTTGAAAAAGGAACTCATTGAAAGATTGACTACATATGTAAAAGTGGATACACAATCGAATGAAGAAAGTGAAACATGCCCTTCAACACCAGGACAGCTTACGCTTGCAAATATGCTTGTTGATGAACTTAAGCAAATTGGCATGGAAGAAATAACGATTGATGAGAATGGTTATGTAATGGCGACACTACCTGCTAATACTACTAAAACTGTGCCAACAATTGGCTTTTTAGCTCATTTAGATACAGCAACAGATTTCACTGGTGCGAATGTTAAGCCACAACTTATTGAAAATTATGATGGGAACGATATTCATTTAACTGAAAACATCATAATGGCTACAAAGGATTTTCCTTCATTACATAAATATCAAGGTCACACATTGATGACAACTGATGGCACAACCTTACTTGGTGCTGATAATAAAGCAGGCATTGCTGAAATTATGACGGCGATGAATTTCTTAATTCAACATCCTGAAATCAAGCATGGGAAAATAAGAGTTGCCTTTACCCCAGATGAAGAAATCGGCCGTGGTCCCCATAAATTTGATGTGAAGAAATTTAATGCGACTTATGCATATACGATGGATGGTGGCCCTCTCGGAGAATTGCAATATGAAAGCTTTAATGCAGCTGCTGCAAAAATAACGATCAAAGGTAATAATATTCATCCAGGTACTGCGAAAGGAAAAATGGTGAACTCTACAAAGATTGCAATGGAATTAAATCGACGATTACCAGTTGATGAAGCTCCTGAGTTTACCGAAGCCTATGAGGGATTTTATCACTTGCTATCCTTTGAAGGTGATGTGGAGCAAACAAAGCTTTATTATATCATTCGTGATTTTGATCGAGACAATTTTAACAAGAGAAAATCAACAATCCAAAAAATTGTTAAGGATCTTCAAGCAATTTATGGTGAGGACAAAATCCTTTTAGAGTTGAATGATTCCTATTATAATATGAAGGAAAAAATTGAACCTGTAAAAGAAATTGTTGATATTGCCTATGAAGCAATGGAAAGCTTGGACATTACGCCAATTATCGAACCCATTCGTGGTGGAACAGATGGATCCCAGCTATCATACATGGGCTTACCGACACCAAACATCTTTACTGGTGGTGAAAACTACCACGGCAAATACGAATACATCTCAGTCGATAACATGGAAAAAGCAACAAACGTTATGATTGGCATTATTAGATTATTCGAGGAAAGAGCATAGGTACATCACATATAAAAGCTCAGAGTAATTTGTAATTATGACTCTGAGCCTTCCTTTTTTATAAGAGAATTTTTCAATTCAAGCAGCTTTATTTCATTTCACTAATTTTCACATCAAAGATGCTTAACAACAATACGATAATTATGATTGATAATAGCCACGCAAACAAAGGTCTTTTGTGATGAACAGGCAAGATAAAGAAAATAATGCCTGTAAATATCGCAGACCACCAAAAATTCCAACCATTATGGTATGAAATAAAGCCAAACCTACTGTTAAAATACTCTGCACATAAATATATTCCTACCCATAATAAATACCATAATGACCGTTTTTTCCATCCTTCAGGGAACCTCCCCAAATATATTAATACGGTAGCAGAATAGGATACGACCATCGCTAAAATCGTGATAGTAGTATGGTTAGGTAAGATTAAATCATGAAACACCCACATTGATTTTTTATAGAGGAGGAAGTTGTATAAAAAATCTCCTAAGACAAAGAAAAGGATTGTCGGATAATACAGTTTCCAATTCCTCCAATCCCCCCATTTAAACGCTGCTAATGTATAAAAAATATTAATTAATATATACATAAGACCATCCTTTAAAATTAGTATTTCTATTTTTCCTCATTTAAGGGAAATTATTTAAATAAGATGGTCTAACCTTGTTGCATTAAGCCGCTGTTTAGAAATAATGAAAGAAAGGTCATCTATTTTCGCCACTTATTGGTGTATATGATCTCGTCTCTCATATTAATCCTTCTTTCACAAAGTAATCCGCGTAGTTAGTATAATAATCTTAAAAAACATTCTTTTTTGAATCATCACGCACTCGTACTATTTGTTTAACAGCAAATGAAAACATTGGATTATTTCCCCAATGAGTCTCCAGTTAAAATTTCATATAGGTTTGCAGAATCCTTTATTGTTAATTGTATGTATTTATCACTATCGGTAACAATTTCGAGATTTTTACTATTTGGGCTTACCCATAATAAATAGGAAGTTATTTTCGCTTCTTTAGTATTTTTATATGGGAATTGAAATTGATAGTCAGCAAAACGCGTCATTTCTACTTTTGTATTTTCCCAATTAGCATTTTTCACTATCTCTATTGCTTTTTGCACTTGTTTATTTTGTGTGACCTCTTTGTAATCTTCAAAAATATTTTCTTCACCTTTTCGTTTTTGAATGGTTATTTTTTGCTTGTTCGCTTCAGACATACAGCCTGAAGTAATTAACAATAAAACAATTAAGCTAATAACTAGTCTCTCTTTTTTCATTCAGTTCCCCCTCGTATCGATTAAAGTATGCTTATAATCTTCCCCCTCCAAATAATTAACTAAATTTAGGAGCAGTATTAAAAGCTAGGCTTTATAGAAATTTTTTAAAAAAAATGAGTTGGTAAAAGGCAACGGTTAATACCGCTGCCTTTTCACTATTGATACCCTTTGGTTGAAGATGATAGAACACCTTAAATATTCAAAGTTGTCTTTAACTGCTCGTTTCGTACTTCTAATAAGTAATTCTTGATGACATAATCTCTCCCACCATGTTTTACATACCACTCATTAACTCTACGTACATGGTCTTCATCATTTCGAACATTAGCTTCTATCTCTTTATATTTCTCATAACTGTCATATTCCCAAATAGCAAATATTTCAGTGGTTGTTTCATCGTTTGGAATCATCCATCTTCCTATTAATCTTGCACCATGTTTTGTTTGGTTAGGCAAATTATTTTCATTAAAATGATCATTGAAAACTTCAACAAATTCATTCTTTACAATGTAGAATTTCCTTCTATAAAACAAGTTACTCACTTCCCATCTCTTTTTCATAGTAAACTAACTATTACTTTCAACGAGAATGTCTAATTTCCTTTATTTTGAATTGAAGTTGCATTTTATTAAGCTAATCGTTAGTTGATTAATGTTTTTATTTTGTAAGCCACTTAATTGGACTTAGAATCCTTGAAATAAAGGTCATCTATATCCACCCACATTGGTGTATACGCCCCTATAGTGTTATTATTAAACTCTTGACCTTCACCAGTAACGAAAATGCCACCAACAATATCTCCTAAGAAGAAGAATTGCTTACCGCTAAAATCTATTTTAGCGATACAATCTTTAACACCTATTTCAATACCTAATTCTTCATATGCTTTTCTACGTAGTCAGTACGATAACCACTAATATCATTATCTATGTCATCTCCAACGAATATGCTGCTTCCGATTGGACTCTTAATCTACCGACTATTATATAAAAATCTCTTGATTGTTCTTATTTGGCCCCTATGGTTAATCTCATCTTCCATAACGTGATACCAAAGATAATAATTATTATAAGGAGTTCCGTTTGGCCATTGTTTTTCTTCGTAAAGCCACTGATCATCCCTTGCTTTTAATTGTCTTAATGTATCCTTTCTTACTTTAGACAACATAGAATAATAATAGTCGAGTGTTTCTTTCTTAATTTCTAATCTTGCATTTTCACCCAATTCCAAAGCTGTTTTCCATTGACGAAGTTCCTGTTCATTAAAGTCTCTATTTTCAAATGAAATCACCTGATGAACAGCTTCTATTGAAGCGATATGTAGTAAAAGTGCCCCTATAGTGTTATCATTTTCTTCCTTCAAATAATCTATATCCGATTGACTCAAATTAGATATTTCGGTTAAGGTAACTTCTCTAGTATGCTCCAGCATGGAAACTAGTTCACCGATTTTTATTGAAAATCCCTCTTTTGGAACTATCCTATAATCAATCATATCTCATCCTCCCACGGTAAATAATTATAAGAATCTAAGATTAACGACTGGTTTCATCATACTTGTCCTATCTATAAAAATGAATGCTTAAAACTTATAATTCTACAAAGCTAAACGAAACCCTTCTTAAACAAGTCTTCACCATTTACAAATAAAAAAACCGAGTACAAAACCTTTACGATTTCATACTCGATTTCAAAAATTTTATATTTGTTTAAAGGTAGTTTGCTTCTTGATCCATGTCTGTAATCGTATAAAGATTAACATGAAAATTCCAGTTATGATTAGACCTTTTAGAATATTAAAAGGTAAAATTGATAAAACAATTAATTTTCGAACCTCTGGACCTGACATTGCAGGTGCGTTCAAGAAATAAGTAAATGCTGGAAGAATGACATAGTAATTAAGGATACACATTACGATTGCCATTAAAATGGTTCCAGTAACTAATCCAATCGTCATTCCTTTTTTTGATTTAATCTTATGATAAATCAAGTAGGTTGATAGGACAAAAACAGAACCTGCGATAAAATTGGCTAGATGGCCTACTGGGACCCCTGTTTCACTTCCAGTCATAAAATAATCGATAATATTCTTGATTAGCTCAATTAACACTCCTGCAACTGGACCTAGAACTAGAGCACCAATCAATGCAGGGATATCACTAAAATCAATTTGTAAATAGCTTGGGAACATTGGTAATGGGAAGTTTAGTATCATTAACACATATGAAATACCACTCAACATTCCAATTAAAACTAATTTTCTTACGTTTGTTTTTTCCATTTTCCTCTCTCCTGTTGTAATCCATCTTACATAGAAGAAAGGTTCAGCATTAAATACACATACCTTGAAAATAAAAACCCTCAAGAAAAATTTCTTGAGGGAGAATTTCAAGGCATGCTTAAATAGACGTCCAAACATTACTTTTTTGAACGCTGCAGAACCTCCATCTTCTCCCATCCAGACTGTACTGTCGGCTTTGGAATCGCACCAAATCCTGCCTTAAAGGCTCGCGGGCTTAGAGATTACTCTCATCACCGCCGGTCGGGAATTTCACCACGCCCCGAAGATAGATATTATATTTTAATTACTATTTCATTATATCCGATATATTTCTTAAATTAAAGTGATTTGTTTCAGAGAGAGTTTTCAAGCAATTGGACAAAGGTAATTCAAAATCGATGAAGAATACTTAATATATAGACTTAACTTTATTCAGCTGAAGTCTTCCACTTCTATAGGTTGTGAGTTGAATGCAAATCAGTTTTCAATTTAGTGCGGGTTCAAACCTTGACTGAATAAAGTTAAAGCCTCCGGCGGATGCCTCAGATTTTTAAAGGAAGCTTTTCGAGCAAGCTCGAAAAAATCTGGTCACAAATACGCCAAGGCGCATTTGATAAAAAGGAGTTATTTTCTATGGGAAAATGTAAGGTTGGCATAATAGGTACTGGTTTTGGTGCGAAGGTTCATGCACCAATGTTTAATTTTCATGAAGGATTTGAGGTTGTAGCAATTTCAAGTGTTGCACGAGGCAATGTTGAAGAGGTAAAACAGATTAGTGGTGTTGAAAATGTGTACACGAACTGGAGATTGATGCTTGAACAGGAACAGTTGGATCTATTGGTTGTTGCTTCTGCCGTTCACTTACATAAGGAAATGGTAGTCGCTGCGTTTGAAAAAGGTATTCATGTGTTATGTGAAAAACCAATGGCACTGGATATCGACGAATCGTTCGATATGATGATTGCAAAAAATAATGCAGGAAAATTCGGCTTGATCAATCATGAATTTCGATTTGTTCCTGCTCGTTTAAAGGTAAAAGAAGTAATGGACAGTCGAAATCTTGGCGAAATTTTACATATACGCTATGAATGTTCCTTTGCAAATTATAGCTCGCTTCAATCAAAATCACGTGGATGGCTCGGTCAAACTGAAACTGGTGGTGGAATGCTTGGAGCAATTGGATCACATATGATTGATACACTCCATTGGTGGACAGATAGTCGATTTGCTGAAGTATTTGCTAATCTTCCAATTCATGTTCCAACATATAAAGATAAAAACGGTAATATAGAACAGTACACGTCAGATGATGCCTTCCAGGTGATAGGGACATTGGATAACGGAGCAACGATCACGATGGAACTTGTTACCGCAGCGAATCAAACGAAAGACACCTATCGCTTGGAGATCTATGGATCAAACGGTACTCTTGTTATGCTCAATGACAATCAAGTCTATTATTCATCTGAAAATTCACCACTGGTAGAAATTGAACTACTATCAGATCTAACTGCACCTTCAGACATGCCAGCAATTGCAGCCCGCTATTATAATGGATTTCAGCGGATGCTTGATGCACTTCATCACACACTGAGTACTGGAACAAAACATCCGAATCTATCTGATTTTGAAGATGGATTGGATACACAAAAAGTACTTGATACAATCCGTCTTTCTGCAAAAGAAGGAAGAAAATACAAAGTAAACTGAACGAAAAAAGAGTCTGAAATCCTATGATTTCAGACTCTTTTTATTTATTTTTCAGTTGCTTCCCATCTAACGATTTCGTCTCGAACAATCGGTGCTACTTCTTTCCCTAGTAATTCGATTGCTTTCATGACATCTGTATGTGGCATTGTACCAACTGGTACATGCAGCATGAAACGTGTGATGCCAACATTTTTTCTAAGATGAATGATTTTTTCTGCGACCGTCTGTGGGTCACCTACATATAGTGCTCCTTCTAATGTTCTCGCCGCATCATAGCTTGCACGAGTCATGGGACCCCATCCTCGTTCACGACCTAATTTATTCATGGCTTGCTGGTAGGATGGGAAAAATTTATCTGCTGCAGTTTGTGAATCTTCATCGATAAAACCATGTGAATGTGAAGCTACAGTTAATTTTGATACATCATGACCAGCGCGTTCGGCAGCCCTTTTATATAGTCGAACAAGTGGTTCAAATTGAAGTGGCCTTCCACCGATAATTGCTAGGACAAGCGGTAATCCCAGTACCCCAGCTCTTACTACCGATTCAGAATTTCCACCACTACCGATCCAGACTGGCAAGGGATCCTGAACAGGACGAGGATATACGCCAAGATTATGTATGGCTGGTCGATGTCTACCACTCCAGCTTACTTTTTCTGAATCACGTATTTTTAAGAGCAATTCAAGTTTCTCTTCAAATAATTCGTCATAATCCTGCAAATCATAGCCAAACAGTGGAAATGACTCGATGAATGAACCACGCCCTGCCATAATTTCCGCTCGTCCGTTTGAAATTCCATCAAGTGTCGCAAAATCTTGAAACACACGGACTGGGTCATCTGACGAAAGAACTGTAACTGCACTTGTCAGTCTAATCCTTTTCGTTTGTGATGCAGCAGCTGCTAAAATAACTGCAGGAGATGATGCCGCATAATCTTCACGATGATGTTCACCCACACCAAATATATCTAACCCAACTTGATCAGCTAGTACAATTTCCTCGATAACTTCACGAATTCGTTGTGCATGGCTGATTACTTCACCTGTTTCAACATCAGGGGTTGTCTCAACAAAAGTGCTAATTCCTAATTCCATATATTTTTCCTCCAGGTATAAGCTAATTATTCCTTTAAGATACCATTCTTTTATCAGAAAATCCTGTATGAAGCATTAAATGAGCATTAAAAAAGGCGACACCCTCGAATATAACAAGGTGTATCGCCCCCAAATTCACTTGAATTTTTCAGGAAACTGCTTAACAATTCCGTCGGTTAGGAAATCTCCCATATGAATAAGATGTGATTCATTCAGGTCAGCAGTTCGAATATCCTCTTTCCATTTCTTTTGTAACCTAGCTTCAACTTCATTTATAGTCAATTGTAAATGTGCGTAAAACATCTCTGTAAGTTCATTTTTTAACCAATTAGGATTAGCAGACGCTAGAAATTCAACGATGACATCTGCATTTTGATACCATTCCTTATTCATTTTATCAACTAATGCTTTGTCGTTGCTTTTTACAGCATCAATTAGCTTACCACCAATCAGAATATGTTCCTGAAGAAGATCCGTAAGTTTACTACCAAATTCGTCCCCGTAGTAGGGTTTCATTATATTCCCAATATCAACCTGATTTTGTAGCAGCCTTGCTAATACATCTTCTCTGTCTTCAAGATCTGCAAGAGTGCTAACAATTAGACTTCTTGACCACCAAGCATGTTCAATCCAAAGCTTCTGCATCCCATACTTCAACTCAATAACTGACTGATTCAAGCACATCTCTTCAACTTCAACTTCTTCATTTTTCTCAGCATGAGCATGGAATGATGAATTTAGATTAATAAGCATAAAAATAAATACAAATACGATAAACCGTTTATACATGAATACCTTCTCCTTTGTATATCGTTTCTATCGTTTAGTATTCATATTATTATATTTATTATGCTTTTAACACTGTCACTCTTACATTGGCACATAGCCCGACATATCAATAATCTTCTGTCCTTGGTCGGATTGTATCCATTTAATAAATGCGTCTATATGTGGATTAACACTGTCTGCGGTGATTGCGTAAAACTCCGATATAATTGGATATGTTTCATTCTGAATATTTTCTTTTGTTGGTGAAACGCCATTTATTGCGATATGTTTAATCTTTCCATTCTGTGCCATTTCCTGTGAAAAATGCCTGAATGAGAAACCTATTGCATTTGTTTTATTTTTATAATTGGCCGTCTCTGAGATGATTCCGCCCATTCCGGCAACAATGTCCTCTGTAGGTGGTTTCATTAGGTGTTTTGCACCCATTACTCTATTTAACGCAGTTTGACTGCCACTTCCTTCAGGCCTTTGAAAGGCATGAATTTCTTTATTTTTTCCCCCGACCTCTTTCCAATTCGTATACTCCCCTGTATAAATTCTTTGGATTTGATCAATTGTTAACTCTTCTACCGGGTTGTTTTTATGAACAAAAAATACAAAAGCCTCTCTTCCAATTGGTGTAAGAGTTAACTCGATACCTTTGCCTTCAGCTAGTTTCATCTGACTATCAGATGGTTTTGGCATAAATATAATGTCAACTTCACCATTTAGTAGCCGATGAAATGCTCCATCCGTTTGGCTTGAAGCAACCTCACTTCCATACAGGGGATAACCCTTTTTCGGATACACAGCCTGTGCAAAGGCAGCATAAACAGGGTATAAAGCCGTAGAACCATCTAATCTAGGAAGATCATCGTTAATTTTCAAAGTTGCTTGCTCATCTAGCTTTACCGCCCTTGTATCCGGAATAAAAGGTTCATATTCAGTTAAATCTACATCTTGTGTGCTTACAACCTCAAGACTTTTTTCATATGTTTGATAACCTTCATACCCAATCACAGAGACCACACAGATCGATACAAAAATAAGTAAAAAGGTTCTAATTATTTTTTTCTTAAATTGACCAAAGATTGCTAGACTTATAAAAATGATGACCCCTATTGTCACAACTAAAATGAATGGTACATAGAATCTTGGGTCTCCTGAAAGTGCAACAACTATCATCGTAAAAAATCCAATAAACCCAAAGACAACAATGACGATAATGACACCGAATACTTTTAATATGGCATCCATAATTTCCTCCTAATAGATGAATAATTCGTAATCTATTATAGATTCGCTAATTATTGGAAAATACCTTTGCCATTTCGGCAAAAAAGACTCACCTACTACACCGGGTAAGTCTTCATTGAAAATATAAGAAAGTAGAAAATTTCGCGCATAAATGTCTAGCTCCAGCGCCTAGTCCCTCGAGGTCAAATAACCTGATGCAAGAAAAGTCAAAGAGCGACTTTTTTGCATCAGAACATTTGCTTGTCGGGCCTGGATAAGGCGCTTGCGCTTTTCTTATTCAATGATCACGATTCACAAAGTATTTTAATAAATGCTTCAGGAATGTTGTATTTTGTGGAACCAACTCTAATGCTTCGATTCCAAGACAATAATGCTCCCACATTGCCTTTCTAGCTCCGTCAATACCTAAAATTGACACAAATGTTGAATTATTGTTTTCAGCATCCTTTCCAATTGGCTTTCCTAACCTTTCTAGATTTCCTTCAACATCTAGTAAATCATCTTTAATTTGGAATGCTATGCCAGCATGGTAGGCAAATTGTTTTAAGGAATCTTTTTTAGCTTCATCTGCTTCGGCTAGAATTGCAGGCATTAATAGGGATGCCTCGAAGGCTAAACCTGTTTTATAATAGGACATCAAATTCAATTGTTCCAATGTCAATTGTTTCCCTTTAGAATCTATGTCCATTGCCTGCCCTTTACACATTTCAGCGGTCGTTTGTGAGGAATATTGAATCAAGCTTAGCACAGCCTTTGAATCAAACTGAGTTAGAGCTGTTTGTTCTACGGTTGCCTTCTGCGTTAGAAAAAGCCCTGTCAATTCAGCAATTGCACTCGTATACTTATGGTGAAGTGTTGGACGTCCCCTCCGGATATTGGCATTATCCTGGGATGGAAGATCATCAAAGATTAATGATGCGGTATGCATATATTCCAAAGATTTTAAAAGTGGTACGATTGCCGTCTGTTCCAAACGAAATTCATGAATGCCCATCATCCAAGTTACAACTGGCCTGAGTCGTTTCCCATCACCAGCAAGACTATAATTTGCAGCATCCGTGATTTTCTCATTCGTCAAGAAATCGTGTTCGCTTTTTGGAATTTGTAAAATAGTATTAATCTCCTCGCGGACTGTCTCAATTGTAGTTAAAAACTCATCCTCTTCAATCTTTTCATTTTTCAAATTGGTTAACATATGATCTCGTAGCAGTTTATCGAAGAAGTCAACATCATCTGCTTTTTGAACCATTTTTTGGATGATCCGATTGAAATCAGGATGTCCTTGCGCAAGTAGTTCCATAACCTCGTTGTATTTTTTCGTTCCCATCCGTTCTTTATAGCGTTTCAAACCATTGATTGCTCGGTTCAAAATAATCTCGCATGTTTTAGAATCAGAGCGATACACATTATGAATTAAATAAGATATAACTGTCCAGTATAATTCAAATGGGTTAATAAGATCCGGCCGCTTGTCATGATATTTTAGATAATACGTATAAGGTGTGACCGCACCAGCTTCCAAGTCATCAAACATGTCTGCAAAATCATCTGCCAATTGATTATAGATCCCGTAGTAAAAGAGTCTGTTATCAATATCCTCATTCGGTGTGGCGCTGATAATGGAACGGACAATTAAACGGGACGAAGCTGATTTTAGAATTACTGGTATATAAATTTCTTCATTCGTGTACTTTTCATAAGACAAATCCTTAGCTCTGTCTACCTCTTGCGAATGAAAAAATAAATAGGATTGTTCGAAAAAGTAATTTCTTGCCTCTCCCTGCTGTTGGCCTTTGATATATTGAAAAGCATCTCGAAGCTCAGAATGGATATATTGAATCAATTCCTTATTACTTCCCCTCCACACCCCCAACTTCGGGACAATTCCAGTTGTCAGAGTGGTTCGAATCAACTCTGAATATTGCTTCTCCTCAGCTGGTGATAAAATTTTTGCATCGAGAAGATCATCAATAAAAGGGTAAGTCAAGCCATAGTAATATCCGAGCCTTATTGCTTTATCAAGTCTCCTAGTACGTTCATCTTGTGAAATGTCAGAACCCATCTCAATAACCTCTTGCATGATCACACCAGCAATAAGCTTAATAATTTTCCTCTGAACCTGGGCCCCATCCAATTCTTTTGGAATATTGGAAGAGACGGTCTTCAGTTTGTCAATAACCCAAATCATTGCTGATTCAACGCCATCCTTCTGCGCCATCCGGTACAGATTTGCCATACTAAATGTTTCTGTTTTATCCATTTTCGTTGATTGAATTAAATGTTTTTTTATCTTAAGAACAGACTTGTTAATCCTTGTTTTAGTATCTGGTGCATCAAGGGCTTTCCCTAAATCTCGCATGAAAATATAGGCGATGCTCCGATCAAGGTAATTGTCTAGTTTCCCTGATTGATTCATCCACTGAATATACTTATGATATTCCCACGAGTCAGGTTTCCCTTTACCACGCATAAAAAAGGAAAACAATGGATGGCGAAGATGATTGTGTTTCCAAGCTTGTATATCCTTAGTTATCGTAGGAACATATGTCTTCTCGGTAACTTGGGTGTAAAGTATTTTGAAATATTGTTCAGCCTTTTCTTCGGCTAACCGATAACAAGAATCAGCATTTATCGTTAACTCCTTAATCATATACGTAATACCTCTACTTTAAAGTTGTTTAAAATCTATATGCAAAAGATAGTAAATATAGTCAAATATCCCACATTATTTGTAACGACTCCACCAATGTGGAGGTATAAAAGTCCTAATCTTTTCTACGTATAGAAGATACGAAAGGTTTCAAAAAAAAATGCCTGTCCTTCAGATAATAAACATACTAAAAGGACAGGCTACTATACATGGTATATAATTACACAAATACTCCGAGTAAAAATACAATAATCATAATCGTTTGAATGATGATTTTTGCGAAGGTTCCACTTAAAAAGGCAACTAAAGTTGCAAAAGCGACTTTTATTGACTGTTTGAATGTATTCTTTTGGATTAATTCAACTAGCAACACTAGCGCAAATGGCACGATGATTACACCAAATGGAGGTATGATGAAGCTTCCGACAATTAACCCAACTGTCGCTGCTCTTGTTCCCCATTTTGTACCACCTGCTTTATCAACGAAATAAAGATTCGCTAAATAATCGGCGACAAACAACACGATTGTCATTAACACAAGCATCGTCCATGTAATCCATCCTAGTTCACTTGCATTAATTCCAAAATGATAAATCAACGCCCCAATCCATATCAATACCACAGATGGAATGATTGGATAAACAAGACCTACATAGCTAACAATAAAGCATGCAATAATAAGTATCCAAAGTACAATATCCAAAAATCAGCACCGCCTTTGTATGTTCATTATGAATTTTAATATAAATGAATTAAAGAATCTATTAGCAAATCGGAAAATCAACTTAGGATGGCCTGAGTTACTCATAACTTTTATTTTATCTTTCCTCCATGTATGTAACATTCATATATTTTCAGATCATTGTAGTAAATTTCTTCAAATCCTTGAAACCAAGAGAATTCTCCATCGACTTTACAGTGATAACTGTACAAACCCTTCTGAAAAAAACCGGGTCCCCTATACGGCATTTCTTTTGGGACCATAGAAAGTGCCTCTTTCAAAAAATCACCACTAAAATTATCACCGATTACACGACCTGAATAATTCAATGCCCAGATAGGTTTGTTATTCACCCACACTGCTTCTTCTCCTACAAAGCACTCCCCACCGAGATATGTATCGTAATATAAATAGGCTCCTTCTTCAAACTGCAGATCATTCGAATGTGGTCTTGAAGAGTCAACCTCTCCCTTTCCACCTGCATACGTTTCTTTTTTTGCTTTAATCAAAAAATCAATAAGTATATCGATATCATGCCTACCTTTTTCTTCAATTAGTTTATTACATTGATCATCATCTTTGACTAAACGATCTATTGTAATATTAAATATCGCACTGAGGCGTATCAAATTATCGATGTCGGGTAGTGTTTGATTACATTCCCATTTTCCAACAGCTTGTCTTGATACACCTAATTTCTCCGCAAGTTCCTCCTGGGAAAAACCATTCTTTTTCCTTAATACTTGAATTTTACTAGATAAATTCATGTTTGTATTCCTCCCTTTTATTTTTAGCTTATCAATGTATAGTTATTTGCACCAGCACCTAATAAGTTCTTTTATGCAAACCATTGGTTACAGGCGTATTCTACGCTTTATATACGAATTGAATGGTATGTGGCGGACATACTAAATGCTAAGAAAATGAAAGGGTGTTTTCAATGGACAATGATCAACATTTCATAAGTGAACGTATGCCTAATTTCAATAATCATGAGGAAGCTAGAGAATGGTTTAAAGAGCAATTTGATAATAAATTTTTATTTAGATCAATAAATGAAGATGAAGGAAAAAAGACCTTTTTTTATCATATTGTTAAAAATCCTGAAGTATATAACCAGTATATGAGGAATTTTGCAAGTCCCTTTGAACACGAAATCACAAACATGAAGACATTTGAGAGCTATACAACTGTTGAAATAAATGAGGATGGAGAAGTTAATTTTACAATTTAAGAAAAATCACCATGCTATAACCCCCTATAGGTCGAGAAATAAAAAAAGCGTGGGAATCTCACGCTTTTTTCACAGTTACCATACCGCCTGGTGCTTTTTCGTGTGTATTTGAATGATTATAGTATCCAAGTGATTCAAGTAATCGTCTATTGTTTTCGGAATTTTTTCTCATATTCGTTTCTTTTGCGATACGAGTTAGATGCTTTGGAGTGGAACCAATATAAACCACATTATCCTTACTCATTTAACATCCCTCCTAAAAGATCTATTGCAAAATCAAATGGTTGCCTTTTCTCCATTATAGCACTTACAATATCATTTTCATAGCTGTTAACTCGACGACTCGACCATACCTCTGACAATTGAAAATGACAAGACAAAACTAATTCTCCTACTTTTTTTGTCAAATATATCATTTGTTTATCTTCAGAGTAAAAAATATGTTCTTGATGTTTCATATCTTTATTATAAGTTTGAGCAACAAATGAATGCTTATCCTCTTTTTCAAATTCCAAAGTTGGTGTATTGCAGCCATATGAATCAACCAAAGTTAAGACATCATTATTTCGTTTATATAGTGTAATTGCTTTACATTCAGAAATATTCACAATTGGTTTAGGATGTTCCGCGAAATCACTGTAAGGATCATATATTGATTGGCTTGGTAAATACAAGGTTAAAGTTTTAAAAAATAACGGTAAGTTGAGTGTTGAGTTCTTAATACATTTCATAAAATTAGATACAGAGTCCTGATACACTGAAAGTTCATCATAAAGCATAAGGTTTTGAGTGATTTCTTTTTCATGAAGATAAAATTTTGTGCTTTTTCGTAAGACTTGACTTAACACTTTTAAAAGAAAATTACAAAGATCAGGGGTATCAGCTATGTTGTAATTATAAGTCCATCTCGTCATTTTATAGCAATCATGGACAAATGCCCATATAAAATCATCAACAGACATTCCCTTGATTTTATTATGAAAGACAGTATTTTTACTTTTATGTTTATCCAATAGGGCTTTAACGATTGGATAAGTGTATCTTGGTTCGTGATCATGCTCTTCCTCAAATTTGTTAATAGCCCGATCTAATTCATCTTTTATATGTTCCTTATAAAAGGTAAGTATTTGTGTTTCCACGACCGGGATGACAATTTTATCATTCATTAACGCAGTAATAAATTCTGCATATGTAATCGTAATATTAGGATTGCTACGGCTCAAACTACCTGCTCTATTAGAAATGAACAAAACGAGTACGTCACTATCTTTTACCCTGTCTAAACAATCCTGGTTTGGGTCATTCGTATACAGACCCATATCTCCATATTCATACATAACAGTTTCATGACCAGTATTTTCTAAAGCGGATTTAATTCTTTCTCTTAGAGATTGAAGGGTTTGCTGAGAGGAAGAACTAATGAAAATTTTGGTAACATCAATATTCAATTACACATCCCCCTTTGGATAGA
Organism: Fredinandcohnia quinoae; assembly: GCF_022427965.1. Classification (GTDB taxonomy): domain Bacteria; phylum Bacillota; class Bacilli; order Bacillales; family Bacillaceae_L; genus Ferdinandcohnia; species Ferdinandcohnia quinoae. Next base: position 20,039 of record NZ_JAKTTI010000034.1, on the reverse strand, counting down.
AATGCTATTTTTTGGTTATTCCTAGGCTCGGAATTTTCGGCTAAAATGCCCCTTTTTAAAACGTGCGAATATTTGTTCTTATAATTAATTATATCAAAAATTCGACCAAAAAGGGTAAAATTATTTCCATTTATTTGTCCCTTGAGCCTACTAATCTTCAAAAAAAGAGGTAACCTCCCATCAACATTCCAAGGATTATGGGGAAGTTACCTCTTATTCGTTAGTGATATTCATTTTCCCTACCAAACTAGAAATTTATCATTTATTACTAAAAAAATCTAATAGATATAAAAATAGGTTTAAGATATCTAGATACAGGTCGATGCTGATATCTAGTGCATTAAGCCATGTATTTTCCCTTAATGTGATTTTATTGAAATCGTAAATCAGATATAACGTAAATAATACAATACCGAAAATTGAAATAACTTTGCGTTTTATCCCATCGATACGAATAAATAAACGCACAATATTCACGATTACCAGAAGAATTAAAGCAATCAATAAAAATTTACCCATGAAGCTAAAATCCACACCTGAGTATAGCCCAATTAACGCTGTTCCAAATGTAACAGAAACTGTAATACCAAGCACTTTCATTCCCAAATTTTCATCAACAGATATAAGTCCTAACGCTACTTGAATTCCATTTAAGATCGACCATATTGAAAACAATAAAATCGAAATGTTAATGTTGTCACGATTAAACAATAGAGCAATAAATACAGCGATATTCGCTACCAAAAAAAGATAAAAATAAGGTTTAATGACACTCCAATTTATATGTAAATCTTTCTGTCCCTTTTGATTATTTGTTGCCCCTATCCATGAAGCACCTTTCCGATAAGCGAGCTTAAAATATCCAATAGTTAGAATGCAGAAAATAAATGTGATTAATAATTGGATTGTCAAAATGATAAAAACTTTACTAAACAACGTCTCAAAAACCAATAAACCTGCCCCCTCTTAATCAGCTATCGTACAATCAATTATTTCAAAAACCATGGTAAGATTATCCAACCATTATGATTTTTTTACCAATAACAACATAATTGTAATAGTTTTATTATCCTGTTTGAAAGAGTAAAAAATAACTATTTTTTCCATAACTAAAGGACCGAATCATAATAAATAAGATCTGAAGTAGGAGTACTAATTACCCACGATTCAATTAAGAATGTAAGCGTATTTCCTTTTGAGGATTAATTGGGTAAGGAGGGTATGCTAGTTGCAAGGTTAGAATAGAATACTTGTCTTTTAATTCTTCATTAACTTTACTAATTCCTCTGCTTCCACTAATAATTTCTTTAATAAGAAAAAACGACCCTTGATTTGTCAAGAATCGCTCGCTTTACCTAATTTAAGATTTTACATTTATCTTTCTACACTGACTAATTCTTTCTTTTTAACAATTCTACTTGCTAGCTTGAGTACATTACTTCACAATAGCTTACGATATAGACCTTCACAACGGAAGATCTTTAATTCTTTTTGCAGGGACACCAGCAAATATTCCGTTAGGTTCACAATCTTTCGTTACTACTGAGCCAGCAGCGATGATACAGCCATCTCCAATTGTTACTCCTGGTAAGATCATTACTCTTGCACCAATCCAGCAGCCATCCCCTATTTTAATAGGTAGTGAAATGTGTTCTCCAGCACGCTGATTAGCACTACCAAACTTATGTGAATTAGCACAAAAAACAACTTGAAATGCAATGCTACAATTCCTTCCAATCTCAACAAAATCTTCATTTTCGAAGTGGCATTTACTGTTAACAAAGGAGTTTTCTCCAATTATTACTTTGTTCGATTCAAAGTAACAATTGCTGAAAATGTTATCCGTTTGTATTTTAAACCCTGCTTTTGTATAAATGAGTTTTCTTATTTTGTAAGGTGTTATTATTGAAGCTGCTAATACGTTTACAAAAAAATGCCATATCCTTTTTTTCATGAATGGTGCTCCTTTTGGCTATTTTTTTAATATATCACATAGGATTAATTATTATTATTATGTTACATTATATTTTCGTTCAAACTCGACATGGGAGCTATCTCTCTCTTATATTAATCTGCTTCATTAGCATAAAAAGAATTTGCACTTATTAAAACAATTGCTACCCATTTTTTAAACTGCCATAATGATATTAACTTATCGAAACACATTATTAATGTCAAAAAACAATGGAGGGATTTTATATGAATTACGGACCTAATCCGAATGCAATCTACCCGAATGAGGCAATTAAAAGTATATGCTATATTAAAAATGTTGTAACACGTTCAAATATTATGATCGGTGACTATACCTATTATGATGACATTAACGGTGCTGAAAAGTTTGAAGACCATGTCACGCATCACTATGAATTTATTGGAGATAAACTGATTATCGGAAAATTTTGCGCAATTGCAAAGGGTATTGAATTTATTATGAATGGGGCAAACCATAGAATGTGTAGTGTCACTACCTATCCATTTAATATTATGGGAAATGGTTGGGAGAAATCGACCCCAACCTTGGCAGACTTACCCTTTAAAGGTGATACTGTAATTGGAAATGATGTATGGATTGGTCAAAATGTCACCGTAATGCCCGGAGTGCATATTGGTGATGGAGCAATCATTGCGGCTAATTCTGTCGTTGTCAAGGATGTTCCCCCTTACCATATTGCAGGCGGGAATCCGTGCAAAATAATGAAGAAAAGATTTGATGACGAACTCATCGATTATCTCCTTACCATTAAATGGTGGGATTGGTCTGATCGAAAAATTTTTGATAATCTAGAAACTTTATGCAGTGGGGATCTGGGAAAAATAAAGGATATTAAATAGCAACCGGTAGAAATAGTAGGGCCTCCTTTTAGATCGTTCAGAATTCTGTTGACCTAGAACCTCTAGATGAATTATCATATCTTTTTTTCATACATTTGCTATAATAAATATGTAAACTTATAATTTATTTGGGTTAACAATTATGCGTAACTAAAACTATCAAACTAGGAGAAAAAAATGTATAAGCTACGAGGACATCACCTTTTTTGCCTGTTGGGCTATCGGGGAATGGGCTATTCGAAAGAATACGCGGAAAATATGACTCGGATGCATCAAACCTTACGAAACAACCCAAGCACCTATATTGAAATTGTAAAAGGACCAGACCAACTATGTGAAAAGTACCCCAACTCAGGTAAATACCACTGTCAGGACGACGAAATCTATGAAAGAGATGCTGTTATTTTAGAGAAATTGGGACTGAAAATCGGACTAACACTAAAATGGGAGGATATTGAATCCTGCGTCCGAAAACATGTTATCCCCTCCGATATTCGGCTTGTCTGTGAAACCTGTTCCTGGCGCTCCTACGGTGTATGTGAAGAAGGAATTCAAGACATTCTTGAAGGAAAGAGATTAAGAGAAGTAAAATGATGAACCATGGTTTATGTAGTGTCCACCCCCAGTGTTTTAGACTGGGGGCAAACATATACTATATCTCAAGACGATCCTTAAAAATCATATTCTTCGTCTTTTTTCATCCGAATACCCTCGAAAGCTTCAACTGTTAACACTGTATCTTCAACTAAACGTTCTAGACGGAAAAGGATATCATCATTCACAATTTCCTTACGAATGAAATCTTTCTCTTCAATAAATACATATGTTGGAACGATATGAGCTTTCATATATGCTAAGATTGGTTTTAATTGTTGCTCCACCATTAAATAATGCTTTGCTGTACCAGCTGTCACAATACTACTAACGACTTTGTCACGGAAAGCGTTAACTGGTAGTAAGTCGAAGATGTTCTTCAGTGTTGCCGGAATGGATGCTTGGAATGTTGGTGTTCCAATAATAATTGCATCTGCTGACATTATTGTCTCTGTCACATATTTCGTATCTCCCTCATATTCAAAGTAATTACGCCCATCACTAAATTCCACTTTGTATTCGGCTAAATCTAAAAGTGTGACTTCATGTTCAGGGTATTTTTGAGCAAAAATTTCCACCGTTTTAAGCATGGCTGTTTTTGTCTTAGAACCTATGATCGACCCGGCTAGTGCGACAATTTTCATGTTATTTTCCCCTTTCGTTAACGGCTGTATATTTTTTTATCGCTGGCATGATATCATTCCCGATGATTTCGATATTTTTCATAATTTTCTCAAAGGGTACACCACCAAAGTCAATTTGTGCCATAAAGCGCTGCATCCCGTAAAGTTCATATTGGTAAAGCATCTTTTCGATAATTTGTTGAGTACTGCCGACCATTAGCGCATCACGTGTATCAGGTGCTTGGGCAAATTGCTGTTTAGGATAGCCGCCACCACGTATTGCTTGAAACCCGCCATTAATATGTGGGTACATGCCCTGCAATGCTTCTTTAGTTGTATCCGCAACATAAAATAGGCTTGTTGTTGCAATCGGTAATGTTTTTGAATCAAAGCCACTGCGTTTTGCAGCCTCACGATATGCATCAACGGAGTGCTTAAAGTTAATTGCTGGTCCTCCTAATGTAGTCAGCATCATCGGAATCCCCATCAATCCTGCTTTAATAGCACTTGCAGGTGGTCCACCGACTGCACGCCATATTGGAAGTGAGCCATTTTTCGGTTGAGGCAGTAAATGAGCGTTTTGTAAAGGAGCACGGTATTCGCCTTGCCATGTAACATGATCTTGCTCGTTTATTTTGTTGAGGAGCTCTAATTTCTCCTCAAAAATTTCCTCGTAATCCTGTAAATCAACGCCAAGTAAGTGATAAGCACCTACACGAGAGCCACGGCCTGCAACGATTTCTGCACGACCGTCTGAAATTAAATCGATTGTGGAGAAATCCTCATACACACGTACAGGGTCTGAAACACTCAATACTGTTGCAGAGCTTGTTATTTTAATTTTACTTGTTGCTTGTGCAATGGCACCTAGAACGACGGTATGAGCTTGGGTTGTAAAATATGCTTGATGACTTTCTCCAACACCAAATACATCAATACCAGCTTGCTCTGCTAGTTTGCTTGCCTCAATTAATTCATTAATTCTAGCTTGAGCTGAAATACGTTCACCTGTGATTGGGTTTGGAATATGGTCACCTAAAGAATACAGTCCAAATTCCATACCTTTTGTTGGATCGATGCGATATTTTTCCATTCTTATTTCTCCTCTATTGGTTGTAGGTTTTCTTCAATTTCAGCACGACGCCCTTCTAAAAACGGTGGTAAATCTAATTTTTCACCAAGTGTTTCGATATTTCCATCGATTGTAAAACCCGGTCCGTCTGTTGCAATTTCAAATAAAATACCATTTGATTCGCGGAAGTATAAGCTTTTAAAGTAGAAGCGATCGACAATACCTGATGAATGGAACCCACGTGCTTTTACTTGTTCATCCCAGTAGGCAAGCTCTTCTTCATCTTTAACACGAATTGCTAAATGATGAATACTGCCTCGCCCTGGTTTTTCAGTAGGACCATCTAAAGATTTCACAACGATTTCACCAAACACCTCGCCTTGTATCGATTGAAAGATCGCTTCATCTTTCGTACGTGACAGTTCTGTATAGCCAAAAACTTCAGTAAGTGTTCGCGCTAGTTTATCAAGTCGGCGTACTGTCATTTCTACTGAGCCCATCCCCTGAATTTGATGTTCTATCGGTATGGTTGATTTTTCCCATGTTCCCCAATGTGCTACTTTCTCTCCGTTTGACACTAACAACACCATACGAAGACCTTCTGAATCTTCAAAGTGAAGCGCTGGCCTATTTGCATACGTTGTGATGTCACTATGTTGTATACCATATTCCTCAAAACGTGATTTCCAATAGGTTAAGCTCGCTTCTGTTGGTACAAGCAAACCGATTTGGGTGATAGCATTTGTACCTCGGTAAGTAAGTCCTACAAGTGGAATTTCAAAGAATGATAACTCTGTACCAGGACTTCCTGTTTTATCTCCGTAAAATAAATGATACATCGATGGGTCATCTTGATTTACTGTCATTTTCACACGCCGTAAACCAAGTACATCACGATAAAAGTAATTATTTTGTTTTGCGTTTTTAGTAATCATTGAAATATGATGATGTCCAGAAATTGTATTCATATGCCTTCCTCCTAATTATCATTTGATTAGTCAATTGAGGGAGTAAAAAAAATTACCTATTCAGCAATTTCTTTTTTTCGCTATTTTTTTGTACACGAGACATGAGCGAATATAATGTTTGTTGTTCTTCTTTAGATAAACAGTCGTCAAAGAATGAGGATTGAAACTCCAGCTGAGCTTCGAATGCATGATCTAGTTTTTCATATCCTTTCTTCGTTAACGAGATCGTTTTTGTTTTCCACTCTTGCTTACGTTCAATGAGTCCTTCTTTTTCAAGGCGAGCGAGCATACGCGAAATACCGCCATGGGTCACTGTTACTTTCTCAGCTAGCTCACTTTGTGTTAATGGTTCATATGTTGAGATTTGCATTAATACATCAAATTGTGCGGTTGTTAAATCAAATTGCTTTAAAAATTCATTTGAAAGTAAGTTACTTTGATGAGTGAATCGAGTGAGTCGCAGCCAGATTAATGATCCACGAGTATTTTTTCGCATATTGTTTCACTCCCTCTTCTTAATATCACTTTACTACTCAATTGATAGAAATGCAAGAGAAATATCTTGAATTAAGGATAATTTTATATTTATAGGTTATTGTATATAGTAGGCAATTTTATGGAATGGACTAAGGGATGAGTCAAATATTGTTACGGACGAATAGCTCGTATGTAAATAGAAACCTTGCAAAGTAGGTTTTTTTATTAAAATGCAAACTAGCGTGGCACAATTACATAAAGAGGTGTTAATAAATGGATTTTCCAACAATACATACAAACTTTTGGGATGCTGTAATAGCTATACCAGTCATCATGATTTTGACTCAATTAATGAAAGTACTTTTACACATCCCTAAAAAGTTCGTCCCAACAGTAGTATTAGTTTTAGGTTTACTATTCTCTATTTTTATAAGTCACCGTAACCACTTAGTTGCGGGTATTTTTATGGGATGGTTTTATGGATATGCAGCTATCGGGAATTATGCAGCATTAAAAACAGCTATTGTCGCATTTAGGAAAGAAAAATAAAGTAAGCAAATATCCCTTATAATATGAGTGATAAATTAGAATGTCTATTTGTAAAAACTATCTCGATTGGGGTAGTTTTTACATATAGACTTTTCTCATTCTCTAACTCACTCTCTTATAACACCCAACTACAGCAGGAAAGCTCTTAAATTCCTTCCTCATTTCTCGGAACGAAATGAGTTCCTTTCCTCTCGTAAACTCGACATCTAATTGGAATTTGTGACAGTTCAAAGGTGTATGGTGAAATGTTCGTCTGTAAAATCTGATTGCCTCCTGAGAATTCCGTGCAAATATGAAGACAAAGTCCCTCTCATTCATTTTAAGTGAATATATATTCATTTTATGAAATCCCAACACATTTTTTTCAATCATATCCGCTACCTTCTGATGATCAGCTAAATCCAAGTCTAGTTTGGATATGTTGTCCTCTAATGAAATTAAACGCTCTGTTAGTAAATGGTGTATGTAATGTGCCAATGCCGATTCTTCATATTGTAAACAATCATGGAATAATTCTTTCACATTCATCTGGTTACACCCCTAAATAGAAATATTTGATTCCTTAAGCTCCTCTAATTCCCCTGTATATTCGTTGTATTTCACAGGAATTGTACCTACTGGACCATTTCGATTTTTTGAAAGAATGATTTCGAGTGTTGAATCATCCAAATTCTTGTCATAATACTTCTCCCGGTATAGGAACAAGATGAGATCGGCATCTTGTTCAATACTTCCCGATTCTCGAATATCTGACATCATTGACCTTTTATTGGCTCTTGATTCAACTGAACGATTTAACTGAGCCAGACAAATAACTGGGCAAGCAAAATCCTTTGCCATTGTCTTTAAATTTCTTGATATTTCGGAAACTTGTAAATGTGAACTCCCACCATAAAAATCACTTGAACGGATCAATGTTAAATAATCTATAAAAATGATTGGTTTCCGATTAGGAAATTGGTTCACCATTTTACGTGCTTTTGCTCTTATTTCAGGAATTGATTGTCCGGCACCATCGAAAATCTGGATAGTTGTTTCGTTGAGATTACCAATCACATCTGGCCATTTAGTCTTTTGTTTTTGGCTTAACATTTTATTCGGATCCCGCATTTTTGTACGGTTAAAGCCTCCTGTTGAGGCAATTAATCGTGATGTAATTAAGTGTTCAGGCATTTCCAATGAAAAGATGATTGGCAAATATCCTGCCCACCCCGCTACCTTCGCAAAATGGAGCATAACATCGGTTTTCCCCATCGATGGTCTTGCTGCAAGTATCGTTAGCTCCCCATCCTGAAATCCACCCGTATTAGGAATCTCTCACTTCAAACAACCCCTGGGGGTGTTAAGTGGCGAGACATCTCCTCAGAAATGACTGGATTCATCCAAAAATCAGTTGGTATCATTCTAAACTTTGCCATCACAACCACTTTCCTTTCACCGCTAAATTGATCTACCAATTCAACAGGGTTATAGGGATGTATAAGGAAAAAGGGGCATCTTATTGTGTGAATTTTTCTGACAATAAAAAAACAACAACCACAATTACTTTGGTTGCTGTTTTGTCTTTTTCAACTATTTAAGTTAGAAATCATTTTCGCGGATTATAATCTATATCTGGGTAAAGAGCATATTGTTTTTGTTGTTGTTTTTATTTTTTTATTATTCTTCTTATTGCCTACGTTACGTAGAATATCTTTTTGACGTATCGTAAAATCCTCTGTTCCCTTGTAGTGTTTCTAAAGGATTATTTCCACTCAACAAAGAATATAAAGTAAAAAGTCTAAAGAATTGGAGAGTGGAAACATGATTCATGATATAAAGGAATATGTAAAATATTTAGATGGGATTCATAAACGAACGATGCAATATGTGAAAGTAATACCTAATGAACTCTTAGATTGGAAGCCTTCTGAAGATAAATTTTCTACAGGTGATTTATTACGACATATCGCATCATCTCGATTGATGTTTCTCGGTATATTTGAACATGGTTCGTGGATATACACAGGACATGATACTGGTAAGGGAGCTTCTCTTGATGAGATTTCAAATTATTTAGAAGCATGTCTGATTAAACTTACGACAGGATTGTTGAGAATTGGTAATGAGACATTAACAAAAAAGGTTTTAACCCTTCATGGTCATGAAATTAGTGTTTGGAGAATACTTATGGCAATTCCAGAACATGAAACCCATCATCGTGGACAAATTTCTACTTATTTGCAATTAAACAAAATTGAGCCTCCTCAAATTTTCGGATTAAAAATTGAGCAAGTTAAAAGATTATAATTTAATGAAAACAGTGCCTTACCCCCGCTACGCTAAAGCATTATTAATTCATTGGGGGTCAGGCACCAAAATTTACGTTGATTTATTTTCCCTCCAGAGGTTTACTCACCTACCATACCGTCCCCATCACGATCGTCCATATAGGGGTATAACCAATGATCACTCGTTATTGGCATACTAAAACCTGCAGCTTTTGCTTCTTTAATCGTCACTTGTCCATTACCGTTTGTATCAACACTTGAAATATCATTGTTTGTATTTGGACTAGTTGAATTTGTGTTTGAACTATTTGATTTAGAAGATCCGCTGCCTGTTAAACCGAGTGAAGCATTTACTTCATCAGGGTTCACATTGTCAAATGTATCAACGATCTTGTTACCCATTAATACATAGCTATACTGATAACTTGAAGGAATCTGCGTTTCCGTATTCGGATATATGATAATTGCTTCAAAATTAGTGGCTCCACCTGCTTTACGGATCGCGTCTTCCATATAAGCTTGATCACCATGTCGGTTGAGCGTACTATCTTGTGGGGTAATATTATAAGCATTCGATACCCCTCCGAGAGAATCAGCAATGATATGTCCCTCATCTAAAACATCACTTTCGACACCTAGAACCTTAGCCTCATCAGAGTAGTATCTGCCAGATGATAATACAGGTTCGGTACTGTCATCTTGTAAAATGATTTCTTTAGCAACGACACGTACTAATTGCCCGTGTTCATTCGTAAATGCCCAATATTCACGGTCCCCATAACCAATGTCAACGACGACGTTAGGTTCACGATGTCCTGACAAATCACCACCATCAACTTCAATAAGTTTGTATCCTGAGAACAGTTCAATATTTGATTGAGTCGGTGTTTCCTCTACTGCTGGTTCATCAACAACCGAAGTGATAGTTTCTTCTATTTTACTATCTTTATTTGTTTCAACTGTTGTTTCTTCTTGTGGATTTGTTTCTACATCCGTAATGGACGAATCTTCTACGTTGGAACAACCAACTATAAAGATGATTGTTATAAGTATGGTTAAATAGTTCATTTTCTTTTTCATTCGAGGACTCTCCTATATTAGTTTCATACTGATCATTCTAAAAATCATGGAATGTAATATAGATTAACACTATTAACATGTTAATAATAGTATATTCCAAGATTTACTTTATTTCAGTAGACAAATTTAAAGGTCTATTAAAGGGTGGCGTCAGTAAAATGCGGATTTATAACAATAAGGAAATTCAAAATTAAAAAGCCCAACTTCTCTGCAAAACAAAATAGAGAAATTGAGCTTTTCAGTTACATCAATTATTTATTGAATTCATTAACTGGAAGAAGTATTCAGGTTTATGTGTCTTATTTAGGTTATACCATGAATGTAATGTATCTGGTGCAAATACATCTAATTTTTTCAGTACTTCCTTCGCAAATTCCAGAGGAGCTATTCCTGATGCAGTAACTAAATTCGCATCAGATACCGCAGATCCCACCTCATAGAACTCTTCTCCTTTATAGTTTGGACATACCATTTTAGTGTATTCTAAATTATTACTTGTATGCTTTCTAGTATCTAAGTACCCAATATTCGCAAGGGCCTCAGTTGCACCACATATTGCAGCAACAATAGTTCCAAGCTTTAAAGCTTGGCCAATTCTTTCCAAGATAGGTTGATGAATTTTTTCATTCCAAGTAGTCCCACCTGGTAAAATTAAAAGATCTTTACTCTCAAGAGTACATTCATCAAGGGAAATATCTGGTTTTATGCTCAGTCCTCCCATAGTAGTAATCATTTCTTTATTAGCTCCTACTGTAATTACTTTTAAAGGTACTAAATCTTTTTTGAAATATCTTCCTGTGTTTAGTTCAGCAATTAGATAACCATATTCCCAGTCCGACATTGTATTAAATACATATAGAAAAACTTTTTTTGTTTGCATCCAAATAACACTCCAATCACAATTGATATAGCTATTATAATAAAACTTCCCTGACAGTTAACGTCAGGGAAGTTTTCATACTTGATGAAATTTTATTAATTCCGACAGAACTTCAACAAGTCTTTTCTTAAGACTTATTGGCTCAATAACTTTAATAGATTTATTGTACGGTAAAAGTAAATAAGGTACATATGTATGTATCATATCTTTTTCAAGAAGAAAAACTGCTTGATTTGAAGTCCGTTCTTGTAAATAATGTCCTAAAAACCAATGTTGGCAAACATCAGCCAATACACTTTTATCCCCATTAATAACCAAAGAAATAATCTCTTCCTTATCTTCTATAGTTGGAAGAAGATTTTTTATGAAAAAGTCACGTGCTGAAAAATTTTCTGGCCGGTTAAACTTATTTTCAGTTAGCAATAGACTTTCAATTCGATCTACTCTAAAACTACGGATATCATTCCTAAGATGGCAAAATCCAATCACATACCACTTATTATTCCAATAGATAATTCTGTACGGATCGACCAATCTATAATTTAATTGCTTTTCGCCACGTTTATGGTAAAGAATTTTTACTGAGTACCCTTCAGCTAAGGCCTGCTCCAACTCCTTCAAAAAAGATTCCATAGAGAGAGAACTTAATCGACTTATTACTTCAAGACTAGTTAAATGTTGGTTTATCTTTGTTTCCTGCTCTTGATTTGAGTATTTACTTAGTTTTGAAATGGCCCTACTTAGTGCTTCACCACCATAATATCCGGCTTCTTCTGCAAAAACAGCAGCGTGAAATAGTGAAGTTTGCTCCTCAAAATCAAAAAAAAGTGGAGCCTCAATAAAATTGTTCAATAGAGTGTATCCACCATTATGACCTGGTTCTGAAATTATAGGTACGCCACTTGTTGAAATTGTATCAATATAGCGATATACAGTCCTTATATTCATCTCTAACTTTTCTGAAATCTGTTTTGCAGTAATTTTTTCACCTGAACGAAGCATCCATAAAATTGCTAACATATTGTCAATTTTAGGCATATAAATCCACCCCTATATGGAATTTATTTTATCATAACGTTTACCAAATATTTTTCCTACTTATTACTATGACTTGCAATTAATTTAACAGCAAGCTACTTTACATTTTCTAATAGGTGTATAATAGTGTGAAGAAATTTTATACTAACGGAGGGTAATGAAATGAAGATTTTGTTTGATGAAACATACACTTCAAATGACGGAAAGTATTCGAGCAGGAATATTTGGTATGGATATGCTGATATTACTGTTGATGGTCAGCATGGAAAAACCATTAAGCTTAATGAAGATTTTATGGTTCAATTATGCGAATTAATAAAAAATGACTTATCTAAGAATGCCGCAAATGTGCCTACTCAAACTAACTGGTATTTCTATGGAAGTACTGTAACTAAGGACGCTATTGGAGACAATATCCGTCCGACAATTATGGTTCGTGAGAAGTCTGACGAGTTTACAACTAATTTTAATATCAGTGACCACGATTTTGCAGTAAATATTGATGCTATTCTGTTGTTTAAGGCGGATTTTGAAAAACGTTTAGCAAGACATTGATGAATAATATCAATATTAGCATATTCAAACTATTTGAGGGGATGAATTCTTAATGAATTCATTCTCCTTTTTCATGTGGTAAGATTTTTTTTTGAAGAAAAGGATTTTTAATAATACTGATTGTGAATACTTAGCAAAATCCAGTGAACATCTAAAGCCATCAAGTTTGTCTCTTCGAATTAGAAGAGAATTTTATAGAAAATATTTTTAGAATTAGATGGCAAAAGGCAACGGACGTCTTCGTCGCCTTTTCACTATTGGCCCCGTTAACGAAACAATAGCTATACTATTCTGTAATCCCTTTCTTTAAAAACACGATAAAATTGTCAGCCTTTTTCAAGACAAGTTATTTGCTCTGAAGAGATAGTAGAGCTCACCGCACCGTTTTTAATGGCGATTTTTTATTATAATGAAAAAAGCCTGTTTTGTGCTAACATGTATGGTTATTAAAGTTAACTCAAAATCTCAATATCTTTCAAATTCAACTTACTAAAATCAACCTTAATTGCCCCCATTTCATATATGACATTTGATCTATTGTTAAATCCACCGTGGTCATCATTGCCTATGGTTATTAACATATTATTTTTTTGACAAAAGTCTATAAGAACATTTGTTGTTTCTTCTGTATGAGTTGTGTAATAACATTCAAAGCCATCTGCGCCCATATTTTTAAGTTTTTTTAAACGAGGTTCTATTTCAAAAAGATTATTCTTCATTGTTTCTCCGATATGGGCAATAACTGCTTTACCATTTGCATTATGTATTACATTTATTACATATTCTATTGATGGAAATGAATTTTTTGGTTTAATATTATAATCACTGATGAGCTTAAAAAAACTTGGAACATCAATAACTAAGTTTTTGCACTTTAGGTAGTCAAAACCTTTCCAACCACCGTTTTTTAGATTTCGATTGTAAGAATTAAAATCTTCTATACTTATTTCCTTGTAATCAACACTCATCTTTTTTATTAATTCTAAATCAATATCAGCATAAACCGTCTCGCATTGTTTACAAATATCAATTATCTCTTTATTTTCAAAATTGAAGTCATAAGCAAGGACATGAAATTCTTTATCTTCAAAAGAGGTAGAGATTTCTGCCCCTCGAATTAATTTAATTTGGTTCGCTTTACACAAAGGTATAAGCTCGTTATAAGCTGTTGTTGTGTTGTGGTCGCTTACACATAATAAGTCAATGCCGAGCTCTCTTGCCTTCTTGACAATTTCCTCAGGAGAACGGGTAATATCGGAATAGTGTGAATGAATATGTAAATCTGCGTACATTATAATTTCACCTCTAACTTGTAATTGAATGTCTAATTCTTTTTTTCTTATATATTGATTAGTTGTATGATACCATCCATTTTTACACCCCCTATTAAAATTGTCGATTCAAAGTGAAATCGGTTGCGTTTTTGTTAAAATCTTCTTTTCGCTATCTTTAAAATAGCAAAGTTATGTATTAGTTGGTAAATTAATACTGCATAAAAAAATGATTCTAATTAGATTTAAATAGTTCAGATAACGTGGAAAAATTTAAGTTCACATTTAAAATTTCAATCTAGAAAAATTTGAAATATCGGTAAAGTTAATCATTATAATTGCACATAAAAACGCCTGGAGTGAGCCATGCGTTTGGTTACTGTTTTATTGTTTATAATGTTTTCTTTTTATACCACCAAAATATAAATGCGAAGGTGAGTAATAAAATAGGCAAAAACCAAATTAACTTTAACCATTCGTTATTACCACCAAGAAAATAAAAAACAATTGGTAGAGATGTTACAGCACTAATAACCATTGATAACCAAGACCGTTTTACAACACCCAAAACAAAGGAAAAAAAAGAAATCGCAACTGACAAATATCCAAAAAAAACAAGAGATTCTAAACCCACTACTACTCACCTCATTTGACATTCATATCTTTATTTAACTTCAACTACAAAGGCATAACTCGAACTTCCTTTTTCCCATCTTGCAGAAACATCGTACACAAATACACCTTTTTCTTTTGGCAACTGAATCGCATTATCATTTATTGGAACATCTTTTGTATTTCCATTTGTGAGCCATTGATTTACTTTTACTGCATTTTCTTGTGGTTTGTTTTTATATTCTATTTTCAAATTAGATTGTGAAGAGACAACAATAGGTTTTAGGTCTTGATTTTTAATCATTTCTGGCGGAGAACTTGTATCAGCACAAACTGAATAAAGTAATCCATCCCAACAGTATGACCCTTGTATGCCTTCAACCTTTTTATCTTCGACCGTTAGTATTGGTGTAGGTGGTTTTACATAAAATAGACCTATAACAAAATAAATTCCAACTGCTAAAACAATTAACGCTATTAAAGTAATTATAGACTTTTTCATTCTCTTCCCCCTTAATGGGGTTTATATCCCATCGATCCAATTTTCTAAGTAATCCATATATTCAGTTTAACATATACAAATACTAAAAAAGAGTTCGTTATTATTAAACGAACTCTATCTAAGATAAATAATATTTTACAAATCTAATACTTTGACCGTAATGCTTGATCGTTGTGGAGGAATAAGTTTTTTGCAGTCCGCTGTTTTATGAAGCTTACAAAAGTTCTAATAATTATTCAAAATAGTTAACGCACCTCGGATTGAAATGGGCATAGATATAACTATAATAGAAATGCATAAGATCTATTTTTTCTATTTCATTATTCAGTTCTATATTCCTTTTTTTTAACTTAAAATCCCCTATCCCCTTATTTTAATAACGACTTAATTTTAGGAAATACATTGATCGCAGTATTGTAGAAAACATCCTCATGATATGCCTTCGGAATAATGTCCTGTATGAATTCAATATATGGTTTTATAGGCGTAAGCGGCCAATCTGTTCCAAATAAAAACTTCTCATAGTTATTTGTAAAGGTTAAGGCATGTAAGAGATGATCAAAAAATCTTGTTTCCTGTAGACGCTTGATTTCGCCATCTGCTCCGACAACGAGTCCCGAAAGGTCAGCGTATACATTGGAATTTTTATAAACAACCTCTGCTGCATCAAGCACCCATGGATCTCCGAAATGAGCCATCATGATTGTCATGTTTCGATGCTTAACGGCAACCTCATCAATTGCTAATGGATGAGAGAATCGTAGTCTGCCACGTTCTGAATACGTATCCCCAGTATGATACACAACTGGGACATTATATTTCTTTGCAATTTTGTATACAGGTTCATACACATCATCATATGCATAAAATGGGTAATACCCTAAGTAGATTTTAATGCCCACACATTCAGGCTTCTGGACATCCTTCTCTACTTGCAAAAGTGCAGCTTCATCAAGACGAAACGGATTAATTCCTGCACAATATACAATATTATTCGGAATTTCTTCCGTCAGATCAATTCCCATAGGAGTTGGGGAAGCTGAGTCAGGAAAACCTTCCCCAGCTTTTTCTGTAACCCCCATTGCAATTCCTAATACGACATTATTATCTTTGAATTCCTTTTGAATTCCGTTAAAAGAATAATCAACCTTAGACAACTCTGTCGCAGTATCATGAAAACTTCTTATATTTGAATAATGAATATGCGCGTCAATTATCTTCATTTTTGGCCTCTTTAAATATTATTCGTTGTAAATCCTGTACCTCATCAGTACTTAAAATCTCGTTAGAGCCTAGAAGGAATGATGGAGCAGATAGGAATTTTGTTTCATTAGCCATTTGGATTTCTCCCCAAATATTTACTAACATAACTTCTTTGTTCATATAAGCTTCAACTTCCACTGATTCACGATCACTGATGACTTGCAATAGCTGGTCATCATTCTTTGAACCTATGATTACATGATTGGATAAGGTCGTTTGAAGCTCCGATTTACCACCAATATATTTTCTATTACTGCCTGCATTTTTTACCCATCCAAGTTTAAATTTGCCTTCTGTACACCAATCTTTATAATGAAAATACATGCCTGTGTTTTGAACAATTTTAGTAACGGATGCAAGTAATGGTATACCCGGCAGCATCACGAAGTATTGATGAATACCTAGACCTTTATAGCTTTCATGTTCCGCAAAAACAGTTGATAGTTTTATTCCCTTCCAAAGCCTTCCTTCATGATCAATAAGTGATCCTTCTCCAACACCTGTTTTCTCCTTTGCAAAGGATTTATAATTAATCCCTTCTAGGTTGAACCGAAGTCCACCACTCCATGGATTCCACCAGGACCTTGGCTGAAGTGTTGGAAATGAACTATCTAACCATTCTTTCCCTCGAATTTTAAGAGAAAATAACGCGGGATAAAAGCTAGCTGCAGCTGCAATCGATAGTTCTCCATTATTAATTACAAGGATTTCTACTCCATCTCGTACTTCCTTTTGTAGCGAGATTGCTTGGTTTGTAGGATTAATGTGTAATCCTTTTTTAGAATCTTTCACTCCATTAATTTCATATTCTGCGATTAAGGTAGAAAGTGGAGAAGTTTCTTTCTCATGCAAAGCACGAACTTCTCTTTTTTCATCCGCTGTTGTTAGTGAAATATTTTCTCCATTTTGTAATGAAACCTCACCTTGTATGAAACCAGCCTTTCGGTCAACTAACTTGATTTCCGAATCGCTTGTTTGTAACAATAGGTCATCGACTGTAGCCGCTTTCCGTAACGTTTTTCTTAATGTGAATTCCCGAAATTCTTCCCAGCTTTGATAGGACCCGATTGAATAATAAACAGGCTTCGTTATAAGCTCACTATTTGCTTGAATATGGCCAAGTTCAAGTTCTACATACATATACCAAGATTCAAAATGAATATTTGCATCTTGTGGCCATGATATTCCATGTGGATATGACTCATAGCGTGAGAATAACCAATTTTCAGTTAGATTCGAACTACTCCATATGCCGTAATCCGAAGAGGCTGGATCATCCACTTTTACAACCTGATCATTCATAACAAAAACAGGCTTATGCAAGTTATGATAGATAGGCTGATAAATCCAAATCGGATCCACCGTATCTGAATGATTTTTATTTCGTACTACGTAGGATTGTTCCATTAAACCTTCCGCATAGAGCTTTGAAACACTGATTAATTCTATATTTTTAAAATCTAAAGATTCATAGGTAGCAGATAAAACAATTGCACCATCTTCTTCCTTATACTCTACTAAACGTGGTTTGCGTTTTGAAAACTCACTTGAATAAGGCTTACCAAGCTTCGGATACATAACGATTGTTTTTTGTGAATTTTTCGATACTCTTCCAGGTATGAGATCATTGTCAAATTTACTTAAATTCACATGATACAATCCATTATAAATATGCCAATAATCGTCACATTCCCCGTAAAATCGAGCTCCTAGACCTTTAAATCCAATCCCGATTTGCTTTGTGAAATGTTGGTTTTGCCCACTTGCCCTTTCTACCTTAACCTCAATAATAGGTGCATAAAACCCATGTTTTAATAGGATATATGGTACAGCTATCGAGGTCTTTCCTTTTGGAGCTACTGATACAGTAAAGCTTGATTGTTTTAAGGACAAGAGCTCGTTTTCTGGAATTGATAGTGTATAGATTGATGATTCATCAAAGTTATTTTCTAAATCAAGATAAAAAACAGACTCTTCATCTATAAAGCATTGAGAACCAGGTACAATGCCTGAAAGCTTTGCCGGCAATTTCGGTAAAATCCCTACTGCGAATTTCGCCTTTTTCCCATTTATCAAAACATATGTGACAATAGAAGGATGGGTTCTCCAGTTGCTTTGCTCTTCTTCTACACGATTTAAATGAAAAACAGCTTCGACAACTGCTTCATCCTCAACTGTAATTGAATTCTCATATGAGTATTGAATCAGTTTATTGTCTTCCCCTTTAAGTTCAAAATGAAGCGGTTTTCCAGATTTATTTTTCATATGATACTTGACCGTATAGCCTGTATCGCAAACGAGTTTAAAATTTTCAATTGAAACACTAATACAATAATCATTTGTTTCAATCGTTCTTAGTCCACGTCCTGTTCGCTCGAATTCCATTCGTAACGTATCACCATCTGCATCCCACTTATACTCGAAATACGTAAAATCATTGTCTTTGTATCCATCAGGAGTAACCTCAATGACTCTTGTACTGGCATCATACCAATTCACATGTGAAAAATAATCTGCAACAGCCTCTGTATGGAGAACAGTTGGCATAAAGTTCATCAAATGAGTCGTATCATCACGGTCTTCCCAAAAAAATCCACACTTCTTATACAGTGGAACTGCCTTTGTATTACCTGCCCATGTATACAAATCTAATCTTGGCCATTTCAATTCTATGGCTCGTTCCAGTGCTTTTAAAACGAGTAGCTTCCCGATTTTTTGCCCGTGATAGTCTGTGCGTACATTTAATAGCGGAATGTACAATGCACCCTCATCTTCTCGATACTCACATAACCCGCAATACCCTACAACAGCGTCTCCGTCCATTGCTAAGTAGAGATTAAGATTACTAGAATTTGCCTCTTATATGCGTACCTTTTCCTCAGTCGTAATATGTGAATCTCCACCCCATCCATCCCGACTTAGGTTCCACATTTCTGCTACTCCAGCTGCAAGACCTTCATGATACTCAATAATTTCAATTTTTCGTTTTGTCAATTCCATCCTGTATTCCTCCATTAACAACGTATACTACGTTTTCCATTTCCTATTCCCTTTGAATCCTTCTCTTCCTGCAGTTAAATCTTTAATCATTTTGATCTCCTCCTTTGTAGTATTTTAGTAAATAATGGGTATCACCCACTGTTTAACTATACATGATTTAAAATAGTGAAGTAAAGGAATTTTCTGAAAGTAAACAAATACATTCCCCTGATAATGAATCAGATAAATAAATTTCACCGAGTTAGTAAAATAAAAGGAAAAATTCCGTTTATATTTTGAAAAACCTATATTTCCCTTACATTAAAGGAAGTTTTTCCTCTTATATTGATGAAATCATTAAATTTTGTATAATTTAGAACAGTTAACCGGAATTTCTTCGCTTATTTATGCTTCTTATGGTCTTCTGTCAAGAAAGTGGACAATATAAATCGAGACTTTTTTAATAAAACA
>NZ_JAKTTI010000033.1 GCF_022427965.1 Fredinandcohnia quinoae | reverse complement strand
AAGATGATCTTCATACAATACATATTTGGTATACGTTCCATGCGTCAAACCATAAGAGAAATTGAAACAAATATGGCATATATAAAATACACGAAAAAAATTAGCAAATTGGACTTGGCAATCTGCTTGAAAGTGCTCAACTAGTTGATTGGAGCGGCAGGTGTTTGACTCCTCGAAAATGCTATGCATTTTCTTCGTGCGATGCTTACGCTGCCGTTGCCTTCCTTGTCCTGGGGGATTAGCGTTACAGGCGAGACCCCGCAGAAGCGGGAGCGCCGAGGAGGCTCGGCGAACGCCCCCCGGAAAGCAAACACCTGGAGCGGAAATCAACGTATTTTAATCGCAATTCCATCCCAAATTGACAAAAGACACCGAAAGGGAGTCCTCTCGATGCCTTTTGTCGACAATCTGAAACGGTAGTCCAATGACTACCGTTTTTTACGCAATACTATTTTGATGATTCAACCTCGGGTTTTTTATCCTTTTCAAATAAAACAATTAATGAAGGTAGTAATATCCCTCGAATTAGGAATGTATCCATTAATATTCCAACAGCTACGATGAATCCAAATACAAATAAAATTTCAACAGGCTGTGTCATTAATACAGCAAAGGTGGCTCCAAGCAGAATTCCTGCTGATGAAATGACACCACCAGTACTTGAAACAGCTATTTCTACCGCCTTTTTCACAGAATGCTTCCTTCGCTCTTCCTGGAATCTCGAAATTAAAATAATATTATAATCGATTCCAAGTGCAACTAAAAATACAAACGAATAGAGTGGTACACGATTACTTATTGAATCAATGTCAAAGAATAGATTGCTTAAAAACATTCCTAAGCCAACTGCTGCTAGAAATGAAATTAAGATTGTTCCCAACATATAGATTGGCATTTTAGCTGATTTTGTAAGAATAATTAACATTAGAAATATCAATATTGATTCTAATAACACAATCAGGATCAGATCCCGATTATTAATTGAGCGATCATCGACTTTCATCGCTGTTTCACCAGCAAAATATAGATCACCATTAAGGTTATTGTTAGAAACAATTTTATCTGCATGATCGATCAACTTATCCATTGCATCCATTGACTTAACCGAATAAGGACTCTCTTCAAACGTCAGACTATATTTCACTACTTTATCGTCATCTGCAGTTCCACTCATCCGAACAGTACTTACAAGCTCTTCATTCTCAAGGGAACTTCTCAATTGCTCTTGCTCATCAGTAGTAATTGTTTCTTTTGATTCAAACAACACCGTTGTTGGTGCAAGATCACCTTTATGAAATTCCTTTTCTAGTATTTCATACCCTTGTCTTGATGGCATATCATCTGGAAAAGACTTCATCGTATCAAACCCATACTTTAAATTAAACATATTACTAGCAGATACCAACAGAATAACACCAATTACTACAACAGATAAAATTGGTTTTTTTACAACAAAACGGCCAATTTTGCTCCAAATTGAACTAGTCTTAATGGTTGGATCCCCTACATGAGGAACTTTTGGCCAAAATGATTTTCTTCCAAATAGAGTAAATAATGCTGGAACAAGTGTTATTGAAGCCGCCATAATAACTACCATTGTCGTACCAAAAGTAGGCGCAAAGTTTCGATAGTCTCCAAATTGTGCAAAGAATAAAACTAGCATTGCCGCTAAAACTGTTCCACCTGAAAAGAATACAGGTAAGCCAGTTTCTCTCATTGCATGTTTCATTGCATCATACTTATTATCATAATGCTTTAACTCTTCTCTGAAACGGGAGAACACAAATAATGAGTAATCAATAACTGCTGCAAATAGAAGGATTGTCATAATCGAAAGGGTCTGATTATTCATTACTAATCCAGCTTTACCCATTAATCCGAGCACTTGATATACAACTTCATACACGAATACTGCTGCAAGTAATGGAATTAATGCAAGCAATGGTGAACGGTAAATAACGATTAATAATACGAGTATTAGACCAACTGTTGAAAAAAGTAATACAAGGTCTGCTCTTGAAAATAGATCCAATGTATCAGTAGCAATACCTGCAGGTCCTGTTACATACAATTTCAGATCTGATTCTTTTTTGACGAGAGCTTGTATTTTTTCTTTTGAATCCCTTATTTCTTTATTCTCAAGAGAGGATTCAAAGGTCAATGGTATAACGACAGTTTTTTGATCATCAGAGAAAAAGCCAGCTGTTGCTTGTGGTGGTAATGAGGCTAAAGGTATGATATCTTTTATTCCTTTTATATTTTCCTCATTTATTTTTTCCAGAATCGTTGCAATTTCCGTTAACTCAACCTCATCTTTAGTGGATTGAAAAACAAGAATCGCTGGAATTGCATCTTCATCTTTAAAGTATTCATCTACCTTATTTTGAGCAATTGTAGATTTTGCATCATCAGGAATTGAATCAATACTTGAAACCTCATAGTCCTTTGCACTCGGGGCAAAAACTGCTAATAACATGGTAATCAATAGCCAAGTTCCAAGCGTAATCCACATGCCTTTTTTCGTTGTTACTCGGTCAGTAATCTTATTAATTATTGACTTCATTTTTTATATCTCCTCACTGCTAAAACATTTTTAATGACACCAATGTCACTTTACGTAATATATAAATAAACACTATTGCCACTTAAATTATCTTTCAAAGTGACGTGTGTGTCAATTTATATATTTGTGAACATTCCATGACTTATAATTTCCTTGATAGATTGAATCCATTCTGATTGTGGTACACCGGAATGATTAGGAATAGCAATTGTTTGAAAGATCATACCTAAAATTAATCCATCAGGAATCGTTGGCTTTAAAAGTCTTTCATCTCTTCCTAACTGAATAAATGCCCCCAGTTGAGTATACATATCTAAATGAAGTTGATCGAGTGTAGCTCTGTTCGCTTTTACCTTTTCATTACTGTCTATTGGAATATGACGTGCAATTCCAATCATTTGAGGAACTTCATGATGCATTAATATAAAATCTAACAGGAAATCAAATTGAGAAGTAAATCCTCGATATTCATGTATGACTTTTAAATTAGTTAAAAACTGCTTCATTTCATAAATCATATAATCAGTAATTAACTCATCGCGATTTTCATAATATTTGTACAGGGTACCTCTTGCCACATTTAATCGATCAGCTAAAAGGCTAAAAGTAAATCCTTCATAACCATTTTGAAGTAGAAGTTGCTTTGTTTCTTGAAATAATTCATCCGTAGAAAATTTACGCTCTCGTGCCATTTTGTTCACCTCAATACGTATTATATATAAATTTACCATGAAAACAAGAAAACTCGAACGATTGATGAAATCGTTCGAGGTATGAGGTATTAATTCTGAAAGGTTGGTTTATAAAAACTTCGGTTATCTAGAGCAAATACGCGGTCAGAGAATTCTCCAGGCTTTACCCGTTCTAATGCACGATCAAGCATATTCATTTTTGCATCTAGATTGTCGATATAATGAAGAATTTCGGCCTCTTTAATCATTGGCGGTTTCGGACTCCCCCATTCTGCCTTTCCGTGGTGGGAGAGCACAATATGCTGGAGTACTGTTATTTCCTCACCTTCAATCCCAAGCTCTTTTGCTGCTTGTCCAATTTCATTCACCATAATTGAAATATGACCTAATAGGTTTCCTTCAATGGTATAACTTGTTGAGACTGGTCCAGATAATTCAGTAACCTTGCCGAGGTCATGAAGGATGATGCCACTGTATAATAGATCAGTATCCAATGATGGATATAGCGTTGCAAGCGATTTTGCCAAGTCGAGCATCGAAACGACATGATAAGCAAGACCTGATATAAATTCATGATGATTCTTCGTTGCAGCAGGATACTCAAAAAATGAGTGCTGATGTTTTTTTAATAAATGCCTTGTGATCCTCTGAATATTTGAGTTCTTCATATCAAAAATATATTGATTAATTTTATCAGCCATTACGTCCTTTTTAATGGGGGCAACTGTTAGAAAATCTGATAACTGCACTCCGTCTAAATCCGTCGCTGGTCTAATCGTGCGGATTTTTAACTGATTTTTTCCACGGTAGCTATTAACATCACCTAAGATTTTGACAATATTTTGGGCAGCATATGATGTTTCATCCTCTGGTGTTGCATCCCATAATTTTGCTTCAATCTCACCACTTTGATCTTGTAAGATCAGGGTTAAAAATGGCTTTCCATTACTAGCAATCCCTTTTGAAGCTGATTTGACTAATAAAAAAATATCTACTTGATTCCCTACCTCGTAATGGACAATCCCTTTTACCATTGTTCATTCCCCCTGAAATAAAATGATAGTATCGAAATTATAACATAGATAACTAGTATTCTAAGTCAAAAAATATGGCTCCACGCTTTGAAATTTATCTACCATGTGTTGATGGCAAGTAAATAGCAATACTTGATGATCTTTTGAAACTTCCTCTAATAATTGGATAGTTTGATCTAATCGTAAAGAATCAAAATTTACGAAACTATCATCGATAATAAATGGATACTTTTGGTTTGGGTGCATGGTACCAGCTAATGCAAATCGTAAAGCAATGTATAATTGTTCTGCCGTTGCCTGACTCAATTCATTTGGCTTATAACGTACTCCATTTTTCCCTTCAACAAGAAACCCATCATCTTCATTTGCTGGAAAAATCCTAACATACTTCCCATCTGTAAGAAGGTGATAGTATTTTTCAGCTTGATTCAAAACCATCGGAAGCCGTTCCTTACGATATTTCTCAACCGACCCTGTCAAAAGATCCTTG
Source organism: Fredinandcohnia quinoae (assembly GCF_022427965.1). GTDB lineage: Bacteria > Bacillota > Bacilli > Bacillales > Bacillaceae_L > Ferdinandcohnia > Ferdinandcohnia quinoae. The sequence continues at coordinate 45,862 of NZ_JAKTTI010000033.1, read as the reverse complement.
GCCACCGCATATACTGCCCATTGTTTTGCATATTCACGAGCAATTGATTTTTTACCTTCAAAGGAATGCAGCAGTTCTGAGTATGTGCCCCCTTCCTCAAGTTCTTCTATTCTAAGCTTAATTTCCGATAATTGCAGTTGACATTCCTTTTCCTGCAATGCAAGCTGTTCAAGTCTTGTTGTTCCTTCTTCTATCATCATTTGGTAATTTTGATGAACCTGACATTTCTCAACTATTTCCCCGTAACGATCTAACTGTGCTCTTAAAATACTCATCTTCTTTTTGATATCTTTCGCATGATCAGAAGCATGGCCTTTTGCGCGGAATTCATCTTCAGTTGCGACTTCTGCTTGATTCCATAACAAGATGCATTCTTTTCTGAGATGTTCTACTTCCAATTCCAAATGTGTGATTCTTTCTGATACCTCTTCAATCTTTCTTTCAAATTGTAAAACTTGTTCTTGTTTATGTTTTTCTTCGAGAAGCCTAGACACGACAGTATCTATCGCTAAAAACGGATCGTCAATGACTATCTTAAGATGACTACATATATTTTGTACTTTGTTCTGATATTGTTTGACCTCATCTTCGAGCATTTGAATTTCAATACCGTTACGTTCCTTTTGTTGAATTTTCCCTTTTAATCCTTCTAGCAATTGATAAGCATCTAGTAAAAGCTCATTTGATATATCAAGTGGTAGCTTGTATTTCTTTTTTAGTACTTTTGACTTCTCATTGACTTCAAAACTACTACTTTCCCATTCTTCATAGCTTACCAATACCTTCTCATATAATTGTTCATATTGTTTGTATGAGGCTTTTTCAACTTCTAGACGCTGTCTAATTTGTTGATCCTTCATCAGAGATACGGTAGCATCATGATTGTTCGTTCCTTTTACACTTGAAAGCTGTTCATCCAAACTGGCTAACCTTTTTAGTAAATGTAATTTATCCTTTTTCAACTCTTGGATGAAGTTTGTTTCGGCTTGAGAGCCAATCAATTTTGCAATCGGCAATAGTAATAGCATTAAAAAAATTGATAATATACCGAACAGCCACTCGGCTATTACAATCGCATAAACAGCAGCAGATAGGAGGGCTATCCCAATGATACCAAATAGGATATTAATCTTGCGTTTACGACCCTTAACTTGCTTCGTAAGTGAATCCATTTTTTTGTCGATTCTACTCATTTCATCATTAAGAAATCTTTTTTCCTTTTCGATTTCACTCTTCTCTTTTTCTAATTCAATGAATTCTTCTAGAGTATTTCTCTCACTTTCTGGCAGAACCTGTTTCTCTAATTCATTAATGATTGCTTCACAATTTTCAATTGCATCTTTAGCCCTATTAAAATTTTCATCTAGAAATTCCTTTCGCTGTTTGGAACGTTCTACTTCAGAAACTACAGTTGAGAACATTTCTTTTGCAGATATGCTTGTATCAAATGACAGAATTTCATCTTCTTTAATTTCAATACGCAAAAGCTCTTTTTGTTTTTGAACTTCGTCTTTTAATTGTTGATGTGAATCCTTTGCAGCCTGTAGTCTGTACTGCTTTTCCTCAAACATTCCTTTTTTTGAGCTCAACCCAATAATCGTAGTTTCATAGGTTAGGAATTCTGAATCTAGATTAATAGCAGCATGACCTTTCTGCCACTCATTTCTTTGGGTAGTTAATGCTGATAATTGCGCCTCATATGGCTTTAATTGTGCTTGCAATTGATCTAATTTATGCAAGCCATCCTCAGGGAAAGGCTCAAAAGCTGGCAATTGATTGATTTGAATTGCTAAAAGCTCATATTCAGAAAGAATAGGTTGTATTGATTGAAAACGCTCGCTATCTCTTATTTGTACTTGATATGAATTTTTTTGAAATTCATTTTCTGTTAATTTTTTCTCAAGATTAAGCTGTTGCTCAAGTAAAAATTGGTAGGAATTATTCTTCTCCTGCCACCTCATGAGCTGGCTATGATCTTCCTTCAAATCTATTAACTCGGCATTTAAAAGAGGCTTTTTTCCATTTGGTTTGAATAATGCTTCTTTTTCCTTTGTTAACTTTTGCTGTAAGGACATGAGGGCATCCGTTCCGATTACACCCGAAGAAAAAAGGAATCTACCTAAATCCTCACTTTTCAAGTGCTGTACCCCTTGAAGGCCATGGATATCAAAGGAATAAATGCTTTGAAAGAACTTCTTGTCCATACCGTTGACGAGCTTAGATAGAAACCCCTCCCCTTCGGTCATTCCATTAGGTAAATAAATCGTTACATCTCCTGTTGACTTTCCCGGAATCCGTTCGATGATAATTGTCCCATGTTCTTCAGTTAGGACAATTAGTTTACCACCGTACTTCATCCCTCTTTTTGGTATATATCTTTGCTCTTGTTGAAGCTTAGTTGGAAATCCAAATAAAATACTATGAATAAAAGACATCAACGTTGATTTACCAGCCTCATTTTTACCATAAATCACTTGTATATTCGATGAAAAGTTGCTAATTTCTAAGTTCTCTAGCTTCCCATAACCATATACATGTAGTCCAATAATTTTCAGCGTGCTCACCCCCGCTTCGTTTTATAAATTTCTTGTAAAATATAGTTTTCAGCATCTGTTAAGATTTCCGCTAATTCTTCCTTTGAGAAGCCAGCTAAAAACTTTCGAGCTCCTGAGTGGAGATGTAGAGGTGATAGAGCCTCATCAAACCCTTGATATCTATCAATACTTTCAAGTAGATCTCCTACAAAATGGGATTCTTGTTTTAGCTTGCTACGATCAATTAGGAGCTGACTTTTTATTTTTATCAAACAAATATAAATAAAATTCTCATCCTCTATTTCCTCATTTAATACAGCTAATAAATCATCCATCAAGCCTTTATCTAAAAGCTGATTATGTAATATACTTCCCCCTGTAAATTCTATTGTTAACAATATACCTTGCTGATCTCTACGTAATTCTTCTATTCTTTTAAAACAGTGATCTAGTAACTGATCATAGGTAGTTATTTGCGAAATATCGATTTGAGAATATTCCCAAATAATTTCTGCAGTTGGGATAAACGTATAGGAAACTCCCGAATTGGATAGTTTTACAAGATATCCCCCTTTTTCACCCATCTCCTTACGATGCCTTCCCTGAATATTTCCTGGGTAAACAATCAATGGATTCTCAGATAAAATCTGGCGTTTGTGAATATGACCAAGTGCCCAATAATCAAAGCCCTTATGTTGAAGATCCCTTATGGAAAATGGGGCATAGCGACTATGTTCATTTTCACCTTCCATACTTCCATGTAAGAGACCGATATGAAATGGTGGTCCCTCTTGTTTTAAGTATGATGAGGTTTTATTTTCGACGACAGCTTTTGTCAAATAGCTAAAACCATATAAATTAGCTAGGACTTCGCCATTTTTTACAAAGGTCTTTACCTCCACATTTGAGCTTGAAAAGACATGGACATTCGATGGCCACTCAAAGTGTGGCCAGCTACCGCCTAAATGATCATGATTACCGTGAATGAGATATACCGATATGTGATGTTTCTGTAAGCGTTCCATTTCTTTACGGAACCTGGATTGCGCCCGCAAGCTACGATCTTCACCGTCAAATAAATCTCCTGAAATAACAACAAAATCAACCTTATTCTCAATCGCAACATTGATTAATTTCGAAAAAGAAATAAAAGTACTTTCCTGTAGTCTCTTATATAATCTTGATGGCAGCTTTTGTAGCCCGACAAATGGGCTATCCAAATGTAAATCAGCAATATGTAAAAAAGTGAGTGACAACATCACAACTTTCCTTCCTAATCAATTAGTATCTCTATTCTACCACCTCTAAAATACGAATGCACGTTCTTGGTTGGAGGAAATTAATAAAAAAACACGTACCCTCTTAAAGAGTACGTGTTTCACTATTTCTATTTCTCATTTTTCGTAAGCTGTAATGCTTTTTTAATATCTTTGAATGAAGAGGATTTCCCGTACATGAGAACACCGCCACGGTATACACGAGCCCCAAAAATAGCTAATAATACAATTGTTAATACGAGTATTCCAATACTCAATCCAATTTCCCATGCTGGAATGGTCAGCATCCCAACACGTAAAAACATGATCATTGGTGTAAAGAATGGAATAAAGGATGTAACCTTAATAAATGATGCTTCAGGAGTACTTAATCCAAACATTGCAATCATGAAAGCTGCAATGATTAACATTGTCATCGGTGTAATCATTTGTTGGACATCCTCGATTCTACTTACTAATGATCCTAGGAATGCCGCTAATGTTGCGAATAAAAAATAGCCTAATATAAAGAACACAACTGCATATACAAAAGTAGATACAGGGAGACTGTCAAATCCAATGGCTTCAAAAATGCCGCCTTCAGTCTTACTCATGCTTTGTTTTATAGAAACAAAACCAATGCCTACAATAACTACAACCTGTGTCAAACTAAGTAATGCAATTCCTAGTATTTTCCCGAACATCTGCTTAATCGGTGAGACACTTGAAATTAATATTTCCATAACTCGTGATGATTTCTCAGTCGCTACTTCCATCGCAATCATGCTTGCATACATAATTACCGCAAAATAAATAAAGAATAATAAAATATATACTAAAACACGTGCTTGATTCAACTCATCTTCAGTTTTCGCATTCTCAGATAATGCAACTTTATCAAAGGTAACTGGTGCATACAGCTCTGTAATTTGTTCTGGGCTTAGCCCCGCTTTTTCAGTTGCAATCGCGACCTTTAATTGCTGTAATGCTTGTTCAAGCTGTCCATATACATCTGAGTCTGTAATTGATGGTGCCTTATATACCCCTTGTGGTAGACCTTCTTCACTTTCAGATAAAACAAGGATACCTTCATATTCACCCTCATCTACTTTGTTCTCTGCATCATCTTTTGTACCTTCAAATTTTTTGATTTGTAATTCAGAAGACATTGTAGAAAAAGTCTGTTCAAATGGAGCATATAGTTGACCAGTCTCATCGATTACCGCAATATTTTTAACTTCGTCTTTATCAAATGCTTTAATAATTGTTTCAATATTTGTAAGCCCTAGTACAAGAAGTGCAGTAATAATCGTTGTGATGATAAATGATTTTGTTTTTAATTTTGATAAATACGTATGGAATAAAATGATCCAAAACTTATTCATAAGAAGCACCTACCTTTTCGATAAAAATATCATTAAGTGAAGGCTCTTCTAATACAAATTTCCGAACAAATCCTTTTCCGCTTATGGACTCGAGGATTTTCTGCGATATTGCTTCACTTTCAACCTGCAGATGCAATCCTTCCGCAGTATTTTTCGATTTTGTCACACCGGGAATATCCTTTAGATGACTTAGATCAAAATCAGCATGAACGATTACATTTTTCTTTCCAAAAGAACGTTTTATTTCCTTTAGTGACCCATGAACAACCGGCTTTCCATGGTGCATAATACATAAATGCTCACACAATTCCTCTACATGCTCCATCCTATGGCTTGAGAACACGATAGATGTTCCATTATTTTTCAAATCAAGAACAGCCTCTTTAAGAAGTTCTACATTCACCGGATCAAGGCCACTAAATGGCTCATCAAGAATAAGAAGCTGAGGTTTGTGAATGACAGATGCGATAAATTGGATTTTTTGTTGATTCCCTTTTGATAATTCCTCTACTTTTTTTGTAGCATATTCCGGCACTTTGAACCGTTCTAACCAATAATCAACTTGCTTTAAGATTTCTTGCTTTTCCATTCCCCTTAATCTAGCAAGATACACAAGCTGTTCCCGTACCTTCATTTTAGGGTACAACCCTCTCTCTTCAGGTAAATATCCAACAAGATGACTCGTGCTATAATCTATTTTTTTACCATCCCATAAAATACTTCCATCAGTAGCGTCTAGTAATCCAAGGATCATTCGAAAAGTTGTTGTTTTTCCCGCTCCATTCGCCCCTAAAAACCCGAACATTTCTCGTTCAGGAATTTCAATTGATAAATTATCGACAGCAGTAAAATTCCCAAAGCGTTTCGTCACATTTTGTAATTGTAATGACATTTGTATTCCTCCCTTGCCACTTCTTAATACGAAATTCCTCTTAGAAAGTTTCAATTTTTTCACCAACTAATCATAACATATCCAATCTATTTTTTTATTGCATGAAAATTCCCAATCAACTACACTTTAACTATCATTAGAATTTTTTACAAAAGGGGAATTGAACATGAATTATGTATTAACTGTTTTTGATAAAAGCGGCGAAAAACTTTTAGAGGAATCTTTTGAAGCCGCTACAGAAAAAGAGGCAAAAGAAGTTGGAGAAGCAAAGCTAAAAGAAAAGGACTTCTTAGAAGCTACCCACCGTTGCACAAGTTCTGCAGGAAAACTCGTGTTGTTTCATCGATAAAAGGTTACCGAAAACGGTAACCTTTTTATTATCTGCCTACATAATTTGGTTGTCGCTTTTCCAAAAATGCACTGATTCCTTCTTGATGGTCAGCAGTTCTTCTCATAGCTTGTTGTCCTTGCTTCTCTAATTCTAGTATTTTTTCTAATTCTGGCAAGCTGGACTGAGCTAAAATTAACTTTGTTTGCACCATTGCTTTTACCGGTTTCTTTAACCAATTGCTTACTTTTTTAAGAACTGCACCTTGAAGGTCTTCCCTAACAACCTCATCAATTAGCCCCAATGTCAATGCTTCATCTGCAGACATTTGCTTCCCATCCCAAATAACCTGCTTCGCCTTTGATTCACCTAATCTCTTTTGCATGAAGAAATGGCCTCCACCATCTGGAATAAGGCCAATGCCAATGAAGTTCATTGCTAATACAGAATGTGTATCTGCAATGATATAATCTGCCGCTAATGCGAAGCTAAGACCTAGGCCGGCTGCCGGTCCATGGATTGCACTAATTACCAGTTTTGGCATCGTGTACAAAGTCGTCATCATTTCTGAAATCGTTTCCATTATTGGTGAAAAAGCACTTTCATCCGAGGAACTAAGCATTGATTTAATGTCACCGCCTGCTGAAAAACCACGTCCACTCCCTGATAATATCAAAATATCAATTTCATCATTTACTGCTACTTCCTTTAATTTTTGAACAAGCTCTTTTAACATATCAACGTCCATCGCATTTAATACTTGTGGTCGATTCAATGTTAGATGTGCAATCCTATTATCCATATGTAAAAATACTGTTTCAGTTGTCATTATCCAACCTCCTAATCGTTTCTGCTATTATTATACAATTATATCAAAATAATAGATATAATTTTCGGATTATTTAAGCCACCCCATTTTTCAATAGGGTGGCTAATGATGATTAATTTATCCCGCATTAACTGGCAGTAAAATCCCCACTTCAAAGCTTAAGTGGGGGATAACTGCCAGTAAAAGCCCGATTGGTTCAACTATCAATCAGTAGGGGATAGAACCCCCTTCTGATTGAAGTTTCACTTTATCTCTGTTAGATGTTCCTTTAATTTTTCGCGTAATGCCATCTTGAGGAACTTTCCAACAGATGTTTTTGGAATTTCATCAAGGAATACAATATCATCAGGCAGCCACCATTTTGCAAATTGTGGTTTTAAGAACTCATACAGATCCTCTTTTTGCAGATTATCTTTGGCAGCATCCTTTAAAACAACACAAGCAACTGGGCGTTCCTGCCATCTTTCATGTGGAACAGCCACAACTGCAGCTTCAAATACACCCTCATGAGCCATTAATGCATTTTCAATATCAACTGATGAAATCCATTCGCCACCACTCTTAATTAAGTCCTTTGTACGATCAACAATTTTTATATTACCTTCTTCATCAACGGTTACCACATCACCAGTGTGTAGCCACCCATCTCTAAATGCATCGTTCGTACGCTCATCCCGATAATATTCATCCGCAATCCAGTTACCTCTTAGTAATAATTCGCCCATTTCCTTTCCATCCCAAGACACTTCTCCATCTTTTCCAACGACCTTCATCTCGACTCCTGGCACAAGTCCTCCTTGTTTTGAGCGGATTTCAAGTTGTTCTTCAGTAGATAAATCCTGTTGATAGCTTTTTAACCTAGATACGGAAACGAGTGGAGTTGTTTCTGTCATCCCATATGCATGGATAAAAGGTATTTTATATTTTGTTTCAAATGCCTTTATCATTCCCTTTGGTGCAGCTGAACCTCCACATAAAATTCGGTTAACACTGCTAGTATCATAGTTACCTTGTTCTAATTCATTTAGAAGTCCAAGCCAAATTGTCGGTACTCCAGCTGTAGTTGTTACTCTTTGTGATTCAATAAGCTCTGCAAGAACTTTCGGGGTAAAATATGGACCTGGCATGACTTGTGTCGTTCCAAACCATGTTGCTGCAAAAGGAAGTCCCCAAGCATTAACATGGAACATCGGAACAACCGGCATTGCAATATCGCTTTCCGACAGACCAGCATTATCAGCTAATCCTAAGGCCATACTGTGTAATACCATTCCGCGATGTGAATATACGACTCCCTTTGGATTGCCTGTTGTTGCTGACGTATAACACATTCCAACTGGGTCATTTTCATCTAGATCTTTCTCAAACTCAAAATCCGGGTTTCCTTCTTCTAATAATTTTTCATAGTGATAGACTGGCTCCAAAGTTGTTTCTGGTAACTCCTCTTTATCTGTCATGATCACAAAAGCCTGAACAGCTGGTAATTTATCCTTTACAGCTTCAATAAGAGGTAGAATATCCTCATCAATTAGCAATACCTTATCTTCAGAGTGGTTGATAATGTATACTACATGGGCAAGTGCTAAGCGAATGTTAATTGTATGTAGCACTGCGCCGATACCAGGTATTGCAAAATAAGCCTCTAGATGACGGTGATGATTCCACGCTAATGTCCCAACACGCTCACCTTTTTGTACACCTAATTTTTGGAGTGCACTTGAGAGCCTCCTTGTCCTTTCACCGATTTCCTTGTAGGTGTGTGTAACGATTCCGGTTGACGTTCTTGAAATAACCGTTTTCTTTGGAAAATATTTTTCCGCGCGCTCGAGCATTGATGAGACAAGTAATGGTACATTCATCATTTTAAATTCCCCCAATTAATTAATTTTTGAAATAAAAGTACAGTTGCTCGTATTTCCCCCTTTACGAGATGTTTCTTGCATATGCCCCCCAACACCTGCTTTTAACCTCGTGGTGGTGATTCGGTTATTTGCACCACTGGACTTTCCACCTTCATCCTTTTTTGGTGGTGATCCTGGCTTTTGCACCACCATTTTTTCCACCTTTATCCTTTTCCAGTGGTGATTCGGCTATTTACACCACCATTTTTCCACCTTTACCCTTTTTCAGTGGTGATTCGAGTTTTTGCACCACTTGAGTTTCCACCTTTATCCTTTTCCAGTGGTGATTCGGCTATTTGCACCACCTGAGTTTCCACCTTTACCCTTTTTCAGTGGTGATTCGAGTTTTTGCACCACTTGTTTTACCCTTTTCTCAAAGCCCCATATTCTTTACAATAATCGTCTTCATAATTTCATTTGTTCCTGCGTAAATCGCTGAAACTGGAACATCGCGGTATCTTCTTGCAATCTCATATTCCTCCATATAGCCATAGCCACCATGGAGCTGCATACTTTCGGATGCAACCTTTTTCGCCATATCTGTAAGCCACCATTTTGCCATTGAGACCTTCGTTACGACATCCTTACCTTCAATATGTTGCTCAATTAAATCATCTAAGAAAGTCCGACCTATCTCAATCTCTGTTGCCATTTCAGCAAGACGAAATTGTACAGTTTGAAACTGACTGATTGATTTCCCAAAAGCCTGCCTTTCCTTAACATACTTAATTGCTAGCTTTAGCATCACCTCAGCTGCTGTTTGAGCGGAAATACAAACGAGCAATCGTTCTTGTTGCAGCTGCTTCATTAAGTAATAAAAGCCCTCTCCTTCCTTTCCTAATAAATTTTCCACAGGAACCTTTGCATCCTCAAATATTAATTCTGCGGTGTCCTGTGCATGCAAACCGATTTTTTCTAGCTTTCTTCCTCTTGAAAAACCGGGCGTGTCCCTTTCTATCATTAGTAAACTAATTCCTTTATGTCTTTCCTTTGGATTCGTTTTGCATACAACTAATATCAAGTCTGCATGGATCCCATTTGTTATAAAAGTCTTTTGACCATTTACAATATAATGGTCGCCATCTTTTACAGCTGTTGTGCCAATTCCCGCGAGATCTGAACCTGCACCAGGCTCGGTCATCGCAATTGCGGTAATGTACTCACTAGAAATACATTTTGGCAGCCATCTTTTCTTTTGTTCTTCTGTCCCATATTCATTTATATATGGAACAACAATATCATTATGAAGGCCTATACCGATTAGACTTGTGCCTACCTTTTCAAGTTCTTCATTAATGACGACAGAATAGCCGAAGTCAGTATTTAAGCCTCCAAATTTTTCATCAACCCAAGGACAAAGGAAGCCATTATCCCCCATTTTTGCCCAAAATGATCTTGGAATGATGCCAGTATCTTCCCAATCATTAAAATATGGATATGCTTCTTTATCTAAAAATTTTCGAAAAGCGTCACGAAAAATATGATGCTCCTCCTGTAAGTACCTTGCTGTCATCGGGAATCCTCCTATTTATTTTACATTTGCTGAATCAGGGCTAAATTGCTGCCTCAAGAGGAATTTTTGTATTTTTCCGCTTGCATTACGCGGAAGCTGATCAGCGAAAATATATTTTCTAGGCCGTTTATAATTTGCTAGTTTTTCATTATTTTTACAGAATACTTCTAGCTCATCTGCAGTAAGCGCTGGATCTTTTTTAACAACAACCGCAACTACCATTTCTCCCCATTTTTCATGTGGTTCTCCCAAAACAGCAACATCTAGAATTCCAGCATGCTCATACAATACATCCTCTACTTCACGTGGGTAGACATTCTCACCACCGCTAATGACCATATCATCAACCCTATCGGCAACAAACAAATAGCCATCCTCGTCTAAATAACCTAAATCCCCAGAATGATACCAACCTTTATACAATGCTTTCTCAGTCTCTTCTTCTCGATTAAAATAACCAATCATTGTGCTTGGTCCCTGAACAATTATTTCACCAACTTCAAATGGTGGTAATAAATCCTCTGGATCTGATGGTCCATCCTCATTTGGTCGAACGACACGAATTTCATGATTAAAGCATGCTTTTCCAGCAGAACCTGCCTTTGTTAATTGTTCATCCTCAAATTGGAATGTAATTGCCGGACCCATCTCGGTCATTCCATAAGCTTGAATAAGATCGGTACCTAATTTTTCCTTACACGCTTTTACTAATACAGGTGCCATTGGTGCGGCGCCATATAAGCCGAGTCTTAAAGTTGAAATATTATATTGTTCTAAATTCTCTTGAAGGAGCATATTCCACATTGTTGGAGCACCAAAGAACTCGCTAATCTTCTCATCCTCGATTACTTGTAAAACCTGTTTCGGCTCAAAATGATGGACAATAATATTACTGGCACCGACATGTACACGAGGTAGAAAACAACAATGAAGCTCAGCACAATGAAACATTGGTGCCATTACAAGACCACGGTCATTTGGAGTTAATCGTTTTGCCGCGATACAAGTAATGCTTTGCTCAACCATATCGCGGTGTCGATGCATAACTCCTTTCGCCTTTCCAGTCGTACCACTCGTGTACATGATTGCATATACATCATTTTCAGAAACATCTACTTTGGGTGATTTCGTTGAAGTGTGTTCGATACGCTCATAGTAGTTATCAGCATAGGTTGGGGTGTCATTTTCGATATACCAAAAAGAAGTTTGTGGAAAATCTTCTGCAATTGCAGCAATATTAGGCTCAAGCATTTTCTCAAATATGAATACTTTTGGACTTGCATCATTTATGATATATGCAATCTCCTGTGATTTAAGCCGGAAATTAATTGGATTTAAAATGACGCCTATTTTTGCACATGCAAAATAGGTTGTTGCTAATTCACTATTATTAAATAAATATGTAGAAACCCGGTCACCTTTTTTGACACCTGATGAAATGAAGGCATTTGCCAATTTGTTAACTTCATTGTTCCATTGTTCATAAGTCCACCGAAGCCCTTTTGTTACATCAACCAACGCCTCCTTTTTTGGGTATTTCGACACAGTCTGCTCGAATAGCCTGCCAATACTAACATACATTCGGTTACCTCCTATCGCTTTAGGAAAACGCTTACAGAATTAAAATATTAAAAATGTACTCTGTTAACTTTATATGGGACTAATAGTAGATTAATTCTCCATTTATAATGAAATATCCTGTTAAATTTCAAAATTTTCTAAATAAAAAAACTCCCATTCCTAAGATTGAGAGTTTGTAGTCGTGAAAAGCTCGTCTAAAATTTTTATTTTCTTTTCTGTATAATCAATAAAGCTATCATTATACGATTTTGGATCTTTCGGATTTGCAAAATGATTAATTTTCCCAGTCTGGTGATCAATGAACTTACTTGCAGCGCCACAGCCAAGGCCGATTATTGTTTGTTGCTCTTCCATAATCATGATGTTATAAATGCTTTCTTGTCCTGGGAATGCGTAGCCCACATTCTCTAAATTCCCTAGAATATTTTTCATTCGGTATAAATAATACGGGACGTAGCCATGCTCTTTCGTCCATGTGGATGCATTATTCATCATTTGTGTAATTTCTTCACGGTCGGCAACCTTGTACTTATCTTTGTTTTTTGTCATTTCAGATGCACGTTTAAAAGAAAGGGTATGGACGGTTAATGATTCAGGCATCAGTTTTTCAGTTTCGGATAGAGTGTAATCAAATTCTTCAATACCTTCGCCCGGTAATCCAATAATTAAATCCATATTTATATTATTCATGCCCATTTGGCGTGCAAGATGGAATTTATCAATCGTTTCTTCAACCGTATGATGACGTCCGATTGCTTTCAATGTTGCCTGGATATATGATTGTGGATTAATACTAATCCGGTCAATATTCCACTTTTTCAATACATCAAGCTTTTCAGGTGTGATTGTGTCTGGACGACCTGCTTCTACTGTAATTTCTCGGATATTTTCAACATCAGGAAATGACTGAACCATTTCTTCATACAACAAATCCATCTCTTCAGCAGTGATGCTTGTTGGAGTTCCCCCTCCATAATAGACAGTTGTAATTTTAACTTGATTGTCTTTTAACCAGCGGCCAATTTCCCGCATTTCATAATGGAGTCCACCTAGAAAAGAATCGACTGACCCTTGTTTTCCATTAATTGCATAAGCTGGAAATGTACAATACGCACATTTCGTTGGGCAAAATGGGATGCCTATATAAATACTAACTTCATTTTGAAGATCATATAAATCAGGTACCATTGCTAGCTGACGGTCAACAATATGCTGCATGAGGTCAATTTTATCATCAGTGATTAAGTAATCTTCTTTTAATTGCTTATGCGCATCTTGTTGCGAGATGCCCTCGTGCAGTTTTTTATGGAGTAGTTTCGTCGGTCGAATTCCTGTGAGTACTCCCCAAGGCTGGATCATTCCTGTTAATTCTTCTAGAACCTTAACATAGACAAATGTAGCAGAACGTTTTACTTGAATGAAACGTTTCTTTTCATTTTCGAATGGAGGAAAATCCTTAGCATAGTTCGCTTCATATGTTTTTCCGGTTGTCACTTCGATTAGCTTTGCATTTGAGGAGATGTTGTTTCCATCTTGTTTGCAAATAAGCTCTATTATTAAGCTGGGATCCTCTAAAGCTGTAATTGATATTTCACTTTCTTCATAAAAAAGATTTGTTATTAATTGTAGGGGTCGAATAAATCGTTCGTCCTCTATTCCTCTAAATAAAATACGCATTTTTTGTTCACCTTTTCTAAAATTAGCTTATTTTAGTGTACAGAATAAAGGTTTTTTTATCAATATGAATAAAAAAGGTAATATTTTTCAGGAAATTTGATTAACTTGCAAAATGCTGTGGGGTAGATCGCTAAATCTTCTGCGAAAATGCGGACTGGTAAGCAAGATATGTGCAATTCACTGGATTTATGCGCATTTGCATAGATATATGTGCGCTCAGCTAAATATTTGCACGTTCACAGGGGTATTTGCGCGCTCATTCAAATATTTGCTCGCTCACGCAGGTATTTGCACGTTCTCACGGATATATGCGCGCTCACTCGGATATTTGCACGTTCTCTCAGATATTTGCTCGCTCACGCAGGTATTTGCATGTTCTCACGGATATATGCGCGCTCACTCGGATATATGCACGCACTCTCAAATATTTCTCTCGCTCAAGAAAAAACCCACAATCAAAAATTGTGGGACCCAAATCATCTATTTCTCAATTTTAATTTGCTTTAAAAATTCAATTCGTTGTTGTTTTCTAAAATGCTCCTTAATCATATAGGAGACACCGTTCATATTATTAGAACGTGTGACCCAGTCTGCTGCAAATTTCACTTCTTTTGGTGCGTTCCACATGGCTACACCTAATCCTGCAGCTGCAATCATCTCGATATCATCTGGAGAATCACCAATGGCTACTGTTTTCTGCAGTGGGATGTCTAGATGATACGCCAGTGCTCTAAGTCCATTTAGCTTTGAAACACCAACTGGAACAATTTCAAGCTTTTTCCCATCTACAGCCTCAATTCGAATTCCTTCAAAATGGTCCTTTAACGTATCCTCCACATGTCGGAGCTCACTCTCATTTTGACAGAACACTTCAATCTTAGGCGGAGCAACGGGGTTATCTCGGAGTGAATCCCCTAATGAATCAACAAATTGCATTGGATAAAAAAGTGGATCACCTGAACCAAATACAGCTTTCGCCATTAAATTCCCCGGGAATTTCATTCGATTTCCTATTGAGAACTTCTCATGTAATAAGCGAATATTACATTTGTAATTTTCAAGTACTTGAACGATATTAAATGTTTTTTCCTCTGAAATTCGTCGTTCAAACATTGGTTCTTCAAGAGTTGAGCTAACAAATGCACCATTATGTGTAATGAGTAATGAATCTAGCTTTAATGCTTTCGCAATCTTCTTTGCTGATGGAAAATTCCTTCTTGTAACAAGAGTTACATATACTCCCTTATTCCGGACAAAATCAATTGCTTCCTTCGTACCAGCTTGCAACCGACCATTTGGACGTAATAATGTTCCATCAATATTTATTGCAAGTAACCTATACATAGTTGGATCCTCCTTCTAGGTGTTGCGTTCCTATATATATGGTTATGAATTAACGAAAGGCAATAGAACAAATAAAAACCCTACATTTCTGTAGAGTTTCATAGCTTACTTTTCAGTCATCGGACCATATAGTTCTTCTAATGGCTTCATAATAATTTGGTTTAATTCACCAATGATCATACTCATTCGTTGTTCTGCTTCCATTAATTTAGTAATTTTATCATGTTGTTGAACAAGTGCAACTTGTTGTTGTGCTTGCATAACTTCTTCCTCTGAAATATCCTCGCCCATCATTTGTTTTTGCTGAAGCCCCAATTGGATATCACGAAATTTCTCGAACATATTTTTAGCTTGTTCATCATTATTAACTTCAGCGTACATTTGCTTTAAATTTCTAAATTCTTCACTTTCTCTTATCGCCTTTTCTACACTATATGCAACATCGTATAAATTTACAGTCATCACATATCCTCCTTCATTCTTTTAATATTCATACAAAAAGATACCTTTCCACTATACCAAACTATTCCAGAAAATTCTTCTCTAGACGTAAGTCAATTCATAAACAAAGCGATTACGCCTTGAAATACCCCAATAATTCCTCCAAGCAATGCACCTAAATAGGTGATCATTTTAAATTCACGTTTAGAAATTGAAAGGATCATTTCCTCTAGTCGGTCTACAGAAAAAGTCTCTACTTGGTTCTTGACAATATCAGCTAGATGAAGACGCTCCATCATCTTTTCAACTCGGTTAGCTAGCATTTCTCCAGCTAATAAAATAACTTTTGGAATTCCCTCGTTAATTAGTCTATCTTTAAATGGTTGTAAAAGTGAATAAACTGGCCTCTCAAAATATGTACTAATCGGTAATAGATTTCTAGTCTGTTTTTTTACAATTGAAAGAATTTTATCTGAGCCAATTAATTCCTCAACCTTTCCAAATTCCCATGCTTTAACCTTATTCCATTCTTTATCGATTAATGATACTAAAAGCTCTCTTGTTCCAGGATTGCTTAAAAACTTTATAATCTCTGGTTGTACCTTGTCTACCATGCTTGAATTTCCTAAAAACATTTGAACCATGTTTCCAAGCATCCCACGGGTCGCCAGAAAATCATCAATCATTTTTCCTAATCGACGTTTTCCTTCTTCACTTTCAAAATAATCAATTCCTTTATCTGCAATATAATTTGCAATATCAGGAAATTTCATTTCAATTTTTTCTATTAGCCCAACAGGTAGAACCTCTCCAATTTCTTTCGTACGAAATTTATTACTTAACTCAACAAATTTCTTCTCAATAAAAGTTAGGATTTTTTCTTCTGTCTTACGATCAAGATTTTGTACTCCAAAAAATTCAGCAACTTGGATTATATTTTTATCAGAAGCTAATAGTCTCTCCGCTTCTTCCTTTGCCCATGTCTCCATCCCGTTAACAAAGCTCTCGTCCCGAAGCTTTTTCTTGATGCTTTCGGGTGTTAACAAATGCTCCACAACAAGTTTTCCCATCTGTCTAGCTAACTCGTCTCGGCGTTTCGGAATTAAACCTGGTGTAAAAGGAAGCCTCTTCCCACCAATATAGATTGCTTTATAAGGGTGAAATAACATTTTAATCGCCAAATGATTTGTTACTCCCCCAATAATTGCACCAATCACAACCATAAACAGTATTAATATTAATCCTTCCATATACATCACCTTTCAAATTTCAAGATTCCGCTCACAGATTTTTATGTATTATCATACGATACTCATATCAGCATTAGCCCAATTAGAAATGCGTAAGGCGCCTGGAGCTAGACAATTAGAAATGCGCAAGCCGCCTTATCCTTAGGCGCTGGAGCTAGATATTTAATAACATCTATATGCTTTTCACTTTATCCATTATAGAGCTTGTCTTTCAAGTTACGCAAATGGGGTTATCATATGACAGAGAAAATTGTAATTGAGATTATACCTGTTCCTGATGAACAGTTAACAAATAAAGAAATAAAAATAAGTGAAAATATCGTGCAGCGTTTGTCACTTCAAACCCAAAAATATATCGAACTATTTTGTAGTAGGAATAGTGCACTAGTTGAAATCGTATCTATAAAAGAGAGTGAAGATATTATATACGGCTCTCATTCCCTTTTAGGCAGCCTGAATCTTCCAATTGAAGAAATTACTTTATCAATTCAAAAAATAGCTAAAGATAAAATTTCAATTGGACCAATTGTATGTGTCCTAACCGAGATTCATGAAAAAGAGAATAAAATTTCCTTTGGCTCCATCGATGAGTTTTGTGCCGAAATGGCAATTTATTCACATCAAGTGGGAGTATTGTTTTATGTTACCTCATTAAAAACCTTTAAAGAAAATAGTGGCTATCTATTCATTAATTCTGTGTGGACAAAGACAGTTGTTCCTTACCCTGAGGTCGTTCACAATCGCATTCATTCAAGAAAGAAGGAACAATCAAATCAATTTATATCCTTCACAGATCAATTGAATGAACATCATATTCCCATTTTTAATGATCATTTTTTAAATAAATGGGAGGTTCATGAAATTCTCCAAGCCAATGATCACTTACTACCTTACCTACCTGACACCCACCTTTTAACAAATAAAAATAGCTTATATGAAATGATTGAAAGACATGAGTGTATTTTTGTCAAACCTGTTCATGGTAGTCAAGGCAGACATATTATTCGAATTAGAAAAAAGAATAACCACACTTATTTTTTAGATTACACATCATTTTCTGGTGACTTAGAGACCGTCTACCCTAGTATTAATTCTTTATTTCAATCATTGAAATCACGCTTCATCCAAAAAACCTTTATTATTCAAGAATGCTTACAACTCCTATTATACGATGAAAAACCATTAGATTTTAGATTTCTTTGTCAAAAGCAGAAACATGATAAATGGGAAATTACATCAGCCGTAACAAGAG
This sequence comes from Fredinandcohnia quinoae, assembly GCF_022427965.1. Lineage (GTDB taxonomy): Bacteria > Bacillota > Bacilli > Bacillales > Bacillaceae_L > Ferdinandcohnia > Ferdinandcohnia quinoae. The sequence continues at coordinate 27,679 of NZ_JAKTTI010000033.1, read as the reverse complement.
TTTCCTCCAAAGGCCAATTTGTTTCAAATATTGCACGAGGAGGAGAAATAAGGAAGATAAATGAAGTATTACATGCCAATTTTGATATACAAAAAATTCCACATATAAAAAAAATGATGCAGGAGTTATCACTGGAGATTGCATCAATTATCGATATCTCATCAAATGGTTATTTCGCGGAGCTTGGAATTGATCTTGCACTTGATGAAAATGGGAAACCCGCTATTATCGAAGTCAATACAAAGCCTTCCAAAAATATGGAACAAGAAAAGGTTCCAGGAAAAATCCGGCCTAGTGCGAAGGCAATTATTCATCATTGTATTTTCTTGGCTACAAGAAAGGAGAGTTCAACATGATCTCATTTGGTTTTATTAGCTTATACCCTCATCAGGAGAATTTGCATGCAACTGAAATTGCTAAGCGTGCACAGCAATTTCAAATTCAGATGTATCGTTTTACGCCAACATCAATCCAGCCTACTACTGAACAAGTCCGTGGAGAAGTCTTCAATCAGCAAACACAAGAATGGCAGAAAGCACTTTTTGAGATTCCAACTTATTTATATGATCGATGCTTCTATAGTAATAATGATCATTCAAAAAAAAGTAAACCGATTATGAGCTGGCTTAAAAAACGACCAACATGCTATTTTTTAGGCCACGGGCTTCCTAATAAATGGGATATTTTCCAAGCATTAAAAAAGGATTCAATACTTAGTCCATATGTCCCCGTTACTGAGCGAGCCACAAGTAGTGGAAAGGTTATTCGAAAATTAAAGAAAGAGCAGCAACTCATCCTTAAGCCAGAATTAGGTTCGATGGGAAAAGGGATATTCCGCCTTTTTCTACACAAAAACTTTGTTGAAACAACTTATACAGAAAATCAGAAAGTACTAAAAAAACAGTATTCTAATAGAAGTGATCTAACAAAGTGGCTTGATCATTTATTTTCATCTCAAAATTATCTATTCCAACCATACCTACCATTACAGGATGAAAGTAAAAGACCATTTGACATTCGTATTTTAGTACAGAAAAATCAGCAGGGGCATTGGCAGGAAGCTGGCAGAGGTATTAGACGTGGACTCCCAGATCAAATTATTTCAAATATTGGTAGTGGCGGTGAAATCCTATCATTTGATAATTGGATTTCGGCATTACCGAAAGATCAACAATTATTATTAGTTGAAAATATTGAGTCCATTATTAACAGGCTACCCGCCGTACTTGAAGATGCATTTCATCCATTGTTTGAATTAGGGGTTGATTTAGGGATGGCAGACGATGGCTCTGTATGGATTCTGGATTCAAATTCAAAACCTGGAAGGAAAGTGATTTTAAAAACTTCCCCTAACTATCATGATGATATTTATTCTGCACCATTACGTTACTGCAAGTACTTGGAGAATAAGTTAAATATTAATATTTGAAATAAAGGAGTTGTATGACGTGATAGCACCTCTTTCCCTTACAATTCTACCGGATGAGGTAGGAACTATATATATACCTGCAACAATTGAATCCAACTCCACGATTCAATCTGTTGCATTTGGAGCTTCATCAATTAAATGTAAAGTCGTACATCAAGAAATTGAAGAGATTAAAATGACAGAGGATATTTTTCACGAGTTAAAAATACCGTACACTAATAATACACAAATTTTCCTTCATGACGATACATTATACCTCGGTCCTTTGGTCGGTATTTTCACAGCAGGATTCAGTGAGTCAACCATACGACCAATTGGTGAAAGATCACTATTTTTCGCAAAGCTTCTTGCTGCTGAAAAAGCAGTAGGTGCGTTTGTTTTCATATTTGGGGCCCAACATATCGATTGGGAAAAAGGAATTATTCAAGGATTCTTCTACCATAAATATGGCTGGGAACAGATAGAAGTTCCATTTCCAAATGTTATATATGATCGCCTTCCTAACCGAAGAACTGAAAGTCTCCGTTCATTACAAAAAATTAAGCAAAGACTGAATGATGAATATTTAATTCCATGGTTTAACCCTGGTTTTTTCAATAAATGGGAAATCCATCAGATACTAAAAAGTGAACATCAAGTATCTGACTTTTTACCTGAAACACATAAAAATCCTTCATTCTCATTAATTGAGCAAATGCTTGCTAAATATCATCATGTATACTTAAAACCTGCAAATGGAAGTCTTGGATTGGGGATTTATCAAATTCTCTATAGTCGAGAAGATGAAGCATATTATTGTAGGTATCGGGATGACAAAGATGTAAACCGGCTTCAAAAATTTTCAACTCTAGAAGCTCTTATCAATACTCTTTTCCAAAAAAGACGCTTAGATACTTACATTGTTCAACAAGGAATCACACTTATTCGACTGAACCATAAGTCGGTAGATTTTCGTGTTCATACGAATAAAGATCAAAATGGGAATTGGCAGGTTAGTGTAATTGCCGCCAAAATCTCTGGTCGTGGTAGTGTAACAACACATCTGAATAATGGTGGGGTAGTAAGGACCGTAGATGAAATTTTCCAAGACAGTTCAGAATGTCAACGAATTACAAAATCACTTGAAGATACAGTACTGACGTTAAGTGAAGTCATCGATACGAAGCAAGAAGGGAATATTGGAGAAATTGGTTTTGACATTGGTATTGATAAAAATGGGAAGGTATGGTTATTTGAGGCGAATTCAAAGCCTGGACGATCTATCTTTGCACATCCAAAATTAAAAAAATATGACACATTGTCAAATCAATTATCATTAAAATATGCGGTCCATTTAACAGAGAAAACAATTAAAAATCCACAGGATGTTTACAAATGATAACGATATATTATGATACTCAAACAAAAAATTGGTTTCATCGTGATTCATTAACTACCTACACTTTTGGGAAAAAACAGCAAACCATAGACTATTTTGGGAGCAATCATACACATTTGCTCCCTTTTCATCTTGCTAACAATGAAAAAAAAGTAGGTCCCCTTGTTGCGATACTTACTGGGGATTCTACTAATGAAAATGCCTTTTTGGGAAATATAAGAAATTTGCAGCGCCTTCTAACATCCCTTCAAACGAAAGGAGCTCTCGGTGTCGTTATTACTCCCTCATCTATTAATAAAGATTACATGGATGGCTTTGTTTTTTACACTCCACTTAAAAGTTGGATAAAGTTAAAAATCCCCATTCCTGACATAGTCTATAATCGAATACCGTATCGTCAAATTGAAAAAACAGATGATTACATTGAGACCATTCAGTATCTGAAGGACAATGATGTACCCTATTTTAACCCTTCTTTTTTTTCAAAATGGACTACTTACGAAGTTCTTATAAAAAATGAATTCCTTTCTACTTTTCTGCCCTACACAAGCTTATTCAGTGGGAGAGATCATCTTCTTGAAATGCTCTCCAACTATCAAAATATCTATATAAAATCTTCCACTGGTCATAAAGGGATTGGGGTATATCAACTTAAAGTTGATAAATATGCTTTTTCCATCCAATCCTCTAAAATCAATCAAACCTTCCAAACATTTGATCAGTTCTGGAAAGAATTTGAAAGTGTTTTTTCAAATGATAAATTCATCCTTCAAGAAGGAATTTCATCTGATACTTTTAATAGCAAACGTTATGATCTTAGGCTGCTATGCCACTTTCAAATTGATTCATATGTAATCAGCGGTATAGGAGTGAGAGTAGCTGGTGATCAAGAAGTGACGACCCATGTACCAAACGGTGGGAAAATTATTGCCTTTAATGAGATAAAGAACCGAATTAATATCAATCTTTTAAAAATGATTGTAGATGAAATTGGGAAGACTCTTTCGATTGAAACCGAAGAATTCATTGGTGAATTTTCAGTAGATATTGGTAGAACAGAAGCTGATACCTATTTTATCTATGAAGTAAACTCAAAACCAATGGTATTTGATGAACCTGATATTAAAGATCAGGGACTTGAAAATTTGACCAAACTCCTTATAATGAAGGCATATACAACCTAGGGGGCGCAAGGTATGATCTCACACTTTCAATGGAAACCATTATTTAAAAGCAATAAGATACCAGGATGGACGATTTCTTTTTATCATAATGGGATGAAATATCATGGAACTTATAATAAGGATGGCAGTATCAATTGGAATGGTGAAACTCCAGCCACAGATTCATTAGAAGATATTATCACACAAATTCATGAATTAATGCTTTTTCACGTGTACGAGTAACTCAAAACATGGATTATTTTTCATTCTCCTTCACAAACTAAGCTATATTTGAAAGGAGGACTATTTATGAGTGAAAAAGAGAAAGCACGTGAAGATTTAAAATATGAAGGAAAAGATGAAGTGTTTATGGATGTTGATCGTATGATCAATGAAGGCTTATCTGGAGGGAGCGTCCATCGATATGGAGATTCCCCTAATATAGAAGAGGCCCGCGATCTTACCCCCGAAGAACCCCCACATGAAATAGATTAATAAGCGATATCTCCTTCTGATATAATGGAAGGAGATTTTTAATTTCGGATACTTTAGAGGGGACAGGCAATGATGATTGAAAACTTAAAGAAATTTTATAAAGATGCATTAATTACTGCTAATACTCCTGAACAAATGGACAAGTTCATATGGTTTATTTCTGAAAAAGGTTCTTTTTTTGGAATTGACATAAAGGTCATTACTTCGCAAGAGATTAAGCTATTGTCATCACTCTTTACGCGATTTGATTCTCAACAAGCAGAAATGACTGATATTCAAGCTTCTTGGTACAATTTTTTATATCTTAATGTAGACTCCTTACTTTCATCTAATCATTCCTTTACTCAGAGTCAATTTATTCTATTTCAAGCAAGCAGACCTATATCTGATAGGTCTGAATTTCAAGTTGCCTTAGAAGCATTAATGCCATGTGAAATTATATTATTATGGGAAAATGATATGAATGGTGTAGTGATCGCGGTTAATAGTGGTGAGCTAATAGAAGATGTGGGCTATGACGAGATAATTGCTACACTAACAAGTGATTTTTATGTAGATATTCATCTATTTATTGGGCGTTATCATCCTATCAATCATTTACTTCCTAATGAATTCTCTTGGGAGAAAAAATGTTTTGAAAAAGCTCTACTATATCTACATAAACAAAAAGTGTCAAGACTCCATGATGTGATTCCTTTTATGATTCTTGAGAATATTGATCATAGTCTTAAAGACCGAGTTAAAAATGTGATTCTTCAGGAGCTGCAAGACGATCATGAGCTAGTAGAGACAATTAAAGTTTTTTTAGAAAGTGACTTAAATGTATCAAATGCATCTAAAAAGCTCTATATGCATCGAAATAGTCTCCAGTACCGAATTGATAAATTTATTGAAAAGACGGGTATTGATATTAAACATTTTCAAGGAGCAGTTACGACTTATTTGGCGATTCTTAGTCTTGAACATTTTTCTGATTCGTAGACTTGCACAAAACCTCCAGTTCACTTTGTGCACATTACACATTTACCATTCTGGACATGATGGATTAAACTAATAACAGATAGAAAACGATTACATTTTTCAGGAGGTAAGAAAATGGCTGAGTTAAAATTAGAAAATATTTATAAAGTATATGATAACAAGGTTACAGCTGTTGAGGATTTCAATCTTCATATTAAGGATAAGGAATTTATCGTATTTGTAGGACCATCTGGTTGCGGTAAATCTACTACTCTTCGTATGATTGCTGGACTTGAGGAAATTTCAAAAGGTGATTTCTATATTGATGAAAAACGTGTAAATGATGTTGCTCCAAAAGACCGTGACATCGCAATGGTATTCCAAAACTATGCGCTTTACCCACATATGAACGTATATGATAATATGGCTTTTGGTCTTAAGCTTCGTAAAACTCCTAAAGAAGAAATTAAGCGTCGTGTAAATGAAGCTGCTAAAATTCTAGGACTAGAAGAATACTTAGACCGTAAACCAAAGGCTCTATCCGGTGGTCAACGTCAACGTGTTGCATTAGGTCGTGCAATTGTTCGTGACGCAAAAGTATTCTTAATGGATGAACCTTTATCAAACCTTGATGCAAAGCTTCGTGTAGCAATGCGTGCGGAAATTACAAAGCTTCACCAACGTCTACAAACAACTACAATCTATGTAACACATGACCAAACTGAAGCAATGACGATGGCTACTCGCTTAGTTGTTATGAAAGATGGTATTATTCAACAAGTTGGTACACCGAAAGAAGTATATGATAATCCTGATAATGTATTCGTTGCAGGCTTCCTTGGATCACCAGCAATGAACTTCTTCCACGGCACATTAAAAGAAGATTCAATTTCATTAGGAGATGTTTCCGTTTCTGTTCCTGAAGGAAAAATGAAGCTACTTCGTGATAAAGGCTATGTTGGTAAGGAAGTTATTCTAGGAATTCGCCCTGAAGATATTCATGATGAGCCTGTTTTCATTGAAGCATCTCAAGGTACTAAGGTTACAGCATCAATCGAAGTAGCTGAATTAATGGGTGCTGAAACAATGCTTTATTCTCAAGTAAGTGGTCAGGAATTTGTTGCTCGTGTTGATTCACGTACAGATATTAAACCTGGTCAAACATTAGAACTTGCATTCGATATGAATAAGGTACATTTCTTCGATGCTGAAACTGATTTAAGAATTAGAGGTTAATAAAATCTTCTTAAAAAGTCGCCATTTTGGCGACTTTTATTATTCCTTAATCAGTCTTACTTCCCCATTCTTGCATGTAGAACAATAAAATAAATGAGCGCACTCATGTTGACTTAGTGTTGAAGCATAGCCATCACTTTTTTTCATATCATCTATCTCCATGTATGCACTATAATCATCAAAGTAATCGATGATTCGACCTGTATCCTCTAAATGATTACCACATTGATCACATGTAAAATTTATGTTTCTTAATCCATTACAGAGCGGACAAATATTCATATTTTTTCTCCCCTATTACATATTAATATTAGTTTAAGAAAAAATTTGAGCACTATCCTCGTTTTTTTTTAGGAATTAATTGCCACATACATTTTCGAATAGTACATACGAAAAAGCTCCATAATAGTTAGTACAAACACAGTAACATTTCAACAAGGGGCAAGTAAATTATAAATAAACGGGTTAGCCTAGAGGCTAAGGATACCCTTATCTGGTGCAATTCCAGAATGACCCACCAAAACAATCAAAGTTTAAGGAGATGAAAGGATATGGCAAGTAACAACAGTAACCAATTACTAGTAGCAGGTGCTCAGCAAGCGATCGACCAAATGAAGTATGAAATCGCTTCAGAATTTGGAGTAAACTTAGGTGCCGACACTACATCTCGTGCAAACGGATCTGTTGGTGGAGAAATTACAAAGCGTTTAGTTTCTTTCGCTCAGCAATCTATGGGCGGTCAATCACATTAATAAAAATTAAATATTTTGGCTAAGGGGCACCCTTATAGGGTGCCTCTTATTTATAGTTAGCGATATACCAAGTTTTGTCTTGATTGATAATTTGGTTTACTTGAAATACTAAAAGTGAATAAACAATGAGAAAGAGGAGTGTTTTTTTATGAAGGAAAATAACAATAAACAAGCCAATAATCTAGCTGGTAGACATTACAAAGCTGAGGATTATCAAAAAAATGATCAAGTTTCTTCTGGATTGGCCACAACACATGAACAAGTAAGTGATGCATATATGGAAGGTGAGATTAAGGCCGGGATTGATAATAATGAGCGAGCTGAATGAACGAATAAAGACGGTAACCACTAAGATACAAGGAAGATTAGAAAATGCCTCGCAAGTAGTTCTAGCAAAGGTGAATGAGTTCTTTCAAAAACCTTCTATATCACTAGAGGAACTTGCTTCTTTTATTTCTTCTCATCCAGATACAGGATGTGAAACGAAGGAGTTCCTTGGATTCCAATACAGTTTTTATCAACTGAATATTGAGGATCTTACTTTTTATTTAGAAACAAAAGGACAGCAAGGAGAATATATTCTTGATTTAACAGTCTCTGATCAGTTAAAAACACTATTTGAATATCATTCATTCGATAAAAAACACGCCCAAGATACAAAATTACACATACCTGATGCTATAAAAACCATCGTTCACTAACTCACTTTAATTAGAAAAGAGGAAAGCCGCTGGCTATCCTCTTTTCTAATTATTTATTCAGACTCGGTCAACATTGGTCTATTGACCTCCACCTTAACTTTTCGGATTCGGCGATTTTCAACTTCTGTTACAGTTATCGTTAAGTGCAAGTAATCCAGTGAATCACCTGCTATTGGAATTTTTTCAAAGGATTCAAAGATCCATCCACCTAATGTATGATAGGAGCTTTCTGGTTCTTCAATTTCCATAAATTCAGCAAACTCATCGAGTGGCATTTCCGCATGTATTTCATAAAGTTTTTCATCTATTTGGGTAATATTCTTAACCTTCTCATCGTGTTCATCCCAAATTTCTCCAACGATTTCCTCTAGAATATCTTCTAGTGTAATGATACCAGAGGTCCCACCAAACTCATCAACAACGATAGCAAGATGTGTCTTACTCTTTTGCAATTCGGGCAACAAGGTTGAAATCTTCATCGATTCAACAACAAAAAAAGGTTTTCGAAGTAATGTACGAATATTCACTTCCTTTTGTTGAACAAGATGACTTAAAAATTCTCGTTCAGATAAAACACCGATTATATTATCGATATTATCTTCATATACAGGTACTCTTGAAAAGCGTTCTTCTAATAATAGATCACGTATATGTTCAATTGAATCATTTACCTCAACTGCAACCATGTCAATCCTTGGAGTTAAAATTTCCCCAACCAAAATATCATTAAAGTCTAAAGAACGATGTACTAATTCTCTCTCTTTAGTATCTATGACTCCTTCTTCTTCACTCAAGTCCAGCATCACCTTTATTTCTTCTTCGGTAAATGATGGAGAATCATCCTTATTTTTAATAAACCTTGATGCTAAAGATTTGAGTAAACCAAATAAGAACGTAATTGGTGTTAAAATTTTCATTAAAGTAAATAGTACTCCAGAAACTAATAAGGAAAAGGATTCAGCATTTTCTTTTGCAAAAGATTTTGGTAATACTTCGCCAAATACTAAAATTAGTATCGTCATAACTACAGTACTAATGACCAGTCCAGTGTTTCCACCAAAAATATCATTCGCAACTTTTGCAGAAATGGATGCAGCAGCAATGTTTACAATATTATTACCAACTAGTATAGTTGAAAGTGCATTATCAAAATGCTCAGTAATGTAAAAGGCCTTTTTACTTCCTCTGCGCTTTTCATCAACGTAGTTTTTAAGTCTGATTCGATTCACACTTGAAAAGGCAGTTTCCGTTGCGGAAAAGAATGCTGATAATAAAATTAAAAACACTAACAAAATAATGGTACTCAGTGGCAAATCGTCCAAGAGACATTCACACTCCTATTTTTTTAGAAAAGTTCACTATTTTTAGTAAATAGATAGTTTTATAATAGCAAACATTTTCTAAAATGAAAATCATTGAGTGTCTATGTGTGATTTTAATCACTTTGTGTAGTTTTTAGTATTGATATAGTATTTATATTATAAATATAATGATGGTGGTGTGTTTTAATGGAAAATCTAAGTTTACAGTCCCTGTATGAACAAATTGGCGGTGCTGAAACAATCGAAAAATTGGTGAATACATTTTACCCTAAGGTATATGCCGATCCAGATTTAATTCCATTATTTGAAGGCGATATTGAAGAGATCAAACGGAAACAACGAATGTTCCTAACTCAATTTTTAGGAGGGCCTACACTTTATAGTAATGAATTTGGAGCTCCTGCAATGAGGATGCGACATCTTCCATTTGAGATTACACCAACTCGCGGTCTAGCTTGGTTACGGTGTATGAAGGAAGCATTTGAGGAAATTGAACTCACCGGTCCTATTGCCGATGCGTTTTACGCACGTCTTCAACAAGTTGCTGGAATAATGGTTAATACGGAGGAATAAAGGAAAGCGCAAGGGCCTTGAGCTAGACAGAAAAAAGACTCATCGCTTAATTGATGAGTCTTTCTCACGTCTTTTTAAGATTCGATAAAGATTGTACCGATGAAAAAGATAATAACTAAAACAGATGCAATATTAAATGTAACTGATAATTCTTCCATATGTATCCCCTCCAAAATTGTAGCCTTTTTAATATAAGACTACCACTTGAAGGGCTTTGAGCATTGTATACTTTTTGTCCATGGTGTGAATTTTTTTTGAACTTTTTTTGTAGTTATGAAGCCATTCATCCTAAATATCGATGATAGAGTGATTTTGCTACGGATATATCCTTCGTTCCATGGACCAATACTCGGCCATCCTTAAAAATAACCATCCTATGTTCACTCACTGTAAAAGAGAGTAAGTATGGATTTTTATCAACCTTCCCTTGTGCAGATAAAATTTCAGCCAACTCATCAAGATCACGCTCCATCCGTTCAGCAGGTCGAATTTGAACAGATTCTCTTCCGCATAACACTGCTGACTTCGTTTGATTTTCATATGACAAATACGGATAGGAGCGATCTGTTCCACAAGATAAACAGCTTTTCTTTTTTACCTTATCAACATTTATTGCAGTATGTTGATTTTTCCACAGATCAAAGGAAACTAGTTTGCCACGCAATGCATCAAAATCTTCCACTAAAATTTTCAGTGCCTCCGTTATCTGATAAGCAACAACCATTTGAACAGCAGGGCTTATAATCCCAGCTGTGTCACATGTTAAGCCGCCCATGGGTACTGTTTCTAATAAGCAGTTTAAGCAAGGTGTCTTCCCAGGTAAAATTGTATAACTTATCCCATAACTTCCTACACATGCACCATAAATCCATGGGATATTATATTTTTGTGATGTGTCGTTTAGCAACATCCGAATATCAAAATTATCCGTAGCGTCAATCATCAGATCAACACCTTGAATGAGCTGCTCTATTTCCTCAACAGATACATCCATAATATGTGCATGAATATCAACCTCAGAATTCACCTGTTTTAAACGCTCTTTTGCTGCAATTGCTTTTGGCAACCTTTTAACTGCATCTGACTCAACATAAAGCTGCTGCCGCTGAAGATTACTCCATTCGACATAATCACGATCTACAATCGTTACCTTTCCAATCCCTGCTCGTACAAGACCTTCAGCACTACCTGTTCCAAGAGCACCAGCACCAATAATTAACACATGCTTACTTCGTATTTTTACTTGTCCATCTACTCCAATTGGAGCAAATATCTCTTGTCGAGAATATCGTTCACTCAACCAATGCTCATCCCTTCCATAGGACTGCTTGCACTTGCATACTGTTTCTTAGGTATCCTACCCGCTTCATAGCCTAATCGTCCCGCTTCAATCGCTAGCTTCATCGCCTTCGCCATTTTGACTGGATCATTCGCTCCTGAAATAGCTGTATTCAGCAACACACCATCAGCACCAAGCTCCATTGCTATTGCAGCATCTGATGGTGCACCGATACCAGCGTCGACAATTACAGGTACCTTCGATTGTTCAATTATAAAGCGAAGATTGACAGGATTAATAATCCCTTGACCCGAACCAATTGGTGAAGCGCCAGGCATTATCGCGTGACATCCTAATTCTTCCAATCTCTTTGCAAGCAGAACATCATCTGAAGTATATGGTAACACAATAAAACCCTCTTTTAATAGCTCTTCAGATGCTTTTAATGTTTCAATTGGATCCGGTAATAATGTTTTTTGACAGCCAATTACTTCGACCTTTATCATATCGCATAAACCTGATGCTCTTGCAAGCTTTGCTATCCTTATAGCTTCTTCAGCAGTACTTGCTCCAGCTGTATTTGGGAGTAATTTGTAATTATTTAAATTTAGCTTTTCTAAAAAATTTGGTTGGTTCGCTTCAAATATATTCATTCGTCGGACAGCAAATGTTAAGATTTCCGCACCAGAAACCTCAACAGCTTCCTTTTGAATATCAAAATTTGGGTATTTCCCTGTTCCGAGAAGTAATCTAGATGAAAACTCATATGTCCCTATTTTTAACATCTCATCCGCCCCCTACAAAATGTACGATCTCTATTCGATCCCCATCAGAAAGTTGAGTATCTTGATGGTTAACTTTTTCTAAAATAACTCCATTGACCTCAACAATGACAACCTTTTGCTTCAAATCAAAATGCTCCAACAAACCGGTAACATTTCTGATTTGATTGGGAATATCTATTTTGTCACTATTAATTATTAATTGCATTCAACACACTTCCTTCAAGAATTAATTATTTTGGTAATCGATTAAGACCAAAAGCCTGTAATTCGGGAACTACGTTTCCAATAACAAGTTCTGCGACTAACTCGCCAGTTACAGGTGATAGTAATATTCCATTTCGAAAGTGCCCAGCAGCAATGAACAATCCTTTATAACCGGAGTGTTCTCCAAGGAATGGTAACCCATCCCCAGTTTGGGGTCGAATCCCTGCCCATGCCTTTTCCCACTCAGCATCGACTATTGAAGGTATAATCTTTTTTGCTCGTTCTAACAAAATCGAAATTCCGTCAAGACTTACTGTTTCATCAAACGTATTTTCCTTCATTGTCGCACCTACAATGATTCTGCCTTGAGATTTAGGAACGAGATAACAACCGTGAGAAAAAATCGTTTTCTCAAGTAGTGTTCGATGTGATTTAACGGAAAAACATTCACCCTTCACAGGTAAAATATCGAAACCAACACCTAATTCGCTTACTATCTTGCCACTCCAGGCACCACCTGCAATAATGACATTTTCAGCAAAAAATCCCCCTTCATTTGTAATGACTCCCTGAATCTGATTCGCCTTATCATTAATCGAAAAAACCTCAGTAAACTCCTTTATTTCCGCACCAAGCTTCAAAGCGGAATAAGCAAATGCAGCTGTCAGACGATACGGGGAGACATGCCCATCATTTGGGATATACATTCCCCCTCTAATTTCCTCCGAAAGAGTGGGTTCATCCTTTCGCAATACATCCCCATCTAGCCATTCCGCTATTTCTCCTGCTTGACGATGAATCTGAATAATCCGTTTATACTCATGCTCCTGATCTTCTGAAAAAGCTATTTTATACATTCCCTTATTTACTAGTTCAATATCAATACCACTGATTTCCTTTAATTCTTCTGCAAGATGTACGAACATGGCTCTACTTCTTCTTGCCAATTGAAAAAGTGGACCATTATTTTCTAACTCCGCTTGCGCCCCAAGCATTCCAGCAGCAGCACCTGATGATTTACTAGCAAGTCGGTTCTTTTCGAGTAAAAGAACCTTCATTCCCCTTTTTGTTAAATTAAAAGCAATAGCTGCACCATTCACTCCACCGCCGACAATAATTGCATCATAGCTCCTTTTCATTACTTACTTCCCCCTTCTAATTCACAAGCATATTCCTTCACAGCTTGTAAGGGATTATTCGCTTCCAGCACACCAGACATAATAGCAATACCAGAAGCACCTGCCTGAATGACATCTCTTACATGATTTGGTTTTATCCCACCAATTGCAATAATCGGTAGACTCGTATTTTTAGAGATTGTAGCTAATTCCACAATACCCTTTGGTTCTAATCCTGGTTTTGAAGTCGTCGTAAATATATGTCCAAATAATCCAAAATCAGCACCCGACTCATATGCAGACTTTACTTCCTGATTGGAATGTGTCGATTTTCCAACCTTTAATCGTGGAAAGAATTGCTTTACTACTTTAACATCTAAACTGTGATAGGCTAATTGAACCCCTGAAATTCCTTGAATAACTGCTACATCAACACGGTCATTCACGATAATCTTTGATAATGGAACACCCTTTACAGTCAATAAATCGATTACTTCAGATAGTTGCCTCGCATTTAAGTGCTTTTCTCTTATATGAAAATAATCTGCATATTCATGAATTTGACCAGCTATTTTCACAAATTTTTCAATTGATTGCTTACCTGTGGAGATGATATGCAGCTCTTTTTTTGCCATTCTCAATACTCCCACTCCCTTTAATGAAAATATGGGAAAAATACCGATACATAATACCCAAGTGTTAACATAATTCCGAAGTATAACAAGAATGTGATGTCATGTTTGGAAAATCCGATTTGATAAAAATAAGTTCTTGTTGCGTAATCAGAGAATCTTTTCGCCTCCATCGCTACTGCGATACGGTGGGCACGCCTAATGCTTTGTGATAGTAGTGGGATTGAATATGCTTTGAGCTTAAAATATATCGATCTTATTCCCCGTTGACCTTCAACTCCACGAACCTTCATCGCATATTGAATCGTCTGAAACTCTTCCATCATAATCGGAATTAGACGTAGGCCAGCCATAAAACTATAAGCATACTTTGGTTTTAGCTTTACTTGCTGCATTAGCGAATAAAAGAGATAGACTGGTCTCGTTGTTAATGCAAACATTAAACCTAAGCTTGCAAAAATGACAGCACGCAAGCCAACAAGTAACCCTTTTTGGAAACCTTCCTCTGTAATTCTGATAAGCCCCCACTCAAACCATGTCATGTCCCCTTTTCCAAACAGTATCATCGATGTTGAAGTTGAAATAAAAACTAAAAAAAATGGAAAAGAGAGTAAAAGTACCCTTCCTATTGGCTGCCCTGTAAAACCCCAATATAAGACGAGAACAGTAAGGGTAATATTCATTGTTAAATTTAGATCATCAATAAAAAATAGACTGGCACATAAACCTACTAACACTAATAACTTCAGGGTTGGATTTATTGAATGAAGCCATGTTTCTTTACTTGTAAAATCGAAATGCATTAATTTCCTCCATCATATACTTATACTTTCACTTTTTTTATAATCCATTGTGACCTTCTGATCCGAAAGAATTTCCCCATTACTAATTGTCCATACTCTTGTAGCAAAATACTTCTCAATATTTTCATCATGGGTAACCATTAAAATCGTACTTAAATTTTGACGAAACTCTTCAAGCAACTCTAATAGAGCAAACGTATTTTTTGAATCTTGACCAAAAGTCGGCTCATCAAGTAAAAGTAATCTTTGACCTCTAACGATAGAGGCAGCCACACTAAGCCTTCTTTTTTGCCCCATGGAAAGTTGAAAGGGATGCTTATCTTGATGGTTTAAAAGGTGAAACATGTGAAGGAAATACTGTACCTTCATTTGAATCTCTTGCTCTCTTTTGTTACCTAATCGTAATGAGAAAGCAATCTCCTCAAATACAGAGTTTGTTACAAATTGAAACTCTGGATTCTGAAAAACAAATGTCATCAAATCGGAGATTTTTTTTCCGTTCTTTATGATTTTCCCATTAAGCTTATAGACGCCAGATGTTTTAATGAATTGCATGAGCGAATGCAATAATGTGCTTTTTCCCGCCCCATTCTCACCCTTAATTACAATCCACTCTCCAGGATAGATTCGGATATTTTCAACATAGATTTTCTTTTGTTTTTTCCTATATCCCGTAAAATTAGAGAGTTGGAGAAGTGGCTCGGTATCCTGGATAATTTGCAAATTACCTTTATGAACTCCCTCGGTGTACTCTTCCCAAACACCGGGGTACCAAATTCCTTGGCTTTTAAAATTCTCCTTATATTGGGATAAAATATCTTCCTTTCGTCCATCAGCAATAATCTGACCAATTTCATTAAAGAGAATAATTCGATCAATAAACTCTAAAACATGGTCAATCTTATGCTCAACAACAATAATGGTTTTATCACTACCAACTTTTTTAAAAATCTCCCAAATTTCCTTTGTACCTTTAGGGTCAAGCATCGCAGTTGGTTCATCTAAAAATAACACCTCTGGTTCAAGCGCCAACACAGACGCAATCGCCAATCGTTGTTTCATTCCTCCTGATAATGTCTGGATATTCATGTGAATATCTTCAAGCTGTAAGCCAACCTGTTCTAAATGTTGCTTAATCCGGCCATTCATCTGTTCTCTTGGTATTTGTAGATTTTCAAGTACAAATGCGATTTCCTCATCTACATATGGCATGCAAAATTGTGTATCAGGATCCTGAAAAACATAGCCCCATGATTGGGGTACTTTAATCCCTTCTGCCTTCATTGGCACTTCAACTGAATGTGGAATTAGTCCACTTAATACTTGAAGCAATGTAGATTTTCCACATCCTGAAGGACCTAGAATAAGTACCTTTTCACCTTTTTCAAAAGAACAGGATAAGTCCTTAAATAATAAGGACTTTTCCCCTGGAAATTTTAATCTGACGTTCTTTACATATATGTTTGAATCCATAGCAATCATCCTTTATTGATCAAGAGCATCATAATCACTCTTTGATGCTGGGCGCACAAGATTTGTAACTCCTGTCGCTTCTAAAATTTTGACCAGGTAATATGCGAACACCCCTGCAAAAAGGACTGAGCCTATCAACCTAGCCGTCATGAACAACATCAAGTTCCATGCAGCAAGACCTCCTATTTCTCCATAGGCAAAATCCATAATGATCGAGCCAACACATGAACCGATAGCAGCTAAGACAACTACACTAGCACTATACCTTTTATAACGAAACGCCATAAATACTAGCTCTGCAAAAAGCCCTTGGATCACTCCGTATAAAAGTACGGTTAAGCCAAATGGTGAGCCTAAGATGAATTCCCCAGATGCAGCTGCTATTTCGGCAATTAATGCAACACCAGGCTTCCGAATGATAAGGTAGGCAACCGTTGCTGCGATAAACCACATTCCATATATTAGTTGGTCAGCATGTAGGCCAATCGGCTTTACTACATAATACAAAGAACCCCATAAAATATAGACAATCCCAAATGCAATCGCGATTACAATCGTAACTAATATATCTGTTAGTTTTAAGCCTTTTTTCATCAACTAAACTCCTATTCTCTTATCATTTACCAAGCTTCTATTCCCTGTTGCTGAACCGGCCATTTTTCTAAACGGAAGGCCATTTCCCAAAAAGAGTACTCATATTGGCTACTGATGATAAAATGCTCCTTCATTCGATCCCTATCTTCTTCCGTTACTTTTTCAGCAAGTTCATCAATTCGTGCAATTTGTTCCTCTACTAAGACTCTGAACCAATCCCCACCATATGCAGCAATCCACTCTTGATAGATTGGCTCATCTGGTGTACATCCTTGAAGCTTTTCGCCGATTTCATAATAAAGCCAATAACAAGGTAGAAGTGCAGCAACAATATCACCAAGATGTCCCGAATACGCGGCTCTGTATAGATGTGATGTATACGCATAAGCAGTAGGTGCCGGCTTAAAATTTTCCTGTTCCTCTTTTGTGATTCCGAGTCTCTTTGAGAAGTTTTCGTGAAGTGATAATTCAGCCTCCGATGTACCTTGAGCATGAATTGCAAATCGGTTTGTAGTATGTAAATCTGATGCCTTGGCTGCTCCTAATGCTTGGACACGTGCAAAGTGAGAAAGATAATACGCATCCTGGAGTACATAATAACGAAAGCTTTCAAGTGACAGTGTCCCATCACCAATTCCTTTTACAAATGGATGCTGAAAGCTTGCTTCCCAAATGTGATCTGCTTCTTTACGGATTTCCTGTGAAAATTTCATACGAACTACCTCCTGTTTTTTTAATTAAATCAAATGTGCCTTGCCGTATTTGCGCCCAGATTTTTTCGAGCTTGCTCGAAAAGCTTCCTTTAAAAATCTGAGGCATCCGCCGGAGGCTTTGGGCCCACACGATGTGGGTCACTCAGACGTTGCCACAGGATGTGGCGTTCTTAGTCTGAGTTCCTTAATTTCAGTCAGGGTTTGAACCCACACTGAATTGGAAACTGATTTGCATTCATCTCACCACTTATTGAAGTGGGAGACTTCTGCTGAATAAAGGTAAATACAAAAAACCACCTTCTCTACATAGCGCAAAGAAGGTGGTTGTAATTGGCAATACAAAAAAAAGTATAGACCCTACGTCCACTTCCCTACGCTGGTATAATCCAGATCAGGTTCTAAGGGTCTTAAGGTTTCATACATAACCTCAATCTCAGCCTTTCTTAAAGGCACCCCTAGTGGTATATCGTAAAACTTATTAAATTGTATTCGATACCTATACTAACATGATTAAAATTGTTGTCAACCAAACTTTCGAACTATTCAACATATACTGCTGTACCATAAGCAATAATCTCAGAAGCATTTTGCATGACCGCTGAAGATTGAAGTCTCATACAAATAATTGCATTTGCCCCTTTTGATTTGGCATCCTCAACCATTCGGTGAATCGCCTTTTGACGGGCCTCATCCATCATTTCGGTGTAGTCAGTTATTTCGCCACCAACTATTGTCTTTAGCCCTGCCATAATGTCTCTACCGATATTTTTGGATTGTACGGTATTTCCCTTAACAAAGCCTTTTAGTTCTCTAATTTCCATACCTGGTACTGTTTCAGTAGTCACGATAATCATTCTGATCATCCTCCCGTTTTTCTTTTATTCTTTCCCGAATTAATAATACAAATAAAAGTATAATAGCAATGATGTAGCATACATAAAAAAGGAGAGCTGCTTTAAGATTAACAAAAAGAAAGATAATCCCAATTATTTGTCCAACTGTTGCGACCATCATAACAATATATTTCGCCTTATTCTTCATAAATTCCTACCTGCTTTTCGATTGAAAAATTCTTCTTGCAAAAATAAGATAAAAAATAGTAGGCATTGGTGCCTGAATTAATCCTAATATTCCCCAAAACCAATAATTATGGCCATTTTTTCTGGCATTCAAAAATAGCCATAGGCTCTGAATCATCAGAATGATTGCTGCTAATATGATGATTATGATTTCATGGTCGGTCATGTCCGCATCACCCGTTTTTTATATTGGAAATACACATAGACAGGCAGGCTAATGCTTGCTACTCCTTGAACGATAAAAAACGCAATCGGTACTTGAAGCAACGCGGTCAGTAGACCACTCATAATGAGTAAAGCAATTAGGATAAATGAAAGCAACTCACGGACGAATTTTTTCTTTTGTCTTTGCTGTTCTGCGATTACCAAATGCTCAAACACTTGTAAATCAGGAGTGAACACCTGATAATGATCATCAATCTTTGAAAGGGCATCCTTTATTTCTTGAATAGATTCAAAGTCTTCCTGCTCATGTTCTTGTTTGTTTTTTAGTAGAATTAGCTTGTTTTTCTTCATCGGACTTCAACTCCTTTCTTACTGATTGAATACCATTATGAATGCGAGATTTAACAGTACCTAATGCTATTTGCAACATATCAGCAATTTCCTCGTATGAATAGCCATAATAATGCTTTAAGACAATGGGTATTCGAATTTCATTTGAAAGCATTCCAAGTGCAACCATTACATCATTCCATTCCTCGGTACGGCTCTCAAACTGCCATTTCATTTTCCGTAGTGCCTGTTCCTGCAGCTGATAATTTTGTTCACGTTTCTTCCTTCGAAGATTATCTATATACAAATTAGTTGCAATCGTTATAAGCCAAGAGGAGAATTTTGATTTTCCGTTATATAGCTTGATCTTTTCAATACTTTTCATCATTGTTTCTTGCGCTAAATCTTCCGCTATATCTGGATTCATTGTGATCTTTATTAAATACTTCACTAAAAAAGGATAATGCTCCTTAAAAAGCATCGCAAACGCGAGCGAATCACCCCGCTTTGCACTCTTTATTAAATCCTTATCATCCATGCAATAAACTCTCCCCTGAGCAAAAATAAATAGACTTTCCACCTATTTTATCTAAGTTTCAGTAATAATACGAATAAGGTTATAAAAAAGTTCAGTAGTAAATAAATTTTTTCACATAAAAAAACCAATAACCATAGCTTGGTTATTGGCTTTTTAACTTATTCTTTATCCTCAGCTTTCACTTTTTTCGCTTGAACGAGTTCCTCTGTCAAGCTATCAATGCTGCTTCTAACATTGCCTTTGCCTGATAGATTTTCCATTAGTTCCTTTACGTCAATTCCTGATGTTGCTTTTAATGATTCCTGAAGGGTTGACATTAAATTCGTTGCATAGCTAGTAACTTTATTGGCACCGCCGTTTTCACCACTGCTTCCAGTATCAACAACTGTAATTTTATCAATATTCGATAATGGTGCAGCCACTTCTTTCGCATATTCAGGTAGCATTTTAATAACCATATCGAGGATAGCAGCCTTGCCGTATTGCTCGAATGCTTCGGCAATTTTTTCCTTCGCTTCTGCTTCTGCAAGACCTTTTAGACGAATTACATCTGCTTCCGATTCCCCTTGTGCACGTTGTGAATCAGCTTTTGCCATACCATCTAAGCGAACTTTTTCAGCTTCAGCTTTTGCCATTGCTTCAATTCGATATTTATTTGCATCCGCTTCTGCAAGCTGTTTTGCTTTGTCTGCTTCTGCTGCTTGAACAACTGCATAGCGGTCTGCATCAGCTTTCTTTTTAACTTCAGAATCATATTGTTTCTCACGACGAAGAATCTCTTTTTCTTCTAATTCGATTTGTTTCTGTCTTTCAATAATTTGAATTTGCATTTGCTGTTCAGTTACTTCTTGCTTCGCTCTAGCTTCTTCTAGATGATACGCTTGGTCAGCACGAGCTTTTGCAATATCTTGCTCTCTGCGGTATTCAGCCATTTTAAGTTGATTAATTTTTTCAGCTTCAGCAACTTCAGTAGCACGTTCTAGTTCCGCGGTTTGAGCATCCTTATCTGCTTCTGCACGTTTAATACGTGTTTCTTTGTCTGCCTCAGCAGTTGCAATATCAGCATCACGTTTTACTTGAGCAATTCTAGGCTTACCTAATGAATCTAAATATCCATTCTTATCGCGTACATCTTTAATTGTAAATGACACGATTATGAGACCCATTTTTGCTAAGTCCTGAGACGCAACTCGTTGAACCTCTTGCGAAAATTTATCACGATTTTTATAAATCTCTTCAACCGTCATGGAACCAAGGATTGAACGGAGATGACCTTCCAACACTTCTCTCGCTTCGTTTTCACGATCTTCTTTTCTTTTTCCTAAAAATTGTTCTGCAGCTGTCGCAATTTGATTAATAGAACTACCAATCTTAATGATTGCTGTACCATCTGCCATAACTGGTACACCTTGCTCTGTGTAAACCTCAGGAGTTGAGACATCTAGTTTACTAGATAGGAGACTGAGTGGTTCTGCTTGTTGAAAGACAGGTAGTACAAAAGTACCGCCACCACGGACAATTTTTATCCGATTTCCTGATTCATCAACATGAACACTTTTTCCACCTAAATAGCTACCTGTTACGATAAGTGCTTCATCAGGTCCTGCAGTTCTGTACTTTGTGATAAATACACCTAGTAGAGCAAGTATTAAAAATGCTACAATTCCTACTACAATCCAAATCATATCCATTCATGTTTCCCCCTTAAATTAATTTAAACTACTATATGGTAAAACGTATAATACGCTTTCCTTCACATCGATTACGAGCACTTTTTCATCATAGGGAACAGGCTCATTTTTATAACTTTTTGCCGGCATTGCAATCGTTCCACTGATTCCGTCAATGACTACTTCACCAAACCCATCAACAGGAATAGATGTAATCACTTTCCCGACTCTCCCTTTCAAATCCTCTTCCCTGAATGTAATTGATTCCTCAGCAGAGGAAAGGGGTATTAAAACAAATACATTAAGTAAAGTAACTAAAATTAGGGCTAATACGAGAGAAATACTTAAGATAATAAAACTATTCAATGTTAGTATCTTTTCAAAGATATACCCTGATGCGCTCAAAAATGTGAGGAATGAAAACACTAGTGTTGGACTAAAACTTTCAGGAAATATCCCTTCTAAAACATCCCCAAAAAGTATAAGAAGAAGGGTACATATACCACTTACAACTAATCCGAAAAGATAAATCGTCTGGATATCATATCCGAATAATTCCATAGCATTCCTTCAACCTCCTTTATGAAAAATTCAAAACATTCCAAGTATATATTAAGTATAACGTTATATTTACATTTACGATACAAATGATTGAAAGGTTTCATTTTTTTGTAAAAAAAAAGCACCTCAGAACGAGGCAACTAACATTTTTAATCATCATGATGTTTTTTCTTTTTTTCTTTCCACTTATGCTTCCCTTTGTCTTTATTCTTGCCTTGCTTTTTACCGTGATCTTCATATTTGTTCTTATCATTATTTTTCTTCTTCTGAGTGTAGGGTTGTTGGTAGACTGGTAGATTAAATGAACTAACTGGTGTATTAGATAAAGCCTGCTCTATGATTTCTTTAAAGATAAATGCAGCTGTCGCTCCGCTAGTTGTTGTTAGGTAATGGTCTTTATCGGTATTGTCATATCCTAACCAAATCGCACCGACTAACTCAGGTGTATAACCTACCATCCATTGATCCTTCGTCCCACCAATTCCTTCAATCGGAAGCTGAGTTGAACCTGTCTTTCCTGCGAGTTCACGTCCATTGATTTTGGCATTTTTACCCGTACCATGGTCAATAACCCCTTTTAACATAAAGGTTATTCTGTTCGCGACATCCGGGGAAGTTACTACTTCGGGTTCTTCCTTCCATTCTGCAATTATAGTACCCTTTGAATCAATGATTTTAGTAATCGCGTGTGCTTTTGTCTTCTTTCCTCCATTTGGAAATGTTGTATATGCCTCAGCCATGTGAATCGGGGCTACTCCCGTGTCTAAGCCACCTAATGCAAGGCTTAAATTATGGTCTTTTTCAGTAATAGGAAGACCGAATCGTTCGATTGAATCGATCCCTGCTGATAATCCGATTTTATTAAGAAGCCAAACAGCCGGGACATTATCAGAATTCGTTAATGCGTCATAAATTGTTTCACTGCCTTTATATCTACCAGTCACATTTGCCGGTTGATAACCATTAAAATCCATGGGTTGATCAGGGATAACATCATAAATACTATAGCCTTTCTCCAATGCAGGTGTATAGACAGCAAGTGGCTTGATTGAAGAACCCGGTTGTCTCTTTAATTGTGTCGCATGATTGAATCCACGAAAAACATGCTTACCTCTGCCACCAACTAGTGCATTTATCCCACCTGTTTTTGGATCTATTAAAATAGCACCACTTTGTAGAAGCTGATCTTCTGTACTTGCAGGGAATAAGCCTTTGTCACTAGCGAATACATTTTCAATTGATGTTTGCATATGAGAATCAAGCTCTGTATATATTTGAAGACCACCATTAAGTACCTCGTTTTGCGTTAAATGATACTTGGTGATTGCTTCATCAATTATATGGTCAATATAATGAGGATACTTTCCTTCATATGGATCAATCTGTCTTCCTTTGAATGTCATTTCTTGTGCTTTTGCTACCTTTACATCCTGTTTATTGAGAAAACCATTTGCCTCCATCTTTTCAAGTACCAGGTCTCTTCTTTCAAACGCTAAATCAAGATTTTTCAAAGGATTCATTTTTGACGGTGCTTTAATTAATCCTGCTAAAATAGCACCTTCACTAACCGTTAACTCCTTAACATCCTTTCCAAAATAAACAAGTGCTGCATTTTTAATCCCCCATGCACCTTCTCCAAAATAAATTTGGTTTACGTACATTTCGAGAATTTTTTCTTTAGAAAACGTGCGTTCAATTTTTTGAGCAATAAAAAATTCATCTATTTTTCGGTCAAGCGTTTGTTCCTGGGTGAGCAAGACATTCTTGGTTAGTTGCTGGGTAATAGTGCTGCCACCCTCTACGATACCACCCGCTTTAATGTTTCGGAATAGAGCACGAAAGATACCGACATAATCGACCCCTGGATGTTCATAAAAACGGTGATCCTCAATAGCGATTACTGCATTAATGACATGATCTGGAATTTGATCAAAGCTAACCCCATCAATTTTTGGACCAGGAACTTTACTCGCAATTTCACCATTTTTATCATAAATAATGGTTGGTTGTGGAAGTGGATGATGTAATGAACTAACATCTCTTGAGTTAATGTACATATTGATTCCAATGATTGTTACTAAAATAAAAGATAAAATAAGTAAGATCGCAATTTTTAATTTTCCTGTTTGCCGAAAGTTTTTTCTGATTCTTTGTCTCATATGAAATCCTCCAAATGAGTTTTTCGAGTTATCTGTACCAAAAAGATTCAATACATATAGTCATTCGAAGGGTCTCCACTCTTTTGGGGGTTATTTCATTTCTTTTAAAAAATCATGTATTCGGTTGGTAAGTGCTTTGCGCTCATAGCCTCGATATAGATTACTTGCAAGTCTTACAGGGTCACCAAAGAAAAAGCGCTCATACAAGATTTGTCTTGAACCAAAGGCACTTAGACAAATATCCCATGCAAGTCGAAATAACTTAACTCTATCAATCGCACTTGCATTTGCTGCTTGGAGATACGTATGGAGATCACTTCCCTTGTCAGATAGAAAGTCTTTTTCCGTAGGAATGGAAACAAGTCCACTAGCTCCTAACAATTGTAGGATTTCAGTGAAGCGAGGATACATTCGCGGAAAAAGGTTAATTGCACTATAGAGAGGATGTTGTTCCGGTACCATTGTTCCCCATTTGTCTATTTTCGCGTTCACTTCTGAGGCTATTAACAATGCTTTTAATGTTTCTAAACCGACGATTATTTCACTTATTTTCTCTTGAACATGCTGGTATTCACTTATATTAATCGTGTCCACAATTAGCTGAGCTACACCAAGCAAGCTTTCAATTTTTATTACTTGTCTTGAAACGACTTGATGGAGAATAAGTGGGTAGAAGCTCGTTTCAGTGTACAATTTATTGACACATTCAATACTTTCATATAAAAATACTCTTTCCCATGGTACAAGAACATGATCAAAAACGATAATCGTATCCATTTCTTCAAATCTTGAACCAAGTGGATGGTTAAATGTTGAATTACTATATACAAAGGATTCACGACAAAGAAAGGTCAACCCTTTTGTATTACTTGGAATTGAAAATGCATAGGCAAAATCCTTACTGTACAAATTACCTCCAGAGGGGAAGACGATTAATTCATCGGTGATTCCACCTTGTGTAGCTAATAACCTCGCACCATGAACGATAATTCCATCCTTGTTTTTATCAATTACCTTTGCTGCAATAATTTTTTCCCCATCTTCAAAATGTAATTGGGATCGGTTTGTTTGAGGATTAATAAATGTGTGTGTGAAGGAGTAGTCGTTTTCACTGGCTTCTTCATAAAACCTCGTTATATTATTTGCAAATTGGGGGTGACTTGATGAGAATACCTCTGCACCTGCATAAACTGCCATTAGTGCAGTATTCATATAATCAGGAGAACGCCCCATCATTCCGAGATTTATTCTCGCCCACTCACTAGTCATAAGTCGACGTTTTTCTAAATCCTCCTTTGTTTTCGGTTCTAAGAAAGATGTGCCAATCCTATTATCTGTCGTAGGTGATTTAAATGTCATGATTTCACTTTTAGCATGTTCACTCTGAAGGTCATATAACCTTGCCTGACTCTTCATCACCCCGCTAAAGGCATTGTGTTCCGATATCATTCCCTTAACTTGCTCACCATCGATCCACACATCTGCCTCCAACGCATTAATTCTATCTATATACTCCTGCCCTGTAATAATTCCCAATTCCGCACCTCCATAATTCTAATACAGTAATTTATGCACGAATCATTTTCACAGTGTAGGTCCTACTTCA
Source organism: Fredinandcohnia quinoae (assembly GCF_022427965.1). Classification (GTDB taxonomy): domain Bacteria; phylum Bacillota; class Bacilli; order Bacillales; family Bacillaceae_L; genus Ferdinandcohnia; species Ferdinandcohnia quinoae. Next base: position 1,961 of record NZ_JAKTTI010000033.1, on the reverse strand, counting down.
GAAATCCCTTTAATCCACACACCGTACAAATTGAGGTCTGGAACCAAATGATTTTCACATATTTCATAACTATAAGGGCAATGTATTAGTAGGGATTATATGGGAATCTTTATTAACATATAAATGAAATGTTACGTTTTTGTAAATTTAGGACAAAATTATTGTAAATTCGACAAAAATAAATAAAAATAGATAGGTACTATTATTTTATTTTAATTATTGGAGGAACAACTACTATGTTCACAAATAAGAAAAAAGACCCTTTTTTCGAAATGCTATCAGCAATTTCAGCGAATGTGAAAGACGCTGCTGATTACTTTGTACAGTATAAAATAAAAAATGTTAGTGACTTAAAGGAATTTTCTGTCGAAATGAAAAGATACGAAAATAAAGGTGACGACATCATTCATGAATTAATTGTTGCACTTAATAAGTCATTTATTACACCGATTGAAAGAGAAGATATTCTCGAATTAGCTATGAAAATGGACGATGTTCTTGATGGGATGGAACAATGTGTTGCAAGATTTGAAATGTATTCATTTACTGAAACAGACGAATATATGACAACCTATGCAGATTACATACATAAATGTTCAATTGAGATTTACGAAGCAATTGAATTGCTTTCAAGTAAGAAACTACTTGATATGAGAAAACATACAATAAAAATTAATGAATATGAGTCAAATTGTGATGAACTACTAAGGGTTTCAATTAAACAATTATTTGCTAAAGAAAAGGATCCAATCAAAATTATTCAATTAAAGGAACTCTACGAGATTCTTGAAGAGATTTCAGACTTCTGTGAAGATGTTGCTGATACACTCGAAACGATAATCATGCGTAATGCATAAGAGGAGAATCTAAGTGGAATGGACACATTTTTAATATTAACAATACTAATCGTTTTCTTTGCACTTGCATTTGACTTTATCAATGGGTTTCATGATACAGCAAACGCAATTGCAACAAGTGTTTCAACAAGAGCTCTCTCCCCACGAAGAGCGATTATTCTTGCCGCAACGATGAACTTCGTTGGTGCAATTACCTTTACAGGAGTAGCTAAGACGATTACAAAAGATATCGTGGACCCATTTGCAATCGATAATGGATCAGTCGTTATTTTAGCAGCACTTATTTCGGCAATCATTTGGAATCTAGTTACATGGTATTTTGGGATTCCGAGCAGCTCATCACACGCATTAATTGGTTCAATTGCAGGTGCAGCCATTTCTGCTGCTGGTTTTGGAATCCTTAATTATAAAGGGTTTATTAAAATCCTTGAAGCTCTAATACTTTCTCCATTTATCGCACTAGCAATTGGGTTCTTAATGATGACCTTATTTAAAAAGCTCTTTAAGAGAACAAGTCTTTATAAAACAAATAAAGGATTTCGGATATTTCAAATTTTCACTGCTGCCTTGCAATCATTTACCCATGGAACGAATGATGCCCAGAAAGCAATGGGTATCATCACAATGGCATTAATTGCGGGAGGCTTTACAACCTCTACTGATATCCCAATGTGGGTCCGATTAGCAGCTGCAACCGCAATGGGGCTTGGAACATCGATTGGTGGTTGGAAAATCATCAAAACAGTTGGTGGGAAAATTATGAAGATTCGCCCTGTAAATGGGGCAGCAGCTGACCTATCTTCTGCTTTAATCATATTTGGAGCAACTACCATTCATTTACCTGTAAGTACTACCCATGTTATTTCTTCAGCTATCATGGGTGTTGGATCTGCCCAACGTGTAAAAGGGGTTAAATGGGGGGTTGCTAGAAAAATTGTTCTTACTTGGGTTATTACCCTTCCAATTTCAGCAATAATGGCAGCACTCATCTATCAAATCATGAATTTATTCTTTTAAAAGAAAAAAATCCTAAGATACATGTCTTAGGATTCAGACTGTAGACAAACTCGAAGATTTTCGAGTTTGCCTACAGTTTTTTTTCAT
>NZ_JAKTTI010000032.1 GCF_022427965.1 Fredinandcohnia quinoae | reverse complement strand
AAAATCGGCATAATGGCTGTTTTTAAGAGTGTCTACTTGACAGGTGCATGATCAAATTAAAAATACGGTCATTAATCCAAAAATACGGCCGTTATCAAAAACGAGCAGAAAAAAACGAAAGAGACTTGAGGAAAATCTCAAGCCCCTTGCAGCTTCGTCTGCATTTCATAATAAATTCCTTGCTGCATCATGAGTGAATCATGATTACCTTGTTCTAAAATTTCACCTTGACCCAATACTAAAATTTGATCTGCTTGTTCAATCGTTTTCAGGCGATGTGCAATGACAAAGCTTGTTCGCCCGTGCATTAAATTTTGTAAGCCTTTTTGAATATGGACCTCGGTGCGTGTATCAACATTCGAAGTTGCTTCATCAAGAATTAATATATCTGGATCCTCTAAAATGGCCCTTGCAATCGCAATTAACTGACGTTGACCTTGACTTAAGTTTGTTCCACCAGATGTAATTGCAGTTTCATATTGCTCTGGCAAATGGCGAATGAATTTATGTGCATAGGCAATTTTTGCAGCTTTCTCGACCTCTTCATCTGTAGCATCTAGTTTACCAAAACGGATATTTTCACGGATTGTTCCACTAAATAAATACGTATCCTGAAGGACGACTCCAATATGATTTCTTAGTGAAGCCATTTCGTATTGCTCAATTGGTACTCCATCGACTGTAATCATACCCTGATCAATTGGATAAAATCTCGTTAATAAATTGATGACAGTAGTTTTACCAGAACCTGTTGGTCCGACAAGTGCGATAATTTCTCCTTGCTTTGCTTCAAAAGAAATCCCTTTTAATATTGGTTTTCCTTGCTCATATTCAAAAGAAACATCCTCAAATACGACATGACCGTTAAAATGGGTAGCTTTAATCGTCCCAGATTCGTCAACAGTTTCATCTTTTTCATCTAATACTTCGAAGACTCGTTCTGCACCGGCGATAGCGGATTGGAATGTGTTAAGTAAGTTTGAAAGCTGATTAATCGGTTGGAAAAATTGACGTGTATAGGTGACGAATGCCGCAATTACTCCAACGGATGTATAGCCTTTTACAGATAGAATAGCACCAACCCCAATAACAAGACCAAGCCCCAAATTATTCATCGCATTATTGATTGGTCCCATGAATCCCGAAATGGTTTCTGCACGCAATGCCGATTTGCGTAATCGTTCATTTTTTTCTTCGAATAGCTGGGCTGTTTGTGCTTCCTTCCCAAAAAGCGTGACAATTTCAATACCGCTGATGGTCTCTTCAATATAACCGTTCAACTGTCCCAAATCTCGTTGTCGAGCCTTGTAATTCACACTTGAGCGCTTAATGATTTGCTTTGACGCAAAAACAATTAATGGAATGATCGTTACGGTTACAATTGCTAATCTCCAATCGAGTAAAACCATAGCGGCCGCAGTTCCTACAATAGTTAAGATAGCTGAAAGTATTTGCGTGATACTTTGGGTTAACGCCATATTTAAGCTATCAATATCATTTGTGACACGGCTCATTAAATCTCCTTGCTGGCGTTGATCAAAGAAACGTAGTGGCAGCCGCTGAAACTTATTAAACAGTTCTTGGCGAATGCGCTGAATGGTTCGTTGTGCAACGAAAATCATCACAACCGTTTGGATGTAAGTCACACCAAAAGTAGCCAAATAAGAAGCGCCAAGCCATAAAGCCATCATGATGGTACCTTCGATATCAAACTTCGCAATATAATCATCGACAATAATTCCAATTAACCATGGCCCAATTAATTTTAAAACTGTTACTCCAACTACGGTAAATATAGCTAGGATAACCCCAAGGCGTTGCTTTTGTAAATAATGCCAAATCCTAAGTAAAGTATCTTTTTGATTTTTCGGCTTTTCTATCGGACCTGAACCAACACGAGGGCCGCGTTCAAGACCAGTTCGTGGACCATTACTCACTAAGCACACCTCCTCTTTCTTCCTGTGTGGCTACAATTTCCTGATATACTTCATTCGTTGCTAAAAGTTCATCATGAGTTCCAAGTCCAGCAACTTTTCCTTCCTCTAATACTAAAATTTGCTCGGCATGACGAATGGAGGAAATCTTTGATGCGACTATAATCGTTGTCGTACCATCAAAATTTTGTTTAATCCCTTTTTGAATATGACGTTCTGATATTGCATCGACTGCAGATGTTGTATCATCTAACACCAATATTCGTGGTTTACGAATAAATGCTCGTGCCATTGCTAAACGCTGTCGTTGACCACCAGATAGATTTTGTCCTCCTTGGGATAGGTGATGCTCTGTCCCTTTCGAGAAGCGGGAAACAAATTCCGTTGCAGCAGCTATATCCATCGCTAGTGCCATTTCCCTTTCTGTTGCATCAGACTCGCCAAAACGCAAATTCGATGCGATCGAACCTGAGAAAAGCAATGCTTTTTGAGGTGCAAAGCCAACTGAATGACGAAGTGTTAATAGATCATACTGCTCGATTGGCTGACCATCAATTAAGATTTCACCACCTGTAGGTTCGAATAATCTGGGTAATAATTTTAAAAGTGTGGATTTCCCACTACCTGTTGTACCGATTATCCCTAATGTCCCACCTTGCTTCACATGAAAAGAAACTTTGTCGAGCACATATTCACCATTATCGTGGTAATAAAAACTAACATCTTTGAACTCAATCTCACCTTGAATCGGTGCTTGAATTGGATATTGCGCATTTACGATGTCATTCTTTGTGTCCAACACTTCTTGAATTCGACTTGCACTTGGCAATGCACGTGCAATTTGAATTAACACATTACTAGAAGAAATAATTCCATTCATAATAATCGTTAAATAATTGATAAACGCTAGAATAACTCCAATTTCAAGAGTTCCAGCTTCAACCTTAATAGCTCCCGACCATAGTGCCGCCACAATCCCGATATTAACAACGAACATACTAAGTGGTGCTAGCACACCTACTACATGTTCTGCACGAATCGCACGTTTCGCTAATTCATTGTTAATACTTGAAAATTGTTGAATTTGCTCTTCACCTCGATTAAAGGCTTTGATCACACGGACACCGGCCAAGTTCTCTTGCATATATGTATTCACACGATCAATCGTACGTTGTACAGCCCCGAATACCTTCCCTGACATCGTTGTGAAAAAGACAATTAGGATAATTAAAATCGGAACGATGATCAGTAATAATCCAAATAATTCTCGAGCTGTAAAAAATACAATGATAACGGCACCGATAAATAATAATGGTCCACGTACAAATATTTTCATTGTCATTAAAACAGCTCGTTGTACTGTTTCTACATCACTTGTCAAATTGGTAATTAGCTTTCCGATTGAAAAGTCATCTTTATTTTTTGCTGAAAAATATGTAATCGCAGTAAATAAATCCTTTCGTAAGTCTGTAGCAAAATTGATGGCTGCCCGTGAACTAAAAATCGAACAACCGATCCCTCCAAATAATCCTATTACAGCAGCTCCAATCATTAGTGCAAACATCCGAATAACATAGGTATCGTCATTTTGAGCAATCCCATCATCGATAATATGCTGCATGATAGTCGGCTGAACAAGATCCATCATTACCTCAAGCACCATAAATGAAGGGCCTAAAATTGCAAACCATTTATAAGGAGCAAGGTAACGTAAAAGCTTACTCATATAATAATCCTCTCCTAATTAGCTAAAGAGCCAATTTAATCCACTTTGAATTCTAGTAATCTTTTAAAATCATATCATACAAATTAAGTATACGTTTGTATACATATGTATGCAATCACTAATTGGTAGTAATTTAATAAAAAGAAAAAACAGTTATGCACAATCATGCTTAACTGTTCTCATTTAAGAGGGATCGACCCATTACGCTAACTCGCTTTGTATTTTTTAACTCCCCAAGATTTTTGACACCGATGCCAAACATTGTCATTTTTAATTCGAGTTCAATTTGTTCCATTGTTTCTAGTACAGAGTCAACTGAAACGGTTGCCACTTTCAGTAGCTGGCGGGCAAAACCAACGATATCGGCACCAATCGTAATGGCTTTGGCAGCATCCACACCTGTTTTCATTCCACCACTTGCGATGAGTGGAACTTCAGGAAGCTTACTCCTAACTGAAATAATGCAATCCCTTGTCGGAATGCCCCAATTATTAAAGCTTTCCGCTGCTGCTTTCTTCAGAGGGTCTTTTGTCCGTAATTTTTCGACTTGGCTCCAGGAGGTACCACCAGCTCCAGCTACATCAATATAGGAAATGCCAACATTATACAGCTTTTTTGCCGTCATACCATCAATACCAAATCCAACCTCTTTCACCCCGACTGGGACATCAAGTGTGTGACAAACCTGCTCAATTTTTGGAAGAAGGTTTTCAAAATTCAAATCCCCACCATCTTGAATGACCTCTTGTATACTGTTTAAGTGAAGAACGATTGAATCCGCTCTTGTCAAATCTACAATCTTTTTAACCTCTTCAGCTCCATATCCGTAATTTAATTGGACTGCCCCTAAGTTTACGATAAATGGAACTGTAGGAGCTTGTTCTCGCAGTAGAAAGGAATCCTTATATGTATCACTCTCAAGCATTGCACGAGTAGACCCAATCGCAAGTGCCCAACCTTTTTCTTCAGCTGCAATCGCAAGGTTTTGATTAATTGTAATAGCCAGTTCAGAACCACCTGTCATTGAACTAACTAGAAAAGGAGCTTGTAACTCTTTGTTCAAAAAATGAGTATGTAAGCTGATATGTTTAAAATTAATTTCCGGCAATGCATTATGAATAAACTGAATCCCTTCAAATCCAGTCGATTTATTAACACCTTCTACATTTTCCGTTAGACAGAGACGAATATGCTCTGTTTTTCGATGATTAATGTTATGATCCATAATTACTAAAATCCCTCACTAAAAAAACAGTTTTATACTTCTACCCTAACGTGTTCCTACTATAATATAATTACCATTATATTCGAAAAAGACTTTTTAGGAAATTTTAAAAATACATAGAAAATATTATAGTATAATTATTATGAAAGCTATCTTATATGACGATAAATAAATCTAGATTATTTTAGAGGTGTCAAGATGGAAAAGACAAAGCAAATCCCAAAAGAACTAGTGAATTGGATTGTACAAACATTGGAAAGTGGCACAAGTCCAGAAGCAATCGTAGATGCGATGATTAGAAAAGGGTATGATCAAAGACTTTCTTATACGATGCTTTTTCAACTTATTCGGAATGAATCAATTAAGATGACTGGAACTTATGTGTATGAGACGCCAGAAATTTTTAAAAGAGGAAATAAAATTCATACAAGCGATTGTGAAATTAATGTACTTTCAAAAGTGGAAAACCCCGTTATAATTCACCTTGAACATGCTTTAAGCAATGATGAATGTGATGAATTAATTAAAATGTCAGAAGACAGATTAGAGCCTTCCACAGTGATTGACCCAAAAACGGGTGAGGTAAAATTAGCAACTGGTAGAACAAGTTATGGGATGTCTTATCATTTGCATGAAAATCCACTTGTAACAAAGATAGAAAAGCGAATTGCGGAATTAACGAATTTTCCAATTAAAAATGGAGAAGGTCTTCAAATTTTAAATTATAAAATTGGACATGAATATAAAGCACACTTCGATTATTTTCCTTCAAACAAAGTTGATCCGAACAGAGGGGGACAACGAGTAGCTACATTTTTAATGTACTTAAATGATGTAGAAGCTGGAGGAGAGACCGTCTTTCCAAAGGCAGGTATTTCAATTGTTCCTAAAAAGGGTTCAGCAGTCTATTTTCAATACGGTAATAGCCAAGGACAAGTTGACCCAATGTCCCTGCACTCAAGTATCCCAGTAATTAAAGGAGAAAAATGGGTTGCAACAAAATGGATCAGACAAGGAAACATCTATTAAACTATAACATTGTCAGTTTGGCTTAGGAAAAAACTAGCCAGACTGGCGTTTTTTTATGTAAAAAAAGGAATTATTGCTATATTTGTCGAATAATTGGAAGAGGAACCGATACGCCTTGTTTCAATGTTTTAAAGGAGAGATGTCAGCTTTGATTACATCTGAAAAGGACATAAGACAAATAATAGACTGGTTTGATGAACGTAAAGTCTTATTTTATCAGCTCGGTTGGATTTATTTAAAGAATGATCATGATATGGAAGAAGTTTTCCATCAAACAATTATAAATGTATATGATGAGATTCATAAATTTAAAGATACCCAATATTTTGATGCATGGCTTACCTCTATTTTTATCCATCATTGTCGAGAGCTATCTACTAACAATCAACTGCAAGTATCAAAGGATGGGCTATTAAATACATTACATGATCTTGAAGATACCTATAAAGACCCGATTGTCTTAACCTATATATGCGAATTATCACTTGAAGAAGCTGCGTATATTCTTAAAACCCCAATAGAAACAGTAAAATCACGTTTACTACATGGCCTTCAATTACTAAGCAGAAAGATAGATTCTGAAAGCTGTAAGGTATACGAAGAAAAATGTATTGATTATATCGCGAGAACACTCAACAGATCCGAAAAGGTTGAATTCGAAATTCATTTACATACATGTGAAAACTGTCAAAAGAAGTTATCTACTTTTCAGGAAGTAATCTTTACTTTAAAAAGTGAACTTGATGCATTGGAAATCCCCACGAATATCATAAAGAAAGTAAACCATCAAGTAATTGAAACAGTTACTAAAAAATCCATGATTAAAAAGAAACGGATTAAGCTTAGTGTCATTGTGACATCTCTCTTAACACTTCTTATAATTACAGGTATTGCAACAAATACCTTCTCTAATATCTATTATTCATGGGTGGATTGGCGTCAACAAGAGGATCCATTATTACGTGCCTATTATAAAAATGGAATCGGCGAACGGTTAAATATGGAAGTGGTTAGCAATGGGGTAAAAGTAAAGGTGAAAACAGCCATTGCTGATGAATTCCAGACCGTTATTTATTATGAGATAGAAGATTTAAATGATGAAAATCAATATATGATTGGATTTGAGGGAGTAAAAATTAAGGAGGATGAACAAATTCTAAATCATGTTTCTAATCCTGAAATTGTACAAAACGATGGGCAGAAAGTCTATAAGGGGAAAATGAGTATTGAGCCCACTTTATCTAAAACTGGAACAATTGAATTTTACCTTTCAAAGCTTCAAAAGGTTAATCAACAATCACAGCCCGGTGGTCAGATTGACTATTTTGAGGGTAAATGGAATTTTAAAATACCCTTTACTAAGCATCCTTCAACTGTTCATAAGGTAGATAAGGAAACTTTAGTTGACGGGACACCAATCAAGTTTAAAAAGCTTACAATTGCCCCTACCGTTACGATGCTTCAATATGATTATGAGGGGTATCGGGAAGGTAGTTATATCATGCAGGACATTGGTATCGACAGCATTGAAACAAAGGGGAAAAAGGCTAAAGCTGAAATGTTTGCCTGGAACTTAGAAAGTATCAATTACGGCAACGTAAATAAATTGAACACTACAAGGGCTTTTGAAACGCTTTACTTTGATGATCCTACATTACTCAACGTTCATTTCGATTCTATTAAAAGATTTGTAATTGGTGAAAAGAAAGTTACTATCGATGTTTCAAAAGATTTTCCGCAATCTTTTATATACCAGGGCAGTATAATTTCAATCAATGAAATCACGATAGGAAATCCAACGAAAATTGTAATGGAGTATGAATTAGGAGAAAATCGCTCTTTTGAAAATATCCAATTTCAATTCAAGACAGAGATACGAGGAGAGCCACTTTCGATGAGTATAACTAGTAGCGAGGGTGTGTACCTTGATAAGACTGGTGAAAAATATGATGGAACGGAATATATAGAACTTAAACAGCCTCGGTATTACAAAACGAAAGAAACAATCGAGCTGTCCAATGATTATTCTGATGAACATGTTGTCCCAAAACAGTTAGAGATATTCTTCTACTCTACGACAAAATATATTGATGAAAGAGAAGAGATTGTACTAGATTAAAATTTCAGCTAAAAGGAGGGATGTTAGGTTGTGATCACTGCGGAAACGGATTTCATTTTGTTGATCAAAAATGGGGAGAAGGATATTCATCCAATCCTTAACTGGTTTAATGAACGAAAATCACCTTTATATAGCCTTGCGAGACTCTATCTAAAAGATGATCTTGAAATTCAAGAGGTTTTTTATCAAATCATTATAAAGGTATTTGATGAGATTCATAAATTAAAAGATGATTCATCTTTTGAAACATGGGTAATCTCTGCTTTCATTGAAAAATGTCGTGAGCTTTCTACTGATAATCCTGAACATGCTTCAGAGGGTGAGCTACTAGATGTATTAGCACATTTGGATCACACGTATAAAGCCTCAATCGTGTTGACATATGGAAGTGAATTTCCAATGGATGAAGTTGCATACATCCTACAGGTTCCCATTGAGATTGTAAAATCAAGTTTATATAAAGGCATTCAATTATTGAATAATGACACGGTTTCTGAAAACTGTAAGGAATACCACGAGAAATTCATTGATTATCTTGGACGAAAACTGAATAGATCCGAAAAGATTGAATTAGAAATCCATATGCATCAATGTGATACCTGTCAAAAGGCGCTATCAGCATTTCAGGAAGTAATCTATACCTTGAAACGTGAACTGAATGCACTGGAAATTACGTATCATTTCATGGACATTGTTAATCAAAAAGTAATTGAAACGGTAAATAAGAGAACCAAGTTAAAAAAGAGACGGATCAAGCGTAGTGTCATTGTCACATCGATCCTGGCCCTCATCCTCTTTACCGGAATGGCAACAAATACCTTCACAAATATCTATTATTCTTGGGCCGATTGGCGCCAACAAGAAGATGAGCTTATACGTGCTTATTATACGAGTGGTTTAGGGGAACGGCTGAATTTGGAACAAGTGAGCAATGGTGTGAAAGTGACGATAAAAACGGCCATTTCCGATGAATTTCAAACACTTATTTATTATGAAATTGAAGATTTAAATGAAGAAAATCAATATATGTTTAATTATGATGGAATTTCAGTTATGACAGAAAATGGTGCATTGAATCATGCTTTTAATCCAACCCCGTTAAAAACGGAAGAGAAGAATGTATTTAGAGGTCAATTTAGTACAGAACCGATTTCTACTGAAAGTGAGACTATAGAATTAAAGCTTTCAAAGCTATTAAAGGCAAATCAAAATTATTGGTCAGTACCTGAAGAACAGTTGGAGTTTGCTGAAGGTGAATGGAATTTTAAAATTCCTGTAAAAAAGCAGCCCTCTACTGTGTATGAATTGGGTAAGAATGTAGAGATTGATGGGGTCCCAGTAAAGTTTGAGAAGTTAATAATTGCTCCAACAGCTACAATACTTCAATACAACATTGATAACTATCAATCAAATAGAGATATTTATTCGCTCAATATAGACAGTATCGAAACCAATGAAAAAATAGTTAAAGCTGATATATATGGTTGGAACCCGTTTTATTACAGTGGAAATCCCAATGGATCCCAGGTGGGCTTTGAAACACTTATTTTTGAAGACCCAAAAACGATAAAAGTACATTTCGGGTCAATGTATGCATTTGTAAATGAACAAAAGACGTACGATATAGATGTATCAAAGGGATTCCCACAATCCTTTGAGTACCAGGGCAGTGAAATTTCAATCGACAAAATAGAAGTAGGCAATCCTACGAAGGTCTTCATGACGGCTGAATATTCAAAAAAACGCTCCTATGAAAGGCTAGATTTCCAATTCAACACAGACGATCGAGAGGAATCGATTTCCACTGAAATGGTAAATATGGAATTTGTGATTGTAGATAGAAATGGAAAAGTGTATGAGCAGAAAGAATTTGAGGAAATGAGCCTAAATGAGAAGGATTATATAACCTTAATGGAAAGGCATCAATACGCACGCTACTACGAAACTAACATGGAGATGGATATAATTAAGGATTTATCAGATCAAGAAGTCATTCCAACAGGTTTGGAGATTCGTGGATATCAGACAACAACGCATTTAGAAGATATAATCGAGATTTCGTTGGAATAAACATGAAACATTCTATCTTTCAAAGCCGTGCATATATTTTCATTAACATGGCTAAGAAGGGTGGATAAGATAAATGTGAGGATTAATGGGCTGCCAAGTATAACGATGTTGATGTTCTTTACTATAATTGGGTCTTTTATAATTGCTTCAAGCATTTCCTTAATTACGAAGGATTATATAAAAAATGACCATTTAGAAGAGAGTGTACAAAAACTCCCAATTGAATTAATGGTTAATCTTTTTAGATTTGAAAACTCTTATTTTGGACAAACATTATCTACAGAACAAAAGTCGGTATCTCTATCAAGTGTAGCTCTTGGTGCGATGCAAATTGACTATAGAGATATACGTAGTTTCATAGGCAAGGAGCTGCCGGGATTTACTGCTTATAGATCGCAGAAAAACAATGGGATTGGAGCTGTTGAGTCACAACAACTGCCGTATGAATCAGTTCCTCCTCTTGAAGAACTATTGCAAGAAAGAGAGATGGCACAAAAGGAGCTGGAGGAGCTCACTAAATCAGAACCAGACCCACCACTGACAGATCCACCCACTACTAAAAAGGTTCTAATCTATCATTCACATAGTTTTGAATCATTCTTGCCTTTATTAGGACTTGCAGATAATCAAGACGGAAATAAGGCGGTTGATTCAAAAACCAATATTACGATTGTCGGTGAATTATTAGGGAAGGGATTAGAGAAAAAAGGGATAGGTGTAATGGTCGATAAAACGAATATTGGTAAGAAATTGAAGGAGAAAGGGTGGGGAACAACAAGGTCATATGACATATCCCGTACAGTTGTACAAGAAGTAATCGCGAATCATACAAATATCGACTATCTAATTGATATCCATCGGGACTCCGCAAGAAAGGAAAAAACGACAGTTACAATTAATGAAAAACCATATGCCAAATTATATTTTATAGTTGGAAAAGCAAGTAAAAACTATGAAAAAAACTATGCATTAGCTACCTCCATAAATAAATCGATTGAGGCACAATATCCTGGCGTAAGTAGGGGTGTGTGGCCAAAAGGGAAAGAAGATGGAAATGGTAACTATAACCAGGATTTATCTGAGAACTCTATTCTCATCGAAGTTGGTGGTGTGGATAATGATATGAAAGAGCTGAAAAATACAGTAGATGCTCTTTCGAAGGTAATTAGTGATTATTTTTGGAATGCTGAAAAAGTAAATAATGATGGGTGAGGGGATTTAATTTGGGAAAAGTATATCCAGAATTACTACCACAACATGAAACGTTTATTAAACAGCAAAAGATGTTTTTCGTCGGTTCAGCACCAGATTCGACAGACGGTCACGTAAATATTTCTCCGAAAGGGTATGATGTACTAAGGATTTTTTCATCCACAGAGGTCGCATATTTGGATTTAACAGGAAGTGGCAACGAAACAAGCGCACACCTAAAAGAAAATGGGCGAATTACCTTTATGTTCATCGCGTTTGAAGGAGCACCTATGATCCTTCGACTATATGGAAAAGGGAGGGTAATTTTACCTGATACTAAGGAATGGGATGAAATAGCTTCACATTTTGAAATTCTTCCTGGCAGTCGGCAAATTATTCATGCAAAGATTGATCTCGTTAAAACATCATGTGGTTTTAGTGTCCCTTTTTATTATTATAATGGCGACAGAGACACCCTTCATAAATGGGCAAATCATAAAAGTGATCGCGAAATGGTTGAATACAAGGAAAAAAATAATTATGTTAGCATGGATGGAATTATTACTCCATTGGGTGAAGAAGCTAAAAAATAGTATATTTCCGATTGAAGATGTAGCCCAGGCTCATACGCATATGGAAGGAAACCGAAATATTCGGAAAATTATTTTAAAGGTTATGTGAATAAAACTTTTGACCCACCAATTATGGTGGGTTAATTTTTTGCCAATCAAAAAAATTACCAAAGTACTCAAGGATTTCTAGGAGATATACCGAATATTTACTAATATACGAATTATCAGTTGGGGGTTGGTTCTAATCAGAGAATTATTTCAAAAATTATTTAAAAAAGACCAACAGGCAGAAAGAATTTTATTTGAAATGTTTTATAACAGGGTGTATCGGACTGCATATATGATTACAAATGATCATTATTTAGCTGAGGATGTTGTTCAGGAAACATTTGAAAAGGCGTTTAAAGCACTACATAAATTAAAGGAACCTGAAAAAGCCGGTGCATGGTTAGGTACAATTGCTTCTACAACAGCGATTGATATGATACGGAAGAAAAAAAGAAGGAACGATATTGCAACTGAGGACGTCTACATTGACAAGGAAATGCAAAAAATTGAATCAGATTCAATTGTTGAAGCTGCAATAGAGGAACAATTCTATAAAGAGATTGTCAGATCTAATATATCAAAATTAAAACCAGAATATAAGCAGGTGATCATTCTGAAATATATTTATGATATGAAAGATGAAGAAATTGCAAATCAGCTTGAACTGAAAGTAGGAACTGTTAAATCAAGGATATACCGAGCCAAATTAATGTTAAAAGATTCAATTGGAAGTAGTATAGATGTGAAAGAAGGTGGGCTTTAATGGGGGATAAATACAGACATGTTCTTGATCAAATTATTGAAGAAACTGTTAAAGAAGAATATGACCATATTTTGCCTATCACCTCTACGAATGAAGCTTGGGAAAACTTTAATAAACGCCGTGAACACAAATATAAAAGTAGAACATTTTCACCGCGAAAAAAGAAATTTGTAATGCTTGGAACAAGTCTTGCAGTTTGTATAATACTTATTTCCCTTCTCCCCCAATCTGGATCATCCTTTGCAAGTCTTACTGAAATATTCGGCAAAGTAGAAGGGAATATGATAAGTTTGTTTGTAAAAGTAGGTGAGAATGAAGAACATATTGAAGACGTGAAAGAACCATCATTGGATGAGTATTATGTGATAGAAGGATCAGAAACAACAATGGATGAAATAGATTTAGAACAAGCAAAGAAAGAGACCGCATTCCCTATTTTAATTCCAAAATGGGTCCCTACCGATTTTGAATTAGAGCATGTATTAGTGTTAACTAAGCAGAATCAGAAAAGCGATGAAATTTACTTGCAATATAAAAGCAATGCCAAACATTTCACAATTAGACAAACTAGTACTGGTCACGAATTTGGATTAGGGATGTCTTATAATAAAGATGAAGTAAATGTAGAACAAATCAAGATAAATGGATATCAAGCAAATCTAATCAACCGGAGTAAAGGGATATCAAAACTATTCTGGGTAACACAATCCATCTATTATTCAATCGATGGCCACCTTACAAAAGAAGAAATCATTCAAATAGCAGAATCAATGTAGAAGGGTATCATGATACCCTTCTTATTTTGCGTATACAAATGTTGACAAACTATACTCTTGTTCAATTACACCCTTTTTTATCGCCCAATGGCGGGCTTGAATTCTATAATAATAGCCACTTAGAATTTTTATATCTTTTGTGCCAGACGCAATTGTATGATTTGCATTTTTAAACTGCCCCACATTTAAAATATTCTTCCATTGCTCAGTTGCTGGTTCCCATCTCTGAAGATAAAGGTCAACACCTACTGTATCTACAGAGGAATATACGCTAGTCCTACCGCTAACCATTGCAATTGTACTAGATTTTAACGTAATCGCACATTCACCATCAACTAAAAAATTTGAAAATGTTGAAAATAGTTTAGGTTCTGTGCTTCCTTTTCCGTGAATTAAATCCTCTGAAGGTGTACCTGTAGTTGGGGGCGATATACTAGAAGCATAGCCATTCTCTGCATAGACCAAAAATAGAAATGTTGAAATAAATAGGATTGTTAATACCTTAATGTATTTCATTTTTTCTCCCTCTTTCGTAAGTATTTATAGAATTGACGAAAGATACTTGTGAATAGTTCCCATTTTTTTTAAGTTCATGATAGGAATCATGAGAGGAAAGTGAACATATTGAAGTTAATGAAGATATTAAAGTGTTTATATTAGAAAATTCTTTGTTAGCCTACCAAGTATTCGATGAATTTGAAAAGAGTGAGCACGGTGGCTTATACAGCTTATTTTTTATTGAAAATAGACTTATTTTGATAACTGAGCAATTGTTACCATGAGTATTGTTATTCCTAATTTCAAGGTCGTCATGAGGTGTTCACGGTGACCTAATTTATGAGTTTCACCCCTTCAAGGTCATCATGTAGTGTTCATGATGGCCTTATTTACGTATGTCACTTTATATATAATTCTTATGTCAGCACATAAATGCCCATATTAATAAATTACCGTTTACAAAAGATTTAAAATAATATATCATATGATACATATCAAGTGATATATATTAAAGGAGCGAGGAGTAAATGCCACCTAGAAAGAAGTTTTCTAAGGGGAAAATCATTGATTCAGCATTTGAAATAGCGAGGATAGAAGGATTAGAGAGCATCACGATACGAAAAGTGGCAGAGAAGCTCGGAAGTTCAATTGCCCCAATATATGTGAATTTCGAAACAGTGGACGAACTGAAGGCAGAAGTAGTTAAAAAGACGTTTGGTGTTAGTCATCAGCTTTTAATGGAGCACGATACTGGTAATCCGTTCCGTGATATTGGGATAGCTAGCTTACGATTTGCGAAGGAGTATAGTGTGCTTTTTATGGATTTGGTCATGAAGCAAAATGAGTATATGAATGATTATGATGAAACAATGGGGAAAGATCTCGTTGAATTAATGAAAAAGGACACTGCGCTAAAAGATTTCACTGATAAAGAGTTAATGGAAATCTTAAAGAAAATGCGGATTTTTCAAGTTGGCTTATCTGTGATGGTGGCAAATGGTTTGCTTTCTGTAGATGTCAATGAAGAAATGATATTAGAGAGCACCGCCAACGACATCATTCTGGCTGCAAAACAACGTAAAAAGGGGGAGTGACACATGAAAGATGAAGAAATTCGATCAAAAATGGAGAACCATTTTAGGAAAATGGTAAGGAAGGATGATAAAATTCATAATGCCTATTTGTTAGTGCACTCAGAAAAACATGGGATTCACTTGAATTTGGCTGTAGGATCGTCTGAGGGGGTAGATGCACACCCAGAACAGCCTTTTTTAATCGCTAGTATTACAAAGTTATTTACTGCCGTATTAATAGGGATACTAGTAGAACAAAATAAAATCTCCTTTGAGGACAAAATTTCAACGTACTTAGATAATGACGTAATGCAGAACCTCCATGTATATAAGGGAAAAGACTATTCAAATGAGATTAGAATTAAGCATTTGCTGAATCATACATCAGGATTAAATTGCTATTTTGAAGATAAACCACAAAATGGTCAATCAATGATTGACATGGTAATCAATGACACAACCCGATTCTGGACTCCATTAGAAGTCGTTGATTGGTCTAAAAAACATCTAAAATCACATTTTCCACCTGGGCAAGGGTTTCATTATTCAGACACTGGATATCATCTATTAGGACTCATTATTGAAAAAATAACAGCCACTACTTACCACGAAGCACTTCATCAAACTATTTTTCAACCATATGGAATGAATCACACCTACGTTAACCCTTATTCCCAACCAATGATAAAAAGTAATTTCCTAGTTGCTGAGGTAAATTTGGGCCATTTAAATTTAGTAAAAAACCAAAGTCTTAGCATTAATTATGCAGGTGGTGGAATTGTTGCACCAGCGGAAGATTTGCTTATATTTATGAAGGCATTAGTGAATTATGAAATTCTCAAAGAAGAAACCCTAGCGATCATGAGAAACTGGGCAAAGTTTGCGATAGGGATTGATTATGGCTATGGGATAATGGGTTTTAAGCATGTACCTGTACTCATGCCAAAGAAATTTAATATGTGGGGAAATGCAGGTTCAACAGGTACCTTTATGTTTTATCATCCAGAGCTTGAAACCTATTTTATTGGAGGTTTGAATCAATTCCGGTACACAAGAAAAAGCTTCATGTTGATGTTTAAAATGGTTGATTTAGTTAGGAAGTTTGTAAGGAAGTAACAACATCACCATTAGTGGTGCACAAGGTCAATAAAAACAAGTGGATTAATTAAGTGGGATCCGTCATTATTGGCGGATTCTTTTCTTTTTCTAACGAAAATATAGGATAATTTACAATAGTACTGCATGAGGAAAATATTTAAGTCTTTTCTTATCTAATTTCGTCTTACTGGGTGAGGTGGTAAAAATGCCTGAGGATCAGGAGCTTATTGAGGAAATTCTGAATGGTAGTCAAGCAGCGATGGAAGTGTTAACGAGAAAATATTATAAACCCATCTATGCTTTCGTCTATCGCAAGGTTGGTAACAAGGAAATGGCATATGATTTGACACAAGAAATTTTTATAAAAATGCTGCAAAAAATCCAATCGTTTTCAAATAAAGGATCATTTAAAAGCTGGTTGTATTCAATTGCGGTGAATCATTGTCGTGATTATTGGCGCAGTGCGGATTATAAGATGACTTCCCAACAAGCTGAATTACCGGAAACGATTGAAAGTAAACAGAAAAGTATACCATATATTTTTGAACGGAAAGAAACAAGGGAACAAGTGAAGGTGGCGATTAATAGCCTTCCAGAATACCAGCGGGAAGCACTCATTTTAAAATATTTTCATGATATGAAGATTAAAGAAATAGCTGAAGTTACGAATGCTAGTGATTCAACTGTTAAATCGAGATTAAAACAAGGCCTAGGTAAATTAGCAACTATGTTAAAAAGAGGTGAAGAAAATGATAAACAGAGAATCTCAAAATACGAATCTAGATTATGAGATGGATCAGGAGCTAGTCGAGCTTGAACAAGAGGTTATGCTTATGTTGGATGAGTATGATGTAGAATTTCCTAGTGAATCAGAAATTACGATGACTATAAATAAAATGCGACCATTCGTACCAGAAAAAGAAGATAAATGGCAAGTGTTTTATGAAGGAATCCATTCAGTTTTGAGGAATTCCTTGCGAGAAATATTCTATATGAGTCCATTATTTTGGATCGCGAATTGTTTGTTTTTACTGATTGGGGTATCGGCGGTATTCGTAGCTGAGTCTGACCCGTATACAACGATGTTATTACTAGCACCACTACCAACGATAACTGGATTATTTGAGGTGTTTAAAAGTAGAAATACAGGGATGGCAGAGCTTGAAATGTCATTGAAATATAGCTTACAGGAGTTAATTCTTTCGAAGATGGTTGTTGTTGGTGGATTCAACTTCCTAATTACACTCGTTCTAACAGCTAGTATCACCTTCATTTATCCTACTATTTGGGTATGGAAGCTGCTCTTATATTGGATTGCACCATTCACAATGATTACAGCTGTTACGCTAGCTGTCGTGAATCGAATTCGCCATATTTATGCTTTATCAATCGGACTAATCATTTGGATTGGGGTTGGAGCAATGGTGATGCAAATTGAATTCTT
Source organism: Fredinandcohnia quinoae (assembly GCF_022427965.1). Classification (GTDB taxonomy): domain Bacteria; phylum Bacillota; class Bacilli; order Bacillales; family Bacillaceae_L; genus Ferdinandcohnia; species Ferdinandcohnia quinoae. The sequence goes on along the minus strand of NZ_JAKTTI010000032.1, from coordinate 33,366 downwards.
TGAAAAAGTAGATCACATTCCAACAAGCTTTTATATTGCCATATCGATTATCTCTGCAATCATTTCTATCATCAAATTGGTACAAATCTATAAAAGGGGTATTACGTATGAATTTAACTATTGATAAAGTAACGAAAACCTTCGGAACGAAGAAGGCATTAAAGGAAATAAAGCTTGAGATTACAACAGGCGTGTACGGAATCCTTGGCGCAAATGGTTCAGGAAAAACAACCTTAATGCGAATCCTAGCTAGTGTTATGCGACCAAGCTCGGGTCATGTCTATTTAAATGGTAAAGATATCGTGAAAATGGACCACCGTTATCGGGAGCTAATTGGGTACCTTCCTCAACATGTCGGGTTGTATAAAAGCTTTTCTGCTGAGAAGTTTTTAGCATATATTGCTTCATTAAAAGGCTTATCAAAAGCGGAAACAAAAAGGAAGGTTGCCGAGGTTCTTGAACTTGTCGGGCTAGCTGAACATCGCAAGGAAAAAGTAGGGAAATTTTCAGGAGGTATGAAGCGGCGTGTAGGAATTGCCCAAGCCCTATTAAATGATCCGAAAATCTTAATTGTTGATGAACCAACAGCGGGACTAGATCCAAAGGAAAGAATTCGCTTTCGAAATCTATTATCGAAAATCTCAACAAATCGGATTGTGTTATTGTCTACCCATATCGTTTCAGATATCGAATTTATTGCGAAGGAAGTTCTAATTTTAAAGGATGGTCAACTAATAAAAAAGGAAACTCCACAAGAATTACTAGCGGGAATTGAAGATAAGGTGTGGGAAGTAACGGTTGCTGAAAAGGAAGTTTCCCATTATCAATCGATGTATAAGGTCAGTAATATTACCCGTAATCAAGATAAATTCCAATTACGTATTTTAAGTGATTCAAAACCTCATCAATATGCAAAAAATGAGATTCCAAACTTAGAAGATTTATATCTATACTATTTTGATGAGGAGGATGACCAATTATGCAGTTATTAAAATTTGAACTTTATAAAATTTTTAAGCAGAAAATCATCTATATTACATTTATCTTATTAATGATATTCTCAACAGGCTTTACCTTTTATCATAAGAGTGATATGTCAGATGGAATATATAAACAATGGGAAGGAACGTTAACTGAAGAAAAGATTGAACAGGCTGAAATAGAAAATGCAAAAATAATAGAAAAACAAGATGCATTAGAAACCGGACAATATTTTTCCGAAACGGAATTAATTCGAATGGGTATTTATGAGACGATTGCGATGGCTGAAAATGCGCAACGGAATGTTGAGCAAAGATTAATCGAACTTAAAAAAGAAAACAACTACAACACTGACCTCGAAAAATCGATACTTAGTAAAGTTGATGTATCCTATTTTGCCTATAATCAAGGACCCGAAAAAATCATTGATTTTGCGAGTATCTTTTCTATACTTTTAACAGGCGCGATACTTTTACTTGGACTATCAACAATATATACACAGGAATACAGTTCAGGTGTTGATAACTATATGTTGAGTGCGAAAAAAGGCAGAAGATCGTTAATGTGGTCAAAGGTGGCAGCTTCCCTAATTTATACGACTTCTGTTGTAGCAGCGTGGGAATTATTTAATATTTTTTGGAATGTCATTCAATTTGGAAATGATGGCTGGTCAACGGCTATTCAGTATTATTTTAAATATTATTTTTCACCGTACGGCTTCAATATGCTCGAATATCATTTGCTTCAATTAGGTTTTCACCTATTAGCAGCATACAGCTTTGCATTACTGATTTTGCTCGTTTCTTCTCTTTGTAAAAATGCACTGATTTCACTCATTATTAATGGGGCTATTTTTTCAATACCGTATTTGATAGTAGAAACGCTAATGATGCCTAATTGGATTGAAGATGTTTTTCATTTCTCCTTCATCTATATGATGAATGTTGAATTTTTCTTTGATCAATTTCGAACAATTAATCTGTTTGGAATTCCTATACTATACCCGATTTTAGCAATCGTATGTATGGTTGTAATCGCATCTGTTTTCGTGGTGTTAACTACTAGGGTCGTGAAAAATAGAGAAGTAACAACGTAATAAATCAGAAATCCTAAACAGAACGTTTGTTTTTATTTTTATAGTTGTTTAAGTGGAAATATGATAATATGAAACTAGCAACTACATAAAGCGGATGGGCGGTTGGCACTCCCTGTAGAAAGGGGGTGTTTTATATGGTGACATATGAAGCAATTAATATGCTATTTCAATTTGGCATTTTTCTAGCTACAACGTTAGCAGCGATAGTGGCAATGATTGCACTTGTCATCAGTAGAAAAAAGAAGTAATTGACCATCGCTCCGACTAAGGTGTTGGGTAATTACTTCCTTTTGTTAAACCTCATATTTAATTGGTCGGCCGCTCTTCAAGCGGCATGTAGTTGCACCTCTGACTGAGTACTTACCTTGCTCAGTCTTTTTTTGTATAACTTTATTATACACCAATAAAAAAATTTTAACAGTAGCAGAAAAAAGGTAACATCGTAATTTTCATGAAGTTTTCACACTTTACATTAGTAAAATGTCCCGATAAGGTGGATAATAGGAAATAAGTAAAGTATAAGAGGTGTGAAAATGAAATTTGAAGTAAGTAAAGAAGCCGCACAATGGTATATTGATGAAATGGAGCTAAAACAAGGTGACTATGTTCAATTTTATGTTAAACTATATGGTGGAATTCCAACTGTACACCCGAATTATTCATTAGGTGTTGAAGTTGGAAAAGAAGGTGAAGTCATCATAAAAGATGTTGTCGAAGGCGTTACGTTTTACTTCAATAATCAAGATGCATGGTTCCTTGAGGAGTATGATATGAAGATTGTCGTCGCTAACGGTGAAGCAGACTTTATCTTTACAAAGAGCTGACAAGATCGTGGTGGTATAATTGAAGTTTCTACATATGTGTAAGGATAGCTTATGGCTACCGCAACGAGACGCAATGAAGCGTCTGATGAAGCAGGATATGACGAGTGCCATTTTTTATTTCTTTTTCTTACTGTTTATTTTAACAGTTCAAATGGAAATCGAACTCCTGGCGGGCAATACTGGTGAAATTCCACAAAGTGTATTTTACATACAAGTCATTATTATTTATCCGATTTTTATGATTTTATTAGGTCTCACAGCGACCTCCATTATTGCTGGATGCTGCGTCATCGTTAGCCGAATGCTAAAAAGGAAGCTCATGTTCCAGTTGCTTTGGAAACTATCTATCTTTGCGCTAACAAAGCCGATCATCATTTTAGCTATTGCAAATTTCCTAATTGGAAGCAATCAGTATATAAATATTGTCGTATTTATTTTGTTAGCCTTAACGATGTTCAAAATCATAACGAATTTTCCAAAACGAAACGCTAGGGTTTAGATCCTAGCGTTTTTTACTTGGAAAAATTAAAGCAGTTGGAGTTCATAAACACATTTTTTTCTTTTACGAATGAATAATAGTTAGGAAATTTATAGATTTTGCCGATTTTAATTTGGAGGTTAATTCCTGAATATCCAATGTATTATTTACCACCACTAAACTTACAAAAATTTGAAGTAATCCTCCCTATCCCATGATAAAATCAAAAAGGCTTTACAACCTAGACTACATCATGAGAAGGAGATTACTAGATGACCGGACAAGTAATAAAGTGGGTATCATCGTTATTGGTATTTACACTTTTCATCACATATATGCCGTTTAATCAGCTTTCAACTGTTTTTGCGGAATCTAATACAAAAGAAGCTGTACCTGAAAAAGTAATGGAGAGCAGCAGTTCAATTGTTAAAAAAGAAATTCCATCGATGAGAACGGAAAAATCAAAGACGTTTCTTAACCCTGATGGAACGTACACGTCTGAAATTTCCCAAACACCGATTCACTTTAAAAATAAAAGTAAACAATGGGAACCAATTAACAACCAACTTATTTCAGATTCAAAAGAAAAAGTGTATGAAAATAAGGCAAATGCCTTTTCAGTCAAGTTCAATGAAACACAAGATACAAATTCCCCAATCATGCAAATTGATGACCAACAATATTCAACTGGATTGCAATTAGAACCTTTGGAACATACAGGTGAAGAACCTGCAAATGTTGAAGGAATTGTAAAAGATGACTCCATTATTTATCCAAACATCTATTCAAATATCGATCTGAAATATTCGGTTGGTTCTGATCGAATTAAAGAAGATATTATTTATTCAGAAAAACCAGAGGAAGGTTTCCCATCTGAGTTTACTTATAAAATGGACTTAGAAGGCATGAAAGTAGTTGAGGATGGAGGAATTCTCTACCTTAATGACACTAAAACGAATGAACCTCTTTATTATTTTGAAGCCCCATATATGTATGATTCATATGTTCCAGAGGGATTTAAAGCAACGGAAGGAATTAAATCTATTCCTGAAGAGGCAATGTCCTACCATGTAAAAATTAGCCATGAAGTAATCGATAATCAATTATATTTACACTTAGCTCCAAGTAAGGAATGGCTAGAAGACGCTAATCGTATTTATCCAATTACAATTGATCCTACAATTGTAAGAATTCAATCAGCAACTTCTGTTGAAGATACAAACGTAAGAAGTTCTTTTCCAACCCAGACAGGTGGAAATGATATCGAAATTGGTGGTGGAGCCTCCAATGACAATGTATTTCGTTCACTTTTAAAGTTCGACCTATCATCTATTCCAGCTGCGACAAATATTTTGTCATCAAGCTTAAATTTATCGTTCTCATCTACGAATAACCAATCACCAGTAAATATTGGCCTTTATAAAATGAGTAGAGATTGGAACGAAAATCAAGCTTCATGGAATTACGCAAAAACTTCACCCTCAACCGCTTGGACGTCAAAAGGTGGAGATTATGTCGCGAGCAATAAACTATCAACAGTTAGTGGATTAACATCGCCTGTATCACTTGAGAAAGATATGAAGAAATGGGAAGTTCCGATCCATATTATTCAGAACTGGAGAGACACTCCAAGCACGAATTATGGATTTCTGTTAAAAAGTGAGTCCGAAAATACTAATATCTACAAAAAATTCATAAGCAGTGAGCACTCAGCGGATGAAAAATATAAACCGTTATTAACGGTCACCTACCGCACGAATGCTAGATTGGGATTAGAGGATTATTGGGATTATACTACTCATGAATTAATTGGTGGGTCTAGTTATACAAATTTGATGACAGGTAATAATGTTATTCAATATAATGATCTATCATTAGTAGGTCGGGGTGGTTCCGGCTTAGCGTTTACAAGGACGTATAACAGTAAAAGTCGTGAATCATCTGGTTTTGGTTATGGTTGGATGTTTACTGGAAATGAAAAACTATTTTTAAATATTAAAGAAACCGCAAATATCTTGAACTACCAAGATGCAGATGGAACGGATCATGAATTTTCATACGATAGCAAAACGGCCACATACTATGCAAGTGCTGGTAGATATGAAACAATCAAAAAAACGGCTTCAGATGAATATACAATGTATGAACCAAATGGAGTTCAAACGATCTTTAAAATTAAAGATGCACAACAAGACACTAATGTTAAAATTGCCTATATTACAACACAGACTGATCTGAATCATAATAAGGTGAACTACATCTATAACGAGAAAAATCAACTAATAAAAATCAGCACCGACCTCGGGGAATCTTTATCCAAAGTACTTGATATAACTTATAATACTCAGGGATTCATAGATACAATCAAGTATGATGGAAGACAGTTTAGCTATAGATATTCGAATGGATATCTAGAATATGTCGATGAATTGAAAAATAATACCGGGACCAAGACAACTACACAATTCATCTATAAGAATACGTTAATAGATACCATCATCGATCCCAATGGAAGGAAAACGAATTACACATATATCGATGAAAACCTAGCTAAAGTGCAAGAACCTCAAATTGATAAGGCAACAGACGATGTTAGTCGTCCTGGAACGGAATATAAAGTAGACATTCCGAACAAGCAATCGATTGTTACAGACCCTGAAGGAAATTTGACAACGTACGTAGCAAATAATAACTATGTGATAATTAAATCTATTGATTCTTTAGGAATCGTAACAGACTATAAGTTAGATACTAATTTCAATGTGTTATCAATTACAGAGACAGAAAATGGAGTAACCACCGTTGTTAGTACTAACACATATGAAAATGGTAACCTCCTGACAAGTATTGATGCTGAAGGTAACAAAGAAATTAACAAATATACCACATACGGCAATCTTGAGACACATACTGATGCGAATGGAAAGGTCAGTACGTATGAGTACGATCCAAATGGAAATCTGCTAAAATCCATTATCCCTCATAATGATGGTTACCTAACGACAGATTTCGCAAATGATTCATATGGAGATGTAAAGTCTTTACATTCGTCAGATGGGATTACGGAAGAATATGATGTGAATTATACAGATGGAATAAAAACAACCAAGCATACTGATTCAAATGGAATTACGACAGCACACACAACGGATTTAAGCGGGAATGTTCTTAGTCAAACTGATGGAAAAGGGCAAGTGACTTCCTTCCATTATAATCTTAAAAATGAACTGGATATCGTAACAGATGCCAAAAACAAAAAAACAAATTACCAATATGACAATAACGGTAATCTTCGTTTTATTAGAAATGCCCAGAATGCGAACACAGAATTCCAATATAATGGCCAAAATTTAATCGAGAAGGAAATCAACGATTTGGGTCAAACCACCTCATATCTGTATAATAATAATGGGAATTTGACAGATATCTCAAAGCCGAGCGGCGATACTATTCATACTGAATATGATGATGAAAGCCGGATCAAAGCTATCAGTGTAGGTGAAAAGACGTTATGGAAGTACGTATATGAAAATGAGAAAGTGTCCATCCTATCAGAAAACAATGCAACACTTAGAACCCTAGAATATTATGATAATGGATTACTTAAATCCATTAATTATCATGATAGTAATGGTGAGATTGGATTTAACTATTTAGGAGATCAATATGTTAGTAATATTTCACATTCAAGTTATAGTAATCAATACACAAATTTAGAATTTATACCAGATGAATCATACAAAACAAAAGAAATAAAAAGGAATGGTTCATCAATAGTGTCTCTTGGATATGATAAGACAGGTTTACCAGCATTAACAACGTTTAACAATGAAAGTAAATATAGTAAAGAATATATAAATGGAAGATTAGATACAGAAAAGTTATATTCGAGCCCTACAACAATCTATGACTCTTTCACATATGAGCATGACAACAATAATAATATAAAAAGCATAATTACGAATCAGGGTGCCATCTCATATGAATATGATGAACTAAATCAATTGAAGAAAGAAACACTCCTTGATGGGACAGAGATAGCCTATGATTATGATGATGTAGGAAATCGAATATCGAAAAAGGTAACCAAAAATGGCCAAACGATAATTACCGAAAGTAAATACAATAGCGTGAATCAACTTGAAGAAGTAGGTCAACGTTCCTACAATTACGATAAGAACGGTAACTTAAAGACTGACGGTGTCTACATCTATTCCTATAATGAATTAGACCAATTGATTAAAGTTCAGGATTTAACTGGAAAAATAATAGCCGAATACGGTTATAATGAAGAAGGAAATCGAGATTTCAGCAAAGATAGTCGTGGAACTACTTTTTATCAGTACAATGGTAATCAAGTACTATATGAAACAGATGTAAGAAACCAAGTCATCAAAGAATATACGTACGATGACAATGGTACGCCGCTTACAATGAATTATAAGGGAAGTATGTATTATTATTTAACGAATTACAGAGGGGATGTACTAGCACTTACAGATAAGGATGGAAAAGTAGTAGCATCCTATACGTATGATGCTTGGGGCAATATCCTTTCTCAAAGTGGAGCACTCGCATCTGTAAATCCATACCGATATGCAGGATATCGATATGATGAAGACACGAAAATGTATTATTTAATGGCAAGGTACTATAATCCGGAAAATGGTGTATTTATTTCTCTTGATCCTGTACGTGGGGATATATATAATCCGATTACTCTTAATGGATACAATTATGCGAATAATAATCCAGTTATGAATGTAGACCCCGATGGTAATTGGGCTATCGTAGCATTCTTTGTAGGGGGGGCAATTAATGCATTGCCAATGTTAATTAGTTTTTGGCTAAAAAAAGGAAATATAAAAGGTTTTAACTGGGGGAGATTTGCACTTTCATTTATAGTTGGTGGTTTTGCTGCTATGGGCGGCCAAGGTCTATACTTGTTTTTAAAAGCAAATAAAACTAGATTTCTCTTCCGAATGATCGTTATGATTAATTATGAAGCAAAGGCTTATATTTTTAAACAATTAGCAAAAGGAAAACGACCAACCATATCTGGATTAGTAAGTGCATTAAGCGGAATTAAATCTGCTTATGGTTTTTCGATAGGACGATTAATTAAATCTTATAAACAGAACGGGGTTAGAGGTGTTAAAGCATTACTTAAAAGACTAGCTATTTGATATCTTCTTAAGTTTAAAGTTCTCAAATATGCTCATTACTCTATAATTGAGGTATAATGTAAACACAATGTAATAACTAAGTAGAGAATAATTTTACAGTTCTTTAATTCATTTAATTAGAGATACCCTGTAGATTATGTCCTCTAATAATAGGTACACTTCTATAAGCTCAATTTTTATATATTATGTTTCTTGAAACAGCTATAAACAAGAGAATAATAAAATTCATTTTGAATATTTATTATGGTATATTTTTAGGAGGCGAATTGTTTATTTTGGAAATAATTCTTACATTATTATCAGTCTTAGTTGGCGTAATTGGAATTTATTATGCTTATAGATTTAATAAGGAAAAACAAAGTAAATTATCGAACACTGGGGACGAGATATCAAGTTTACTTTCAATATTTCCTCTTTGGTTAAGTAAAATAATTATTGTTTCATTAGCTATAATTCCGCTCATTGGAGTCATATTAATGTGGCTACAAAAGCTAGGTTTTATTAGTTAAACTAGATGAGAGTGTCTTACCCTTTGGTAAGGCACCTTTTTTTTGTATGGCGTTTGTCAAGATAGTTGTCGCATTTTAGCTGTGATATGATACGATGGTTTGGGAATGTCTCAATCGATTGAAAGTGAGCGTCAAATAGGCCACACCTGTTGATCCAGGATGGCCTGTATTATTATTTAGTTATCTTTTAAAAGTAATACATGAGACTGGTAAAGTTGTTGACCATGGAAATAGTGGATCAATGGCATCCACATCTGTCAAATTCATATTGGGAAGCTGCTCAAATAAAAAGCGAAGATAGTAATATGGATTTAATCCATTTGCTAACGCTGTCTCCACGATACTATAAATGATGGCACTTGCTCTTGCACCTTTAGGTGTAATTGGCAAAAAGCGCCTTTCTTCCAATTACTACGGGCTTAATTGAGCGTTCACTTCTATTATTATCGATTTCTAATCGTCCATCCTCTAAAAAGGCTACTAGTTTGTCCTATTGATTTAGACAGTATGCGATTGCTTTACCCAGGCCGCTTTTTGCAACACTTTTTGTTCATGTATTTTTAGCCATGATAAAAAGACGTCTAATACTGGTTTACTTTGCTTCAGACGTTGTTCATATCGCTCTTCAGGGTCTAATTCTTTTAACTTTCGCTCTATAGAGAAAAGTTGATTACAGAAATTGAGACCTTCGGTCGCAGCAACTAGTTTTATGCTGTTCGTAGGCAAGGATTTTAGGACATCCGTAAATCCCCTTCTAGCATGAGCCCAACAGCCGACGAGGGTTACGTTCTCCACCTTATGATATCCAGAGTACCCATCAACCTAGAGATACCCTTTAAATTCCTTTAGGAATTCCTTTGGATTTTCTCCAGCTCTAGTTTCTTGATAATCATAAAGGATAATTGAAGGTCCTCAATGCCTGTTTGATATAACCAGAAATAGGATTTTGATGAAGCAGATCTTCCTGGTTCATGAAGTACTTGAAGAGTCGTTTCATCAGCGCATACGATATCAACTTTTAGTATCAGCTGATGCATCCGATCATACGATTTACTTAACCAATTTTCTGCTCCATAAATCATCCAATTGGCAATCATTTGGCGGGATAAATCCAGACCTATTCGTTTAAATTGCTTTTCTTGGCGATATAATTGAAGACCCTCTACGTATTTTTGGGTCATGATATGTGCCACGATTGATGGAGAAGCTAGACTCCCTGAAATCACTAGCTTCGGCATTGATGCAGTTTTTATTGGTGTTTGAATCTCTTCTTGTTCACAACGACGACAAGAGTATACATATCGAACATGATTGACCACTTTAATTTCTGCTGGAATGTATTTCAGTCTTGGCGGGTTTCTGTACTCATTTCATGAAGGTTTCCACCGCATCACGAACAGACCTGCTCTTCATCGGATAAACGATATTCAATCGTTTCCGAAGGCAAGTTTTCTAACATCGACTTACGTTGTCCACGTTTTTTGCGTCGATGGTAAGTGATGGTTTCCACTGTTGGCTCTGGTAATTCGAGGTTTGCTTCTGTTTCCACTTCATTGAAAAGTGGTAATTCTAACTGATTCGGATTGAATTTTTCGCTAGAAGTACCAAAACGTTTTAATTGATGAAGACGAAGCTGTTCTTGAAGTCAATTTATTTTCTGCTTCATTTTCCTTCTTTTCTTGTTCCAGCTTCGCCTGAAGTTGCTCATTTTGCTTTTCAAGAAGTTCAACGCGTTTTAGAAGTTCTACAATTGTAGGAGTTTGGATTGATGTCAATTTTGTCTTTTTCATAGGTTTATTATACGACAAAATGGGACAAATTTCTTCTATTAAATATACACATTAAATAATCGTCCTTGCCGTTACTTTTGGATGGGCTTATTTTTGTTCTAATGATAATCCATCGAGCAGCCACCGCAGCTGACGCTGAGTTATTTTTATAGGTGTGGTACTCTGGCTATCAGATGGCCATTGGAATTTTCCGCGCTCTAGCCGACGATAAAATAACCGGAAACCATTTTGATCCCAATAAAGAATTTTCAGTTTATCCCTTCCTCGATTACAGAAAACAAATAGATTAGGAGAAAAGGGATCTAAATTGAACCCTTCCTTAACGAGAATTGCCAAACCATCGATTGATTTTCTTAGATCCGCTCTACCTCTAGCGAGATAGACACGATCAACAAATATGTCATCTAACACAGGGTCTTCAACACCTTAACAACATCTACCAAAAGTGAAGGATTAAAACCTGGTTTCACCTCAATGGACGCAAGTCCTACTTTTATTTGTAGTGCTTCATTTTTGGTATGTTCATCAGTTGAATTGTCTAGTTCGACTGGTACCCATTGAGTGCTTGTTTTAGGTTTGGATTTTGAGCCTTCAATTCTTTTCAACCAATATTTAAATTGGTGAATACTTAAATCATTGGCTTTACACCAATTAACCTGGGTTTGGCCACTTGATCAATAAACTGAGATTCGTCGTTCCCATTCATTATGTAATTCCAAATTTAATTTTTTTGTCATGAAAAACCTCCTCAAATATTGATTTAAAGAGATTACCTCATGTTAATTGCTAGGTTCATAGGTGGGCGGGATTTGACGCTTACAAATTAGCTTCTCGTTCAGAAAAAAAGGTCGGTCTTTAAATTGGGATGTTCAAGCTAGCAAGAACAGATAAAAACAATTAAGAGATTGGAGTAGAGGTGGTTCACATTTTATTGTCTCATTGGACGGCAGAATTACTCATGGTAAGGTGATATAAAATGTTTATACGATTGTATGTAAATTCAAAAAATGAATCTCAAACCAAATCGGTTTTGAAAATCTTTCTAAAAAAATTTGAACCTATATTAAAGAGTCAAGAGGTACAAAAGATAGAACCTTACTGGAAAATGGAAAATAATTATGTAGTAGAAATAGACTTATCGCTTCTAGAGGGGATAAATGAGGTTGAACTAAAAGGAGTCTTAATGAGTATTTCAGATAAGTGGTTAAAATTTGGTATTCCTACTAATGAACTTCTAGCCTCTGAAGCAATTGAGGGATGTAGTTATATATTAAATGGAATTAATATGGTGAATATCCATTTAGAATAATGTAAAAAGCCTTCGGAGAAATAGTATTCTCTTAAGGCTTTTACATAGGAATGTCACTAGAACATCTTTTTACTCTCTACCTAGCGTTTTTTCTATCTGCAGCAAACGAAATCCAAAGCAAGACAATCCCAGTCAATAATAATACACTTGCTATAAATAGTCCATTTGCAAAGTAAGGAATACCTGATAGGTTCAACCATTCAAGCAACCCTTGTCCGAATAATAGCCCTTCATTAAGGAAAAAGCCGATGAAAAATAGAACAAAACCATAAATAGTCAATCGGTAATCCTTCAAAATATTAAGCATCTGGTATTGTGAAAGGATAAAAGTACTAATAAATCCTAGCAGTGTAAAATGTAAATACCCGATAACAATGCTTCTTGTATCATAAATTAGATTTGCTAGTTTTGGTGAAATTAATCCTAATTCCATCGTGCTTTTAAAGAATAATAATAGAAATGTGATCCAAAGACATGTGATGGTTAGCTTTGAGTACTGTTTCCATAGTCTTTTCCACATTCTCTTAAACGCGAGTAATACGAATGCAATTCCGAACCATTGGCCAATACTTCCGATTACTGCAAGAATCTGGACGTATCCCCCTAAATCTATCCATAAAATGCTTAGGAAATAACTTGGAAATAGAGCGAGAAAATAAAGCCAAAATCCTATTTTTAAGAGTGAATCCTGAAATGGAATTTTCTTTGAATCTATGATCATAATAAATACGCCCATTAAAAATAAGTAGAGCCAGCCATTGTATTGAAAATGCAGGTAAAAATAGATTGCTAAATCAAAAAAATAAGTATCCTTAAGTCCGTTTGCTGCGATGTAACCAAGTGAAAATGGACCCATTGAAGAGATCAATAAGGCAATTAATGAAGCATATATAAAACGTTTTCCCGATTTTGGTACGTTGTTTTGTGCTTTTAAGTGACGATAAATGAACCGGATGGCCCAGTATTCAATAAAAATATGTACGGTAGACATAATAATCGAGAATACATCGTAGCCTTGATATAAAAATGCAGCAAACATAATTGCTGATGTAATGAATAACGTAATTGTAATAGTTGTCGCTTGTCTTTTTTTCTGTATTGATTTCCAAAAAATCAATAAGTAAATGACAAAGCCACCTAAAAAGGCCCAACCTAAAATTGCTAAATGGGAGTGTCCGTGTAAGATATTCGTATATGGAATAGCTGTGCTTGGTTGAATGGTGAACAATCTCATCAACGTCCCAGAAAATGCAGTGAGAGTGAAGAAGATAAAAGTAAAATGTACGAAGACTCTAGGCATCGCTGATTCACCCCTTATAGTTGTATAGTTTAATCATAATTAATTGAAGTTAAAAATTCATTAATATAGGAGGAATTCCTGAAGAAAATTTACAGGTATGTGTCAAAAATGAGAACGCTAACAGAATGATGTATCATTTTATAAAAAACTTATCGTTATTTTGTAGAAATGTATTGACGTAAATAAATAAAACGTGTTATATTATTATATTTGCTAATTTTATTGATGTGTGTTATCATTAAACATGTAAGTAAATGTGGAGGTGGATGTTTTGTTTCAAGTTGGTGATAAGGTTTTTTATCCAATGTATGGGGCGGGCATTATTGACGCCATCAAAGAAATGGAAATCCAAGGGGAAACACAGAATTATTATGTGATTACCATTCCTCTTAGCAAAATGAATGTAATGATTCCGATGAATAAAATTAAAAAATCACGGATTCGCTCAGTTGTAGATCAACATACGATAAAAGAAATATTGTTTAACTTTCACAATGTAGAGCCAGATTGTTCTCTTCCCTGGAAGGAAAGGCTACAAAAAAATACGGAAAAAATGAAGACAGGCCTTATGCAAGACACTGCAGAGGTTGTTCGTGATTTGACGTATTTTAAAAAGGACAAAGTGCTCAACCATAGTGAAAGGCAATTGCTTGATAACGCCCGCAATATCTTACTAAGTGAATTAATTCTTGCGAATGATATGACAGAACTCCAAGCAGAGAATTTAATTGATATGACAAGTTAAATATAGATACTATGCAAACTGCAGCTGAATTTCGTGCTTGCAGTTTTTTGTTTTTTACGTGCCTCATCAAGCGATAAGATTTGAGGATGGTAACGTAAGCTGTCTTCGCGAGCAAGCAATGTGAGGAAAAAATTGAATCGGTAACGCAAGCCATCCTCGCGTGCCCGCATCGCGAAGAAAAGAATCGAATCGGTAACGCAAGCCGTTCTCGCGGGCCTCATCGCGAAGAAAAGAATCGAATCGGTAACGCAAGCCATTCTCGCGTGCCCGCATCGCGAAGAAAAGAATCGAATCGGTAACGCAAGCTGTCCTAGCGTGCCCGCAGTACAATGAAAAGGTTCGAATCGGTAACGCGAGCCGTTCTCGCGTGCCCGCAACGCGTAGAAAAAGATAGAAGTGGTAACGCAAGCTATTCTTGCGTGCCCGCAACGCGAAGAAAAGAATCGAATCGGTAACGCAAGCCGTTCTCGCGTGCCCGCAACGCGAAGAAAAGTCTCGAATCGGTAACTCGGTAACGCGAGCCATTCTCGCGTGCCCGCAACGCGAAGAAAAGTCTCGAATCGGTAACGCAAGCAGTCCTAGCGTGCCCGTAGCATGAAGAAAAAAATTGAATCGGTAACGCGAGCCGTCCTAGCGTGCCCGCAGTACAAAGAAAAGGTTCGAATCGGTAACGCGAGCCGTTCTCGCGTGCCCGCAACGCGTAGAAAAGTCTCGAATCGGTAACGCAAGCCATCCTCGCGTGCCCGCAATGTGAAGAAAAGAATCGAATCGGTAACGCAAGCCGTTCTCGTGTGCCCGCATCGCGAAGAAAAGTCTCGAATCGGTAACGTAAGTCACTCTCGCGTGCACCCGTCGCGAAGAATAACCCTGAATCGGTAACGCAAACCTTCCATATGAGTAATTCATCACGAACATAATTAAATGATAAAAATATAAACAGATCTCATCGCTCCACCATAAAGAAAAATTAACAAAAACAAAAAGAACCATCATTTCCATAGTTGGATGAGTGGTTCTTGTGTTTTGTTCGGTATAGATAATCCTTCTTTGTTTTCGTTGTTCTTGTATGCATATCTGAAAGTGCATATGGACTCCTGCCATTTAACGGATTCCGTTTTCCTTCACGTACTTGCTTTTCTCTCACTTTTCTAGCATTTGATTTTGCCATCATTTCCACCTCTTCAATTTTTTGATTACTTCTATATTATATACGATTTGTAAAAATATTTTCACATAAAAATTGCCTAAGTAGGCTAATCCCTATACTGATAATCCACATCTTGAATAAGATATAAGCGATTATCATAAAGGAGGTGGCAGGCGAATGTCTAATCGAAAAAGGGAACAAGTAATTCGAGTTGATAACTTAGTCATTCATGCAAAAAATGTTGAAATTATAAATGAGGGAAGAGATCATGATTATCCAAGAAGAGATCATGATTATCCAAGACGAGACCCTTGGGGATTCTTTTGGGGAAGACAACAGCCAAGTAATCTAGGTGAGCAAGAAGAAATCATGGATGTAGAGGTAGAGGATGAGAACATCGAGGATCATCACCACAACTAAAGAGTAAGAGATTAAAATAACGATTAGTGAATGGAAATAGTTCTATACTAGTCGTTATTTTGTTGTAAAACAAATAAATTGAGTATAATGGTAAATATATGTAGGACATCTGAAAGTCTAAGAATCTAACAAAAAAAGTAGATTGGATATAAAATTTCCACCGTAAAAGAGGGATAAAATGGAGACGCGCAAACCTACAATATTAATTATCGAGGATGAAGAAAAAATTGCTAGATTATTGGAGCTAGAATTAGCCTATGAGGGGTATGGAACCGGGAAAGCACTAGATGGGATAGACGGTTTAAGAATGTTTCGTGAACAACAGTGGGACTTAGTATTACTGGACGTGATGTTACCTGGGTTAAGCGGGATTGAAATCTTGCGAAGAATTCGTTCGAGTGATGCTGATACTCCGGTCATCTTATTAACGGCTAAGGATTCTGTTGAGGACAAGGTATCAGGGCTTGATCTTGGGGCAAATGATTATATGACGAAGCCCTTTCAAATCGAGGAATTATTAGCACGTATCCGAGCAGCTTTAAGAAATCATCATCAGAATTCCAAAAGTAATACGAACGGTGACACAGATTGGCTGACAGTTGCAGATTTAAAATTAAGTGAAGTATCTCGAGAAGTTTTCAGGAGAGAAGATTTGATTGAACTAACTCCCAGGGAATTTGATTTACTTGCCTATTTGATGAAGCATTCAAAACAAGTTCTGAATCGAGAGCAGCTTTTAAATGGGGTGTGGGGTTATGATTATTATGGAGATACAAATATTGTGGATGTGTACATACGTTATTTACGCAATAAGATTGATAAGCCATATGAAAATGCACTGCTTCATACCGTCCGTGGTGTCGGATATGTGCTGAAGGAAACAAGATGAGGCTACGAACGAAAATAAATTTATCAACAGCAGTTATGTTTATTCTCCTATTGATTCTCATTAATAGTGCTTCCTATTTTACCTTTAGTCGGATGATGCTTAGTAGTGAACTAGATAGAACTTCAGACGAAGCGTTGAAAACCTTAAAAGGAATTACACAAACTGAGTCAACGGTTCCAGCAAAAAACTTATTGATTGCGTATGCACCAGTCAATGGAATGCTTAAAATTGTTCGCCCTGATAGTAGCGTTGATCAGGCAGTATCGGCTCCCGAGCTGAGTGATTTGAAGGACTTTCCAACCATGTATCATAAAAAGGAAAAGCTGGAGATTGTTGATTATCAAGGTATCCCCCATGCATTTGTTTCGATTCCGATGATATGGGAAGGTGGGGAAGTTGTAGAACTACAGGTAATCGAAAAACTTGCTTCAGTTGAAAAAAACTTAAAAACATTACAAATTGTTTTGATTATCGTTACACTTTTGGCTACTATCCCTGTACTAATCTCAACGCGTTTTCTTAGTAATTTTATCACTCAACCGATTACTTCGATGATTAAGACAATGCGGAAAATACGAGAAAATGGTCAATATCAACAGATCGAACTTCCAAAGAAATCAAAGGATGAACTCTATCAAATGGGTGAAACTTTTAATGAGATGATGGATTTACTCGGTAAAAATTTTGAAAAACAGGAGCAATTTGTTTCAAATGCTTCACATGAATTAAAGACACCGTTAACAGTGATTGAATCATATGCAAATCTTTTAAAACGAAGAGGACTTGATAATCCAGAATTATTTCATGAATCAGTTGAAGCAATCCATTCAGAAGCTATTCGCATGAGTGAATTAACACAACAACTTTTATTATTAGCTAAGCATGATGAACGATGGAAAATTGAGAAGAAGCAAATCAATCTCACAAAGCTTATTGAGGAAGCAGTCCGTTCTTTCAAAGAAGCTTACAAACGTGAAATTGAAATTAAAGGAGATCAAAATATTATAGTAAAAGCAGATCCTCAAAAGGTAAAACAGCTCTTCTATATTCTTATGCAAAATGCACATAAATACAGTGAGGATCCGATAACGGTAAGGATAAGGTCCCAGCAAAGAACAGCTTTTATAGAAGTGATTGACAAAGGAATTGGAATTCCGAAGGATGATCTAGCAAAAGTATTTGATCGGTTCTATCGAGTCGATGTGGCTAGAACTAGGAAGACAGGTGGTTTTGGACTTGGCCTTTCACTTGCGAAGGAAATTGCAGATG
The DNA here is from genome assembly GCF_022427965.1 of Fredinandcohnia quinoae. Lineage (GTDB taxonomy): Bacteria > Bacillota > Bacilli > Bacillales > Bacillaceae_L > Ferdinandcohnia > Ferdinandcohnia quinoae. The sequence continues at coordinate 15,423 of NZ_JAKTTI010000032.1, read as the reverse complement.
CAATGGGAGCAGGATTAAAGTTAGAAAGCACAGAAGGACAAGGGACAACTGCACAAATTACACTTGATGTCGTATCATTCTCAGTAAATTCTCATAATCGTCTTGTATAGTAGAAACAAATGGATAATGGGGTGAAACGAATGAAACAACCCAAATTAATAATGGTAGTTGTCAGTGTTTTGCTTGTCGCATTTATTATTTGGCAAGCTACTAAAATAAACACCTCTGCGAAACCTTTAACTGGAGCGGAAGCAGGAAAGCTCGTTCAAGATATGTATAGTGGTGATATCGTTGAGATTAAACAATTCAGTGATGTGTATAACATCCAAATTAAACTAGAAACAGGTCTCTACCAAGTAGAGATTAATCGAAATTCAGGAGATATTAGTGCTTTAACAAGGATTGCAACTGGTGAAACAGCAAAAGAACCAATACAAAACGAAGAACCTAATGATGAAGATGATTCGGAACAGTCTCCACAAGAAGCTTCAAATGGCATAACAGAGAATGAAGCGAAGGTCATTGCCCTTCAACAAGTAAAAGGTGATGTTGATGATGTTGACATTGAACAATTGGGTGGTATTACGTTCTATCTAGTTGAAATAGAGCGAGAAGATGGTGAGGATGCGACAGTGCAAATTAATGCAATAACAGGAGAAGTTCATACAATAAGATGGGATGATTAAAAAATTCATCCCTTTCTCATCAAATTCTCATATTCCTTTACGACTTTACTCATCTTCGGTGGCTATGATGTAAGTATAGTAAACAAAGGAGGAAAACCAGATGAAACAAAAATTATTAATTTTAGGTATTGCTGGTGTTGTATTATTAGGTGGGGCAATGGGTGCTGAAGCATTTTATGATAAAAAGAAAGATTTAGCTACAATTAAAGAAGCCAATCTTATTTCAATGGAAAAGGCAGAAAAGATAGCAATTGAAAAAGTTGGCGGAACTGTAAAAAGTATTGAACTTGATCGAGATAATGGAGCCTACAAATATGAAATTGAAGTGAATCACAAAGATTCTTACGATGATATCGATTTGGATATTGATGCAAAATCAGGTGAAATAATCATGGATGACGATGATGATCTAAACGATTTTGATGATGATAATTTAAATGTCATTTCCAAATCCGAAAAAATAATATCTAAAGAAGAAGCAGTAGCAATCGCGACAAAGGACACTCCGGGCAAAATTACAGAAGTAGACTTGGATGATGATGGCTATTATGAAATTGAAATGCGACACGAAGGATACGAAATCGATTATAAAATTGATGTGTTCACTGGGGAGATACTGAAAAAAGAAGTTGATAGGTAGTAACAAGACTATGCACACAGTGTTTCAATCGAAACATCGTGTGCATTTTTAACCTTTTTTTTCTAAAAACTTGAAATAAATTATTAGAAAGATTAGAATATAATAGAATATTGATGAAGCGGAGGTGGGGAAGGATGTTAAAGCAAGCTGTTTTATTGCGCGGATATTGGATCGAATTCCTATATTTTTGCCGTGCAAAATTTGCGGTTTCAGTTGTTAACGGGATACGTGTGCCCTTTTTTAACAACTGAACAGCAATTTAAAACAGTGAAAACATCTCAAACCCACAATAAGAAGGTTTAAGGAGGGCTTTTCATGCTCTCCCTTTTTTTATACCTTATAACTATTTATTTTGCCATGGGGAGTGTTGTCTTCTCCGTGGCTTTTTTCTGCATTTTTTTAAGGAGGAATGAACCATGATCATTTGCAGTGCGAATAAAGTAACAAAATCATATGGTGGTAATACCATTTTTGAAGATATTTCATTTGAAATGAATGAAGGGGCTCGTATCGGACTAGTGGGTCGGAATGGTAGTGGAAAGTCAACTTTGTTTAAGCTTATTGCTGCTGTGGAAACACCAGACACTGGGGAAATCCATTGGAAAAAGGGAACAAAAATTGGCTATTTAACGCAAATTCCAGATTATCATAGCCAATTAACAACAAAAGCTGTATTAAAAACAGCCTTCAAAGAGCTTTTACAAATAGAAGAAAAAATGAAGATACTGGAACTCGAGATGAGCAAGGAAACGACCGGGGAACATCTTGAAAAATTAATAAAAGATTACGGGGATATTCAAGATCAATTTTCCCTCCAGGGTGGTTATGAAATAGAGTCCAATATAGAGAAAGTGGTCAATGGTCTTTCACTTAATAACTTATTAGAAAAAACTTTTTCAACTTTAAGTGGTGGAGAAAAAACTAAGGTTGGTTTAGGGCTTAGCCTTTTGAAAAATCCAGATTTATTACTACTAGATGAACCAACGAACCATCTTGATTTAATGGCGGTTGAGTGGCTTGGGACTTTTTTAAAAGATTATCGTGGCTCAGTTATTGTTGTATCCCATGATCGCTATTTTTTAGATGAGGTAGTGAATAGGATTTTTGATTTAGAAGATGGAGAAATCAAGTGTTATCAGACTAGCTTTTCAGGGTATGTCAAAGAGAAGGAAGAGCAAATCTTAAGGGAGTTTCAAGCCTACGAGGAGCAACAAAAGAAAATAAAGAAAATGAAGGAAGCAATTAAAAGGCTTAAGGAATGGGCAAATCGTGCGAATCCACCTAACGAGGGCCTTCATAAACGTGCGCGAAATATGGAACGAGCGCTAGAACGAATGAAGAAATTAGATCGACCAGTCATAAATCGGAAGAAAATGAATTTCGAAGTAGAATCTTTGGATCGTAGTGGAAAAGATGTGATTGTTCTTAATAATGTGTTTAAGCAATTTGGAGAACGAGTACTTTTTAATCATGTCAATATGCATATAACTTATCAGCAAAGAGTAGCAATTATCGGTGAAAATGGAAGCGGTAAATCAACGATATTGAAAATGATTTTAAACCAAATTCAAGCTGATGAAGGTGAAATACGGGTTGGAAGTAACGTGAAGATTGGGTATTTATCACAGCAAATTTTCTCTGAAAGTCATGATGAAACAATTATCGAAGTCTTTCGCAATGAGGTTAGTGTTACAGAAGGAGAAGCACGACAAATTTTAGCAAGGTTCTTATTCTACGGATATTCTGTCTTTCGTAAAGTTTCACAGCTTAGTGGTGGTGAAAGAATGAGGCTTCGCTTGGCACAACTAATGTATCAGGATATAAATTTACTTATTTTGGATGAGCCAACGAATCATCTTGATATCGAATCAAGAGAAGTGTTGGAGGAAGCACTTGACGAATATAACGGTACAATTCTAGCTGTTTCACATGACCGTTACTTTCTTAATAAGCTTTTTGATCGAATTTATTGGATTGATTCAAAAGAGGTTCATTGTTTTGAAGGGAACTATACTTGGGCCAAGGAGAAGATGGCTAAGAAAATGACAGATAGAAAGGAACGAAAAATAGTAGAACCAGCAAGAATCAAAATAAAAGAAAAGACAAATGATGAGGTGAACTTGGAGAAGGAATTAGAAATAGTAGAGGCTAAGATTTCAGAGCTGGATCAACTGCTATTAGGTATTCAAGACTTGGAGCGAATTCAACAACTATATACAAAAAAGGAAGAATTGGAGAAGCAGTGGGAAGAGATTTATGAAAGATTAGGTTAAAAGGGAGAGTACAAAATGAGGGGAATTACATTTAAAGATATTAAAAAGGTTGGAAATATTGTACTAGAAAATAATCTATTTACACATGTTCATTATCCTGAAATGCTCATTATGTATGATAGTAACTTTATCGAGTTTAAAAAGATGCCCGGAATATCTGAATTAAAGGATACTGAAAAGTATTTAAGGGACTTTCATCTAAAACGAGGTCAAAATCATCTGAAGTTTTACTTTCCTGAAAATGAAAAACTATCTGAAGAAGTAAGAATTTATCTAACAGAAACGGGTTATGAAAGTGGATTTTTGGAATTATATGCAATAAGGCCAAATTGTTTTCCAAAGGTTAACAACAATCAAGATATTGAAATTAAAGCTGTTAATAACCAAAACGTAGAGAACTTTTTACAACTCCAGTATAATCAGGATTTACAATATGGATCGGAATTTGCACGACAAAAAATAGACTTTAGTAAACGTGAATTTGATGATCCAGCTATTGTTCAAATTCTCGCATTTTATCAGGAAGTGTCAGCGGGATATGCGATTGTTAACGTTTCGACTGAAACTGTAGAAATTGATGGATTAAATGTTGATGCATCTTATAGGAACAAGGGGATCGGCAGTAGGTTGCAACAATTTGTGATGGAATCATTTCCAGATAAAATTGTAATATTGGTTGCTGATGGGGAAGATACCCCTAGGGAAATGTATAAAAAGCAAAATTATCAATATCAGGGATTCCAATATGAAGCACTTAAGGTATTTGAAGATTAAGGTAAGATAGAGAGCTGATTTTGTGACTCAGCTCTTTATTTTTCTTTTACCATATTTAAGAACACTTCTAACGCCTTCGTTTGAAAAGGCGAATGCAATACAATTGAAAAATCCCGTGTAATGGTGCTATTTTTTATAGATATTTTACAGAGGGCACCATTTTCAATATCCTTTCGAACAGCCCAATCCGAAAGTAGTGCTATTCCAAGACCAGCCTCAACAGATTCTTTAATAAGTTGAGTACTACCGAATTCAAGTAAATCCTTTGGAGCAATTTTTCCTAGCTTAAACAATTTCTCAGCCGCTTCTCGCGTACCTGAACCATTTTCTCTAACAATCCACGTTTCCTCTGCTATATCTGAAATCGAAAGTTCATCTTTAAGTTGTGCTAATCGATGCTTAGGTGATGCAACAACATACAAGTGATCCTTCGCAAAAGGTTCAATCGATAACTGTTTATTATTAAAATCACCCTCAACGATTCCGATATCTAATTGATGTGCAAGCATCAACTCAGCTATATCCTTAGTATTACCAATCGTAATTGATGGAGTGATCAAAGGGTATTCCTTCTTCATATTTACAATAATGTGTGGCAAAACATATTCACCGAACGTATAACTTGCTCCTATAGTTAATGGTCCACTCGTTTTATTCGTAAGGTCATCCACAAGATAATGCATCTTTGAATATAATCCTATAATTTCCTTCGCATGGTGATAGACGATTTCTCCTGCTTTATTAAGACGAACGTATTTATTTGTTCGGTCCAATAACTTGGTACCCATCGTGCGTTCAAATGCCTGAATGTATTGGCTAACAGCGGGCTGAGTCATATGCAGTTCCTCTGCAGCACGCGAAAAATTACCCTTTTCAACAACTGTAATAAATACTTGTAAATGCTGGTCCATTAAAATCACCCTCTACATGAGAATTTCAAATCGCTTTGGTAATTCGCCTTGTGATCTACTAATAAATAGGAAATGGTGATGAGGGAAAGCGTTATGCACCTCATAGGATACTAATAATTGGAAAATGATGATGTGCAAACGTTGGATGCCCCTCACGTAATCCTAGTAACTGGAAAGTGGTGATGCGCAAACGCCGGATGCCCCTCATATAATCCTAATAACTGGAAAACGGTGATGCGCAAAGGCATGATGTCCCTCACGTAATCCTAATAATAGGAAAATAGTGATGTGCAAAGGCATAATGCCCCTCACGTAATCCTAATAATTGGAAAATGGTGATGCGTAAAGGCATGATGTCCCTCACTTAATCCTAATAATTGGAAAACATTGATGTGCAAACGCCGGATGCCCCACTCGTAATCCTAGTAACTGGAAAATGGTGATGTACAAACGCAGAAAGCCCCACACGTAATCCTAATAACTGGAAAAAAGTGATGAGCAAATTCTCCAATCATCTGCAATCCTATTAATATTCAAATCCTATTATATACTTTTACTTATCATTATTATCAATAATAATTATTTTTCTTATAGTAAAATGTATATTAAGATAATGATATAGATAAAGTGTGGAGGCGATATTATGACAGCAGAAAGTACAAGAGTACTAGAACCGATTCAGCCAGATCCAAAAACCTCGCCACTTGTAAAATGGATAGGTGGAGTTGCTTTTACGTTTATCATTGCTTTACTTGGATATCTTTTAGCTAAAACACCTGGGTTTGATCATGTTGGACAATTAGCATCAGCAATTATCATTGCTATTTTATATCGTCAATTTTTTGGTTACCCTGAGCTTCTACGCTCTGGGATTGTATTTTCTTCAAAAAAACTATTACGTTATGCAATTGTTTTGTATGGACTGAAGCTGAACATTAACACTGTAGTACAAGATGGACTTGGACTGTTAATCCGGGATGTGGGAGTAATCATCTTTGCCATATTATTAACAGTGTGGCTTGCAAAGCTATTAAAAGCTGATAAAAACATTTCGCTCCTTCTTGGAGTAGGGACAGGTGTATGTGGTGCAGCGGCAATTGCCGCAGTAGCGCCAATCGTCAAATCGAAGGATGAGGATACAGCAATAGGTGTCGGAATTATTGCTTTAATAGGAACAATATTTGCTATCATTTATACAATTTTACGCCCGATTTTACCCTTAACAGATGTGGAGTATGGAAGCTGGGTTGGGATAAGCTTGCATGAAATTGCCCATGTAGCACTCGCTGCAGCGCCAGGGGGAGAGGATGCACTTGCCATTGGTTTACTTGCAAAACTAGGCAGAGTCTTTTTACTTGTACCACTTTGTTTTATATTGATGTATATTATGAAAAGGAAGAATACAAGCTCGACCGACTCAGATGCTAAAATTGAATTTCCATGGTTTTTAATTGGCTTCATCATTATGAGTATAATCGGAAGTTACGTATTAGGAGATACAATTCCCGTTTCTACTGGATTTATGAATGGGGTTGCTAATGTTACAACATGGCTATTAACCGCTGCAATGGTAGGGCTTGGTCTAAATGTGAGTTTGAAAGATCTACGTACTAAAGCACTCAAACCACTAATTGCAATGGGAATTACATCTATTTTTCTATCAGTTATTACGTATTTTATCATATAAAGTGAAACTTCAATCAGTCCCACTGATTGATAGTTGCGGCCCACACGACGTGGATCACACAGACGTTGCCAAAGGATGTGGCGCAGTTAGTCTGTGTTCAATTTCGGGGTTTTACTGCTAGTTAATGCAGGATAAAACAAAAATAGGGTATAAAATCGTGTGGATTTTATACCCTAATTACGTTCTATTGCATTCCGCCATTTGTAACTAAGTTTATCAGTTTCTCTATTTTAGAGAATTTACCCTTCTTTTTAACATCCTCAGTTAAAGGAACAATTTCATAATTAAGTGTAACATGTATAGGAGAGACATATTCACTCATACCATTAGCATTAAAAACCATTCCTGATGAAACAGTAAAGGAACTATCCGTCGTCTCGATAATCTCGTCTGAAGAATAGGTGTATGAATTCCCATTCCCTTTTGTAACCTCTTTAATCCCTACCAAATCTCCAACTCTTAAATTTTTAAGCCAATCCTCACGAATCACATCAACCATTCTATATCCCTCCAACCAATTTTGTTAATTTAATTATACATTTATTCATAATTTTAAGATAAACATTCTGCTTTTTGAAGCATTACTTTTCCACTATATCTGTTTCACAGGTACACATATTTCGCAATAATCATTGTTAATCATTTCACCAGTGTATCTTTCTATAATTGGTTTGTTGTCAATTTGGTATTCGCTGTTTTGGATTGCTGGAAAAATTTCAGTCCAAGCTTTTTGGACATCTTCTGCTGTATGCTTGATCTTGAAAACCACATATTTTCCACCGGAAAGTTCATCCTCGGAAACTGAATCATCAATATGATAATCGTTTGAAATCACAATACAAGCATCATATCTACAGTTTCCTGGAAGTGTTGTTTCGGGGTTATCCTGTGGAATGCCAAAAAATATTGCTGTTTTAGTAAGATTTTTTTCCTTAGCCCATTTCTTTACTTTTTCCATCGCCAGTACATTGGCTGGACCATATGGACCAACTTGTCGGACATATGCAATACGATAGTTTGGAATCATTTCGACTTTCATATTCATCGATTTCTACTCCCTTTCTCCCTACATATTTACTACATTTCGAATGTAACATGTTATAAAAATATAATCAGTTGAATTTTAAAAAAATGGTAATTTTCTTTAAAAATGAAAAAAGAGCAAATCCATGAAGGAATTGCTCTATTATTTATCGGTATATTTTATTTTTTTACAGTTGGTTTGTAGCTTCCTGGAATATTGTTCATAGAGATTGATAGTCGATTCCAGCTATTGATCGTATTAATTAAGATGATAAGGTCTACATACTGTTTTTCATTAAAGTGCTCACGTACTCGTTGATATAAATCGTCAGGAACTCCGTTCACTGAAATTGAAGTTACGGTTTCAGTTAATTCTAAAGCAACTCGCTCTTCGTCATTATAAAATGGGGCTTCTCTCCAAGCATTTAGTAAATAGATTCGTTGTTCTGTTTCACCGATGGCTCGAGCATCTTTCGTGTGCATGTCTAAGCAATACGCACAACCATTGATTTGTGAAGCACGAATCTTGATCAGCTCGATCAATTTTTTATCAAACCCCGTTGTTTTCGAATACTCTTCAAATTTCAACATGAGCTGAAATGCTTCAGGTGCAACCTTCATATAGTTAATACGTTGTTCCATCAATAACCCCTCCATTTTTTTTCTTCTAAAATTATTATACTCCTTTTGGTATGTCCTTAATAAGGAATTCTACTATTATAATTAAGTAAAATTCACTCTAAAAACAAGGGATCACTTTATAGAAAATGTACCCTTCACACAAGTAAAGGGCACTTACTTTTAACATTATTCAGAAGAAGTCTCCCACTTCTATATGTGGTGAGATGAATGCAAATCAGTTTGCAATTCAGCGGGGTTCAAACCCCGACTGAAATTAAGGAACTCAGACTAAGAACGCCACATCCTGTGGCAACGTCTGAGTGACCCACGTCGTGTGGGCCTAAAGCCTCCGGCGGATGCCTCAGATTTTTAAAGGAAGCTTTTCGAGCAAGCTCGAAAAAATCTGGGCACAAATACGCCAAGGCGCATTTGATCTTATTAAGGAATCATCCATGAAAATACATTATGTTGCAAGAATGTAAGTAAGCAGATTAAGAGTAATAGAAAAATACTATGTTTCACCGTAAAGCGGATTAGTTCAGATTCTTTTCCAGCTAGGCCTACCGCGGCAGCTGCAACAGCAATTGATTGTGGTGAAATCATTTTACCAGTAACCCCACCAGAGGAGTTAGCGGCTAGCGCTAATACTGGATCCATTCCAATTCCTGAAGCTGTAACTTGTTGTAGTTTTGCAAATAACAGGTTTGCAGATGTATCTGAACCTGTGATGAATACCCCGATCCAACCTAATACTGGTGCAAAGAATGGGAAAAGATCTCCTGTCTTAGCTAGAACCATACCAAGAGTTGTACTCATTCCTGATACATTGGTGATATAAGCATATCCAACAACAGCACAAATAGTTAACAATGGATATTTAATTTCAGCGATAGTCTCGCCAAGTACTGAAACCCAATCACGCCAAGATATTTTTAGAATGTATTTTGTAACAATTGCAGATAAGAGAATTGCTGTACCGGCAGCACCTAATAGTTCTAACTTGTAGAAAGCTGCGATTGCTTCACCAGTTGAGCCATCAATGACTTTGTTGTGTAAAAACGGAACCTCAGGCATAAAGGTGAAAGCCTGTCCTAGATAATTTATTCCTTTTAAAAGAATATTTGCACCTTCATAATGGCCTGTCAAAGCAGTTTTTAATGTTGGTACTCCCCATAATGAAATAAACCCAGTTAAGATTAAAAATGGAGACCATGCTTTAAAGATTTGACCACCAGAATACGAAACTTCTGTTGCTTTCGCACGGTTAACGACATTTTCATCTTCTCCTTTAAAGCGGTAGATTGTTTTAGGCTTCCAAAACTTCAAGAAGATTGCTAACGCAAATAATGAAACTAAGGCAGATAAAACATCTGGCAATTCAGGGCCAATAAAGTTTGAACTTAAGTATTGTGTTAGGGCAAATGAAACACCTGAAACTAAAATAGCAGGCATAACCTCCCAAGCTTTCTTAAATCCTGCCATTACAACAACAAGGTAAAACGGTATAAAAACTGAGATGAATGGTAATTGGCGTCCAACCATTTTAGATATTTCCATCGCTGGAATACCAGTAGGACCTTCCATTGCCGTAATCGGAATACCAATGGCTCCGAATGCTACTGGTGCAGTATTAGCAAGTAAACAAATTCCTGCTGCATATAAGGGATTGAATCCTAAACCAACTAATAATGCAGCTGAAATTGCGACAGGTGCTCCAAATCCAGCAGCACCTTCTAGAAATGCTCCAAATGAGAAAGCAATTAGTAATGCTTGTAAGCGTCGGTCCTCTGTAATGGATAGAACAGAGCTTCGAATAATATTAAATTGACCTGTTTTAACTGTTAATTTATAAAGAAAAACAGACGTAATAATAATCCAGCCAATTGGAACGATTCCGTACACAGCACCTTGAGATGCTGACATTATAGCTGTTCCAATAGGGACCTTGAATGCGATTACAGCAATGACTAAGGCAATCAATAAGGTTGTCAAACCGGCTACATGGCCTTTCATTTTTTTAATTGCGAGTGCCCAGAAAAAATAAAGAATTGGGATAATGGCTACAATTGCGGTTAAGGCAAGATTATCACCGACCGCGGTAAAATTTTGTGTAAACATTTAACATTCCTCTCCCCTTTGACGTAATCGTTTACATTTTCTATGTTAATATGAGGATTGGGTCATCTGATGACCTAATGTTCAAATTATATTTTGTTTATCTAAAAAATTCAATACATTTTTCATCTTTTATAATAAGGGGCTGTAAAAATAACAAAAGACCTAGAATGCGAATTTTGTTATAAAGTCGTGCTATAATTACTGTATATAATGGGTCAATGAGGTGGATTTAATTGGAATACAAACATATAAAACCCAAGAAAATTTATGAGGAAGTTGCTGAAGCCTTACATGAAATGATTCGCTCTGGGAAGCTGAAGCCTGGAGATAAGCTAAGTTCTGTTGAACAGCTTGCAGAAAATTTTCAGGTAGGAAGGTCAGCAATAAGAGAAGCTCTCTCTGCTCTAAGGGCTATTGGTTTAGTTGAGATGAAACAAGGAGAAGGAACTTTCATAAAGGGCTTTGAAGCTAGTCAACTTACATTTCCCTTATCAACAGCATTCCTCATGAATAAAGAGGATGTTCGTAATCTATTAGAGGTCAGAAAAATAATCGAAACTGGTACTGCTGCTAGTGCTGCGAGGAATCGCCAGGATCCTGATATAAAAGCTATGGGAGAGGTACTAGAGCAGATGAAACAGGTGAATGGTGATGAGGAGCTAGGAGAGGAAGCGGATTTTAACTTCCATCTGGCATTATCGAAAGCAGCACATAATCCTTTATTATCTGCGTTGTTAGATCATGTTTCAGGGATGATGATCGAAACAATGAAAGAAACAAGACGGTTATGGCTGTTCTCCAAACAAACAACAACAGAAAAACTGTATGAGCAGCATTTGAATATTTTTAATGCGATAGTTGATCAGAATGAGGAAGAAGCAAGACAAGCTATGCTTTTCCATTTAGAAAGTGTAGAAAAAATGTTAAGTCATTATTTTGAAGAAACTGGCGGAAAATAACTCACAAAGGGTTGGTACATCATATTGTCCCAACCCTTTTACATGTAATCACTTTCAAGGATTACTCATTTTTTTAATTAAGTCATCAGATGACCGGTTGACTAAAATAAAAAATGGGAATAAAGTATAAGAAAAAGTAATTTAATTTCGGGGAGCGAGAAAAATGAAAGTAACCCTTTTTGCTACTTGTTTAGTAGATATGTTTCAAGGAAATGTAGGGAAAGCAACTGTAGAAGTTCTTGAAAGACTTGGATGTGAAATTGATTTTCCAGAGTCACAAATCTGCTGTGGTCAACCTGCCTATAACAGCGGGTATGTTGAGGAAACAAAAGAAGCAATGAAAAAAATGATAAAAGCTTTCGAACATGCAGAATATGTTGTTTCACCATCTGGCTCATGTGCATATATGTTTAAAGAATATCCGCATATTTTTAAAGGAGACCCAGTTTGGGAACCACAAGCACAAGCATTGGCTGATAAAACTTACGAACTAACACAATTCATTGTCGATGTTCTTAAAGTAGAAGATGTAGGTGCAAAGCTAGAAGGAAAAGCAACTTACCACACTTCTTGTCATATGACTCGATTATTAGGGGTAAAAGAAGCACCGATGAAATTATTAAGTCATGTAAAAGGCTTAGAATTTACAGAGCTTCCCGGTAAAGAACGCTGCTGCGGGTTCGGAGGTACTTTCTCAGTTAAAATGAGCCATATTTCTGAGCAAATGGTTGATGAGAAGGTAGCTTGTGTGGAAGATACAGGAGCTGACATCTTAATAGGTGCAGATGCCGGTTGCTTAATGAATATCGGTGGTCGAATTGACCGAAAAGGTAAACCAATTAATGTGATGCATATTGCTGAAGTACTTAACTGCCGATAAGAAATCCAAGAAACAAGGATCTAACGCCGAATTATGCGAGTTAATGCCGAAATATGCGAGCTAACGCCGAATTCTGTGAGCTAACGCCGAATTCTGTGAGCTAACGCCGAAATATGCGAGCTAATGCTGAATTATGCAAGCTAACGCCGAATTATGCGAGCTAACGCTGAATTCTGTGAGCTAACGCCGAATTCTGTGAGCTAACGCCGAATTCTGTGAGCTAACGCCGAATAATGCGAGCTAACGCCGAATTCTGAGAACTAACGCCGAATTAAGCGAGCGAACGCCGAATTTTGAGAGCTAACGCCGAATTATGCGAGATAACGCTGAATTATGCGAGCTAACGCCGAATTCTAAGCGCGAACGCCGAATAATGCGAGCTAACGCTGAATTATGTGAGCTAACGCCGAATAATGCGAGCTAACGCCAAATTCTGCGAGCTAACGCTGAATTCTGCGAGCTAACGCTGAATTCTGTGAGCTAACGCCGAATTATGTGAGCTAACGCCGAATTATGCGAGGTACCGCCGAATTCCGTGTACTAACGCCGAAATACAGAATTATCATCAAGAACCAATAATTAAGTAGCCAGATCATACCGGATAGAAATGAGGGATACCAAATGGCAATGAAAACAAGCGATGTTAAATTTAAAGAGCGTGTCGATAAAGAACTAGACAACACCTTCATGCGCGGTGCTGTATCAAGTGCCCAGGAGCGATTCCAATCACGTCGCCTTAACGCAGCAGAAGAACTAGGAAATTGGGAAGACTGGCGTTCACATGGTGAAGAAATTAGGCAGCATGTCATTGAAAATATGGATTATTATTTATATGAATTAAGTGAGAACGTTGCCAAACGAGGAGGGCATGTATTCTTTGCCCAAACACCAGAGGAAGCAAATGAGTATATTCAAAAGGTTATCAAAGAAAAAGAAGCAAAAAAAGTAGTAAAGTCTAAATCAATGGTAACAGAAGAAATCAACCTAAATGCATGTCTAGAAAACCTAGGCTGTGAGGTAATTGAGACAGATTTAGGAGAGTACATCTTACAAGTGGATGACCATGAGCCACCTTCTCATATCGTAGTGCCTGCCCTTCATAAAAATAAAGAGCAAATACGTGATGTATTTAAAAATAAACAAGGATATACCGGCACCGAAAAGCCTGAGGAGATGGCCTTATATGTTCGTGAAAAACTCCGCCAAGAATATTTGACAGCAGATGTAGGTATTACAGGCTGTAACTTTGCTGTTGCTGAAACAGGTTCCGTTACGCTAGTAACTAACGAAGGTAACGCTGACCTAGTATCAGCATTACCAAAAACACAAATCACTGTGATGGGAATGGAAAGACTTGTACCAACTTTTGAAGAGATGGAGATTCTTGTAAGCCTTTTAACGAGAAGTGCGGTCGGTCAAAAGCTAACGAGTTATATTACAACCTTAACAGGTCCAAAAGATGAAGGAGATGTAGACGGTCCAGAGGAATTCCATCTCGTTATCCTTGATAATGGAAGATCAGGAATACTGGGTGGAGAATTCCAATCCATTTTACAATGCATCCGTTGTGCTGCATGTGTGAATGTATGTCCCGTTTATCGTCATGTTGGTGGTCATTCATATGGCTCAATTTATTCTGGCCCAGTCGGTGCAGTACTGTCCCCATTATTAGGCGGATATGATGACTATAAAGAATTACCATATGCATCCACATTATGTGGTGCATGTACAGAAGCATGCCCTGTGAAAATCCCTTTGCATGAGCTTCTTCATAAGCATCGTCAAGTCATTGTTGAAAAAGAGGGTCGTGCACCTATTTCGGAAAAACTATTAATGAAGGCTTTCGGTATTGGTGCATCAAATTCAACCCTTTATAAGATTGGCTCAAAAATTGCACCAACAGCAATGTCTCCTTTCACAAATGGTGAAAAAATTAAAAAAGGGCCAGGCCCATTAAAACCATGGACAGATGTTCGTGACTTCCCTGCTCCAAATAAAGAAAGATTCCGTGATTGGTTTAAAAACCGTGAAAAAGGAGGCGAACAATAATGAATGGTACGATTCAAAATAGAGAGTCCTTTTTAACAAATATTGCGAAGCAGTTGGGACGGGAAAGAAAAACTTCTGTAGAAAAACCAATATGGAAGTTCAACCCACAAGATGAGGTATTAAAAGGTGCATCACAGGATGATCTAGTAGAGGTTCTTAAAGAACAGTGCAAATCTATTAATACAGATATCGTCATAACAAATACGGAAAAATTACCTGACTCGTTAAAGGAAGTAGTCAAAAACTATGGCGGTGGCCCAATCATTACGTGGAAAGATAATCGCTTTGATGAATACGGCTTATCACATCTTATGAATCAAGAATGGCCAGAGGCTGGAATTGACCTTCATGTATGGGATCATACAAAACAGGAAGAAAACATAGAGAAGGCAAACTTTGCAAACGTTGGAATCACGATAAGTGAAATAACATTAGCCGAATCGGGAACTGCTGTCCTTTTCAGCAGCAAGGATAGAGGAAGAACCGTAAGCTTCCTACCAGCAACATCGGTTATTATTATGCCTAAAAGTACAATTGTGCCTCGAATGACACAAGCAGCACAATTTATTCGTGAAAAAGTAAAGAGCGGTGAACAAGTAGCATCATGTATTAACTTTATCACTGGTCCAAGTAACTCAGCTGACATCGAGATGATTCCGATTATTGGGGTGCATGGACCTATAAAAGCAACATATATTGTCGTAGAAAATCTTTAATTATAGATAAGAAAGAGGATGAGCCTTACAATAAAGTGTACCCTTTGTAAAGGACATTTTGAAAAAAGGCTTAGGCAACCTGAAGA
>NZ_JAKTTI010000031.1 GCF_022427965.1 Fredinandcohnia quinoae | reverse complement strand
TCTATAGTTGGATAGATACGGAATTTGTATGCCTTGTTGATTAGCATTGTTTTCACTTCACCTCAAAGAGAACATTTGTTCTTATTTTACCATACGGAAACCACTTTGGCTACTGCCAACCGACATTCATCTCCCCCCTTATCGTTTGGCTGCGCCCATCACATGAATGAATAGAGAGTCTTCTGTCGGAAATTGATAAAATACTGACAGATCTCACATCTGTTATATTACAATGTTAAATATGTATTATAACAGATTAAAAGTCATTCTTGAAATTTCCATATAACTTAGATTTTCTCATATCAAATCCCATTTTATTAAAACTCTGTTGTATTTCATTTTGTATCCTGTTACAATCAAAATATATTTATTAGAAAATTTATAATTTTCTAATCGTTAAGTTATTTTTCTATGATAGGAGGAATCTTTTTGGCAAAACTACCTAGAGTAAATGAATTAGGTTTTTTTGAAATTCGTCTTGAATCCATCGGGGGCTTAGGGGCAAATTTAGCAGGTAAAATGCTTTCGGAAGATGGTGTCGTTGGAAATGGATTCAACGGAGTTGGATTTTCATCATATGGCTCAGAGAAAAAAGGCTCACCTGTAAAAGCACATATTCGCTTTTGTGACCCTGACACTACTATTCGAGATACCACACCTATTGAACGTCCTCACGTAGTTGGAATATTCCATGATGCTCTTTTTAAAACTATTAATTGTACAAGCGGAATTTATAATGATAGTACTGTGTTAGTTAATTCAAAGAAATCTCCAGAAAAGCTGAAAGACTTAATGAAGATTGAAGGTGGAATTGTAGCAGTAATTGATGCAACAGAAATCGCCTTGCAGGAACAAACAAAGGTTAACACTGCCATGCTTGGAGCGCTTTATCGAATACTCGATTTCTTAGATCCTGAATCAATGAAAAATACGATTAGGAGAACTTTTGAAAATAAGTATCCTCATTTGGTTGAACCAAATATTCGTACATTTGACCGAGGCTTTCACGAAGTTAGATTTGAAGTTTTTGAACCTGATCAAAATATAGAGCCTAAGCCTTTTACACGGCCTGTGTCTGCCCTAGGCTATGCAAATCAACCAATTGGAGGGACTGTAACAAATCCCGGAAACAGTATTTTGAAAGATTTAAGTATATCACGAGCAGGAATGCTTCCTCACTTTCATGAAGAAAAATGTATTAATTGCGCCGCATGCGATACCGTTTGTCCTGATTTTTGCTTTGTTTGGGAGGAGAAGGCTGACAAAAGAGGTCGACCGCAAATGTTCCTGAAAGGAATTGATTATCAATATTGCAAGGGCTGTTTGAAATGTGTCCACGCCTGCCCTGTGGAAGCGCTATCAGACGAAAGAGAGCTTGATGATGGCTTTGCTAATGCTAATCGTGTCCCCCACATATTTGATTTAGTAAAAAATTAGGAAAGGTGGTAACTATATTGTCCATAGATGTAACTAGTGAAAAGCTGAACGTCCAAAAAGGCACCCTTGAACAAAGTATAGTCTTCGAATCAGGTAATGAAATGGCTGCATATGCAGCACACCAAATTAACTATCACGTGATGGGATATTATCCGATTTCTCCCTCCACTGAAGTTGCACAATTTTTGGATGGGATGAAGGCAAAGGGAGAGCATGATATTGTACTAATACCAGCTGATGGTGAACACGGTTCTGCCGGTATATGCTATGGTGCGTCAACTGGTGGGGGTCGTGTATTCAATGCAACCAGTGCGAATGGGTTCTTGTACATGCTTGAACAATTGCCTGTTCAATCTGGAACCCGTTTTCCAATGGTTTTGAATTTAGTCAATCGATCGGTGTCTGGCCCATTAAATATTCATGGTGATCACTCTGATTTATATTTTGCTCTCAATACCGGCTGGCCGATTTTGATGGCACGTGACCCGCAAATAGTCTATGATATGAATATTTTAGCTATTAAACTTGCAGAAGATCCTGAGGTTCGGTTACCTGTTATCGTCTCCTTTGATGGTTATTTTACATCCCATCAAAAAAGACGTGTACAAGTAATTAAGAATAAAAAAGATGTACACGACTTTATTGGTGATCCACCAAGGAACTTTCCACATGCACTTGATCGTGAAAACCCAGTAACAATCGGTCCGTATATGAATGAACCGGATTATATCAATAATTGCTACCAGCAATCAGAAGCGATGTATAATGCTGAAAAGGTTTTTGATAGAATTTCTAAAGAATATGCTGAACTTACAGGCCGTGAGTATCCGGTTCTAGATTTATATCGAATGGAAGATGCAGAAATTGCAGTATTTATGCTTAATTCAGCTGCTGAGGTTTGTAAGGACGTAGTGGATCGTCTTCGTGAACAGGGTGTCAAAGCAGGAGTTATCTCACCGAATATGATTCGTCCATTCCCGCAAAGGCAGCTTGCAGAAGTATTGAAGAATGTCAAAGCGATAACAGTAGGCGATCGTGCCGATTCCTATGGGGCGCATGGGGGCAATATGGCTCTTGAAATTAGAGCCACCTTGCAAACATATGGTAATGCTAGTACAAAGGTTATCAACCGTGTATATGGACTTGGTGGAAAGGACTTTTATGCAGATGATGCTGAACACTTTTTCCGTTTGGCACAGGATGCCGTCGAAACAGATTTTGTGGAAAAGCCATTTGATTATTTTGGACATACACCTGGAGACCCTGACAAAGCTCCACAAAGAATCGTTAATCCGTTGAAAAAAGAGGATTTAGTAACTGGATTGATCACTGTAACACCTGATGATGAAACTGGTGAATTAAAAGTAAAAATTCCACCTTTACGTTCACTTACTAAAAAGCCAAAACGAATTGCTTCCGGTCATGGGGCATGCCCTGGTTGTGGAATTTTCTCTGGATTAGAATTATTTTTCAAAGGAATTGAAGGGGATATTGTTGCTTTATTCCATACAGGATGTGCAATGGTTGTGACAACCGGTTATCCATATAGTGCCCATAAAGCGACCTATATCCATAATCTTTTCCAAAATGGTTCTGCTACATTATCAGGACTAGTCGAAATGTTCCATGAGCGCAAAAGGCGTGGGGAATTCGAGGAACTAGGATTGAGTGATAATTTCACATTTGTGATGGTTACTGGTGATGGTGGAATGGATATTGGAATGGGTCCTGCAATTGGTACTGCATTAAGAAACCATAAAATGATCATTCTTGAGTATGATAATGAAGGTTATATGAATACAGGAAGTCAGCTTTCCTATTCAACTCCAATGGGTCATATGACAAGTACTTCAAATGTCGGGAGTTTTCAAAATGGAAAGCCGTTCCATCATAAGGATACAGCACAAATAATGGCTGCAACGCATATTCCTTACGTATTTACCGGTACGGAGGCATTAGATCGGGATCTCTTGAAGAAAGCCGCCAAGGCACAATGGTATGCTCAAAATGAAGGATTAGTATACGGAAAAATTTTAATCACATGTCCATTAAACTGGAAATCAAAGGACGAACTCGGGCAGGAAATCGTAGGAGCAGCTGTTAACTCCTGTTTCTTCCCTCTCTATGAAGTAGAACACGGAATCACAACTATTACTTATAATCCCGAGGAAAAGAATAAGCGTATTGATGTAACAAGATGGCTTGAATTAATGGGAAAAACAAAGCATTTACTAAAGGAAGAAAGTAAAGATATGCTTCAGGAATTCCGTGATGAAGTTGAACGGCGATGGAATATGCTTAAAGCAAAGCATGAAAGTCCATATTTGTAAGAATACAGTTAAAACAAAGAACAGTGACACTGTTCTTTGTTTTATTTAATAATGATATGATATAATGAATGAATATTCACTCATTATACTCATTGAAGGACTCATTCTAAAAGAGGTGAGCAAGTTGAAAAGCATTGGTCCGCTTATTATTGTAGAGGGTCCAAATAATAGTAAGGTCCCTTTTTCAAGAAGTTTATATATTGATTGTTCTGACAAGGTATTAATTGATTCTGGAGCAGATCCGATGGCATTGACCTCAATCGATAAAGAATACGGAATTGAACTTATCATAAATACCCACTATCACCCCGATCACACCGGGCACAATTATTTATTTAAAAATGCAACGAAGTGGATTAATCCAATCGAATTTGAAACAACAAGAACAATTGATGGAGTTGCAAAAGCCAATGGAATCCATCAAGAATGGGGTTCTAAGGGTGTAGAAATGTGGCGTAAAACCCTACCACAGGAATGGATAACAAATCTTGAGGAAATTTCGGGAACTTATAACTATGAAATCGATTATACATTTGGTGATGTTAAGGTTGTTTTTCTTCATATTCCAGGACACACGGAAGGTCTTTCATGTCCCTACTTCCCTGATTTAGGTGTTGCCTTTGTTGGAGATTATGACATGACATCCTTCGGTCCATGGTATAACGGTAGCGACGGAGACATTGAAGACTTCATAAAATCCGGAGAACGCCTTCTCTCCTTAGATGTTCATACATATATTACTGGACATCAAAAAGGAATTTTCTCCAAACAAGATTTTAAACAAGCAATGGATAATTTCCTTGCGATTATCGAAAAACGTGATGAAGTGATTGAGCAATATGCACGACAAGGACTTTCATTTGAGGAACTATCAAATATTGGTATCTTTTACCCCAAAAATGCATTAAAAGAGCCTATTTTCAATACGTGGGAACGATGTGGTATTCGTAAACATCTCTATCGCCTTGGCTTGACTGTACATGAAACTAACAAAATGGCCACTTATCAAAGTTAAGATAAGTGGCCATTTTTTATTTAATGAGATTGCCTTCAAATTGAATCCATTGTTCACTTACATACGTTTTTTTGATATTATACTTTAGGTAAGAAAGAAATAGAATAGGTGAGTAAAATGAATTATCAAGTACTACTATATTATAAATACGTACAAATAAAGGACCCAGAGGCATTTAGAGATGCTCATTTGGAATTATGCAATGAAATTGGTCTTAAGGGTAGAATTTTAGTTGCCACAGAAGGTTTGAATGGTACGGTATCTGGTACTATTGAACAGACAGAGCGATACATGAATACTTTGCGTGAAGATGCTCGATTTACTGATATTATTTTCAAAGTCGAACCTAGCTCTGGACATGCTTTTAAAAAAATGAAGGTAAAGGTTAAACCAGAGATTGTTAATCTTCATTTGGCCAATGACTTGAATCCTAATGAAGTTACCGGAAAACATCTCACACCTAAAGAGTTTTTTGAAGCGATGCAGGATGATGATGTCATTATTCTTGATGCAAGAAATACGTATGAGTATGATTTGGGCCATTTTAAAAATGCTATTCGTCCTAATATCGAAACATTTCGTGAGCTTCCAGCCTGGGTCGAAGAAAATCTAAGCAAATACAAGGATAAAAAAGTACTAACCTACTGTACCGGTGGAATTCGCTGTGAAAAATTTTCTGGTTTCCTCGTTAATGAAGGTTTTCAGAATGTGAATCAATTACATGGTGGAATTATCACGTACGGATATGACCCTGAAGTTAAAGGAGCATTATGGGATGGGAAATGCTATGTATTTGATGAGCGTATTTCTGTATCTGTAAACAGAACTGGTGAAGAAGTGATTGTAGGCAATTGTTATCACTGTGGAAATCCTGAGGAACGGTATGTCAAATGCGGAAATCCCGACTGTAATAAACACTTACTCTTATGTGAAGAATGTGAACACAAACATTTACGCTCATGTAGCGAAGAATGTAAGGAACACCCAAGTAATCGTTATGTAAAAGAACATCAATTAAATGCGTAACCCCCTATATGAGGGGGTTATTTCTTACCTGTAATGATGATTCAATGGTCCGCTTCCCTTTCCAAGATCAAGGCCTGCTTTCAATGCACCCGTAATATAATTTTTCGCTTGCTGAATGCTTGTCTTAATATCTAATCCATTCGCCAAATTACATGCTATGGCAGAAGATAGCGTACAGCCTGTACCATGAGCATTAGGATTATCAATTTTAATACCCGTAAACCAGATAAATTCTCCATTGCTGTATAATAGATCATCTGCAGTAGATTTAAGATGCCCCCCCTTAATTAAAATATTCCCGTCGTAAAATCCTGATAATTTCAAAGCTGCCTTTTGCATGTCTTCCTTCGTATGGATTTCCATTTCACTAAGGCATTCTGCTTCAGCAAGATTAGGGGTAATAACCGTTGCAAGTGGAATCAGTTTATTAATTAATGCATCCATCGCATCCTCACTTAAGAGTCTATTACCACTTGTTGAGATCATGACAGGATCAACAACAATATTACGAGGTTTGTATTCAATCAGTTTTCCTACAATTTTTTCTATGATTAATGGTGAAGAAACCATTCCTATTTTCACACTATCTGGAAAAATATCATTCATAATGCAATCAAGCTGCTGACCGACAAACTCCGGTGGGGTATCGATTACTCCATACACACCAGTTGTGTTTTGCGCCGTAAGAGCGGTAATTGCACTCATTGCATACATTTTATGTGCTGTAATTGTTTTAATATCAGCTTGAATTCCTGCACCACCACTACAATCAGATCCAGCAATACTTAGTACCTTTTTCATACTGATCCCTCATTTACCATTTTCTTAGAAAGTTCAAGTAGTTTTTGACATGCTTCCACAATATCAGAATTTGCAAATATAGCTGATATTACAGCAACTCCATCCACTCCACTACCAGAGAGCTCTAATAGATTTGTTTCATTAATTCCTCCAATTGCAACAACTGGAATTGAAACGTTTGTACAGATTTCTTTCACTGTTTCAAAGTTCATTGGAGTAGCGTCATGTTTTGTTTTTGTACCAAAAACATCACCGATACCAAGATAATTTGCACCTTCCTGCTCTGCTTTCAGTGCTTGTTCTACTGTTTGTACGGATACTCCCAGGATTTTGTCGGAACCAATCATACTTCTTACCTTTTTAACTGATAGATCTTCCTGCCCAACATGAACACCATCAGCATCACTAGCAATCGCAACTTCAACATTATCATTAATTACAAATGGTACTTTAAATGTATCTGTAATTTTTTTAATATGGATTGCTTGTTTTAAAAATTCATCATATGGTAGGCTTTTTTCTCGCAATTGAACGAAGGTTACTCCACCTATTATCGCATCTTCTACTTGCTCAGCAAGTGTGCGGTCACCTAACCAAGCACGATCAGTGACTGCATATAAAAGCATTGAGTCATTATCTAGTTTCAATTTTACTCCCCTTTTCTAAAAGTGAATGGTTCATTACACTCATATAATCAATAAGAAATGTTCTAAAGCTAGATGTTCCCCCGTTTGTTTTCAATAATTTCTCATAGGCAAGTTCGCCACAGAGTCCCATTGCACTTACTGCAGCAGCTGTACTATCAAGAGTATCGCCTTTATTTGCACCACAATAAGCACCAATAACAGCAGTAAGCATACAACCTGTACCAGTAATTTTTGACATTATTTCATGACCATTACGGATCATATACACTTTCTTTTCATCTGCTACAATATCAATCTCACCTGTAATCGCAATAACTGCCCCCGTCCTTCTACTTAATCTCTGAGCAAGTTCAATCATTTCATCAAGATTATGATTTGTAACTAAGTCCTCTATTGATGCATCTACACCCTGCGTTGAACCACTTCCCGCATAAACAGTCTTGATTTCAGAAATATTTCCTCTAATTACCGTAAATTTAACTTCATTTAATAGTTCATAAACTGTATTTGTACGAAGCTTGGAAGCACCTGCTCCAACAGGGTCAAGGATGACTGGGTTACCGAGCTCATTAGCTTTTTTTCCAGCTAGAATCATTGAGTGAATTGTTCTATCATTTAGTGTACCGATATTAATAACAAGTGAATTACATATACTTGTTATTTCCTCTACCTCCGCCATATCATCTGCCATAATTGGTGACCCACCACATGCTAGAATCATGTTTGCAACATCATTGACTGTCACATAATTCGTTATATTATGTACAAGTGGTATAGTTCTATCAATATTTTCAAAGACTTTTTCAAACATCTTTCTTCCCCCCTAATAAAATTAAAAATGCGATATACCCAATAAGGATATACCGCATGAAAAAGCAAGCATTATTTCCCTACGTTGGCATTATCCAAATCAGGTTCATGGGTCAAAGCTACATTTCGCTTACTCTCAGCCCACATGTGTGAGCCCCCCTATAAATCTATTATAACTTACCTCTATACTACCATAGCTCATTCTATATGTAACCATATTAGTTTTAGTTCTATTGTCGAATTATTATAAATATTGTATAATTTATTTAAGACTTTAAAGTAAAAAGGTGACCCAATGGAAATCACAAAACATTTTTTCTTCAATCTTTCATTAATAATTATTGTTTTATTTATTGGCTTAATTTGGTCAGAAAGAAAAAGAAATTTAACTATTTCCAAATGGGAGGCATATATTTGGTGCGTTGCTCTTTTATGGACATGTTTTCAGTTTTCATACCAACCTACACCGAATTTTCACTTTGACCTTCGATTAATCCCAGTATTGATAGGTGGGCTCTATTTAGGAATCGGTCCTATCTTATCACTTACAGTTATTGTAATTCGGGCTTTCTACGGTATAGATTCTGGTTTCTACGCTACAATATTACTCTACCTACCTCTCGCCTTTATCTTATGGCGAAGTTATCCGCGGTTTTGGAGAAAAAGTCCAAGCAAACGAATTTGCTTATCTATCATTATTGCAATCTTCCTTAGCATATTGAATGCCTTAGGGATGGAGTTCTTTACCCCCCCTGCTAATCGATTCGATGCTTGGTTTGCTTATGTTGGGATATTGCCAATTGGAATCGGAATAATCTCTTATATTATTGAATTTGTTAGTAATAATCTCTATTTGCGCCAAACATTAATAAAATCTGAGAAGCTACAAGCTGTTGAACAAATGGGTGCTGCAATTTCTCATGAAATACGAAATCCACTAACAGCAGCAATGGGTTTTGTACAATTACTAAAAGAAAATAATCTTCCAAGACTAAAACAAAAAGAATATCTATCGATTATAAAGGAAGAGCTTGCATCTGCGGAGCAAGTAATCCAAGATTACCTTACCTTTTCAAAACCGTCATTAGAAACAATTGAAAGGCTTAACGTTAAACAAGAGCTAAATCAGGTTATCAATATATTAAAACCCACGGCTAATCAAAACTCTGTAGAAATCATAACTAATTTTGAGATGGTTGGATCGATAGAAGGAGATCGGCAGAAATTTCACCAATGCTTTTTAAATGTATTAAAGAATGCGATAGAATCGATGCCTCGTGGAGGTCAATTATTTGTTGAAACACAATATCATAAATCCCAATTGACTATCCTAGTAAGGGATACTGGAGTTGGGATGACAATAGATCAGTTAGAAAGATTAGGTGAACCATATTATTCAACAAAAGGATCTAAAGGAACTGGTCTTGGAATGATGGTTGTATATAGTATCGTAAAAGCAATGAATGGAGCGATTCTTTGTGAGAGTGAAATCGGAGTTGGTACAGTTTTTAAATTTACATTCCCTACAGTTCCCTTAAGCAATAATATCGTATAATAATCCAGCTCAATAGAGTTCGGCTTTTATTTTGTCCTAAGATTATGAGACATGCATATATTTTTAATAAGATGATTAAAAGGAGTAGGTTTCATTGAAAAAAATTGCTGCTTGTTTAGGATTAATAATAATTTTAGGTATAATTAGTTTTATCGAATCTGAGGTTGTAAAAAATAAAGAAACAATTGTTTTTTCAGGGTTGTCGCCTGATGAACAGGTGGATGCCAAAGTTGAAAATGAAAATCTAGAAAATCTGATACCATCGTTAGAAATGGTTTTAGTAGATACACAGGTTGTCAATGGAAATACCGTTGAAACATATCAAGAGTATGAGGTTTATAAAGATAAACATGGAGAAATCATTCAAAAGGTTCCAACTGAATACTATGAGTTTCTTGAGTTTTGGCGCTAAAGATAGTGCTTAACAGCTTTTTATAAATCTATTAAAAATACGTTGTGCAAATTCATCACCTTTCACTGCCAATGCTTCAGGGTGCCATTGAACTCCTAACACAAATTGATGCCTTATACTCTCAATCGCTTCTATAATGCCGTCTGATGCAACTCCTGATATGATGAATGGTTTTGGTACATTTCGGACAGCTTGATGATGGTACGTATTTACTCTAAATTTCTTAATACCTATAATATCTTTCAAAAGAGTAGATTCCTCCGCTACCACATAATGTGCGAGATGAGAACGTGTTGCTTTTTGTGTATGCTGTAATAAATTTTGATTAATTTGACTGTATATATCCTGGTACATGTCGCCCCCTATCGAAATGTTAAGAATTTGTATCCCCCGACAAATTGCAAGAATTGGTTTATCAACATTTAGCATATGTTGAATGATTGCGATTTCAAAAAGATCCCGGCCAGGAGAAATCATTCCTAAATTTGGATGTGGCTCCTCGTCAAATAAGGTCGGGTCGATATCCCCACCTCCTGTCACAACAAGGCCATCAATCATTTCTGTAAGCTGATCAATATCTGTATCAATTCCAATCGGTAAGATGACAGGTAAGCCACCTGCTTGTATTACGGATTGGATATAATCATTTGAAAGACTATGTTTATAATCTAACTCTACATGTGAAGTGATTCCAATGATTGGCTTTTTCATGTGTTCACTTCCCTTCTAGTAATAAATCATGGATATATTCATTTAAGGAAAACACTATATTTCCCATTCTCCCTACCGTCGTAGTAGCAGTAATCAAAGAATTTAAAATAGCTTCTTCTGTAGCATCTGCTACTACTTTAAATGTCTCATCTATATCATCCTCATGAATGCATCTTAATGATAAAATTGTGTCAGTAGGGACATGATTAATGCGATTAGCAGTTGAAAAACCAATAAAAATATCTCCACTACCATTTCCGATATAGGATCCAGTCCGACTGAGTCCAACACTTGCTCTTTTAATTATCCGCTTAAGCTGTCGTGATGTAATTGGCAAATCAGTTGCAATGACAATCATAATGGAACCTTTATCAGCCCCTGATGGCTGACTAGGAACTTTCTCTTTTAGGACCTCACCAACATGTAGTCCATTCATTCTAAATTGATCAAGCTCCCCGAAATTTGACAATACAAGAACTCCAATCGTATAGGTACCATGGGGATAAGAGATCACCCTTGAGGATGAACCGATACCTCCTTTCAATCCAAAGCAGCGCATACCGGTTCCAGCACCAACACTTCCTTCTTCAAACTCAGCTGAAGCTGTATGTAACGCTTCATATACATGCTCCTTACGAATCGCTTGACTACGAATATCATTTAAAAACATATCATTACATTCCCCAACAAGTGGATTAACAGTTCCAGTAGTAATACCAATTCCTCTATTTTGTTCAAGCATATAAGAAATAAGACTGTTTGCACATTCTCCAATACTTAATGTGTTAGTTAATAATATTGGTGTTTCAATGGTCCCCAATTCCTCAACCTGAAGTGTTCCTACTGTCTTACCAAACCCATTCATAGCATATGTAGCACCAATGACTTTATTGATAAATATATTTTCACCATGTGGAAAGATTGCTGTTACTCCTGTTTGAATTCCCGCTTTTTTAATGGTTGAATGACCAACAGTTACTCCAGCAACATCAGAGATTTTATTTAGTTTACCTGTTGGATGTTTACCTATTTTAATACCATAATCTCTAATTCTTTTTTGCATGTGGCAATCTCCTTCGAAAATTGCAATTAGAAGAAATCATAGAAATATGCATTATGCTGTGGAATAAAGTTTTCTAATTTCCGAATTTCCTCTTCATCACCAGTTATCATTCCTATTTGAAAAAGTTCTAGTGGACGTTTATAGCCAAAAAGGATTGTTGACAATGCATTAATCGACAGTTTGACTTTTGGATAATCTCCACTATCTACGATTGTTACTTCGTTATCGTTGATCGAAAAAGACTTCTCATTCCACGGAGCATGAGGATCTGTGACCTCAAGTACAATCCTTGCTTGGTTATAAAATTGATATTGCTTTAAAAATTCTTCCACATCAACAATTCGAACCATAAAATACGGGGTCAGCTCCCTTTTAATTTTTTGATTCTCCAATGAGAACAATAATGGTTCTTTTTCATAAGTAATGATCTCAAGATCATCAATCATTGAATCATGCTGACAGATAAAATTCCATAGTCCACTCCTCGCTTCACTCGAAACGGCAATGAATTCCTCAACCTCCATCTTCGAATCCTTGATAGAATAGAGCATATAGCCCTTAAGGCTGTTATCACAGTCAAAATAAATGGCACAATTTAGATCATCAATAACATTTTCCCACCAATCCTCTGTACGGACCAACATTCCAGAAAAACCTCTGACATACTGCTCATATACCCTTGCTACTTCTTGGACTGGAGTATTTTCTGTATACCTCTTAATTGTCCCTGGGGCAGCAGCATGCATAACTAAATCTGCCTTTTTCATTGATGTTTTAAGACGATTACTAAAAAGCTCCCATCCATATTTTCGATAAAAGGAAACTGAAAAAGGGTGGAGCATAGAAACAGTTTGACCATTTGCTCTCATTTTCATCAGAACATCTGTGAGCATTTCTTTTACATAACCTCTTCTTCTAAACTCTGGATATGTTGCAACACCTGCAATTCCACCCATTTTTAGAATGCGCTCACCAATATTTATATGAAGTGAAAGAAGGTTAAGCTTTGCAACCAGTTGGTCTTCCTCATATACACCAAATATTTGATGGTTTTTCATATTCTCAAGACGCTTTTCAATATCTTCCTTTAGAATTTTATACTGAAATGCATATTCTGATAATCTCATTGATTCCCTATAACGATCTTCGGTAATTTTAACAACAGACATTATTATTTCCTCCCAATCATTCATATGGTATTTATTTTAAATGACTATGTTGAGATGTTCTAGTTTAAATTTGCACAAAATTAAGAAAGCGACCGAAACTATAGGTCGCTATTGTTTATATAAAAATTTTTTAAATTGTTTTTATTTGCTCTGTTACTGTCTCAATAATAAAATCAAGGTCTTTATTAGTAATATTTAATGGAGGTGCTAAAGTTAACACATTGTTATATCCAGCAACTGTCGCTCCATTTTTTCCAATGATAAGCCCCTTCTGTTTGCAGCCTCCGATTACTTTATTGACCAATGCTGTTTCAAGGGGTTCTTTTGTCGCCTTATCTGTAACAAGCTCTATTCCGACTAACAAGCCTTTTCCCCTTATATCCCCAACGTATGGATGCTCCGCCAACGCATCTAATAAGCTTTGTTTCAAATACTCGCCCATTTCCCTTGAACGGTCAAATAATTTTTCACTTTCCATAATCTCTAGATTCTTTAGAGCAAGTGCACATGCAGCAGGGTTTCCTCCAAATGTATTCACGTGCCTGAAGTAATCGTACTCCTCAGAACCCTTAAAGGATTCGTAAATTTCTTTTTTAACAGCAGTTGCTGATAAAGGAAGGTATGCACTAGTGATTCCTTTGGCCATTGTGATAATATCCGGCCTCACTCCGTAGTTCATAAAGCCAAATGGTTTCCCTGTTCGGCCAAATCCACAAATGACCTCATCCACTATTAGTAGTGCACCATGTTTTTCACAAACCTCTTTTACACCTGACATATATCCATCCGGGGGAACGATGACTCCACCACCAGTAATAATCGGTTCCATTATGACACCAGCGATTGTTTCACTTAATTCCCAAGTCATCACTCGATCGATATCTTTAACAGATTCCAAATTCATTGGCTTACTATCAACCTTATCAGAGGAACGATAAAGGTCAGGTGGAGCAACATGAATAAATCCCGGTGCTAATGGCTCGTATTTATATTTACGTTGTGCTTGACCGGTTGCAGCAAGAGCACCCATGGAATTGCCATGATAAGCGCGATACCTGGATATGAACTTGTACCTACCATACTCTCCTTTCTGTTGATGATATTGTCTAGCAATCTTAAATGCTGTTTCATTTGCCTCTGACCCACTATTTGAAAAGAAGATGACATATTCTTCTCCTAGCATTTCATTTAATTTTTCCGCTAGTCTTATAGCTGGTGCATGACTATGGGTAAGTGGAAAATAGGCCATTTCTTTTAATTGCTCATATGCAGCCTCGGCAAGTTCCGTTCTGCCATAACCAACATTTACACACCATAATCCTGACATTGCATCTAAAAATCGCTGACCATTTTGATCGGTAACCCAAGACCCTTCCGCTTTTTCCACAATTAATGTTGCACCAGGGCTATACGGTCTCATTGCATGCCATACAAATTCTGCATCCTTGGTTAACAAGTTTTCACTTTGTGAGGTGCTAGCCATGCCCTTTTATCCTCCTTTTTGCACTCTATTTTAATAATCAAATCTAGAAGTAATCATCTTTTTTCGCGTGAAGAAGTTTACTCCGTCTTTTCCGTTTACATGGAGGTCACCATAAAACGAATCCTTCCAGCCAGAGAACGGGAAGAATGCCATAGTCGCAGGTACCCCGACATTTATTCCAAGCATTCCAGCATCCGCTTCTTCTCTAAATTGGCGTACAGCCTTTGCATCCTTTGTATAAATTGTTGCTCCATTGCCAAAGCGAGATTTACGAATAAATTCAAGTCCATCATCTAAATCTTTTGCACGTAAAAGACTCAGAACTGGAGCAAAAATTTCTTCCTTTGCAATCGTCATCTCAGGTGTCACATAGTCAAAAATAGTAGCTCCAAAGAATGTTCCATCTTGCATTTCATCCATTTCTTTCCTACCATCTCTAATTAAAGAAGCTCCCTCTTCTAAGCCTTTCTTAATATAATCTAGTACTTTCATTCGGTGTGAATCCCTAATAACAGGTGTGAGCAACACTTCATCATCTATACCGTTCCCGATAATTAGATCATCCGCCTTCTGTTTAAGTGCTGTCACAAACTCATCACCATCACCAACAATTACGACTGCACTACATGCCATACAGCGTTGACCTGCACTTCCATAAGCAGAACTAATAACGTTTGCGACAGCCTTATTCATATCGGCATCAGGCATAACGATGTGGTGATTTTTGGCACCAGACAATGCTTGAACTCGTTTCCCTTGAGCAGCAGCTCGCTCATATACATATTTTGCAACCGGTTGAGATCCTACGAAGGAAATCGCCTTCACATCCTCATGATCGAGTAACCCATTAACAACATCATGTGCACCATGCACTATATTTAATACTCCTTTTGGTGCTCCTGCTTCAGCGAACAATTCAACTAATTTATTTGCTAAAATAGGGGTCCGTTCAGAAGGCTTTAAAACGAATGTATTTCCACATGCGATTGCCAATGGAAACATCCAAGTCGGAACCATCATTGGAAAGTTAAATGGTGTAATCCCCCCCACAACTCCTAGTGGATAGCGAAACATCTCTGAATCAATATCTTCAGCTATATTTGAAAGCGTCTCACCCATCATTAATGTTGGTGCTCCTGCAGCAAATTCAACACATTCAATCCCTCTCTGAACCTCGCCATATGCTTCTTTATATGCTTTCCCATTTTCCTCAACAACAAGACGCGCTAATTCTTCATGGTTTTCAGTTAAGAGATAATGGTACTTATATAGTATTCTCGCTCGCTTAGGTACGGGAGTATTTTTCCATGTTTGAAATGCCTCATGTGCAGCATGAACAGCTAGATCCACATCCTTTTTTGAGGAAATCGGGACTTTTACTAATATTTCGCCAGTTGCAGGGTTTGGTACATCAAGCGTTTCCGAACTAATAGCATCAACCCATTCACCATTAATAAAATTTTTTAACACAGCCAGATTTTTATTTATCACAGTCATTAAAATATAGCCTCCTTAAATCTTATTAAAATCTTTGGAAAATACTTATATAAAATTATCCTCCATTTTGGAAATGCTTTCATTAGACAATTTGTAATATAACTGCTTGTAATTTTTACACATTGTGAATAGTAAGAATAAGACGTAAAAAAACCCACTAATTAATTAGTAGGTTACAATACATCACTTTCTATTTTTTTCATCTGTTGAGAAGAAAGTAAAAATTCATTTGATAAAATCATAAATTCGATTGCTAACCTCTTCTCGTGATTCATAAAGTCCTTCCCTAATAATTTTTCTAACTTATGTATACGATGATATAATGTTTGTCTAACAATGAATAATCTTTTCGCTGTTTCTTGCTTAGAGCCATTACAGGCTAAATATGTTTTCAATGTTTCCATCAGCTTACCATTATATCTTTTATCATAGGTGATCACCGGCTCTAAATATTCTAGGACGATTTCATTTAAATCCAAATGGCGATTTAATAGCGAGATAAGTCTAAAAATATGTAAGTCATCATAAAAATGGCTATCGGCTTGTGTTGATAATCGATCTTGAATACGTATTGTTTCAATTGCGGCTTGATAGCTTTTATCTATACTTGTGAGTCTTTCCACAAACTTTCCGACTCCTATTTTTGGCTTTGCCTTCACATTTCTGATTTGCAAGTCAGATTCAAGCAGTCTATGAATCCCTTCCTGCATTCGATTTTTCCATGTAGAGGGACTTCTTTCATTTATAAAGATAAAAACAATGGTATTTCTTTTTTCAATTGCCAAAAGGGAAAAACCTTGTTGTTCAAAAATTGCGCGAAAAAACAACTTAAAATAAGTTAAATCTGTATTCGAATAAAGGTCAAATGAATCAAGCTTACAAATGGAGACGACTGCTCCTTTTGGCTTAGTTGAAGGGGTATTAAAAGCCAAATACTCTTTAATTGATTCTTCACTCTGCTCTCCTTCTAACCATCCATTCAACCACTCCGTTTTTTCAACCCGTCGTTTTTCCTCAACATAGAGATCTCTTAATAATAGCTGTGCAAGTGCTGTTGCAGTCCTATCCAAAATAAGTTGATCATACTCAGACAACTCTCTAGTTTCAGAAGTAATGATTAACTCTGCATACTTATCGCCTAATAAATTTATTGGTAATCTAGCAATAGAGATCATCACATCTGAGTTAGGTACAGGGTAGGTATCCTTTTTTCCAATTAACTCTACTAGTCTTCTACGAACCGGATCAGCTACTTCAGGAATAAATTGTATTTCTTTATTACCAAATTCAATTATGACTTGAACACGCAAATATTGATGAATAAACTTAAGAATTTCAATGTAATGCTCAATTGTTAATAGTTTTTTATTTAAGGCCTGGGAATAGTTCTCTAAGTCTGAGATCATTTGATATTGACGATTGATTAGGAGTCCATGAATATCTTGGGTGATCTCAACAAAAGGGACTTCCTGATGAAATAGTATAATTGGAAACTGGGATTGATTAGCAATATTGATAATTTCTTGTGGAATCAAAGAGGTATACGTACCGATTTCGATACAAAGACCAGAAGCCTCTGAATCAATTAATTGTTCAACTAGAGAGATAAAATTCTCCTTCTTATCTTTCCACGCCACACCAGTTGATAATATTAATTCATTACCATTTAGGAGATTGCGTATGTTTGTCACTTCCACAACGTGCACCCATTTAACTAAGCGGAAGAGCCCTTCTTTTCCAGCAATTACTTCAATATTTTCAAAATGTTTTCTTTGTAAAATATCATTAATTGTGATGTAAGAGTTCAATTTTTTGCCCCCTTCATACCAAATTTCACAACTTTATCTCTATTATAAAGGAAGATGGCGAGTAGTTGATGATATTTTAAATTATTTCGAATATTTAAAAACAAAAAGCCGGTATCCATTTAAGTGGACTACCGGTATCAATCTTGTATGTTTTAATTTGTTACCTTCTTTATGCCCCTTCTTTTTGTTGCTTGATTAACAGTACAGCAAAATATTTTCGTGCCTCAGGATTTACAATTTGCAAAGTTTCCTTTTCAGATGCACTATTTTCAAACTCGACAAATGCACCGCTCAAATTTTCTGTTATATTTGTGATTCTAAATCCCTTTTGAATTAAATAATCAAGTCGGTCTCTTTCCTGCAAAAACATTTGATAATCTGACATATATCTATTTCTCTCCTTCCAGTTATTCTTATATCTGCGAATCTACAGTCGTATCAGGCACAACTACAGGTTCATGCCCAGCATCAATCTGCCAATCACGCCCTACTGTTATGCCTAAATATTTTTCATCACTTGGATCTTCAATTTCAGCTTGTTTATATTTATTAAAATACCAATATTTGGCGAGTATATAATAAACAATTGCACCCACTCCAAAGCCAACAAAGAATGAATATGCCGATAACCAGTATGCTGCCAGTCCCCCAATAACCCAGGCAATCATCCCAGCCATATTAACTCCATTCATATATTTAAATTGACCATGATCCTCATAAAGCTCGTGAACATTTACACGTCTCTTACGTAGGAGATAGTAATCAGTGAATAAAATACCAACAATCGCAGACAGGATACCACCAATGATTAATAGCGCAGGAATAATAACATCAAATAAATTCCACGGTTGAACTACGATCCCAACAATACCAGCGATGATAACACCTGCCCAAAAAGGAACCTTTGGACCACCAACGTTGGAGAATATAGTTGCAGCAGGAATCACATTCGCAGAAGTATTTGTTGACCATTGTGCAAACACAATCATTAATAATAAAATCCCTAAAACAAAGCCACTCGCTGCCTCCTGAAGACCAACTACAGGATCATAATTCATAACAGCAACATAAGATACAGCACCTATTATGACCATGAATGTATTTACTATCGGCATAGCGATCACGCTACCAACTATTTGTGCCTTATTGCGTTTAAACCAATTTCTTTCATTCTTGGGGGCTTTGAAAAATCTTGAAAGTGAAGGCATATCAGCTGCAAGTGTAGCCCAAAAGCCCATATTACTCATAACTACAACCATGAATGCTGTGAATGCAGCTCCGCCTGTCACTGGACTTTCTACCCATGCCCATACATCTCTTCCTTGTTCCAATGCTTTATCTGAAAGAGACACATACATCCAAGCAGAAATGAGAATAATCGTTGGTGCAGCCAAATCTGCAAACCTCTCAATTGCTTTAATACCCAGTGCAGTATTAATGAGTTGGGCTGCAGCAAAAATAATGAAGCAAATAAACCAATTGTCAAATCCAAATAATGCATGTAAGATTCCATTCATTGCAGTCGAACCAAAATACGTATTAATACCGAACCAACAAGATGCAGTTACACCACGGACAAGAGAAGGAATATGAGTACCAATCGTTCCAAATGGTGCTCGCATATAGACAGGGAAGGATAATCCGTGTTCAACACCAATATCACCAATAATTGTCATGAAAATTCCAATTAGAATCGATCCTAAAATCGTAGCAATAATAACCCATCCTAGTGGTAGATGACGGATTCCATCTCCACCAATTGCAAATGCAGCTAAAACAACAGCCATTCCAACCCAAATTACTACAAATCCAAACGTACTAACCTTCCTATCACCGTGCCCAATTGGAAGCAAATCTGGTGACTTTAAATAATTACTGCCTTTCTCCATCTTAACACCCCTTTTTTAATATTATTTTAAATATTCTGAATAATATATGCACAACTATCCTTATTCAGTCATTTTTTAAGATGAGTGTAGCTATGTGAAACCACAGCTACACTCCACCTCTATCAAAGGGTAACAGAATTTACATTGATAATGTTTTGTCTTCTACTGTTTCATAGTTCTTTCCATACTTGGCTCGCTTCAAGTATTGGCCAGCCCCAACTGTACCAACAAACTTTTTATCTTGAACCACAAATTCACCACGAGATAAAACTGAAATGGGTTCTCCAGTTACCTTCATTCCCTCAAACGCATTATAATCTACCGCCATATGATGGGTTTCCGCAGATATTGTACGCTCCACTGTTGGATCAAAAATAACAATATCGGCATCTACTCCCACAGTGATTGTCCCCTTTTTGGGATATAAACCAAATAATTTCGCTGCCCTAGTTGAAGTAATATCAACAAACTGATTTAATGATATTCTTCCTTTTTTGACACCTTCTGAGAAAAGTATTGAGAGGCGGTCCTCAATCATAGGTCCGCCATTCGGAATTTTTGAAAAGTCGCCTTTCCCAAGGTCCTTCTGTCCGTTAAAATCAAATGAACATTGATCTGAACCAATCGTTTGTAATGTTCCCGTCTTTAAAGCACTCCATAAAGCATCTTGATTCCATTTCTCACGTAATGGTGGTGACCATACGTATTTAGCACCTTCAAAATTAGGTCTCTCTAGATAGGTTTGGTCAAGTACCAAATATTGTGGACATGTTTCTCCCCAAACCTCAATTCCTCTATTTCTAGCATCTGCAATTGCCTTTGCAGCATCAGCACAAGTAACATGGACAACATAGAGTTGGGAATTAGCAAGTCCGGTAAATGTTGCTGCCCTTGCAGTTGCTTCTCCCTCAATCACCTGTGGTCGTGTTAAAGCATGATAGATCGGTTCTGTTTTCCCTCCCTCCAATGCCTTTTTAACCAAATAATCGATAACATCACCGTTTTCAGCATGGACCATGACAAGAGCACCTAGATCTTTTGCTGCAATAAGAGTTTTAAATAGGGTTTCATCATCAGCTTGTAGTACATTTTTATAAGCCATAAACACCTTAAAGGATGTTATTCCTTCTTTTTCAATGACAGATGGAAGTTCATTGAGTACAGCCTCATTAACTTCTCCAATCATCAAATGGAAGCCATAATCGACAACTGCTCTTCCATTTGATTTCGCGTGCCATGTTTTAATTGCATCTTTTAAAGGTTCACCTTTATTTGTTAAGCAGAAATCAATAATTGTTGTTGTACCACCAAAAGCAGCAGCTATTGTTCCAGTTTCAAAGTCATCTTTTGTAACAGTTCCACCAAATGGCATTTCTAGATGAGTGTGTGGGTCAACGCCCCCCGGAAACAAATAGCAGCCTTTTGCATCAATAACGTCCGCCCCTTGTTCAGACAAATTCGTTCCAATCTGACAAATGATGCCATTATCAATTAATAGATCCGCATTGAATGTATCCGTTGCAGTAACAATTATGCCGTTTTTAATGATTTTTTTCATACTTTTCCTCCTCAAAAAGGTCTATTTATTTACTGTATCAATACTACAAGAAATAGCACCGAGAGCAGCCTGACGTTCATTCCAAGTCATTGGTGGGAGTTCACTTGGGATTTCAATCATGTCAATTGCACCATCCACTGGGCAAACAATCGAACATAGATTACAACCAACACAATCCTCTTCCCTAACTTTCAAAATGCTATACCCATTTCCATCCTTCAACATATCGATACATTGGTGTGACGTGTCTTCACATGCGATATGACATTTATTACAGTTAATACATACATCATTATTAATTCTTGCGACAATCTTATAATTTAAATCGAGGTCGCCCCAATCCGAATATTTCTGAACAGACTTCCCGACAATATCCATTACAGAAGCTATACCTTTTTCATCTAAGTAATTATTCAGCCCTTCGATCATATCCTCCACAATTCTAAAACCATGATGCATGGCTGCTGTACAAACCTGTACACCAGTTGCCCCCATTAACATAAATTCAACAGCATTTTGCCAATTTGATATGCCACCGATTCCTGAGATTGGAATATTAATTCTTGGATTTCTTGCACACTCACCAACCATATGAAGGGCGATTGGTTTAACTGCAGGACCACAATATCCACCATGTGCCCCTTTTCCACCTACATGTGGAATCGTATTCCATGTATCTATATCTACCCCTGCTAAACTATTAATTGTATTAATCATGCTAATAGCGTCAGCACCGCCATTAACGGCAGCTTCTGCAGTTGCTGTAATATCTGTAATATTTGGAGTAAGCTTTACAATTACTGGTGTTTTTGCGGCTTCTTTTACCCAATATGTTTGCTTTTCAACTAATTCCGGAACCTGCCCAGAAGCTGATCCCATTCCCCTTTCAGCCATCCCATGTGGACAGCCAAAGTTCAACTCAAGACCGTCCACACCCACAGCTTCAACCTTTTTCACAATTTCATGCCATTTTTCCTGCTTTGGCTCTACCATGAGCGAAGCAATGATTGCATGATTCGGAAAACGCTTTTTAGTTTCATAGATTTCCTTAAGATTAACCTCCAAAGGTCGGTCAGTAATCAACTCAATATTGTTAAATCCGGCAACCCTTTGACCATTGAAGCTAACTGCTGCAAAGCGTGAAGTAACATTTAATATTGGGTCTCCTAAGGTCTTCCATACAGCTCCACCCCATCCAGCTTCAAATGCACGCTGTACTTGATAACCGGAATTTGTTGGAGGAGCAGAAGCTAACCAAAATGGATTGGGAGATTTTATTCCTGCTAAATTTATTCGTAAATCTGCCATAACATGACCTCCTAGTTTTTATTAGCAAAATATTATTTAAGCTATTTCTGACACAGCACCAAATAATAATTGATGAATCGCATATGCTGTTTCTTTCCCTTGCTGAGCAGCTGAAACAACCATTGCTTCACCCTGTCCTTTTCCAAAAATAACATCCCCACATGCAAATACTTTTTCATTTGATGTTTGGAAGCTATGTTCATCTATTTTTACTACGCCACCATTATGTTCTAATTCAAATTGTTCAATCAGTTCAATATACCTTGATTGACCGATTGCCTTAATGACAGCATCTACTTTTAATGTAAATTCTGAACCTTCGACTGGAATTGGTCGACGTCGTCCATCCTCACCTTGATCACCCAATTCCATTTTGATGCATTCAATTGCTTTTACCTGGCCATTCTCGTCACCAATAATACGTTTAGGTGCTGTTAACCACCTAAATTCTACTCCATCCTGTTTTGCAAATTCATATTCAAAGTCATATGCAGTCATTTCCTCGAGTGTACGTCGATAAAGAATTTTTACATTTTCAGCTCCAAGTCGTACTGAACAGGTTGCACCATCAATTGCTGTATTTCCGGCACCGATAACAACTACGTTTTTACCGACAAATTCATTTGTAATCTCCTCTGTTTTTGTGTCCTTTACAAATTCAATCGCATCATATACACCGTCTAAATCTTCACCATCTATTCCTAAATTTGGGACCGCTGACATTCCAACTGCTAGAATGACAAAGTCATAGTCCTCAAGAATTTGATTAACTGATATGTCCTTACCGACTCTCGTATTTGTACGAATTTCCACATCTAAGCTTTTTACTTGATTAACCTCCCAGAAGGATATTTCTTGTGGAAGTCTAAAGGAAACGATGCCATATGCGTTCAAACCGCCAGCATTTTCTTCTGCTTCAAATATTGTTACGGAATATCCTAATAACCCCAGTTCTCGGGCTGCAGATAACCCTGCTGGTCCTCCACCAATAATCGCAACAGACTTCCCATTCTTTTTACCCGATTTAAATAATACTTGCTCATTTTTAATGGCCCAATCTGTGGCAAATCGTTGTAAATTCCCAATCATGATTGGTTTAGTTGAATGATTAAGTACACAAGCTCCTTCACATAATTCCTCTGTTGGACATACCCTGGCACAGCTTGCTCCTACAGGATTTGCTTTCATGATCGTTGTTGCCGACCCTTTCAAATTACCTGAGGCAATCTTCTTAATAAAGGTCGGAATATCAATTCCTGTTGGACATGCCGTTATACATGGAGCATCATAGCAATAAAGACAACGGTTTGATTCTTCGATTGCCTCCTGATTCGTCAAACCTGGATGTACTTCTTGAAAGTTTTTACGTAGGTCATCATACGAAATTCTTGCATTTACATTACTCAAAATAAACAACCTCCTTTTGTATTCAAGACCAACTTATTTATATGGAAAGGACTTATCTATCATTTTAAATAGTCCTCGTTGGAATATTGACTTTGGAATTGTAGGTAATTAACTAGTTGGAAAGCGTTTACAATTTAGTAGAATATTTCAGATGGTAGAAAGATCGGTATAATTGACTGAAAAATTTGAAGTTTGTATCTATTTTACTTATTAATGGGGTCATTTGCATTATACATATTGTTAAATGATGTACATTCCATGTTATTCATTATGTAACATATAAGACTGGCTATAATTTTAAAAACAAGAATATCATATTTATCTTAAGAAAAATGTCTAAATTTCTGAAAGATGGTTATTCACGTAGGTCATTTATTTCATCCTTTTTATTAAATATTGGAAATGGTAAACTAAGAGAATACTAGAAATATTTGGAGTGGTCTATTCTATGTTAAATGAGGAGATTTTAACTATTACTAATTTGAAAAAAAACTATGGTACCCAAGAAGTGCTAAAAGGGGTTACCTTTCATGTTAATCGTGGACAAATTATTGGCTATATCGGTCCAAACGGTGCTGGTAAAAGTACAACAGTTAAAATAATGCTGGGGATTGAAGATGATTATGATGGTGAAGTAAAGATCTTTGGTATGGATATCTCAAATGGTGAAGTTGATTATAAAAAAAGGATTGGTTATGTACCCGAAATTGCAGAGATTTATGATAATTTAACTGCTCAAGAATACTTAACCTTTATCGGTGAAATATACGGTATCGAACATGAATTGGTTGATTATAAAGCAAATCAGTTAATGCAGTTATTTGGAATCGGTGAAGTACTTCATTCTAGAATTGTTTCATTTTCAAAAGGAATGCGCCAAAAACTACTGATTATTTCAAGTCTACTCCATAACCCAGATTTATTATTTTTTGATGAACCTATTAATGGCTTAGATGCTAATAGTGTAATGATTTTTAAAGAAATTATGGCACAATTAGCTGCTCAAGGAAAGACTATTTTTTATTCATCACACATAATGGATGTTGTTGAAAAAATCAGTAGCCGAATTATCTTATTACATGATGGTAGAATAGCTG
This sequence comes from Fredinandcohnia quinoae, assembly GCF_022427965.1. Lineage (GTDB taxonomy): Bacteria > Bacillota > Bacilli > Bacillales > Bacillaceae_L > Ferdinandcohnia > Ferdinandcohnia quinoae. The sequence goes on along the minus strand of NZ_JAKTTI010000031.1, from coordinate 27,351 downwards.
CAGACGGTACTTTCGAAGATTTAAAACAACAAAATCAAGAAGGTTCATTAGAAGAGATTTTCAATCAAATAACAGGATTTAGTGAACATAAGGAAATTGCTGAAAAATTTGTAGCAGTCGTAGAAGAGGTGTAGAGATGAAGGATTTTCTTACTCTACGTATTCTAGATCGATTTAAATTTATCTTTACTCGTTTCGGAATTGAATATCCAAGGATGAGGAGTATTCTACAGGTTAAGCTTATTATGGATCAGAGACGTGTACCAACCATCTTTAATCAGCAAGCAAAGAAAAAAGGAACTGAGCATAAAGAAAGCAATGGTTACTTAAAATCATTGTGGTTGTATGTCATCTTTGGTCTTTTTACGATTCCATTTATGTTAATGGGGGATAATTATATCTTTCAAATGAGTCTAGTATTTGGGATATTAATGTTTCTGGTGATGACTTCAATGATTTCGGATTTTTCATCTGTATTACTTGATATCCGCGATCGAAATATCTTGTATCCGAAGCCTGTTAATAAGCGTACAATCAGTGCTGCAAAAATGATTCATGTTTCTATTTATCTATGGTTGCTCACAATTTCAATTATTGGGATACCGTTAATTGTTGGCCTCTTTATTAATGGATTTTTGTTTTTTCTTGTTTCGATTTTTATCACAGTTCTTCTTGATCTTTTTATTGTCGTTTTAACAGCTTTACTTTATCTACTTATATTACGATACTTTGATGGTGAAAAACTGAAAGACCTAATCAACTATGTACAAATTGGATTATCAATTGCTATTATGATCGGATATCAGCTGCTTGCAAGATCATTTGAATTAATCGATTTAAATATTGCTCTACAGCCTGAATGGTGGCAAATATTTATTATTCCAATGTGGTATGGTGCAATTTTTGAGCTTGTCATGAATAATCAATTTAGCTCCTTTTATCTGATATTAGCCATATGTGGAATAGTGATTCCGATCATTTCATTCTTTATCTATTTAAAGCTTGTACCAACATTTGAAAAAAGTCTACAAAAGCTCTCATTTCATGGAAAAGGTAAGATAAAAAAACATAGTCAAATTAGAGATAAGCTTTTAAAACTGATTTGTTATTCGAAGGAGGAACGAGCATTTTTCACTTTCGCCGGTCTAATGATGAAAAATGAGCGTGATTTTAAACTAAAGGTGTATCCCTCTTTAGGATTTTCATTAGTTTTACCGTTTATTTTATTAATAAATAGTTATACAACTAGTTCATTTGCAGAAGTATCCCAAAGTAAATCCTATTTTTCAATTTATTTTAGTTTAATTATTATTCCGACTGTAATCATGATGCTTAAGTTTTCTGGAAAATATAAAGGTGCGTGGATATATAGAGTAGCGCCATTGAACAACTTGGCTCCGGTTTTTAGTGGAACAATGAAAGCATTTATTGTGAAACTGTATTTACCACTGTATCTATTGCTATGTGTTATATTCATCGTCATTTTCGGAGTACGCATTATGCCTGACCTATTAATCATCTTTATGAATTCGATAATCTATGCGATTATTTGCTTTATGATTTTTAAAAAATCATTACCCTTCTCTGAGTCATTTGAAGCATTTCAACAAAGCAGTGGGTGGATAGTATTCGGGCTCATGCTGATTGTACCAGTTCTTGGAGGAATTCACTTCATTTCAACTTTGATTAATTTTGGTATCTTTATCTATTTTCTATTATTAATAGTTACCCTCATTATTTTATGGAAGGTTGCATTTCGGATATCATGGGGTAAGATTTCATAAGCATAGAATAAAACCAATCCAAAATCGGATTGGTTTTTCTTTTTACTCTTTATCTTTTGCTTTATGATTCTCGTTCTTTTTTTCCTGACCGTTATTAGATTGCTGCTTCTTTTCTTTATCCTTTTTTACTTCCTTTAGTTGCGAATGTTCATTTTTTTGTACGTCAGGACGCTTCTTTTCAATCTTTTCTACTTGAACTACTTTCTTCTCTTCTGCTTTAGCTTTCTTTGTTTTGATTTGTGGAGCCAACTCTGTTTTCTCTTCAGTTATATTAATGTCATCTTCTTCAACAACTGCTCCATTATCTGTTTGGACAACTTCTACATTGTCTTCAGCATCAGTGTCTGTAATCGTTTCTTCAGTTCCTTCTGCACTATCTAGTTTGTCGTCTTCCTTTGCTACAAATTTTGTTGATTTTCTTTCAAGTTTCTCAAGCTTTTTATCTAATTTTGCAAATGACTTTTGGATATTTTTCATTAAAGCCTGTTGAGCCTTCGGATTTTCTATTTTTGTTAAAGCTGCTGCCAATGCATCAATATTATGCGCGAGCTTACTCTGTACTTCATCTTCAATTTCTGGTGCTACATCCTCTACAACCTTCTCTTCAGAAGTACTTTCATCGTTTGTTTCTTCTACTGATTCTACCTCTTCCCCATTCATTTCATCAGAATCAGCAAGAGTTTCAGCTGCCTGCTCCTGTGTGGCAATTGCCTCTTTCAGAAGTTTTTCTGCTTCTTCTGTCTTCCCGTCGGCAAATAGAACATTTGCCTCAGCAATTCGTTCAGCAGTAAAATTTGCTAGAAGACGAGCTTCCTTATAATCATCAATGGTTACAGCAAGACGAATTTTCTCTGCCATAATTTTCACGAAGTAGAAGAAATCCCCAGGTACTAATGATGGCTCATTAGTTTCTTCCCCTTGATCCACTACTACGTCTGCTTCTTCTGATTGTTCTTCGTCAACTATAGTATCTTCAGTTTGTTCTTCATCAACTATAGTATCTTCAGTTTGTTCTTCATCAACTATAGTATCTTCAGGTAATGTTTCTTCTTTAACGACTGTTTCTTCATTTGAAATTACCTCATCAGATACATTGGTCACATCCGTAGTACCATTTTCCTGTGAAACTGTAGTATCAGCTTGATCAGTAACTTCCCCATCTGCAAAAGCTGCACTTGTACCTAATGAAAAAATAAGTGCAGATGCCATAACACCTCTTGTGACAGATTTTGTGAATTTTACTTTTTTCATAAACTTCTTCCCCCTTATTTTTCGTTTCGATAAATATTTCGTCGAATATTGACTTTTATGTCCGTATATACGAAAAAATTTGAGAGACTATCAAAAATCGTACATCTATTTTAAAGAAGGCAGTTTCTCTTTAATAATTCCCTTAATTACTTGTACAGCATCATCAACATTTTTTGCCTCAATTATAATATTACGATCCTCAGGATGTTGAACCGCCGTATATTTATAGCGTGGGTCATAGTAAAACTCCAAAAGTAACCTTACAGCAGTTTGGAAATCCTCATTCTCTAAAGAAGCCTCAATTGCCGCTGCAATTGGGGTATGGATTCGTTTTTTGATTCGATCAAAGGCCTCCATGCATTCCTTATGATGTTCCCATGGGCGATAATCTTCGATGATGTGGTTTACTCTTTCCTCGATAGGCATCTTAATAAAAATTTGAATACCTTCATCTTTCTTTTTTAATAGGAAGTCAGGGAGTACTGTCCTACCAATTCGCTTGCTCTCTGCCTCAAATAATACTAAAGGAGATTGTTTGTACTTAAGTGCGTCCTGTACAAACATAATATCGAACATTTTTTGATTATGGGGTTTTAACCCAATTTGTCCGAATACCGATCCGCGGTGATTCGCCATTTTCTCTAAATCCAAAACAGGATAGCCCTCATTTGCAAGATGATTCAAAATCATAGTCTTTCCTGTTCCTGTATAACCATTAAGAACATAAGCCTCTGGCAAAAATTCCTGCCCTAGATCATCTAAAGTTTCCACGATCCACTTTCGATAGGCGTGAATTCCTCCTACTAAGCGGTATGAGTGTATTCCCATTAATGCAAGGAGGGTAGCTGAAGTTTTACTTCTCATTCCTCCCCTCCAACAAAAGATTCCTTTTTCTCCATCAATTTGTTGGAAAGACCTAATAAAATCGGGAAGCTTAACTGAGATAATTTCAAGCCCCCGCTCCTTTGCAGCATCTATGCTCACTTGCTTATATATGGTACCGATTTCAGCGCGTTCCTCATCAGTAAAGAATGGAATATTCACACTACCAGGGATTGTAGCCTCTTTAAATTCTGAGGGAGATCTAACATCAACTAGCACTAATTCATCATTTTTCTGTTTTTGTAAGAATTGTTCTACTGATATGTCTTGAAACATCATTTTCTCCGCCTTTTCAAATATTGCCTTCTACCTACATACAATTCATACTAAAGATATATCACTATTATAAATCACAAATTTGAAAGAACAACCTGAACATTATAACATGAATCTACTCTCTTATTTTTAAAAATGCTAGAATGAATATTATCCAAATATCGGAGGTCTTCTTAATGTTATTACCTTCACTTGCAAAAAAAATTATTCAAGAGGTCCGTAAATTAATTGATGAGGATATAATTATCGTTGATACTTCAGGGACGATTATTGCAAGTACAAATGCTGATAGACTTGGAGCATTTCATGAGGGTGCCCTATTAGCTAGTCGACGACAAAGCGGAAATCTGATTATTACGACAGAGATGGAAAAATCATTGCGTGGTGTTAAGTCTGGGATTAATCTTCCTGTCCAATTCCAAAATAAAGTTGTGGGTGTAATCGGGATTACTGGTGAGCCCGAGAACGTTTCGCATTATGGTGAGTTATTAAAAAAAATGACTGAACTCCTTATACAGGAAAGCTATTATGCTGAACAGATAGAATGGGGTTCTCGTGTACTTGAAGCATTTGTATTTGATTGGCTACATTCAAAAGAATTCACATCTGAATTTAGAAATCGTGCTGATGTACTAGGCATTGATCTTTCTATTGGTCGCCAAGTGATACTCGTCCAGATCGACACATCAACAAATAGTAATGAAAGAAGTATTTGGAATCAATTTCAGCAAAGAAATCATTCAGAGGATATAAATATTTATGTGCGTTGGGGGAATAACCGTCTTTTACTAATTTTTCCCGAACAACCTAAAAAGAAGCTTGAAAACATTCTTCAACAATTGAAATCGCAAATGGAAATAGAATATGATGTATTGCTTTCTTTTGGAGTTGGTAAAGTGGTATTTGCGCATCATATTCTACAATCATTTAATCAAGCTGAACGTGCATTAATCGTTGCAAAACGTAACAACACAATTACCTTTGATGATGAACTAAAATTAGAAATGCTCCTACAAGAAATCAGTCAGGAAAATAGACAAGAATTTATTAATAGGACAATAGGTACTCTTTTATCTGAAAAAGTATTAATTGAAACACTTCAAACTTTTATCAATGAAAACCAATCAATCAAAAATACCGCCGATTTTCTTCATATTCATGTAAATACGTTACATTATCGATTGAAAAAGGTTGAGGAAATGACCGGTCTTGACCCACGTAGCTTCGTTGATTTATCGACATTACATATTTCACTACTCTTTTTAGAGCAACATCCAAAAATTTAAACTTTTATCACTATATTTTTGTAGCTTTATCTATAGCGGATTTTTCCGCTTTTTTTTATGCTATATATAAGTACTTATACTGGAGGCGGGAAAATGATAACAAATGAGGCTAGACAAATTTTTATAAATATCGTGGGTTCGGATAACTATGATGATTCCAAGACTGGAAGACTTGTATATTCATATGATGCAACTCCTCAATTTCAAGCAATGCCTGATGCAGTCATTTCTCCACGCAATAAAGAGGAGATATCAAAGATTGTACAGGTATGTAATGAATACAATATTCCAATCGTACCTCGTGGCTCTGGGACTAATCTTTGCGCAGGAACATGTCCAACAGAAGGAGGTATCGTTCTTTTATTCAAACTTCTCAATAAAATTGTTGAAATTGATGAGGAAAATTTAACCGTAACAGTTCAACCAGGTGTTATTACACTTGATTTAACAAAGGCAGTTGAAGCAAAAGGTTTATTTTATCCACCAGACCCTAGCTCAATGAAGATCTCCACAATTGGTGGAAATATTAATGAAAACTCGGGAGGGCTGCGTGGCTTAAAGTATGGTGTAACAAGGGATTATGTAATAGCTCTTGAAATTGTCCTAGCAAATGGTGAGATTATCCGTACCGGCGGAAAGCTTGCGAAAGATGTTGCTGGCTATGATTTGACTCGTCTATTCGTTGGCTCTGAAGGAACGCTTGGAATTATAACAGAAGCAACACTCAAGCTCATTCCGCTGCCTGAAACTAAGAAAACGATTCTTGCACAATATCAAGATCTTGAAGCTGCTGCAAAAACAGTTTCAAAAATTATTGCGAATAAAATCATCCCGACTACTCTCGAGTTTCTCGACCAGCCAACAATTGAAGCAGTTGAGGCATTTGCTCAAATTGGGCTACCAACCGATGTAAAAGCAATCCTCCTCATTGAACAAGATGGTCCAGAAGAGGTTGTAACAAGGGATATTGATAGAATTGTAGAAATATGTAAGTCAGAGGATGCAGTATCCGTGAAAGCGGCTGAATCCGAAGAAGAAGCTGAGGCTCTTCGCACAGCCCGTCGTTCTGCATTATCCGCACTTGCTAGACTTAAGCCAACAACAATCTTAGAGGATGCTACAGTTCCACGTTCTGAAATTGCAAAAATGGTGAAAGCGATTGAAGAAATTGCCCAAAAATATGATCTTCGTATTTGTACATTTGGCCATGCAGGTGATGGGAACTTACACCCCACTTGTTTAACCGATGTTCGAAATCTTGATGAAATCGAACGGGTTGAAAAAGCATTTGAGGAGATTTTTGCTAAGGCAATTGATCTAGGGGGCACAATAACTGGTGAGCATGGTGTTGGTGTCATGAAAGCACCATATCTAGAAATGAAGCTAGGTGCTGCGGGAATCGATGCAATGAAAGCGATCAAAATAGGGCTTGATCCGAATAACATCATGAATCCTGGGAAAGTATTTGCAAAGGATTCTCGAAAACGTGTGGTGGTATCAAAATGACAACTATAAAAGAGCAAGAGCAGATACAAAAAGAATTTAAATCTCGAATGAATGAAGATGAGTTATTAAATTGTATGCGTTGTGGCTTCTGTCTTCCAACATGCCCAACCTATATTGAATCAGGATTCCAAGAGTCACATTCTCCTCGTGGTCGGATCGCACTAATGAAGGCAGTTGTTGATGGGTTAATTGAGCCTGATGAGGATTTTGAGAAGTCTCTAAATATGTGTTTAGGCTGTCGTGCCTGTGAACCGGTTTGCCCTTCTGGGGTCAATTATGGCCAGCTCCTAGAAGAAGCAAGAGATATCGTTAATCAAAATAAAAAACATTCTCTACCTGTTCGTGTGATCCGGAAAACAGTATTTGAAGGTCTTTTTCCTCATCAAAATCGAATGAGAACTCTTACCGGGCTTCTCAGTGTGTACCAGCGGTCAGGAATGCAAAAGGTAGCTCGTAAATCGGGAATAATGAAACTTTTTCCAGAAAGCTTAGCATCAATGGAAAAAGTACTTCCTCGGGTGCCGACAGGAAAAGAAATGAAAAATCGCCCTGAACATTTAGAACCAATCGGAGCCAAAAAGAAAAAGGTAGCCTTTTTCTCAGGTTGTCTTATGGACACAATGTTTATGAAAACAAATGATGCAACGATGAAACTTCTTCAAATTGCAGGCTGTGAAATCGTTATTCCAAAATCTCAAGCATGTTGTGGTGCCTTACATGCCCATAGTGGTGAAAAAGATGGTGCGAAGGAATTAGCCAAACGGAATATTGCAGCATTTGAAGAAATAGGAGCAGATTACATTATAACGAATGCTGGTGGATGTGGTGCATTTCTTGTAGATTATGACCATTTACTTAAGGATGATCCTGTATGGGCTGAACGCGCAATTTCCTTTAAAAATAAAACAAAAGATATTTCGGCTATTTTAGTAGAGTTAGAGTTTCATAAAAGAGAACTCAAACTACCTATCCAAATCATCACCTATCAGGATTCCTGCCACTTACGTAATGTGATGAAGACAGCAGCTGAACCAAGAAAATTACTAGAAGCTATTCAAAATACAACGTTCTGTGAAATGAAAAATGCAGACAGCTGTTGTGGTTCTGCGGGTATTTATAACATTGTAGAATCTGAAATGTCGATGCAAATTCTTGATTCGAAAATGGAGAATGTTAAGGCAACAGATGCCAAAACAATTGTCACCGCAAACCCTGGTTGCCTTTTACAAATGAAGTTAGGAATTGAACGTGAAGGCTTATCTGAAAAAATGCGGGCTGTTCATATCGTTGATTTGTTGTTGGAAGCAGTCGGTGAATAATTCTAAGGAAGAACCTTCTTTTTGAAGGTTCTTCTCTTTATCAATTTAAAATATGTATTTTTGTAAATAGTATTTCGTTACTGCCAAGTACTCTCTTATATACGCTTTAACGATTGTCACCTTTGGAGTATCCGCAGCTAGACCAGCAACATGTAAATCTGCATCTCCTGCAATTTGAACAGCTCTATACACGTGATAATCATTTGTTACAATTATCCCTTGTTGTGCATCATTAGGAATGAATGATTTTGAAAATGAAACATTCTCATATGTACTTGTAGATCTGTCCTCTAAAAATATTCTAGATTCATCTATCCCTTTAGCAATAAGCCCATTTTGAATAGCTTCAGCTTCTGTAATTGTTTCACCTGGCCCCATTCCACCAGAAGCAATTGCAATCGTATTCGGGTTATTAAGTAAATATTCTGCCGCTGTATTAATTCGATATGAAAGGGATAATGAAGGAATGTTCCCATTTACCTTAGCACCAAGGATAATGAGATAGTCTGCATTGTTTGGTACTTCCACTTTGATTGATCGACTAATTTTATTATGAATGGAACCTACATAAATTAGACCAAAAATAATGAGAAACCCAAACACAAATAACAACCTCTTCTTTTTCATATATTTTCCACATCCTCTTCCCTGATATTTTAGCATTTTTCATATCAGAGAGCATACAAAAATATAACCCTCATGTTAAAATGAGGGTTTGAAAAACAAGATCAAATGACACTTAACCAACTATCTCTCTAATTTGTTTAATAATAATCCCATCAATTGGTTCGCTAAATTTTCCATTCACTCTTACAGCTGAACCAAAATGATATTCTTTCGCATGTAATTTGCTATGTATCTCTGCAATATTTTGAAGAGACAATCCTGAACCAGGCAAAATTGTTGGAGAAGGCTTCTCATTGGATCGTGTGATCATTTCTTCAAGATTCTCCATACCAGCAAGAGCTGTTGGCTTACCTCCTGAAGTCAAGATTGAATGAATGGAATCAGAGTATTTCTGAAGCAATTCAAACGCTGCCAATTGGTCTTTGGTATCATCTATCGCCCGATGGAATGCAATCTCCATTCCATCCGCTGCATCAATCACTTTTTGTAGAAATTCTTCATCGATATTTCCATCTTCAGTTAAAGATCCAAACACAATACCTGCAGCACCTATTTCCTTAATTTCCCTTATATCCTCGATTATTACCTGTTTATCCTCATCAGAATATACAAAAGAGTAGCCATGTGGACGAACCATTACCCGAACAGGAATCTTAACACTATTCACAACCTGTTTAACCGTTCCAAATGAAGGTGTTAAGCCCCCTTCAGTCATAGCTGTAACAAGCTCAAGTCTATCGGCACCATTTTTTTCGGCACTCACAGCATCCTCAACATTTTGCGCGATTATCTCTATAATCATTTCATATCCCTCTTTCATATACGAGTTTAGCGTAACTTAAAAGTACGGTACATATAATAGCCGATTGTTCCAAAAATAACAACTAAAAATACTGGTAAATACCAAATACCGAGCCCTTTTCCACCATGTGCCACTTCTACTATTTCCCAAGTACCTATCGCGAAAAAGATAACCAATTCAAAATTTATAATTGTAAGCATTTTACGAGATATAACATAAAGTCTTTCTGCATTTTCCTTAGTTACCTTTACCGGATAATTGAATAATTGTGGGAATCTACTTACCACAAATGTAGAGAAAAAAATGACCGTTCCAATCACAGGTAATAAGAATATCATACCTTTACCACTCCAGTCATCTGGTTCACCCATTGCATTAAAATGAGACGGCACTTGGTCGGGTAGATTTCTCCAAATGGAAGCAATATACGCAAAAGCCCCAATAATTATTAAAATAGAAAGAGTATCCATTACCTTTTCAGAGGTTGTCTTAGGAACAAATATCTTTGGTTGCTTTTCATTAAACATTAAAAATATCACCCCTTTTTCATTATATATACGAAAAAGAAGTGATACTGGTTTCATATTTAAACTTAAAAATCCACTTAGACTTCTCTTCTCATTGCTTTTAAAACATCTATCCTCGTCGCACGTTGGGCCGGTCTCATTCCTGAAATGATGGTTACTAGTAGACAAATAGATACACAGATTGCCGGTAGTGTCCACGGAATGTATGAGAACATTAGTCCTTCAGGCATTTCCTCTCCAAATGCCGATTGAATGATGAATGGTATCGCAAAGTTAACCGCAACGCTAATTCCGTACGCAACAATTGTTCCAAAAAATGCACCCAACAAACCAATATAACTACTCTCGATTAAAAAGATTCTTTTAATAACGCCTGGGTTAGCGCCTATCGCTTTCATAATCCCAATGTCTGGAGCACGTTCGGTAACTGCCATTGTCATTGTATTATAAATTCCGATTGATGCGATAAGAATGGCAATTGTACCGATAAAAATTAATCCCGCTTTCGCAATTGTAAACATCATATTGACTTCCTTCAATTCATTGAGTACTGAGTATGTTAAGTAATTCTTATCTTCTAACACACTCGTAATATCCTCAACATTTGCCATGTTATTTGCATAGATTTTTACTTGATCATACTTTGGGATTCCGGAATTTTCATTCTCATCCATCCCCTTCGATGTGCCCATAAACTCTTCAATTTCATTTAGCTTTTCCTCTGAGATAAATACATTCTGATCAAATATCCATTCCTTTGTTGGTTTTTTACTTATTCCAACAACCGTAAGTGGGATTGTCTTTTCTTTCTCTTCACCTTCGACTTGATTTACAACAGAAAGATTCAAAGTTTTACCTAACAGTTCTTCCTTATAACGAAATTCTTCCTTAACTTCACCATTCTCGTTATAGAGCTCTTCACCTTCTATTCCTTCTTTTGCTAGATTTGTAAGGAAATCATATCCGACAACAATTTCATTTGAATTTTCCGGAAGATGTCCTTCAGATAGTTCAAACCCCGCTTTGACCTCTGATGGAAAATGAGTAACAACTGTCTCAGCCCATGATGTATATCCGTCAATTTTATAAATAGCAGCATGATTAAGCATTTGTCTACGAGTAACAGCCTTAACATTGTCAAGCCCTTCGAAGTACGCAATATCCACATCGGTGACATTCTGAAATTTCTCTTCGCTATCCTCTTTCCCATGGACATCAATTTGGGTAACAATTTGACGTTCGGTAATATCTTTTACTACTGATTTTTGAAGACCAAATCCAACGGATGCTAATACAATTAAAAACGTACACCCCATTGCGGTTGCTAAGACGGTCATAAAAATTCTAGTTTTATTTTTCTTCATATTTTGTCTTACAAATCGAAACTGATCTGCGAATTTCATACTGACACAGCCTCCTCTAGTACACGTCCATCCGCAATTTCGATTGTCCGATGCCCAATCCTTGCTACCCTTTCATCATGGGTAATAATTAGAAACGTGATCCCTAATTCTTTGTTTAGTTTAATAATGAAATTTAGTAAATCTTCTTCTGTTTCACTATCCAGACTTCCTGTTGGTTCATCAGCTAGAATAATTGGCGGATTAACAATTAATGCTCTTGCGATACTTACCCTTTGCTGTTGCCCACCTGAAAGCTCGCTCGGATAATGATCCTTAAATTCTAGCAATCCTACTTTTTCTAATATTTCCTTTGTCTTTTGCTTTCTCTCTGTATCACTTACACCTTTTAAAATGAGAGGCAGTTCCACATTTTGGAATGCTGTCATACTTGGTATTAACTGAAAGCTTTGAAAAATAAAACCAAGATGCTTCAGCCTAAAGTCTGCAAACTTCGCTTCATTTAGATCTGAAACCTTTGTTCCATCAATAAAAATCCCACCTTCTTTTGGATGAATAAAACCACTTATCACATTTAATAATGTTGATTTTCCTGAACCACTTCGTCCAACAACCGTAACAATTTCACCTTGTCCAACTGTAAATGAGATATTTCTAAGAACAGGGATGATAGATTTATGCTCTTTTTTTCCGATTTCAAAATCATGACTTACATTTTTTAATTCAATCATTGCGACAACTCCTTCTCTTATTTCTTACCGAATTGTAATCTTAATCCTGATAATTTTGATACAATAAAATATGCTAAAATGCTAAATCCAAGGCCGCCAAGATGATATGGAAGTAAACTTGGGACTTCATCATATCGGTGGCTTGAGCCCCCTACAAGCATTCCTCCAAATAGATAGAAGCAAATAAAAACTCCTGCTTTCAAATAAGGTTGCAACTTTTCATAAGCAAGGACTTTCCCATTATTTTCACTCTGCATTTTCTTTGACAAAATACTTGTGAATAAAAGCGAGAGTACTGTTACTGCAATTGGGACAATTAACAAGTATAAATTAGAGTAATCAGACCATTTCCACACAAAGATATTTTGAATATCATTATCTAATTCAAAAAGATGGGTCGGAAATGATAAATTTTCAAATAGATGATCGATTTCTTGTAACTTGCCAGGATAACTAAAATAATTCCCTGTAAATGCCTGGTAATGATATTTAAATCCTTGATAAATAAGATTGTATAGTCCATATGGCAATGCCAAAAAAATAATACTAAAAGCAAATTGTGAGACAATACTTGCACCAATAAAACCGATAAGTAAACTAAAGGAATACGCACCTATTAGTGTTATCAGTGAAACAATATAATAATATCCGAATGCTGTTACTGGTAAGTAATCGTGTACAACTGAAGTAATTAGTATAATGATTGAAATAATTATACTCACCGTAACTGCTGCAAAGATATGAACCACACCGAATACCCATTTTGCAAAAAAAATATCTTTCCGCTTAAATGGTAATGACAAAGTAAAATCCATGCTTTGGTTAGAACGTTCTAGCCCAACCAATACTGTTGCCAATGTAACGATTAGGAGCATCTGAAATACTGGGATTTCAAAATAATTACCAAAGTTGAATTGATATGGATCACTATTTCCCCATTTCGCCCAATTTGCTAGCGAATACTCGGTTTCTTCAGTTATATTGTAAAACTTATACGCGAAATACAAACTGACAAGCCAAAAACCCCATATCACAAACTTCGATTGCTTATAGTTCCTCATCCATAATGCCTTATTAAACAATGCCATCCCCTCCTAATGCAGACACAAACATATCCTCAAGTGACATTGGTAATTGTTCTAGTAGTAGTGGCTGATATTCATGCAATATTTGCACAGTCTCATTAACATTTCCTTTTATTAATAGGGTATGAACTCTTCCAATTCGACTAATTTCCTCAACGTGGGACAGTTGTAGAATTTCTTCTGGCATAATGCCATCCTTAAAGACGACCTGTAATTTCTTATAATGAAGCTTAGCATCCTCCATTGAAATAACAGACTCAATTTTCCCAGCCCTCATCATAATAATAGTATCTGATATTTTTTCAAGCTCATCTAAATGATGACTTGATATTAGAAGTGAAAGCTGAGATTCTGATACTTCCTCAAGCAAAAACTGAAGGATTTGTCTTTTGGCAATTGCGTCTAACCCATTCGTTGGCTCATCTAAAATAATCAATTTTGCCTTTGTAGAGATAGATAAAATAATGAATAACAATGCTTTCATTCCTCTTGAAAAACTTCTTACTTTTCGGTTATTTGGAAGATTAAATCGTTGCAATAACTCGTAAAAATAACTAACATCAAAATCCTCATAAATAGCATCATACAACTGAATGAGCTCTTTTACATGATAGTTGTTAAATGTCGTAAATGAATCTGGAACGAATACAATTGACTGTTTTACTTCTGGATTAATCGCAATATTCTTTCCTTCAAATAGCACTTCTCCTTGATCTGGATCAAGAATGCCTACGAGACTTCGTAGTAAAGTTGTTTTTCCAACTCCATTTCTGCCAATAAGTCCAGTTATCGTTCCTTGTTCAATTGAGAATGAAATATCCTCCAAAACTGCTTGACCTTCAATCCACTTAACCAAATTTTTAACACTAAGCATCTTCTTCTCCCCCTCCTAACTCATCAAAGTAGATTTCTATCCAGTTCATGAATGTCTCTTTTTCAATACCGAGATAAGCTGCCTTTACAATTAACAGCTTTAAAGATTGTTTAATCACATCCACCTTTTCATCATCTATCTTTGTCGGAATTTGTTCTGATACAAAAGTTCCCTTTCCTCGTCTCGATTCAATAACTCCTTGTCTTTCTAGTTCCTGATAAGCTTTACTAACTGTATTTGGGTTTACAAGCAATGTTGAAGATAGCTCACGAACACTTAACAACTTGTCATTCGGCTGTAAGACTCCTTTTAAAATTAATTCCTTGATTTGGTTAACAATTTGCTCCCAGATTGGAGTATTACTTCGCTCATCCAATTGAAAATACAAGTAAAATCCCCCTTTCGTAAGGATTAAGTTATGTGTGTTATGTGTATTACATCATATAGTACACTTAGTACAATAAAGGATATGCTAATTCTTGTCAATAAGTACTATCATAATTTTTCATTTGTAATTAATTCGTGAAAATTCCTTCAATTTTCATTTCGTGATAAAATGAGGAAGAATAGATTACATATACTACGTTCAATTATTTTGAACAAAAAAGGAGCATACATATGACTAATTTCGATCAAATGCTTGAGAAATATGCTGACCTCGCTGTACGCGTCGGTGTTAACATCCAAAAAGGACAAAATCTAAATATTAATGCACCTATTTCAACTGTGGACTATGTACGTAAAGTTGTTAAAAAGGCATACGAGGCTGGTGCAAGAAATGTTTATGTAGAGTGGAATGATGATGAGGTAACTCGTACTCGATATGATTTAGCACCTGATGAAGCATTCACTGATTACCCAATGTGGAAAGCAAAAGGAATGGAAGAACTCGCAGAAGGTGGAGCAGCATTCTTATCCATTGTTTCCTCTAATCCGGATTTGTTAAAAGGGGTTGACCCCGAACGAATTGCAAAAGCTAATAAATCAGCAGGAATGGCAATGGATAAATTCCGTAGCTATTCAATGTCAGATAAAGTTAGCTGGTCTGTTATCGCGGTACCATCAATAAGCTGGGCAGAAAAAGTATTCCCGAATCTCTCATCTGAGGAACAAGTTGACAAACTTTGGGAAGCTATTTTCCAGGCAACACGCGTGAATACCGACGATCCTGTATTGGCTTGGAAGGAACATAATGCAACACTTCATACTAAAGTAGATTATTTGAATGGTAAGAAATATAAGAAATTGCACTATAAAGCACCCGGAACTGACTTAGTTGTTGAACTACCTGAAGGACATATGTGGATTGGTGGGGGAAGCGTAAACGAGCAGAATAATCCATTTGTCGCGAACATGCCAACCGAGGAAGTATTCACCCTTCCTTTGAAAGAAGGCGTCAACGGATATGTTTCAAGCACGAAACCACTTAACTATGGCGGCAGCTTAATCGAAAACTTTACACTTACTTTTGAAAAAGGGCGCATTGTTCGTGTAAAAGCCGAAAGTGGAGAAGAAACACTAAAACGCCTTGTTGATACAGATGAGGGTAGTCATTATTTAGGTGAAGTTGCACTTGTCCCACATAACTCACCTATTTCTCAGTCAAATATCATTTTTTATAATACATTATTTGATGAAAATGCATCAAACCACTTTGCTCTAGGTAATGCATATGCCTTCTGTATTGAAGGTGGTAAAACAATGTCAAAAGAAGAACTAGCTGAAAAAGGCGCGAACTCAAGTATTACCCATGTTGATTTCATGGTTGGTTCTGCTGAAATGGATATTGACGGAATCACTACTGACGGCAAAGTTGAACCCGTATTTCGCAACGGAAACTGGGCATTTTAATTAGGATAGTGCAAGTTACCTGGAGCTAGACATTGAACATTGAAGACAAGTCCCTAGACAAACAAGTCTAGGGACATTATCATTTTACTTAAAAATAATCAAGTATAGGAGTTCTACATGAAAAAAGTTGAAGTATTTATTTTATCTGGTTTTTTAGGTAGCGGCAAAACAACATTATTAAAAAACATTCTTACACAGGAAAAAGAAAATAAACGAAAAGTGGCTGTTGTTATGAATGAGCTTGGCCAAGTTTCGATTGATTCAAATGCAGTTTCTGAGGATACTCCTCTAAAAGAGTTATTGAATGGCTGTGTTTGCTGCACGATACAAGGTCAGTTTGAGGTTCAATTGCAAGAACTATTACAGGATTATGAGCTAGATTCCATCTACATCGAAACTACGGGAGTGGCACATCCAATTGAGGTTTTGGACGCATGCATGTCCCCGTTGTTTGCAAGCAAACTCACTGTTCAAGGAATTGTGACAATCATTGATGCCAATCGTTGGAAAGACCGTCATACGCTAACCCCACAATTCAAAATCCTATTGCAAGAACAAATCAAGCATGCAGATGTTCTTATATTAAATAAAGTTGAGCAATTAACAGAAAAAGAACAGGCGCAAAATGTCTTTGAAATTCAATCGCTAAATAATCAAGCAAAATGCTTATTAACAAGTTTTGCATCTGTTCAACTTGATGACATTAGAACCTATCAGACATTGGAACGTAAGCCACATGAAAAGACTAGTGTTGCTCATTTACATGTAAAAACATATGTACACACTTTTTCTGGACCAATAGATATAGATATTTTCGAGGAATGGCTAAGGTCAATGCCTGAATCAATTTATCGGATAAAGGGATATTTAAAGTTTTTACACTCTAAACACAATTATTCTTTCCAGTATTCATATGGTACACCGATCTACATGAAGGAATTAATGAACTATCCACTTACATTAGTATTTATTGGAGAAGAACTTGACCCAGTTTGGATGAAGGCCGAAATGAATGGGATTGAAACAAAATCAATTAGGGAGATGTGAACTGGTGTAGATTTCCATCATTCTTTTAGTATGCAAATTTAATCCATGTGGCATTTTAAAGATGAGTAATCATTATTACTCAAATATACGTCGGGAGTGATGTATCATGGCTAGAAACAAACTATTGGTTCCAGGTGCTGAAAATGCTCTAGATCAAATGAAAGAAGAGATCGCCAATGAGTTTAATGTTGAGCTTGGTGCAGATACGACCGCACGCGCAAATGGTTCCGTAGGAGGAGAGATGACTAAGCGCCTAATTCGAATGGCACAACAGCATCTTGAAAGCGGAAATGGAACACAACAATAGCCACTTCCATTGGGAGACACTCGATACGAGTGTCTCCCTTATATTGGTATACCTATTTTACGCTAACTAGCAATATTTCCGATGATTTGTATCTCGTTAGATGCTACTTTTTCTTTTGCGTCAATTTGCTTTACTCCATAGAAAATCATTCCTACAACTAATAATCCGAACAATAGTACGATGACACAATTTTTAATTAACGTCATAATTTATCTCCCTATCAATGAAAAGCCTATATTGGATTTTCACTTTTTTTCAACCAAAACATTATATTCAATCATAATGAAAGTTATTCATTATTTTATAATTAATGTCGGAAATTAAGAACTTTAGGAGTTTGTACCTTTCAATATTAACTTGTATACATAGTTTAATACTATATATGCAGGAAGTAGGTGCAAATCATTGCCTTCTATCATCATAGGTCCGATTGAAATTAATAGTAATGAAGGTATTATCATAACTGGGAATACGATGAACGCTTCTCCAGTATCTACAAGTAAGGTATTTTCAGGGTCTGGATCGTTTAACACGGGTATTTACATTACAAATAATAACGGGGTGAGTACGTCAAATACGCTTGATCCAGATCTCCTCGATTCCAATGTAGGTGAGGCATTGTGATTATAATCGTAAAAAGGCCACTTCACAACTATATGTGACGTGGCCTTTCTTAATTAATTATGCGTACATATTTTCAACTTGTTTTTGAACTTCTTCATTTTCAAGGTATTCGTCATATGTCATTTGTTTATCCACGAGACCATTAGGTGTGATTTCGATAATACGATTTGCAATCGTTTGGATAAATTGATGGTCATGGGATGTAAATAACATTGAACCTTTAAATGCAATTAATCCATTATTCAAAGCTGTAATAGACTCAAGATCTAAGTGGTTTGTCGGATCATCTAATAATAAAACATTTGACCCACTTAACATCATTTTAGATAACATGCAACGTACTTTTTCTCCACCTGATAAGACACTTGCTTTCTTAAGAACGTCTTCTCCAGAGAAAAGCATTCTACCTAAGAAGCCACGTAGGAAGCTCTCACTTTGATCATTAGGTGAAAATTGTCGGAGCCAGTCCACTAATGATAAATCTACACCTTCGAAAAATTTCGAGTTATCCTTTGGAAAATAAGCTTGCGATGTTGTTATTCCCCATTTAAATGAACCACTATCTGCCTCAAGCTCACCCATTAAAATTTTGAAAAGGGTCGTAATCGCTATTTCACTTTTTCCTACTAAAGCAATTTTATCACCTTTGTTCATGATAAAATTCACGTTATCAAGTACCTTTACGCCATCAATCGTTTTAGTTAAACCTTCGATCCGTAAAAGATCGTTACCAATTTCGCGTTCTGGAGTAAAGCCCACAAAAGGATAACGTCTTGAAGATGGTCTGATATCATCAAGTGAAATCTTATCTAAAAGCTTTTTACGAGAAGTAGCTTGCTTCGATTTTGAAGCATTCGCACTAAATCGCGCAATAAAGTTTTGGAGCTCTTTAATTTTCTCTTCTTTTTTCTTGTTGGCATCTTGAGCCATTTTTGATGCAAGCTGACTGGATTCATACCAGAAATCATAGTTTCCAACATAAATCTGGATTTTTCCATAGTCTAAATCAGCCATATGTGTACAAACTTTATTTAAGAAATGACGGTCATGTGATACAACAATTACTGTATTTTCAAAGTTAATTAAAAACTCTTCTAACCATTGAATCGCTTTTAAGTCTAAATGGTTAGTAGGCTCATCCAATAAAAGAATATCCGGTTTTCCAAATAGTGCTTGAGCCAATAGTACTTTTACCTTTTCAGCACCTGTCAATTCTGCCATTTTCTTTGTATGAAGGTCTTCTGATATTCCCAAACCTTTTAAAAGAATTGCTGCTTCTGATTCGGCTTCCCAACCATTTAGTTCTGCAAATTCACCTTCAAGTTCGGCAGCCCTCATTCCATCCTCATCCGTAAAATCAGCCTTCATATAGATAGCATCCTTCTCCTGCTTCACTTCATAAAGACGGGCATGCCCCATAATTACGACATTAATTACTTCATGTTCTTCATATTCAAAATGATTTTGCTTCAAAACAGTTAATCGTTCCCCAGGTGTCATATGCACATCACCTGTTTGAGGTTCAATTTCACCTGATAATATTTTTAAAAACGTAGATTTACCAGCACCATTTGCTCCAATTAAGCCATAGCAATTGCCTGGTGTAAATTTTATATTAACATCTTCAAACAGTTTACGATCTCCATATCGCAAACCTACATTTGTAACAGTAATCATCTATTCAAAATCCTCCATTTCATTTCATTGCTACTGATTATACCATTTTCATAGACAGTTCTCTAGTATATTAAAGCTTCAAATAAAATAAGCCCTTACCAGTATGCCTGAATAAGAGCTTTTAATATACAGAAATATTCATAATTAATATCGGTTCTCTCTTTATTTGCTTAAAACTACATCCCTGTTTCATCATTCTTCTCAATCGTCTCCTGTTCGTTAGTAGGTTTTTGCTGTAAAGAATTCTTTGAAACTTGCACGCGTCTTACGAGATCTAAGCTTTGGATAATTGTATCTCCTCCATAACCCGCTAATATGGATAGAAATACAACCCGAAAGAGTGATTCTGTTTCAGATGTAACGACGATTAGTACAGCTGCAATTGTTCCAATTAAAACTTCCTCAAGAAAACCTAGATAAATAAATCGCTTTGTGATTCTTGGCTTTTCAATTTTTCCTTGTCTTTTAGCATGTCCTAGCAACCCCATGCATCCGCCAATACAAACTGCGATAATAAGATTTAGCAACATGTTTTCACACCCCCTAAAGTCTTACTTTTTGACTTTTTGACCTTAGGCAACAAACAGAAGCTTCCTTACTCACATTATATGCGAAATGTGCCTAAGAAAGCTTGGGTATTTTTTCCGAAAATTCTAAAATTATAATCTATATCATTTACACTATTTTTTTCTAGAATAATGCTTTGATTTTATTTCGAATATCGAATGAACTACGTAATCTTACCTATACACTCTGATTTTAGCTTGTAGTACCCTGCGTCATAACCTTCATAAAGTCTTCCATAAATATCTTATAATTTAAGCTTATTGCAATTCGATCTAATGTATCAGGTTGTTGCTTTTCTGGCTTAGGGCGAAAATCAGCTACACTTCGCCCTCTCGATTTTCCGAAGAGATCAACTGTAACTCTTCTCCTAATATAATGCACAACTGATGGATTGACAATTGCACTTAAAGCAATTACGTCATGTAAAGGTGTACCCTGTATGCCAGGAACATTTTTCTTGTATGAATTAAAATAATAATTAAAAATAGGTTTTATTAAATCATGATACGGATTATTTGGAAATTGGATAATATAATCAACAATTTGTGGAGTCAAAATAGCATGATTTGTTACGTTTAGAGGAAAAATTGATAGATTATGTGCTTTCTCTACAACAAGGTTTGAAGCAATCGGATCTCCATGAAAATTTGCCTCAGCCTCTGAAGTTACATTTCCCGGTACTAAAAAAGCCCCTCCCATTATGTAAAATGCCTTCACCTTTCTCATTATATTTCCACCTAGAATAAAGGCAATTGCTAAAGAGGTTGATCTACCTACATCCACAATATATAGATCATTTTCATAACGCTCGATTAATTTAAAAATTTCATCAAAGTTCAGTAGTTCTCCCTTGATTGTATCAGGAGGTTGGATTGGACCGAGACCGTTTTGACCATGTATTTCCGGATAATATGGTGTAAACTCCCCGGTTAATGGCCCCTTTGCCCCGGCGATAATTGGAATATCTTTCTTTCCAGCCAATTGTAATAGAAATGCAACATTATCGGTAGCTTGTTCTTGTGTTACATTTCCATAACCAGGGACAATCCCAACGATTTCAATAGTAGGATTAAGTAGTCCATACATTATAGCTAATGAATCATCAATACCAGGATCACAAAATAAAAGTACCTTCGCCATTGATTTCACTCCTTGTAAATAAATGTTATTACCTACTATATGAAGGGGAAGCATAAAAAAACACCCAGTTCAATTTTCATTGAACTGGGTGGTACTTATACGAACTTATTTAGCAAAACGGTGGTTACCGATTGTAGTAGTTACCTCTCTTGATAAAATCCATTTACTTTTGCTTGTTTCGGGATTATAGAAATAAAGTGAGCCTTTTCCTTGTCCACGAAATGTTAGAGCTTCTTCAACGGCTTTTTTAGCACTTGAATCCGCAGCTTGATTAATCTGCCCATTTTGTACAGGTGTGAACGCATAGCTTCCATTCTCAGAACGTTCATATATAACTTTCTTAACTGTATTAGGGAATAAAGGTGAATCAACTCGATTTAATACAACCGTAGCAACTGCAACTTTACCTGCATATGGTTCACCCTTTGCTTCGGCCTGGACTAATCTTGCTAGTAATTCTTTATCTGAAGCAGAAATAGTTTGTGGGATTACTAGTCTTTGTCCAGGATAAATCATATTACTTATTTTATTATTCATATCTCTCAACTCAAGAACGGATACACCATATTTCATTCCAATCTTCCATAGTGTGTCTCCGCTTTTAACCGTATGAGTCGATGATGCAGCATCTACATTTGTATGAAATGCAAATAATGATACCGTTAAAGTTGATGCTAATAATAAACCTTTAAGTTTTTTCATTTTCATTCCTCCTAGTAGTTGTGCTCTTGGCTCTACTAAAAGGTTATCAGCTGTAATATGTTCATTCATTACCCAAAAGATGGTAAACACTTGTAGTTGTTGGGATACATAGTTTAAGCAAAGGAATGGAAAAAAAATCCTCTAGCATAAATCCACCTAATATTTCCTTGTTATCAAACATATGGAGGATATATTACAAAGTTTTCGTGAATAATACACCATCCTTATTTAATAAACATTTTAATTTTCTTCAATGCGTTTTTTGTATTCGGGTATCGAAATGGGAGATCGAACTTCGTTGTTTGCTTCAAAATTCCTTTTTCATGAGAAAATACATCAAAACTGCCTTTTCCGTGATATGCACCAATTCCACTATCACCCACGCCACCAAATGGTAAATACGGAGAACTAAAGTGGTACACCGTATCATTAATACATCCCCCACCAAATGAAATACGATCTAAAATTTCCTTTTGCACCTCCACACTTTCGGAAAAGATATATAAGGACAGTGGTTTAGGACGATGATTCACTTGGTTAATCAAACTAGATAACTCCTCATACTCCAATACCGGCAGGATAGGCCCGAAGATTTCATCCTGCATGACCGAATCGTCCCAAGAAATATCATCAAGGATCGTAGGTTCGATTACAAGTGTATCTGGATTAAATTTTCCTCCAGAATAGTTTTTCCCATTTTCTAAAAATGATGTCAAACGATTGAAATGGCGTTCACTAATGATTTTAGTGAATTCCTTATTTGCAAGTGGATTAGAACCGTATAGTTCCGTGATTGCGTCTTTTAATAGTGGTAAAAATTCATCCTTTATTTCACTATGAACCATCAGATAATCAGGTGCAATACACGTTTGCCCTGCATTCGTAAACTTTCCCCAGGCAACTCGCTTTGCAGCAAGTTTTAAATTTGCATCTTTATGGATGATACATGGACTTTTTCCGCCAAGCTCTAATGTTACGGGGGTCAAATGCTTTGCAGCGGCTTCCATAACAATCTTGCCGACTGGAACACTTCCTGTGAAAAATATATAATCTGTTTTTTCATTTAAGAGCGCATTACTAGTTTCAATACCGCCTTCAATAACAGTAATAAATTCCTCTTGGAAATGATCAGTAATAAGCTTTGATAATAACTTTGATGTATGTGGTGTTAATTCTGAAGGTTTTAAGATTACACAATTACCAGCAGCAATTGCTCCAATTAATGGGGCGATAGCTAATTGAAACGGATAGTTCCATGGTGAGATGATTAATGTGACACCATAAGGCTCTGAATAAATATAGCTTTTTGATCCAATACCGGTTAGTGTCGTTTTCACCCGTCTTGGTCGCGACCATTTATGTAAGTTCTTTAATGTAAATCGAATTTCTTCTAAAATAATTCCGATTTCCGTTAAATATGAATCAAATTCACTTTTATTTAAATCCTTTTTTAGTGAATCCATTATATCCTGTTCATGATTCTTAATTAAGCTAAGTAATTTGTTAAGAGCAGCCTGTCTAAAGGACAAATCCTTTGTCTTTCCTTGTAAAAAAAACTCTCTTTGTCTCTGCACCAATTCACTGTAATTTACCATTATCTTTCCCCCTTAAATCAATTCTATATTATATAGTAAAAGGTAAGCCAAAATGAGCTTACCTTACATTTTACATTATTAATTGAAGATTCTAGGAGTCGCTTGCTAATTCTGATCTACAGGAATATGTCCAGATTTTTCAACCTTTGTTTGAAGGTAATGCTTATTATATTCAGATACATCCCCCCATAGTGAAATGTGGCGATCAGCCATTAAACCACTTTCTCTTAATGCAGCAAGTTTTTTCGGATTATTGGTGATTAGAATTACAGGTTGTGAACGTAATTCTTGCAACACACGTATTGCATCACTATACGAACGCACATCATCTTCCAGTCCAAGTGCATGATTGGCTTCTACTGTGTCAAAACCCTCTTGCTGAAGAAGGTAAGCTAATGATTTAGTAAATAGACCAATTCCCCTGCCTTCATGGTTAGCAAGGTAAAAAAGTGCACCACTACCATTTTTAACAATCATTCTCATTGATTCATGTAGTTGAAATCCACAATCACAGCGCTTACTTCCAAATATATCACCTGAATGACAAATACTATGCATCCTAACTGGAGCTTCTTCTGCATGTTGAAAATCTCCATATACAAGCACAGAAGATTGCTGCATAGATGCTAGATTAGTATGTGCCAGTGAATTTAATATTTCTGCTTTTGTCAGTTCTTCATCCAATCTTAACCATGTATACCATTGAAAATTAACCACTTTATCATCTAATTGAACAGGTAATTTCACTGGACCAACAAGACATATATCATGTTTATTGCTTTCATGTATAATTGTCATTTTATCTGAAAGAAGGTTTTGAATCTCTTCTGTAATCATTTTGTATCTCCCTTTCTACTATCCATATAGGAGTTTCCCCTATTTATGAGAGCAAGTATAGTATGTTTTACAAAGGGCAGTCAAGACATATAGCCTGATTTGATATTTTTAGTGCTTTTCGGCAAAATACCCTAATTTTTTTAAAAGCTCAATCATCACTTCTTTTTCGCTCGTATCCAATCCACCAAGTATATTTTCGATTGCATTTTGATGTTTTGGAAAAATCTCATCCATAAAAGCTTTACCGTCTTCAGTAATTGAAGCCCATGTCACTCGACGATCCTTTGGACAAGGTTTTCTAACAATCAACTTCTTTTTCTCTAATTTATCAACAACATATGTGATGCTTCCGCTTGATAACAATACCTTTTTTCCAATATGTTGAATAGGCTGATCACCTTTGTGATATAAAAGCTCTAAAACTGCAAATTCTGTTAAATTGAGTCCATATCCTTTAACATCTTCTTCGACTCGCTCGTTAACCGAACGATATGCCCTAGAAAGTATTATAAATAATTTTAAGGAGATGTTCGTATCGTTAACTGTTTCTTTAGTCTCCATATTATCAACACCTTAATCGTTTTTATTATCTCGACTTCAAGATAATTTTACTTGATATATAGCTTTCTTGTCAATCTTACTTTGTATTTTAGCTCCTTGCTTCCTTCATATATCGATAAATAACATCTCCACCATGTTGAGCAATTCCTTGAAAATGTTTGAAGTCTGGTCTTATTACTAAAATATTTCTGAATGTAAGAAAATGTTCATTTGTCACTCTAAATTCATTCAATTGTCCATCAGCTAGTTTATTTAAAATATCATTAACAAACTCATTATCCATTTCAAGCACCTCATTATTTGTTACGTTAAATTATAGTTGTTTTTTATACTAGAAACAAGGCTAATACCCATTTCTAATAGGTATTCACACGAAATCTATAACCTTACATATTATATCCTGGATATGTCTGATAGGCATATTACATTATATAGAGCAGATAAAGAAAGGACGATATTATGAATAACTTTCATCAACAAATGCATGTGAATCCATATTTTCAAAATACAAATCCGGGAATGGATGATAGTAGACCGTGTTGTGGACAGCAATGGGGAAATCCACAAATCCCTTTCCAAGGACCAGTACAACAACCTAATTTTGGTTCATTTGAAATGAGTCCAAATGCAATGGACCCAAGTGGATCAAATATGCCACAAATGGGGTTTCCAATGATGGGGAATATGAATAATAATCCTCATGCAGATTGGCAATTTCCAAATAATCAAGTTCAACCAAATATGATCATGGGCTGTGGTTGTGGACACGGACATCATATACCACATGGACCTGGCTGCGGATGTGGACATCATATGCCACACGGTCACGGAGCACACCATCACCATATGCATATGGGGCAAGGTCCTAATTGGATGGGTAGATAGGAAGGAATTATCCATATAAAAGGAAGGAATGGCATGTTAACCCTCCTTCCTCTCTTTTTATTTATATAACCATTCCTGAAAATCATTAAATAATCGGCTTGCATCTTGATAACCAAGTTCATATAAATTTGTTAATTTTACAGGGTTTCGTTCAATTCTACCTACTTCTAGTGGAGAAGTAGGACTAAGTATAAAAACACGGCCCTCTTTTTCTTCTTGCTCTAGGTATTTAATCGTTTCATTATAGCGAATATAACGCTCAGCCATTGCTTTTGCCAATTGGGGATATTGCTTGTACTTTCTTTTAACCATCCAAATCATATTCGATTTCTTTTTGAAATAGCCACGATTTCGTGTTAATACTACGATATTTTTCGTATTACCATCTTGCTGTGATTTCTTAAGGGGAATTGGATCTGAAATTCCTCCATCTAATAATTTTTTACCTTGATACTCAACGATAGGAGCAACAAATGGTAAAGAACTAGAAGCCCTTATTACTGTTAGCATGTCATTTTCATAATCCGCTTTTCTAAAATAATACGGTTCTCCTGTTTCACAGTCGGTTGTACCTATAACGAATTCTTCCTCTGATTCAAAAAATGTTTGATAATCATATGGTACATGCTTATTAGGAATTTCATCAAAAATATAATCCATTCCAAATAATTGTTTTTGTTTTATATAATTACGTACCGATAGATATTCGGGATTATTCACATAGTCAATATTTACTATTCTGTTACGACCTTTTTGTCGTGATAAGTAAGAGGCAGCCATGCAGGCACCAGCAGATACACCAATTACATATGGAATATATATCTTTTGTTCCATGAAAAATTCAAGAATTCCTGCTGTATATACTCCCCTCATGCCACCACCCTCTAAGACTAAACCTACATCCTTCACTGCTTGCATCTCCTTTTTAAAGCACTTATTTTATGAATATAATATTTTTCTTTGCCTTTGTCACTAAATTTACATAAAATTGTACAGACAATTCTACCAAAAATCCTTTACCTTCATGTAAAAGTAAGGCAAAATAAAATTAATGGTATTTTAACTTTATTCAGAAAGTCTTTAACTTTTAAAAGAGGCGAGATGAATCCAAATCCGTTTTTAATTTGCATGGTTGGCATATCCCTACTGAATAAAGTTAAAGCCTCCGGCGGATGCCTCAGATTTTTAAAGGGAGTTTTTCGAGCAAGCTCGAAAAAATCTGGGCGCAAATACGCCAAGGCGCATTTG
>NZ_JAKTTI010000030.1 GCF_022427965.1 Fredinandcohnia quinoae | reverse complement strand
GTTAAGATTCGCTACATAAGTACATCACCAAACCCAACCAGCAAAAGTTAACTTTCCGTGCTTTAAAAACCACGTTTTATAGTAAGTACAAGGTCTTTTACTTCAAATAGATGTAAATCAGCTAAAAAAGTGTATGTATTCCGCTTAAATATAGGTTTCAGATCCAATTTTAAGGTATGTACCTAACCTAAATTACCCGAAATGCATGATATTCTAGGCAAATGCACGATAAAAAGTTAATATGCTCGTACATTAGAAGAAATGCATGATAATCCCAATATATGCGCGCTAGCAAAATTATATGCACGATAGCCAAAATAAATACACGTTATTCTCCCATGGGACGCTTCATACATTTTACACCCGAGTGACCTCAATAGAAGTCTCGGTATTTCGGTAATTAGTTTCATAACCACGGTATACACATTTCCCACCCAATTCTCATAGATTACTATACACGCTATATTAATACTCTTCGTTATTTTGGAAATCGTGTATACATTTATAAATAACTGGACAGAATAAATGTACGGAGGTGGAGGCAATGAGTTCACAACTAAGAACAAAGAATATTGGGGAAACGTGTGTGATATGTGAACAAGAGAAAAGTAGAGGCATACACCTTTATACAAAATTCATTTGTATGGATTGCGAAAACGATATGATTCATACAGAAACAAATGACCCAAAGTACCAGTTTTATTTATCACAACTAAAAAAGGTAACAACACCTGAGAT
Organism: Fredinandcohnia quinoae; assembly: GCF_022427965.1. Taxonomy (GTDB): domain Bacteria; phylum Bacillota; class Bacilli; order Bacillales; family Bacillaceae_L; genus Ferdinandcohnia; species Ferdinandcohnia quinoae. The sequence continues at coordinate 53,770 of NZ_JAKTTI010000030.1, read as the reverse complement.
ATATTCATAGTTTTGCAAGGATCCAATGTGGGTCCTTCTTTTTTTGATATAATAATAGATGAAATGAAAAGGTTCAACAATAAGCTATTCAAGTAAAGAAGGGTTGATTTTTATGACATTCAATCATACACCATTATTTGATGCATTATATCATCACTCAAAACAAAGTCCGATCTCAATGCATGTCCCTGGCCATAAATATGGCGCAGTATTTCCGGGGAAAGGGAATGATTATTATAAGGAAATCCTTCAAATCGACGCAACTGAGTTAACAGGGCTTGATGACCTTCATCAGCCTGAAGGCCCTATTTTAGAGGCAGAGGAGTTGGCAGCAAAGCTTTATGGTGTGAAAAAAACCTTTTTCCTAGTTAACGGTTCAACGGTAGGGAATTTGGCTATGATCCTAGCTGCTACAGAAAAGAATAATACTGTGCTCGTTCAGCGAAATTCACATAAATCCATTATTAACGGATTAAAACTTGCAGGAGTGAACCCTGTCTTTTTGCATCCGGAATATGATGAAGATGTCCAGGTACCTACGTATGTCTCATTCACAACGGTTAAGAAAGCATTTGAAAAATACCCACATACAAAGGCCCTAATATTAACAAGCCCTAATTATTTTGGAATGGCAAATCTAACTGAGCTTAAGAAAATTATTTCTTTTGCACATTCCCATCAGATCCCTGTTCTAGTTGATGAAGCACATGGTGCGCATTTTATTCTTGAGGATTTTCCTGAATCGGCAATAACACTTGGTGCAGATATTGTTGTCCATTCAGCTCACAAAACTCTTCCTGCCATGACAATGGGATCTTTTTTACATGTTAATAGCAAAATCATAGATGCTACACATGTCCAATCATATTTGCAGATGCTGCAATCAAGCAGTCCTTCTTATCCAATTATGGCATCACTTGATCTTGCACGACATTATCTTGGAAAAATAAAAGCAGAAGGAACAATACCGATCATTGCGAGTATAAAAAATTTAAAGGAAAGTGTAAAAAGGATACCGCAAATAAAGCTAGTTGAATCAAATAATCAATCGATACATACAGACCCATTAAAGATGACACTTCAAACTCAATGTTCATTTAACGGTTATCAACTGCAACATTTATTTGAGAAGGAAGGTATTTTTACTGAATTAGCGGACCCGAATCATGTTCTCTTTGTATTACCGCTAGCTATAATTGAAAACGTTGAGGACTTTTATCAATTACTCAATAAATCAGTGTCACATGTACCACTTACACCGGAAACTTCAATTGGTTCTAAGTACTTTTTAGAAAAAATCACAACCCTATCTCTATCATATCAAGAGATAAAAGGGTACAATAAAAGGGTTGTCTCCATTGAAAATGCCGTAGGAGAAATTTCGGCGGAAATGATTATACCTTATCCTCCTGGGATTCCATTGATAATGGAGGGTGAACGAATTACTGAGAAACATTTGGAAGTGATATCATTGTATCTTGAAACGGGTGCACGCTTCCAAGGTGGAAATATGAAAGATATGCTTATAACGACTTTAGAAAAATAGCATCAGCGCAACTATTTATTAGCATGAATGTGAAATAAAGGAGAATACATCGTGAAGGGTTATTTTATTACAATTGAGGGGCCAGAAGGTGCGGGAAAGACAACCATTTTAAGCATCGTCCAACAAGAGCTTCTAAAAAAAGGGTATGATGTTATTTCAACAAGAGAGCCTGGGGGAATTGACATAGCTGAACAAATTCGCTCAGTCATTCTTGATAAAAAGAATACAAAGATGGATAGTCGAACAGAGGCTCTCCTCTATGCGGCATCTCGTAGACAGCATCTTGCTGAAAAAGTAATTCCTGCATTACAGGAAGGAAAAATTGTCTTATGTGATCGGTTCGTTGATAGTTCCCTTGCATATCAAGGGCATGCAAGAGGGCTTGGGATTGATGAAGTTTTATCCATTAATGAATTTGCTATCAATGGATTAATGCCATCGCTAACCCTTTTCTTCGATATTGAGCCAGAAGCTGGGTTAGCAAGAATTGCAAAAAGCAATTCACGTGAAGTAAATCGCCTCGATTTAGAAAATATGAACTTTCATAAGAAAGTATATGAAGGCTATTTAAAAGTTGCGGAGCGTTTTAAAGAGCGTTATCAAAAAGTAGATGCGACTCTTCCGCTTGAAGCGGTCAGTAAAAATGCATTAGAAATCATTGAATCCCATCTCAACTGTAACTAATTAAATATTTTAGATATAATTACCTCAAAAGTCTGATGATTTTTGAGGTTTTTCTTTTCGTTTAGTGGATTCTTGCTATAATAGAGACAACCATAAAACAACTTAGGACTTTAGCACATATAGTTACCAAAATTCGTAATATGAAGTAAGCATAAAAAAATGTTAAACTATAAGGAGGCTACATGATGAAACTAGTTGTTGCAGTTGTACAAGATAAGGACAGCAACCGTTTGTCACAGGCTTTAGTTGAGCATAATTTTCGAGCAACGAAACTTGCTACAACAGGTGGTTTTCTGAAATCGGGAAATACGACATTTTTAATTGGTGTTGAAGATATCAGAGTTGATAAAGCTTTACAAATTATAAAAAAGAATTGTGAACATCGTGATCAATTGATTGCACCTGTCTCCCCGATGGGTGGAAATGCGGATTCCTTTGTACCATTTCCAGTAAAAGTGGAAGTTGGGGGAGCCACTGTATTTGTTTTACCAATTGAACAATTTCATCAATTCTAATCGTATAACAAAGGTGAAATGAATATGAAAATAAATCAAGATTTTAGACTTTCTATAGATAAGAATAAAGGCAATCAGCTAAGTAAAGCGCAGGATAGCAAAAAGTTTGGCGAAATTGTCCAACAGCATGGGAGTAAGCTTCAAATGGAGCAATTATCAAAATTATTATCCCAAATTGATCAAGCAGGGGAACGACTTGCTCGTTCCCAAACTTTTAAAGATTTAGCATCCTATAAGACGCTCGTGAAGAGGTTTGTGAATGAGGCGGTTGAATTCGGAATGGATATCAAGCAATCCCATAGCTGGAATTCAAGTGGACAAGGTAGAACTCTCAAAATTGTCGAGGAAATCGATAAGGAATTATTGGATCTTACTCAGAATATGGTTGAACAAGAAAAAGATTCAATCAATATTCTTGGTAAAATTGGTATTGTAAAAGGATTGTTAATCAACCTTTATACGTAATGTGAAAGAGTGATAATCATGGAAAAAACATGGGAACAGCTTGAAGAATATCAACCAATGGTGTTAAAAATGGTTGGCAATAGTTTAAAAAAAGAGCGTGTGGCCCATGCGTATTTGTTTGAGGGAAGCCGTGGAACAGGTAAGAAGGAAGTTGCTTTCTTGTTAGCTAAAAGTCTCTTTTGTACAAATAAACAGGATTATAGACCTTGTAATGACTGTGTAAATTGTCGTAGAATTTCTTCTGGAAATCATCCTGATATTCATATGATTGAACCAGATGGTCAATCGATTAAGAAAGGGCAGATTCAAGCACTTCAGGAGGAGTTTTCAAAAACAGGTGTTGAATCAAATCGTAAAATTTATATTATTAATCATGCTGATAAAATGACAGCTAATGCTGCTAATAGCTTATTAAAGTTTTTAGAGGAACCTAGTAGTCAAACAGTAGCGATTTTAGTAACAGAGCAAATTCATCGTATTTTAAATACGATCCTCTCACGTTGTCAGGTCCTTTCATTTAAGCCATTACTACCAAAGGTTATATCAGAGCAATTAGTGAATGAGGGAATTTCTACTACGATTGCATCGCTTATTGCAAATACAACGAATAATCTTGAAGAAGCTCGAAGATTAAGTACAGATGCTTGGTTTGGACAGTGCCGTTCGATAGTGTTACAATTATATGAAGTATTAAATACTAGACCAGCAGATGCTTTCTTTGTTATACAGGACAAGTGGCTGCAGCATTTTAAAGAAAAAGACCAGCTTAGCTTTGGTTTAGATATATTATTACTAGTTTACAAAGATTTATTATATATTCAATTAGGTGATGAAGAATCAATCATTTTTCATGATCAAGTTGTGAAGTTTAAACAATACGCACTTCAAACGTCAAGTAGACGTATAAGTGATCAAATAACGGCGATTTTTGAGGCAAAACGTCGTTTACACACCAACATGAATCCACACTTATTAATGGAACAATTGGTAATAAAGTTGCAGGAGGGATTAAAACTTGTATGATGTAGTTGGTGTTCGCTTCAAAAAAGCGGGTAAAATCTATTACTTTGACCCAAATGGCTATACGATTCCAGACGGTGAATTCGTAATCGTTGAAACCGTTAGAGGAATAGAATTTGGCAAAGTTGTTATAAATAAAAAGCAGGTTGATGAACACGACATTGTCCTTCCTTTGAAAAAGGTTATTCGTATTGCAGACCCAAAGGATAAGTTAATTGTCGAAGAAAATAAACATGCTGCAAAAGAGGCTTACGATGTGTGCCTTGAAAAAGTAGTTGAACATAGTCTTGATATGAAGCTTGTCGATGTTGAGTACACGTTTGACAGAAACAAAGTTATATTCTATTTTACAGCAGATGGACGAGTTGATTTCCGTGAATTAGTAAAAGATTTAGCGGCAATTTTCCGTACAAGAATTGAACTTAGACAAATTGGTGTGAGGGACGAAGCGAAGATGCTTGGTGGAATTGGTCCATGTGGTAGAATGCTTTGTTGTTCGACCTTCTTAGGAGATTTTGAACCTGTCTCAATTAAAATGGCAAAGGATCAAAACCTTTCACTAAATCCTACTAAAATATCAGGATTATGTGGTCGGCTAATGTGCTGCTTAAAATATGAAAATGACGAATATGAAAGTGCTAAAGAACAGTTACCAGACCTTGGAGAAGTGATTGAAACAACAAGTGGGGTCGGTAAGGTTGTTGGACTGAATATTTTAGAACGTGTTTTACAATTAGAATTAGTTGATCGGGAACGTGTTGTTGAGTATACGTGGGAGGAACTACTTAAAGAAGGAGCGATTTCGATTCAAGCCACAGAATAATGAGGTGGATTAAGTGGATAAAAAAGATATTTTTGAATCTGTTAGTAGTATGGAGGAACAAATTGGTAATCTATACAAACAACTAGGAGAATTAAAACAACATCTTGGACAATTACTTGAAGAGAATCATCATATGCGAGTTGAGAATGACCTTTTACGTCGTCGCCTTGATCAATCGATAACAACGAAGAAGACAGAAAAAGTCGATAAAAGTACCAATGAAGCAAAAATACTTGATATTGGCGAAGGCTATGATAATTTAGCGCGACTTTATCATGAGGGCTTCCATATATGTAATGTCCATTATGGAAGTGTTCGATCTGAGGGAGACTGCTTGTTCTGTCTTTCATTCTTAAATAAGAAGTAAAAAACTCTTCCATTTTTGGGAGGGTTTTTTCATTTTAAAGTAAAACCGTTATAATAAAGTGATACAGATAAATGGAGAGGAATATTGATGTATGGTTGAGTTACTTAATGATGAAAGATTAGACCATTTGCTAGCGGAGAATTTGAGGATTATTCAAAGTCCCTCAGTATTTGCATTTTCCTTGGATACAGTTCTTCTAGCGAAATTTGTCTATGTACCGATTCAAAAAGGAAATATGATTGATTTATGCACAGGAAATGGTGTGATTCCGCTGTTATTAAGTCAGCGGTCAAAAGCAATGATAACGGGTGTTGAAATTCAAGAAAGAATATATAATATGGCAAAAAGAAGTGTTGAATATAACGAATTGCAAAATCAACTTCACCTGATTCATGGGGATATAAAAGATATGCCATCAAATCTAGGACATGGGAAATACGATGTTGTTACATGCAATCCACCTTATTTTCCGACACCAAATAAAGATGAGATTAATAAAAATGAACATTTAGCGATAGCAAGACATGAAATCTTTTGTACATTAGAGGATGTTGTCAGGGTGAGTAGTCAACTCGTCAAACAGGGCGGGAAGGTAGCATTTGTCCATCGACCAGGTAGATTATTGGATATTATTACGTTAATGAGAAAGTATCGAATCGAACCGAAACGATTACAATTCGTCTATCCGAAGCGAGGTAAAGAAGCAAATACACTTTTAATAGAAGGAATAAAGGATGGCAGTGCAGATATGAAAATTTTGCCCCCGTTAATTGTGTATGATGATCATAATGAATATACAAAGGAATTGAAGGAAATTCTCTATGGAGAAAAGTAAGCATTATTTTTATGTAGTAGAATGTAAAGATGGCACTTATTATGCAGGATATACAAATGATCTTGACCAAAGGATTAAAAAGCATAACGAAGGAAAAGGTGCGAAGTATACAAGGGGCAGAACCCCAGTCATCTTGCTCATGTTCAAGGAATTTGAGTCAAAGGGTGATGCACTACGAGCAGAATATAAATTTAAGCAATTGAAACGTCCTCAAAAGGAACAATTTATCATAATGGAAAGAGGTACAAAAAATGTGGCAACAGAAGAGCTTTCAACAAAATTATGAATATGGAACTCTTTATCTAGTACCTACTCCGATAGGGAATTTGGAGGATATGACGTTTCGGGCCATTAAGGTTTTGAAGGAGTCCTCCGTAATAGCAGCCGAAGATACACGTCAAACCAAAAAGTTATGTAACTATTTCGAGATAGATACGCCAGTTATTAGTTATCATGAACATAATAAGCAAGTAAGCGGCGAGAAAATAATTAGTTATTTACGAGCTGGCAAAGATGTCGCACTTGTAAGTGATGCGGGGATGCCGACGATATCTGACCCAGGCTATGAGGTTGTTGTAGAAGCTATATTAGAAAAGTTTTATGTTGTCCCATTGCCAGGAGCAAATGCGGCATTAACCGCGTTAACCGCATCTGGAATTTCAACACAGCCCTTCTATTTTTTCGGTTTTTTAGACCGACAAAAGAAGGAAAAAAGAAAGCAATTAGAAGGTTTGAAACATATTCAAGCTAGCCTTCTTTTTTATGAAGCTCCTCATCGCTTAAAGGAAACCCTTCATATCATGGAAGAAGTATTAGGAAATCGTAAAATTACAGTATCACGTGAATTAACAAAGAAATTTGAGGAATTTATTCGTGGTGATCTAAAAGAGCTCATCGCTTGGACAGATGTTGATGTCATTCGAGGTGAATTCAGTATTATTGTTGAAGGTTCCAAAGAAGGTGAAGAAAAAGTAGAGGAGTTTTGGTGGCAGCAGTTATCAGTAGAAGAGCATGTCAATCATTATATAAATACTAGTTCATTGTCTTCGAAAGATGCCATCAAAAAAGTGGCTAAGGATAGAAATCAACCAAAAAGAGATATTTATCAGGAATATCATATTGAATAAAAAATAGCTTCCCGTGAATAAGGGAAGCTATCTGTATGTTTTAATCAATTATTTTGCACTCTCAAGATTTGTTTGGATTTCTTGTAAAATTTGTTCTGCACCTTCACGGCTTAGTACAATTTTACCACCAGCAAGTGTGAAGTTATGATCTGAAACTTCACCTGTGATATGACAAGTCATGTTTGGCTTATATTTTTTTAAGATGATTTTTTCGTCGTCAACATAAATTTCTAATGCATCCTTTTCAGCGATGTCTAATGTGCGACGAAGTTCAATAGGAATAACTACACGACCTAACTCGTCAACTTTACGTACAATACCTGTAGATTTCATTTGATTTTTCTCCTCTCATAACCCAAATAATGTATTTTTCTCTTTTTAATCGTCATTATTCGACAAAATGCTTTCTAGTTAATAGTATCAAGTTTTCCAATAAACGTCAATGGAAATTTACATTTTTTATATAAAAAATGTATAATCATGTAAACTAGTATCTTAATATAATAACGTTTTTCTTCGCCCCCTTTTTTTTAATAGAAAAATAAACTAAAAATAATTGAGAAAAACCATTTAAAAATTTCGACATAGTTCGACAAAATTCAATCGACACTTATAAAATCCAATCGTTAAACATTTTCTTATGACATTCATTAATTGACATTATCCCTATTTTTTAACGGACAAGAAGGTTTTTACTTTCTTATTCGAATAAGTGCAACTAAGGCATTCGCCCAAAAGCTAGGCGACTGTCTAGTTTTCTAATGTATATTTTGTTGATATAATAGGAATAGATGGTTGTAATGGCGTTGTCTGGTTCCAGCGCCTAGACCGAGATCGTAAGCCAAATCACTTCAGAAATCAGTATTTCTTATATGATTCGTCTTATGCTTGTCAGGTCTGACCAAAGCGCTTGCACTTTTCTCGATAGGAGGGGTCAAATTGACTCAAGAAAATAAGACTTTTTATTTAACAACACCGATTTATTACCCTAGTGGGAAATTACATATTGGACATGCATATACGACAGTTGCTGGAGATGCAATGTGTCGTTATAAACGTTTGCGTGGGTACGATGTAAGGTTTTTAACAGGTACGGATGAGCATGGGCAAAAAATTCAACGTGCCGCTGAAGAAAAGGGTGTAACTCCACAAGAATATGTTGATGAAATTGTTTCAGGTATTCAAGATTTATGGAAAAAACTCGATATTTCATATGATGACTTTATTCGTACGACACAAACTCGACATAAAGAAATTGTCGAAAAAATCTTTGATCAGCTAGTCAAACAAGGGGATATTTATTTAGATGAATATGAAGGCTGGTATTGTACGCCTTGTGAATCATTTTTTACCGAAAGACAGCTTGAAGATGGAAAATGCCCAGACTGTGGTAGACCAGTCGAAATGGTAAAAGAAGAATCTTATTTCTTCAAAATGAGTAAATACGCGGATCGACTTTTGCAATTTTATGAGGAAAATCCTACATTTATCCAACCAGAGTCTAGGAAAAATGAAATGATTAATAATTTTATTAAACCAGGTTTAGAGGACTTAGCCGTTTCTAGAACAACGTTTGATTGGGGTGTAAAGGTTCCGGGCAATCCTAAGCATGTCGTGTATGTTTGGATTGATGCACTTTCAAATTATATTACAGCATTAGGCTATGGTTCGAACGATGATACAAATTATCAAAAATACTGGCCAGCTGATGTACATCTTGTTGGAAAAGAAATTGTTCGATTCCATACGATCTATTGGCCGATTATGTTAATGGCATTAGATCTCCCTCTGCCTAAAAAGGTATTTGCTCATGGCTGGTTATTAATGAAAGATGGGAAGATGTCAAAATCTAAAGGTAATGTAGTTGATCCTGTAACATTGATTGATCGCTATGGACTTGATGCATTACGATATTATTTATTACGTGAAGTACCATTCGGAGCTGACGGTGTGTTTACACCAGAAGGCTTTGTAGAAAGAATAAATTTTGATTTAGCAAATGACTTAGGAAATCTCCTTAATCGTACGGTGGCAATGATTCAAAAGTACTTTGATGGAAAGATTCCTACATTTACTGGTAGTAAGACAGAATTTGATGGTCAATTGGAAGCCTTTGCCCATGATACGGTTAAAAAATATGAAGATGCAATGGAGAATATGGAGTTTTCAGTTGCACTAACGTCTCTATGGCAATTTATTAGTCGGACAAATAAGTATATTGATGAAACTCAACCATGGGCTGTTGCAAAGGATGAGGCTAAAAGGGATGTACTCGGTTCCATTATGTCACATTTAGCTGAATCTTTACGTTTCTCTGCAATCATGTTGCAACCTTTCTTAACAAAAACACCATCGCTGATTTTCGAACAACTTGGCTTTACGAATGAAGCTTTGATGAAGTGGGAAAGTTTAGCTGATTTTGGTGTGACGGAAGAAGGAATCATGGTTACAAAAGGTAATCCAATTTTCCCACGCTTAGAAATTGCGGATGAAGTGGAATACATTAAAAATCAAATGCAAGGTGGGACACCTAAGGAAGAGCCTGTGAAGGAAGTACCAAAAGCTGATGAAATCACAATTGATGATTTTATGAAGGTTGAGCTACGTGTAGCGCAAGTGCTTGAAGTGGAGCCTGTTAAGAAGGCTGATAAGCTTTTAAAGCTTCAACTAGATTTAGGGTTTGAGAAGCGTCAAGTTGTTTCAGGGATTGCACAATATTACAAACCTGAAGAATTAGTTGGTAAAAAAGTCATTTGTGTAACAAATCTGAAGCCTGTAACTCTACGAGGAGAACTTTCTCAAGGGATGATTTTAGCGGGTTCAGAGGATGGAAAATTATCGGTTGCTACAATTGATCAATCTCTACCAAACGGATCGAAAGTAAAATAATACAGGAGGGACAGAGCTTTTCTGTCCCTTTTAAATATTAAAAAAGGAATTTTTATAATCAACGCAGAATACGTAAAAGGGAGTTTTGAAAATGTTAATTGATACACACGCCCATTTAAATGCGATTCAATATAATGAGGACCTTGAGGAGGTCATAGAAAGAGCTCAAAGTGAAGGTGTGACCACGATTGTTGTTGTTGGATTTGATCGTGAAACGATTACAAGAGCAATTGAGTTAGCGGAACAATATGAATTTATCTATGCAACAGTTGGTTGGCATCCAGTTGACGCCATTGATATGACAGATGAGGATTTAAAATGGATTGAAGAACTATGTTCACATCCAAAAGTAGTTGCGCTTGGAGAGATGGGATTAGATTATTATTGGGACAAGTCCCCAAAGGATATCCAAAAAGAAGTATTCCGCAAACAAATTGCACTAGCAAAAAAGGTAAAACTACCAATTATCATTCATAACAGGGAAGCAACCTCTGATATAATGGAAATCCTTCAAGAGGAAAATGCTAGTGAGGTTGGAGGTATCATGCATTGTTTCACGGGTAGTGTTGAAGTTGCGAAGCAGTGTATTGATATGAATTTTTATATTTCCTTTGGTGGTCCAGTTACATTCAAAAATGCAAAGAAACCGAAGGAAGTTGCAGCAGAAATTCCGTTAGACCGCTTGTTAATTGAGACAGATTGCCCATATTTAACACCACATCCTTTTCGTGGAAAGCGAAATGAACCTAGCTATGTAAAATATGTTGCAGAACAAATTGCTGAATTAAAAGGTCTGCCTTTTGAAGAAATTGCCGCAAAAACATCCGAAAATGCAAAGCGATTTTTCGGCATAAAATGATAGTAAATATTGTCAATTTATAGGGATGCTTGTCCGTTATTAAGTTTATTAGAAAAAGTTCTACATGTCTTCTTTCGTTCATACTATATCTTTGTCGACAAGTATTCCTTCCTTTTTGAAAGTTGTTCTTGCATAATATTGAATACGGCGAAATTTCAAAGGGGTGGGGTTGACAGAAAATAAGATACTCTATATAATCCACGTGAGAGAAGGAGGCGTTTTTCATCTTGTTACAAAACATGAAAAAACTGTTTTCCGAGTCCAAACACAGAAAGAGATTAATAGTCTCGATTAGTAGTCTCATAGTATTTGCAGGAGCTGGTACTAGCTATGCAGCCTATGAAACTACGAAGGATACAGTTACATTATCGCTGAATGGCGAGAAACAGGTAATAAGGACGCATGCAAATACTGTTGCGGACATATTAGAGGACTATGATGTCAAGGTAAATAAGTATGATGAAGTATCACCATCCATGGATACAGCCGTTAAGGACAATTTGAAAATAGAATGGCAGGAAGCAATTCCAGTCGAAATTGTCGTTAATGATCAAAGTAAAAAGGTATGGACGACAGAAAAAACTGTAGCTGATCTTTTTAATACTGAAAAAATTCAATTAAATGAGCACGATAAAATAAATCCTGGATTAGATGCGAAGCTAACAAAAGACATGGAAATTGTTGTTGGTAAGGCATTTCAACTAACACTGAATAATGGTGGTAAGAAACAACAGGTTTGGTCAACTTCGACTACGGTCGCTGACTTTTTAAAAGGTCAAGAGATCACACTAAATGAATTGGATCGAGTCCAGCCAGCAATGGAAGAACAGATTACAGCAAATAGTGTTGTAAACGTAATACGTGTAGAAAAAGTCACCGATGTAGTGGAAGAACCCGTTGCGTATGCGGTTGTCAAGAAAAAAGACGGCAGTATTAACAAAGGTAAGGAAAAAGTACTCCATGCTGGAGAAAAAGGTAAAATTGCTAAGCATTTTGAAGTTGTGTTTGAAAACGGAAAAGAAGTATCTAGAAAGCTAATTAGTACCGAAACATTAAAGGAAAGCAAGGATCGTGTAGTAGCTGTCGGAACAAAGGAAATTGTCCGTCAAGTATCACGCGGTAACGGAACTGTTGCAAAAGAGTTCTATGTTAACTCAACGGCTTATACAGCTTATTGTAATGGTTGCTCAGGCTTTACAAGTACAGGTATCAACCTGCGTGCAAACCCAAATGTTAAAGTCATTGCGGTTGACCCAAGTGTTATTCCTCTAGGGACGAAAGTCTATGTAGAAGGATATGGGTATGCAATTGCTGCTGATAAAGGGTCAAGTATTAAAGGTAATAAAATTGATGTATTTTTCCCTGAAAAGTCTCAAGCGTACCGCTGGGGACATAGAAAGGTGAAAATTCAAATTCTAGATTAATGTATATTTGACTTTACATGCAGAGGATATATAATCCTCTGTTTTTTTGTATTACAGTATTCTGTTATAATTATGTAATATTTGTATTCATTATGTTAGACGAATGAAACATAGTAAAAGTTTCATATTTTGGAGGAAAAAATGAAAATAAAAGAAATTATTGTGGTTGAAGGAAAAGATGACACAGTCGCAATAAAACGTGCAGTAGATGCAGATACAATTGAAACGAACGGTTCTGCAGTTAATCAAGAGGTGCTTGATCGAATAAAGCATGCTCAGGAAATTAGAGGAGTCATTGTTTTTACAGACCCTGATTACCCAGGTGAACGAATTCGGAAGATTGTTTCACATGCAGTGCCTGGCTGTAAGCATGCGTTTTTACCAAAAAATGAGGCAATAGCAAAGTCAGGAAAAGGATTGGGTGTCGAACATGCAACACCTGCTGCCATACGAAAAGCGCTTGATGAAGTAAAACAGGAGATTGAAGAATTTAATTCAGAAATAGAGTTTGATGAATTAGTTGATGCAGGACTCATTGGAGGCAGTAAGGCAAAAGAGCGACGAGAAAAGCTTGGGGTCCTATTGAATATTGGGTATACTAACGGAAAGCAGTTATACAAGCGATTGCAAATGTTTCAAATTTCAAAAGAGAGCTTTGGAAAAGCCATCGCTGAAGTGCTACAGGGGGAAAAGCATAGTGAATAAAGATATTGCAACACCGATAAGAACGAGAACAATTCTTGAAAAGCACGGGTTTTCTTTTAAAAAAAGCTTAGGACAAAATTTTTTAATTGATACAAATGTATTACATCGGATTGTTGATCATGCGAATGTTTCTGATTCAACCGGGGTCATTGAAATTGGTCCAGGGATAGGAGCATTAACAGAACAACTTGCCAAAAGAGCAAAAAAAGTTGTGGCATTTGAAATAGACGGGCGTTTGTTACCGATATTAGCAGATACCCTCTCTCCTTATGAAAATGTTCGGGTCATACATGAGGATATTTTGAAAGCAGATGTCCTGCCAATCATTGAAGCAGAAATGAAAGGGATAGAGGATATTATGGTCGTTGCAAATCTTCCTTATTACGTGACAACCCCGATTATTATGAAGCTCTTAACTGATAATCTTCCACTAAGAGGAATCGTTGTTATGCTTCAAAAAGAGGTTGCTGACCGTATTTCTGCAAATCCCGGCACAAAAGAATATGGATCTCTATCAATCGCGATACAATACTATACAACGGCAGAAACAGTCATGACAGTGCCAAGATCGGTATTTGTCCCACAGCCAAATGTTGATTCAGCAGTCATTCGTTTACTTAAACGGGAAGAACCTGCGGTGAAGGTAGATAATGAAACTTTCTTCTTTGAAGTCGTTCGTGCTTCTTTTGCCCAAAGAAGGAAAACCATTTTGAATAACTTAACATCTAATCTCCCAAATGGTAAACAAAAGAAGGAAGTAGTTGAAGGCTGCTTAGCTAATGTAAATATAGACCCGAAAAGACGTGGAGAAACACTGTCAATTCAGGAATTTGGAAAGCTAAGTGACGAATTATATAGAATGTTAAGTTAATCTAGAAAAGACGAAATGCCCTACGAGTTCATAAACAAAATGAATCGTAGGGTATTTTACTTATGCACTTTCACCACTTTCTACACAGCCGCATAGGCTAGTGAAGAAGGGAATCTAATTAGGGGATATGTCCTCTAATATGGAGTGAATAAGTGATGAATATAAAAGTAGGGGACGTTGTAGCCCGAAAATCATATAATCTTGATGTGCTATTTCGAGTAATTGAAGTGAAAGATGAGATTGTCTATTTATTAGGTGAAGATGTTAGATTGGCTGCAGATGCCCCATTACATGATGTATTACGAATCAATGATGAAGAGAGGCAAAAAAGGCAGCGACTAGATCGGGATAAGGTGGACAGCTCTTATCATCTATTTCGTCAAGACTACCATCTAATTAGACAAAAAAATGAATACAATGCCACTGGAGGTTATGTAAATAATCATAATTATTTTCAGATGCCAGGAAGGGTTCTTCACATCGATGGTGACCCCATTTATTTGAAAAAATGTTTGACTCTATATGAGAGGATTGGAGTGCCTGTATATGGGGTGCATTGTACTGAGAAGGAAATGCCTGATAAGGTGGAGAGTCTAATTGACAAATATCGACCAGATATACTAGTTATCACCGGTCATGACTCATATTCCAAATCAAAAGGGAAAATAACAGATCTTAAAGCATATCGATATTCCCGTCAGTATGCCCAAACTGTTAGAGCAGCAAGAAGAAAGATTCCACACCTTGATCAACTCGTCATTTTTGCAGGTGCTTGTCAGTCACACTTTGAATCACTTATACAAGCGGGTGCAAACTTTGCCAGTTCGCCTAAAAGAGTAAATATCCATGCGTTAGATCCAGTATATATCGTTGCAAAAGTAAGCTTCACCCCGTTTGATGAAAGAATTAATGTATGGGATGTACTTCGAAATACATTGACTGGTGAAAAAGGGATTGGTGGAATTGAAACAAAAGGTGTCTTACGAACAGGGATGCCCTTTCAAAAGCATGAAGATGAGAAGTAGGGATCACTAATGAATTTCATTAGGATCTCTTTTTCCTTTGTATCAATTGTGTTGTATGTCTACTCTTACTTTATGTACATATTTCAAAAAAAAATGCACATAATATTTGTTAGTCAAGGAGAAATTTGTAGGAAAAAATTCATTGACAAATATTTTGTTTCACTGTTATAATTTTAGATTTACTTGACTAATTATGTGTATGTTGATATACTAGTAATAGTGAGGTGGAGTGATATGGCAAAAACTTTGCTGGATATTAAAAGGTCTTTGGATACTAATCTTGGTAAACGACTAACGTTAAAAGCAAATGGTGGTCGTAGAAAGACAATTGAGCGCTCTGGAGTGCTTGCGGAAACGTATCCCTCTGTATTTGTGATTGAACTAGACCAGGATGAGAATTCCTTCGAACGTGTATCTTATAGTTATGCGGATATTTTAACTGAAACAGTTCAATTAACCTTCTTTGATGAAACAACTGGGAGTATAGCGATAA
The DNA here is from genome assembly GCF_022427965.1 of Fredinandcohnia quinoae. Classification (GTDB taxonomy): domain Bacteria; phylum Bacillota; class Bacilli; order Bacillales; family Bacillaceae_L; genus Ferdinandcohnia; species Ferdinandcohnia quinoae. The sequence goes on along the minus strand of NZ_JAKTTI010000030.1, from coordinate 38,122 downwards.
GTGGGCAGTAGACAAAGGTTTGCTGCTTTTTTACTTTTTTTTAATACACTAAATACGAAAGATGGTTATGTGACTACCAAGACCGGGATGCACATAACCATTTTTTCTTGATAATATATCCTTTTCATTCAAATACTATGATTGTCGTAGTTTTTTTCATGAAAGGGGCTGCTATTATTGGGAAGACGTCGCGGGATAATGTCTGAAAGCTTTAAAGAGGAATTAGCAAAGGAGCTTGGCTTTTACGACACCGTTAAAAATGAAGGTTGGGGAGCAATAAGAGCACGTGATGCGGGAAATATGGTGAAACGTGCAATTGAAATTGGACAACAACAACTTGCAAACAAGATGGATAACCAGTAATTATGTGTTTTTCGAATGACTACGACGCCGGAGCGAAATGCTTCGGCTTTAACTTTGTCTACACGATTACCCTTATATGTAAAGATTGGATAACTCGGGCCTTGATGGTGGGAGTTTTTTTCTCTTTCATTTATGATACAATGTCAATATTGAATTTACGTTATAAGTAGGTGAATGGTATGAAGTTATTAGTTAAGGCACCGGCAAAGATTAATTTATCGCTTGATGTATTACATAAACGGACGGACGGCTACCATGAAGTACGTATGGTAATGACGACAATCGATCTTGCCGATCGGCTCGAATTATCGGAACATAACCGAGATGAAATAAAGGTTATCTCTCACAACCGTTTTGTGCCAGATGATAGTCGGAATTTGGCATATCAAGCAGCTAGTCTGTTAAAGAGGCGTTATGATGTTAAAAAAGGTGTTATTATTTCGATTACAAAGTCGATACCAGTGGCTGCTGGACTTGCAGGTGGTAGTAGTGATGCAGCTGCAACTTTAAGGGGACTCAATAAATTTTGGGGGCTAGGCCTTAGTCTTGATACATTGGCTGAGATTGGTGCGGAAATTGGATCAGATGTTTCGTTCTGTGTATATGGAGGAACGGCTGTTGCGACAGGTCGTGGTGAAAAGATTCAGCATATCGAAGCACCACCTCATTGTTGGGTGATTTTAGCGAAGCCAACAATAGGTGTATCGACTGCTGATGTGTATCGAAACCTTTCCCTAGACTCTATCAAACATCCTGATGTTGACGGAATGATAGAGGCTATACGGAATAAGGAATTTGAAGATATTTGCAGTAAGGTAGGAAATGTATTAGAGGACGTTACACTACAATTATATCCGGAGGTAGCCCATATTAAGGAACAGATGAAGAAGTTTGGAGCAGATGCTGTCTTAATGAGTGGAAGTGGTCCTACTGTATTTGGCCTCGTGCAACGTGAATCTAGAATGCAAAGAGTTTATAACGGTTTACGCGGTTTCTGTGATCAAGTATACGCAGTTCGAATATTAGGTGAACGGAACTCAATTGAATAAATGCGTATATTAATGATATATTATCTGTAAAACATTCGGTATTTTTGGAGGTTGTACTATGAAATTTCGTCGAAGTGGTAGGTTGGTTGATATGACTAATCACCTACTCTTGCATCCTCAACACTTAGTTTCGCTCACCTTTTTTGCAGAAAGATATGATTCAGCGAAATCTTCAATTAGTGAGGATTTGACTATTATTAAACAGACATTCGAACAACAAGGAATTGGCACATTGGTTACAGTTGCCGGTGCAGCTGGTGGGGTGAAATATGTTCCGCTAGTAGGAGAAGAAGAAGCAAACAGCTTAGTTCAAACATTATGTGGCGTTATTGCGAATCCAGATCGACTTCTTCCGGGTGGATATCTGTATTTAACTGACATTTTAGGTAATCCAAATATGGTTAGTCAGATTGGGAAAATATTTGCTTCCATATATGCTAATCGAAAAATAGATGTCGTGATGACTGTTGCAACAAAAGGAATTCCATTAGCTTATGCCGTAGCTTCATTTTTGGATGTTCCAGTTGTAATTGTAAGACGTGATACAAAAGTAACTGAAGGACCAACTGTTAGTATTAATTATGTATCAGGTTCAACGAAACGAATTCAAACGATGGTCCTAGCAAAAAGAAGCCTTCAAGAAGGTTCAAATGTTCTTATCATTGATGACTTCATGAAAGCTGGAGGCACCATTAATGGCATGGTAAGCATGTTAGAGGAATTCAAGGCTACTTTAGTGGGGATTGGTGTACTAGTAGAATCTGACGAGGATATAGAAGAGCGATTAGTAGATGAATACATATCATTAGTCAAATTAACTGATGTGAATGTGAAGGAAAAGCAAATTGAGGTTTCAGAAGGGAATTATTTCTCTTATTTAAATGAAATTAAAATAGAAGATGAGCAGGAGGAAGAAAAATGAAGAGAGTAGAAACCAAACTAGCACCACAAGCGATCGGACCATATTCGCAAGGAATTGTCGTTAATAATATGTTTTTTAGTTCTGGTCAAATCCCACTTACTGCTGAAGGTGAATTAATTGGTGGAGGGATAAAGGAACAGACTGAACAAGTTTTTAAGAATCTTCAAGGTGTCCTTCAAGCGGCAGGAGCATCGTTAGAAACAGTTGTGAAAGCAACTGTATTTATTAAAAATATGGATGACTTTGCAGATTTAAATGAAGTGTATGGACAGTTTTTTACGGTACATAAACCAGCTAGATCTACCGTAGAGGTTGCAAGACTTCCGAAGGATGTTCTAGTCGAAATAGAAGTTATCGCATTAGTAAAATAGTCATTTTTTGCATTTTTTCACCCCTTTTCCCAAAAAGTATGAATTTTTTTAAAAAATTTTCCTGAATTAGCAGGAATATGAGAAGTTTCGTGGAATTAGATAATTTAAGTTTCTATCTAGGGAAAAGGTGGTGAACATAATGGAAGTGACAGACGTAAGATTACGCCGCGTAAATACCGAAGGCCGAATGAGAGCGATTGCATCTATTACTTTGGATCATGAATTTGTTGTTCATGATATACGTGTAATTGATGGTAATAATGGCTTGTTTGTTGCAATGCCAAGCAAACGCACTCCTGATGGTGAATTTCGTGATATCGCTCATCCAATCAACTCTAGCACTCGCGGGAAAATTCAAGATGCAGTATTAGCTGAATATCACCGTTTAGGTGAATTAGAAGTTGAATTCGAAGAAGCAGGAGCATCGTAATAAAAGAATGGTATAAATACACCGAAGAGCCTACACAAAAAAATAGGCTCTTTTTTACTTTTCCCTCTATCGTACGTAGAAATAATCCTCATTTATTGTCTTTTTCCAATAAAAATTATTGTACTTTCTATTAGTTTCCTTGAAATAGGTCATTTTTTAGGATATATTCGTAATGGGTAAAAAGGTTAACTTTTTTCGGAATTGATCCGAATTTAATATGGAGGCCTAAAAAATGACAAATCGTTATGGCGTAATTTTAGCCGCAGGGCAAGGAACGCGTATGAAGTCAAAATTATATAAGGTACTTCATCCTGTCTGTGGGAAACCAATGGTACAACATGTTGTTGACCAAATATCAATGTTGGAACTTTCAAAGCTTGTGACCATAGTTGGACACGGAGCAGAAAAGGTAAAATCACAAATAGGTGTAGGAAGTGAATATGCGCTTCAAGCAGAGCAGCTTGGAACAGCACATGCCGTTATGCAGGCAGCATCCCATCTTGAACATGAAAAAGGGATCACACTTGTTGTTTGTGGTGATACACCACTTATTACTTCAGATACAATGAAGTCGCTCTTGGACCAACATGAAAAAGCGGGTGCAAAAGCAACTATTTTAACAGCACTTGCAGATGACCCTACCGGCTATGGTAGAGTTGTTCGTGATGCACAAGGCCATGTTGAGAGAATTGTCGAGCATAAAGATGCAAGTGATGAAGAACGAAAAATTAAAGAAATTAATACAGGTACATATTGTTTTGATAATGAAGCTTTATTTTATGCACTTAAGCATGTTACGAATGAGAATGTGCAAGGTGAGTATTATTTACCTGATGTTATTGAGATTCTTAAAAAGAATGGTGATATCGTTTCTGCATATCAAACAGCATCCTTCGATGAAACATTAGGTGTAAATGACCGCTTAGCTCTATCCCAAGCTGAAAAGTTCATGAGACAACGAATAAACAAAACTCATATGCTTAATGGAGTAACGATTATTGACCCTGATAATACGTATATTTCAGCCGATGCAATGATTGGTCAGGATACGGTATTATACCCGGGTACAGTCATTACGGGGGAAGTTGAAATTGGATCGGATTGTGAGATAGGCCCTAATACTGAAATAAAAAATTGTAAAATCGCAGATGGTACAGTTATTCGCCAATCTGTTGCAAATGATAGTGAGATCGGAATGAATGTAACAATTGGCCCGTTTGCACATATTCGACCTGCATCTCTAATCGGTGATAAAGTGAAAATTGGTAACTTTGTTGAAGTGAAAAAGGCATCATTTGGCAATGGCAGCAAGGCTTCTCATTTAAGCTATATTGGTGATGCTGAAGTTGGTTCTAATGTAAATATTGGCTGTGGATCAATCACTGTTAATTATGATGGAAAGAATAAATTTTTAACGAAAATTGAAGATGATGCTTTTATTGGGTGTAACTCAAATTTAGTTGCACCAGTAACGGTTGGAAAAGGTGCATATGTTGCTGCCGGTTCAACCATTACGAAAGAAGTACCAGGAAATGCCCTATCTATTGCACGTGCTCATCAAGTGAATAAAGAAAATTACGCAGAACGTCTTTCTAAAAAGAATAATTCCTAATTGGAGGTCCTTATATAATGTCTAGTCAGTACCGTGATTCAAATTTGAAAGTTTTTTCTCTAAATTCTAATGCGCCTTTGGCTGAAGAAATTGCAAAATCAGTCGGAGTTGGGCTTGGAAAGTGTTCAGTAACCCGATTCAGTGACGGTGAAATTCAAATTAATATTGAAGAAAGTATCCGTGGCTGTGATGTATATGTCATTCAGTCAACAAGTGCTCCAGTGAATGAACACATTATGGAAGTGTTAATCATGATTGATGCACTTCGTCGTGCATCAGCTAAAACGATTAATATTGTTATGCCTTATTATGGTTATGCTAGACAAGACCGTAAAGCACGTGCACGTGAACCGATTACAGCGAAATTGGTAGCAAACTTGTTGGAAACAGCTGGTGCTGATCGAGTCATTACATTGGATCTTCACGCACCACAAATTCAAGGCTTCTTTGATATCTTAATTGACCATTTAATGGGTGTGCCGATTCTTGCTGATTATTTTAAAAGTAAAAATCTCGAGGATATCATCATCGTATCGCCGGATCACGGTGGGGTAACAAGAGCTCGAAAAATGGCAGATCGTCTAAAAGCTCCAATTGCGATCATTGATAAAAGAAGACCAAGACCAAATGTTGCAGAAGTAATGAACATCATCGGTAATATCGAAGGAAAAACAGCGATTTTAATTGATGATATTATTGATACTGCAGGTACAATTACATTAGCGGCGAATGCTCTTATTGAAAATGGAGCGAGAGAAGTATATGCATGTTGTACACATCCTGTGTTATCAGGTCCTGCTATTGAGCGAATTGATAACTCAAAAATAAAAGAATTAGTGGTAACGAATACGATATTATTGTCTGAAGAGAAAAAGATTGGGAAAATTAAGGAACTTTCTGTTGCATCATTGATTGGCGAAGCTATTATTCGTGTACATGAGGAGCAATCTGTAAGTACATTATTTGATTAATATAAAATATGGGTTTAGACAAACATCTTTAGGGGAATTTTATTAATATAATAAAATTCTAAGGATGTGTATATGATGTCAGCAGTTTTACAAGCAACGAAACGAGTGAAAGATAAGCATTCTACGATTAGGAAAATAAGAGAGGGTGGAAATATTCCAGCTATTCTTAATGGTGATAATCTGAGCAACCCAATCTATGTAAATAGTGCGGACTTTCTTAAGACAATTCGCCAAACGGGTAGAAATGGTATTATCAAACTCTCTGTTGACAATGAGCAGCATTCAGTCATGCTATCTGATCTTCAAACTGACCCGATTAAAAGTGAAATCATTCATGCTGACTTTCATATTGTGAATATGAAATCAGAGGTTGATGTGGAAGTAAATATTAATCTAGTGGGCGAAGCGCAAGGAGTGAAGGATGGTGGGGTACTTCAACAATCACTTCACCAATTATCGATTAGAGCACTTCCTGCAAATATTCCACAAACAATAGATATAGATATTTCTACACTTGCAGTAGGGCAGGTAATTACTGTTGAGAATATTGATACATTAGGGAAATATAGTATCAACCAAGAACCCTCACAAGTGGTCGCTTCAATCTTGCCACCACGACAAGAGGCTGAAATTAATACAGGGGAAGAACAGGAACCTGGCATACCCGAATCAGTAGAGGGCAGAGAAACCAGTCAATAAATAGATTGGACGTAACCTATTGGGTTACGTCCTTTTCTCTATAGTATGTAAATAAAGGGGGATGGACATGAAATTGATAGTTGGCTTGGGGAATCCCGGTAGGCAGTATGAGGAGACAAGACATAATGTTGGATTTAAGGCGATTGACCGGCTTTCTGATAAATTAAATATACCTGTAGATAAATCAAAATTTAATGGGATTTATGGACAGGGTATGATAATGGGAGAGAAGGTTCTAATTTTGAAGCCTCTAACATATATGAACTTATCAGGGGAAAGTCTTAGACCCCTAATGGATTATTATGATATCAATGTAGAGGATATACTCGTAGTATATGATGAACTTGATTTACCTGTAGGGAAGATTCGGCTTAGGGAAAAGGGAAGTGCTGGAGGACATAACGGCATGAAATCGATCATTCATCACTTAGGAACGCAAGAATTTAAGCGAATTCGTATTGGGGTCGACCGACCGAAGAATGGAATGAATATCGCAGATTATGTACTAGGTCGTTTTTCTGCTGAAGAAGTAAATGAAGTTAGGGATTCGATTGAAAGATCAGCAGAAGCATGTGAAAAGTGGTTGACTACAGAATTTTTACAAGTAATGAATACTTTTAACTCATAAATGACGAATGAATAAAGATTCTCTTAACGGTTTATACTAGAAATACATTGCATTTAGTAGTATATCGTGGGAGGATTTATATGGCACTACATTACAATTGCCGGCATTGCGGTGTTAAGGTTGGTAGTATTGATAATATGTCCCTCCATAGTGAGAGTCTAGGCTTTCATTTATTAACAGATCAGGAGAGACAAGAAATGATCTCGTATAATCAGGATGGAGATATATTTGTGAAAACTATTTGTGAGGACTGTCAGGAGGCATTGAGTCGGAATCCTGACTTGCATCAATATGAAACATTCATTCAATAATTCAATAAGGGGAAAAGCTTTGGCATATTGAACCAAAGCATTTTTCTATTTAATTTATAGGAAAAAAATAATGGAATTTACTAGTGTTACTGTCTAAGCGCTTACGCTTTTCTTGAGAGGGGGTTTGGCATTGTTAACAGGATTACAACAGTACTTTATTAACAATGATGAAATAAAATCAATTAAAAATGGGATAGATGGGGGATTGAAGGAACAGCTAATAGCTGGACTTTCTGGTTCTGCACGTACGGTATTCACCGCTGCATTGTATAAAAAAACGAATAAACCAATCCTGGTAGTAACACATAATTTATACCAAGCCCAAAAAATTTATGAAGATTTAAATGTACTTCTAAATGAAGATGAGGTTTTCCTCTATCCAGTCAATGAATTAATTGCTTCTGAAGTTGGTATAGCAAGCCCAGAATTAAAGGGTCAAAGAATTGAGGCACTTAACTACTGGAGTCATCATCCTAACGGAGTTATTATAGCACCAATAGCTGGAGTGAAGAGACTTGTCCCTCCGAAAAAGCTTTGGTCAAATAGTCAACTAGAATGTTCAGTTGGCCATGAAATTGAGATTTCACATTTTCTAGAACAGCTCATTCAAATGGGCTATGAAAGAGTGTCAATGGTATCTGCCCCAGGTGAATGTAGTATTCGCGGTGGCATAATTGATATTTATCCATTAACAGAAGAAAATCCAATTCGTATTGAACTATTTGATACAGAAATAGACTCAATTAGGACATTTTCGTTAGAGGACCAACGTTCGCAAAAGAAATTAGATTCAATTATTATTGGTCCAGCTACTGAGGTATTATTACAAAAGGATCAGATTATTAAAGGAATACAAGCTGTCGAAGCAGGCCTAGCAAAAAGCCTAAAAAAGGTAAAAGATGATAAGTTAAAAGAGATGTTCATCGAAAATATTTCATATGAGCTTGAGCAATTAAAAAATGGTCAAATGATCCAGCAAATGTTTAAATACTTATCAATGTTCTATGAACAGCCTGCTAGTTTAATAGACTATTTACCTGATAACGGTATCGTCATCCTTGACGAGATAAGTAGAATACAGGAAATGTCTGAAAGTCTTGATAAAGAAGAAGCAGAATGGGTTACGAGCCTTTTAGCTAAAGGTGAAATTATCCATGACACCTTACTTTCTCATAAATTTGCAAAGCTTGTACAAAAAAAGGTAGATCATCCTTTTGTTTATTTATCACTTTTCTTAAGACATGTACCACACACTAGCCCACAAAATATACTAAACTTATCGTGTAAACAAATGCAAAATTTCCACGGTCAAATGCATGTATTGAAATCGGAGCTGGAACGTTGGCAAAAAGGAAATTACTCTGTCGTATTCTTAGGTTCAAATGAAGAACGAGTTAAAAAACTTCAGCAAGTATTAGAGGATTATGATATAGATATTTCAACTGTTCAAAGTGATGGAGATATCATCCCTGGGAGAGCACAAATTGTTTTGGGTGATCTTCAAGTTGGATTTGAATTACCACTTCAAAAAATTGCGGTCATTACAGAAGAAGAGCTTTTTAAAAAGAAAATGCAAAAATCAAAAAGGAAGCAAAAGCTTTCGAATGCCGAGCGAATTAAAAGCTACTCAGAACTACAAATTGGCGATCATGTTGTTCATACGAATCATGGAATCGGAAAATATCTTGGAATTGAAACCCTTGAAATTAATGGAATCCATAAGGATTATTTACATATTCGTTATCAAGGTAGTGATAAGCTCTATGTACCAGTTGACCAAATTGAGCAAGTTCAAAAATATGTAGCCTCTGAAGGTAAAGAACCGAAAATTTATAAACTAGGTGGAACGGATTGGAAGCGGGTTAAGAAAAAAGTAGAATCATCTGTTCAGGATATTGCTGATGACTTGATTAAGCTATATGCAGAACGAGAAGCTAGCAAAGGCTTTTCATTTTCACCAGATGGAGAGATGCAGCGAGAATTCGAAGCGAACTTCCAATATCAAGAAACAGAGGATCAAATTAGATCGATTCATGAAATTAAAAAGGATATGGAGAGGGAACGTCCAATGGACCGCCTTCTTTGTGGTGATGTTGGCTATGGAAAAACAGAAGTGGCAATTAGGGCTGCATTTAAAGCAATTATGGATGGAAAACAAGTCGCTTTTCTTGTACCAACAACGATATTAGCTCAACAGCATTATGAAACAATTAGGGAGCGGTTTCAAGACTTTCCGATTTCAATCGGGTTATTAAGTCGCTTTCGTTCTAAAAAGCAGCAAACGGAAGTGTTAAAAGGACTTAAAGTTGGTACTGTAGACATTGTGATTGGTACCCATCGCTTACTATCAAAAGATATTATCTATAAGGATCTTGGTTTGCTCATTATTGATGAAGAACAGCGATTTGGTGTGACCCATAAGGAGAAGATCAAACAATTAAAGGCTAATATTGATGTATTAACACTGACAGCAACGCCAATACCGAGAACATTGCATATGTCAATGCTGGGGGTTCGTGATTTATCTGTTATTGAAACACCACCAGAAAATCGTTTCCCTGTACAAACCTATGTAGTTGAATACAATGGTGGACTTGTAAAAGAGGCGATTGAACGTGAATTAGCTCGTGATGGTCAAGTATACTTTCTCTATAATCGAGTTGAGGATATTGAAAGAAAAGCAGAAGAAATTTCGATGCTTGTGCCTGACGCGAGAGTAGCTTATGCACATGGAAAAATGACAGAAAATGAATTAGAGGCAGTCATCTTGAATTTCTTAGATGGACAATATGATGTGCTTGTTAGTACTACAATTATTGAAACAGGTGTTGATATTCCCAATGTGAACACATTAATTGTTCATGACGCTGATCGAATGGGCTTGTCTCAGCTTTATCAGCTTCGAGGCCGTGTCGGGCGATCTAATCGAGTAGCATATGCTTATTTTACCTACCGAAAAGACAAGGTGTTAACGGAAGTTGCAGAGAAGCGACTTCAAGCAATTAAAGAATTTACAGAATTAGGATCAGGTTTTAAAATTGCGATGCGTGATCTATCCATTAGAGGTGCAGGAAATATTCTAGGGGCTCAACAGCATGGTTTCATTGATTCTGTAGGGTTTGATCTGTATTCTCAAATGTTAAAAGAGGCGATTGAAGAGCGAATGGGCGATCCAAAGGCTGAAAAGCAAGTTAATGTGGAGATTGATGTAGAAGTTGATGCATATATTCCAGACACATATATTTCGGATGGGCGTCAAAAAATTGATATGTATAAACGATTTAGAGGCATTACTACACTGGAAGATGTTGAGGAGCTTCAAGAAGGAATGATTGATCGATTTGGTGAATATCCTGTGGAGGTTTCATATTTATTCCAAATTGCGAAGATAAAGGTATATGCCATTTTAGAACATATTCAATCAATCAAGCAGGTAAAACAGGATATCACGATTTTATTAACTGAAGATGCAAGTGGAATGATTGAAGGCCATAAATTATTCCAATTAGGAAATTCATTTGGGCGTATGATTAGTCTCGGAATGGAAGGTAATCGGTTAAAAATTGTAATCCAAACGAAAGGCTTAGAAGTGGAACACTGGCTCAAAATCTTGCAAGACATGATTATTGGGTTGAAGGATGTTAAAAAGGAAAATGTAAAGGTACATTAAAAAAGGATGTTCAAAAAGTCCGGGAAAAATAGCTGTCGAATCTCTTCGTTGGCTCACTTCTGTGCTGCTCATGTATTAAAAACATACATTCCGCTGCTCGAAGCTTCACCGCCTTGACCTTCTCGGCTCTTTTTGTCCTCCTTTTAGAACATGTATTTGGGTGGAATTTTCTTCCTAAAGGTAAAAAACCACTTTCATTGTGAATAGAACTTTGTGGGTGTAAGATACTAAACTCAACAACAAATGGTGATTTATTCAAAACTAGACATGTTGTCCAACAATCACCACTATTCTTTAATCATCAGATGAAAGTGAGGCATCATAAGAATGAAAGCAACTGGTATTGTTCGTCGAATTGATGATTTAGGTCGAGTAGTAATTCCAAAGGAAATCCGTAGAACACTAAGGATTCGAGAGGGAGACCCATTAGAGATTTTTGTTGATAGGGACGGGGAAGTTATCCTTAAGAAATACTCACCAATCAGTGAGTTAGGTGACTTTGCAAAGGAGTATGCAGAAGCTCTTTTCGATAGTCTTGGTCATCAAGTCCTAATTTGTGATCGTGATGCATTTATTGCGGTTGCGGGTGGGTCGAAAAAAGATTACTTAAATAAAAACATAAGTGACTTAATCGAAAAAACAATGGAAGAAAGAAGCTCTTTACTAGAGACAGAAGAGAAGCAAGTGTCAATCGTAGAGGGCAATGAGGAATCAATTTCTTCCTATACAGTAGGTCCTATCATCGCTAATGGAGATCCAATTGGAGCAGTCGTTATACTGTCAAAGGAAAGGTCTCTTGGTGAAGTTGAACAAAAGGCCGTTGAAACGGCTGCAGGTTTTTTAGCTCGCCAGATGGAACAATAAGATATGGTTAGAAAAGGTAGCTTACGGGCTACCTTTTCTCGTGCCCTGCCCTTTAACACCTATTACGGTTCACCAATGTATTATGATATAATACATTGGAATTTATCACATTTACAGGCAGTAAACTATTATCACTTTCTTTGATTGGGTGTGATGGGTGAATGGACGTCCAATCCGGAAGCCGTGTAAAAAAAATATGGGAAGGGACATTTGCTCTCACCATTGCAGGATTAATTACAAAAATTTTAAGTGCAGGATACCGAATACCATATCAAAATATTGCAGGTGATCTTGGATTTTACATCTATCAGCAGGCCTATCCGATTTACGGAATAGCTTTAATTTTTTCTACATATGGATTTCCAGTCATCATTTCTAAGCTATTAGTTGAAAAAAATCAACAAAATGACCATGCTGCTGTAGTGAAAATACTATATATCACATTTTTTACTTTGTTCAGTATTGGCTTACTATTATTTAGTCTTTTATATTGGGGGGCGGGTCTTGTTGCTCGTTGGATGGGAGATGAAAATCTTTTTCCATTAATAAAAGTTATTTCATTCTCGTTCTTACTATTACCCTTTATATCCGTTTTACGTGGCTCCTTTCAAGGGCAGGGGATTATGATTCCAACAGCTGTCTCACAAGTGACTGAACAATTCATAAGGGTAGTTACGATTTTAGTTGCATCCTTTCTTTTATTAGACCAAGGATACAGTGCATATGAGGCTGGTGCAGGCGCAATTTTCGGCTCTATAACGGGTGGATTTGCTGCAATTCTTACTTTATTATTTTTTATTTTTAAACGGAAACACAAGCTTAAGAATCCATTGACATATAAATCAACAGTTCGATCAAGGGATATTGTGCGAGTTTTACTGACACAGGGTATTACGATATGCATAAGCGCCTTATTGTTAATTTTGTTCCAACTTATTGATTCTTTTACGGTCTATTCACTATTAACCACTGGAGGAATGGATGAGACTGTTGCGAAGCAGGTTAAAGGAATATATGACCGTGGACAACCACTCATTCAGCTAGGAACGATTGTGGCCACATCCTTATCCTTATCTCTTGTACCTTTGATAGCGAGTGCAAAGGTAAGAAAAGACCTACCGTTTATACATGAAAAGGTCAATCTATCGATTCGATTAAGTATTGTTGTTGGAGTAGGTGCTGCTATTGGATTAGCTTGTGTACTAGAGCCGACAAATAAGATGTTATTTAAAAACAACTTTGGCACAAATGTATTAATCATTATTGGATTATCTATCTTATTTACTTCACTTTCTCAAACAATTACTGCCATTTTACAAGGGTTGGGACACCCCTATTTACCTGCATTATCAGTGATCGTGGGAATGTTTGTTAAATGGCAATTAAACCAGTTACTAATACCCGAGCTTCATACGGTAGGGGCTGCAATTGCCACAGTGATCGCTTTTTGTGTCATAACGGGACTTCATCTGTTCATTCTTCATTTCAAGCTACCTGGTGCTGTGAAAAGCTGGTTGTTTGTAAAACACGTATTTTTTGCAACGTTAATAATGGCGATCGTAATAGTAGGCTATTTATCTATAGTGGAGATGATATTTCCAAGTCTTTTGACTTCTAGAATTTTTGCAAGCTTTGAATCAATATCTGCCGTGTTTCTAGGTGGATTCATCTACTTATTCTTTATCCTAAAAGGGCGTGTCTTTTCTGAGGAGGAAATCTCCCTTCTCCCAATTAGTTCAAAAGGAAAAGTATTCATTGATTCTATGATGAAAAGGTGGTAAATATATGACGAATAAAATAACAATCATTGGTTTAGGTGCTGGAGATATTTCGCAGCTACCATTAGGAATCTACCGCAAGCTTTTACAGTCAAAGCATTTATTTTTACGAACGAAGGAGCATCCTGTCGTAAAAGATTTAGAAGCAGAAGGGGTTTCTTATCATTCTTTTGACAATGTGTATGAAAAGCATCATCAATTTGAAGAGGTATATGAGGAAATTGTAGCTACTCTTGTCCAGGAAGCAAGTACAAATGATATTGTCTATGCTGTACCCGGACACCCAATGGTTGCAGAAAAGACCGTACAGCTATTATTACAAGAAAGAGAGGAAGGGAAGTTAGTTGTTTCAGTTGAAGGGGGTCAAAGCTTCATTGATCCCCTACTAGCGGCTTTAGAAATTGACCCGATTGAAGGCTATCAATTTCTCGATGCCCTTTCCTTTGAAAAAGATGAGCTTCAATTGTCACAGCATATCATTATCTGCCAAGTATACGATCAATATATTGCTTCAAATGTGAAGCTTACACTAATGGAGCAATTACCTGATGATTATGAAGTTGTTGTTGTGACGGGAGCAGGTAGTGAAGATGAAGTCATTCGAAGGATTCCATTGTTCGAGTTAGATAGAGATATGGAAGTAAATAATCTTACGAGTGTATATATTCCACCAGTAAAAGAGGATTCATATGTCTATCATGATTTCCGGACATTTAGAAGGATTATTGCTGCATTACGTGGACCAGGTGGCTGTCCATGGGATCAGGAACAGACACATGAGTCATTGAAGAAATATTTACTCGAAGAAACGAACGAAGTGATTGAAGCAATTGACAATATGGATGAGGACAATCTAATAGAAGAGCTAGGCGATGTATTGCTCCAAATTGTTCTCCATGCTCAAATTGGTGAGGATGAGGGAATGTTTACAATTGATGATGTCATTCGTGGAGTGTCAGAAAAAATGGTTCGTAGACATCCACATGTGTTTGGCGATGTGGAGGCTAATACTCCTGAAGATGTGATTGCGAATTGGGAGGAAATTAAAAAACAAGAGAAAAAGGATAAATTAAATAAAGGAAAGAAGTGAGAAAGTATGCGATTAGATAAATTTTTAAAAGTTTCAAGGCTTATTAAAAGAAGAACATTAGCAAAAGAGGTAGCAGACCAAGGTAGAATTTCTATAAATGGGATAGCTGCAAAAGCAAGTACGAACGTTAAGATTGGCGATGAATTGACAATTAAGTTCGGACAAAAGGTTGTCAAAATAATGATTGATGATCTGAAGGAAACAACGAAGAAGGAAGATGCAGCAAATCTATACACAGTACTTAGTGAAGAAAAAGTAGGAGAGTAAAGAAGGCTTGTTCTAAATTCCACCACATTCTCATAATTATTAATAGACAATGAGTGAATGGGACTACCATTCATACATGAATGTGGGGGATGAGAATGAGTCAATATTATGAAACAGGTTCAACAAATAAGGGTACGGTTCAGGAACATGATGTGATTATGAGGGGTCGAAGAATTCTTGATATAACAGGTGTGAAGCAAGTAGAGAGCTTTGATAATGAGGAGTTTTTACTTGAAACAGTCATGGGTTTCCTAGCCATTCGTGGTCAAAATCTCCAAATGAAGAACCTTGATGTTGATAAGGGCATTGTATCGATTAAGGGGAAAGTATATGATATGAGTTACCTTGACGAACATCATGCGGAGAAAGCTAAAGGATTCTTTAGCAAGTTATTTAAATGACATTAACGACACAATTTTACACGATGATTGCAATGGTTTGTATGGGAGGTTGGCTAGGAGCCGCCCTTGACACGTATGGCCGCTTTCTAAAGCGGTCTACTCGTGCTAATTACATCGTGTTTATTAATGATATTCTATTTTGGGTTTCACAAGGACTCATAATCTTTTATACATTATTAGTAGTGAATGAGGGTGAACTACGATTCTATGTATTTGTCGCCGTCTTATGTGGTTTTGCTGCATACCAAAGTCTCTTAAAGTCTATATACTTGCGAATACTTGAGAGATTCATTCAAGCAATTATTGTAATTTATCAATTTCTTATTCGTATGGGGAATCTTTTTATTATTAAACCTATAAAAATGTTATTCCAGCTAATTATTGCAATTTTATTAGGTTTAGTAAAAATAGTTCTTGTGATTGGTAACATCCTACTAAAGTTCGTTCTTTTCCTATTAAAAATATGTTTTGCTCCTTTTAAATGGATAGGAATCTTAATTTGGAGAATCGTACCAAACTCGCTAAAAGATATTTTAGAAAATATTTTCTTCAAATGTGCAGGAATTCTTAGAAAAATAGAGAATATGAAACATATATTCATAAAATGGTGGAAAAAAATCCGTAAATTATAATGTGTGTCTAGTAAGGAGGCATTCAGAACATGAGTGCGATTCGAAAGAAAAATGTAACAAAATTACAATCAACCTATATGGAAAAATATCATCAACAAGAACAAGTTGCCACTACTAAACGAAAAGGTTTAGTCAGAAGACTAGTCGTTTTTGGTTTGCTTGCCGGGATTATGACATATGGTATGATTACAACTATTCTTTCCCAACAAGAGGCAATGGATGATAAGCAACAGAAAAAGGTAGCATTAGAAAAAGAGCTTTCAGGGCTTAAGAATGACCAAACGATCTTAGAAGAGGAAATTGTAAAGTTAAATAATGATGAATATTTAGCGAAAATACTAAGACGTGACTTTTTCTTGTCAAAAGAAGGAGAAATCATTTTTAAGGTAAATGATGGGTCTTAGTCTTATTGACACTAGATTTTTAGATTCCGTATAATAAATGTAAAAGAATTTTAAGGAGGAGCATTTTTTTTATGTCAATCGAAGTAGGCAGCAAGCTGCAAGGAAAGGTTACAGGTATTACAAAATTCGGAGCGTTTGTGGAGCTGCCAGAGGGTTCAACTGGACTTGTCCATATTAGTGAAGTTGCTGACAATTATGTAAAGGATATTAACGAGCATTTAAAAGTCGGCGATCAAGTTGAGGTCAAAGTTATTAACGTAGAGAAAGATGGTAAAATCGGCTTGTCTATTAAAAAGGCAAAAGATACACCACAACCGCAACGTCCACGTCATAATGGACCACGTAATAACAGAAATGACCAACGCATTAACAAACCTGAAAATTTCGAGCAAAAAATGAGTCGTTTTCTTAAAGAAAGCGAAGATCGGTTATCTTCTCTTAAGCGTCATACTGAATCAAAACGAGGTGGACGTGGAGCGAGAAGAGGTTAACTTGCTGCTTTGACTTTATAAATATAATAATAGAGCACCCACTTTTTGGGTGCTTTTTGGGTTTCTTTAGAAATAAAAAAAGCTAGTGAGGTACTAGCTTTTTTGGTGTTCAGCTTCAGCGCCTAGACGCTGAAGCATTTCGGTTGTGTCTAGCTTCAGCGACTAGCCCCTCGAGGTCAAATAACCTGGGTCAAGAAAAGTCAAAGAGCGACTTTTTTGCCCCAGAACATTTGCTTGTCGGGGCTGATCAAGTCGCTTCAGCATTTCGGTATAGCGGCAGAGGGGATCGAACCCCCGACCTCACGGGTATGAACCGTACGCTCTAGCCAGCTGAGCTACGCCGCCATGATTAAATTCACAAACTGTTTTCTAATGCATTGAAAATATTCTACAGATGCTGGCTTCGCCTGCTCCTCAAAACTCCGTTTCTCGTCGCATGTCCCCAAAGAAGTGAATTCAATGATGTTAGGACAAGCTGAGCTACGCCGCCATAATATTAAACGTAAAATAAACTCATGTTCTATCTTTTAAGATAGTTATTAAGCACAAGTTATATAATACCTTCTGTCTATTCGTTCGTCAATATCTTTTCATTTAATCCAAAAAGATTAAAAATTCTAATAATTGATGTTCATGATTCTACTTTTTTCAGTTTAATAACACAAGAATGGTTCTCTTATCAAATATATCTCCATTCTTTTTGTAGGAATACTAAGGAAGTCGTCGAATGATTCTTGGAATCCCTCTTGTTGTTTTGACAAATTATGAATCGTTTCCTCTGTATAATAACAGACAACTATCATAAACGGGGAGTGTTAAAAATGGAAAGAACCGAAAGGAATTTGATCGCGCCAATAACGGACGTCAATATTGAGAAAACTCAATATGCATTATCTCACTGGTTACATCGCCTTCAATTAAAACTGGAGCATCTTTTTTTACAAAAAGGATTAATTCTTGTATTGATCGGATTTTTACTTGGACGAGCCTTAATCCTTGGGGAAATCACACCCTTTGCCCTACCATTTTTTGCGTCAGTCTTCATGATGAGAAAAGGGAAGGCAGGTATAGCCATGCTTGCCTTAATCGGAGGATCCTTTACGTTATCTGCTGATGTAACAATTTTTACATTTCTATCAATTATCTTGTTTCTATTATGCTATAAACTATTGCAAAAATTAAAACTAGATTCAATTCGAACTCTTCCAATTCTAGTATTAGTAACATCACTACTCACGAAGGTAGGAATCATCTACGTAACGGAAAAAACAATAAGTCTCTATGACGGAACCATGGTAGGTGTTGAATCAGGTTTAGGTTTTATTTTAACCCTCATTTTTATTCAAAGTGTCCCACTTCTAACAGATAAAAGGAGAAAACAATCATTTAAGACTGAAGAAATCATTTGCCTCATTATATTGATAGCTTCTATTTTGACAGGAACGATCGGCTGGAATCTTTATGAATTATCGATTGAAAATATTTTATCCAGATATGTAGTTCTGGTGTTTGCCTTTGTTGCCGGGGCAACGATAGGGTCAACGGTAGGTGTTGTTACGGGGCTTATCCTAAGCCTGGCGAATGTAACAAGCCTGTACCAAATGAGTTTATTAGCTTTTTCAGGCCTATTAGGTGGTTTATTAAAAGAAGGCCATAAAATCGGTGTGTCTGTAGGTCTCGTGATTGGAACAATGTTAATCGGACTGTATGGTGAGGGGTCTAATGATATATTAACGACATTAAATGAATCATTAGTCGCGATTGCGATATTTTTTATAACACCTTACAAATTAATAGGGAAGATTGCAAAGTTTATCCCAGGGACTCCTGAATATTCAGCAGAACAACAACAATATCTACGTAAAATACGCGATGTCACTGCAAATCGTGTTGCTCAATTCTCGACAGTATTTCAGGCATTATCGAATAGTTTCTCTGAATATGGCTACCCAACTGCTGAAAGTGTTGAAAAGGATCGAGAGACAGACATGTTTTTAAGTAATGTAACAGAGAGGACTTGTCAGACCTGTTTCAAGAAGGATGTCTGTTGGGCGAACAACTTTACTAAAACATATGATTACATGGAAGAGATTATGCATGAATGTGACTCAGATACACTTCAATATAATCACAAGCTTGTGAGAGAGTGGGACAAGCATTGCGTAAAGTCTAAAAAGGTAATTAATGTGATTGAACAGGAATTAACATATTATCAGGCCAATCAAAAGTTAAAAAAGCAGGTGCAGGAAAGTAGGAAGCTAGTTGCTGACCAGTTACTTGGTGTTTCCCAGGTAATGAGTGACTTTGCGAAGGAAATTCAACGAGAAGGTGAAAATCACCATATGCAGGAGGAACAAATACTAGAGGCTCTCCAGGCATTTGGAATCGAAATTGGTCATGTTGAAATATATAGTGTCGAACAAGGAAATGTCGATATTGAATTAAGTATTCCTTATTGTAACGGAAGTGGCGAGTGTGAAAAATTAATTGCCCCGATGCTATCGGATATATTAGAAGAAACCATTGTCGTCAAAAAGGAGGAATGTGCTGCATATCCAAACGGTTATTGTCATGTCCAGCTAGGCTCTGCTAAAGCATATGTAATTGAAACGGGGGTAGCTCATGCTGCAAAGGGTGGTGGATTAGTATCAGGAGATAGTTATTCTACGATTGAACTAGGAGTGGGGAAACATGCTGTTGCAATAAGTGACGGAATGGGGAATGGGGAGCGTGCACATTATGAAAGTAATGAAA
Source organism: Fredinandcohnia quinoae (assembly GCF_022427965.1). GTDB lineage: Bacteria > Bacillota > Bacilli > Bacillales > Bacillaceae_L > Ferdinandcohnia > Ferdinandcohnia quinoae. The sequence goes on along the minus strand of NZ_JAKTTI010000030.1, from coordinate 18,415 downwards.
CCCTCCAGCTACTTCAAAAAATTTTACAATCCGGAATAGAGGAGAAGATTGCGATCAAGTCTGTTAATTCTATTTTATCTTTACGAACGACGGATGAAATTTTCTCAACGCTAGACTTAGCTGTAATTGATTTACAGGATGCAAGTACAAAGTTTCTAAAAATCGGCTCAACCCCGAGCTATATAAAGAGGGGGGAAAAGGTTCTTAAAATACAAGCAAGTAATCTACCAATGGGAATCATTGAAGAATTCGAGGTTGATGTAGTTAGTGAACAGCTTAAAGCAGGAGATCTTCTTATTATGATGAGTGATGGGATTTTTGAAGGTCCAAGACATGTAGAAAATTATGATTTATGGATGAAACGCAAAATTAAGGAGATTGAAACAAAGGATCCCCAAGATGTTGCTGATATTATTATGGAGGAGGTTATTCGAACAAGAGCCGGACATATTGAAGATGATATGACAGTGGTTGTGACTAAGGTTAAACATAATATACCAAAATGGGCAGCAATTCCTGCATATAATTATCAAAAAAAGGCACAATAGAAAATTTGGGAATGACTCAAAAAAGGTTTAAAATTCTTTTATCTCGTCCATGCTGATACTACCTATAAATGAATTAGGAGGGGATGGGCGTGCAAAAAGGCACCTTAAAACAAATTCTATTAATTACAGATGGATGCTCGAATCAAGGGGAAGACCCGATTGCGATGGCAGCACTTGCGAAAGAACAAGGAATAACAGTGAATGTAATAGGTGTTATCGAACAGGATACAATTGATGAACAGGGTATGAGAGAAATAGAAGGGATTGCCACAGCAAGTGGTGGAGTAAGCCAAGTAGTATATTCAACCCAGCTCTCACAAACTGTTCAAATGGTTACTAGACAAGCAATGACACAAACATTACAAGGTGTAGTGAACAAGGAATTACAACAAATTCTTGGTTCCAACTCTAAAATGGAGGATCTACCACCTGAAAAGCGTGGAGAAGTAATGGAAGTGGTTGATGAGTTAGGAGAAACAATAGACTTGGAAGTGCTTGTCCTAGTTGATACAAGTGCAAGCATGAAACATAAACTGCCAACAGTTAAAGAGGCATTGCTAGATTTATCACTAAGTTTAAATGCACGAATGGGTGATAATCGCTTTTCGGTATTCGTATTTCCTGGGAAACGAGTTGAGGTAGAAAAAGTATTAGAATGGACACCTAGGCTAGAATCACTTACAAGTGTTTTTTCAAAGCTGACGACTGGAGGAATTACCCCAACAGGTCCTGCCATTCGAGAGGCACTTTCATACTTTAAGAAAAAACGTTCGTTAAGGAGCTTGTTATCTCGTGATGATGAACAATACTTTGAAGAGTCAGGTATGTAAAGTTCCACCTGGTACTGTAATATCAGGAAAATGGCATAAAAAATCATATCGAATTGTAAGGTCTTTGGGATATGGTGCAAATGGCATCGTCTATTTGGCTGAAAGCTTGGAAGGACCAGTTGCACTTAAAATTAGTGAAAACAGCACGTCTATTACTTCGGAAGTGAATGTGCTTAAGCATTTTTCAAAGGTCCAGGGGTCTGCCCTAGGACCTTCTTTATTAGATGTGGATGATTGGATTCGAAAAGGGTATTCAAGTCCAATCTCATTTTACGTAATGGAATATATAAGTGGTGACAACTTTTTATCATTTCTACAAAAGCGAGGAAAGGAATGGACAATTGTCCTCTGTTTGCAATTATTATCAGATTTAGATAGGCTTCACCAGGAAGGTTGGGTATTTGGTGATTTAAAGCCAGATAATTTAATCGTTTCGGGGAATCCACCAAAAATTCGATGTGTTGATGTGGGGGGAACAACTCTTCAAGGCCGTGCAATTAAGGAGTTCACAGAGTTCTTTGATAGAGGCTACTGGGGAGCTGGATCGAGGAAGGCCGAACCATCATATGATTTATTTGCTGTCGCAATGATTATGATAAATGCTTCATATCCAAATCGTTTTACAAAATCTGATCAACCGGTGAAACAGCTTAAGAATTTAATTCAAAATAATGACACACTTCGAAAACTAGAAACTGTTCTTTTGAATGCAATTGACGGTAAATATCAACATGCATCAGAAATGAGAAGGGATCTTCTAGAGAAGGTGAGCCATACTGTTCATAAATCCAACCCATCAACTCAAAGGCAAACATTTCAGACTCCATCAAAAAAGCAAACAAGAGTAACTCGAAAACAGCAGGTTACGAAGAAAAAGGGTGGAGTATTCGAAACCATTTTACTGTTAGTATTTGTTTCTCTTGGTTACTTGCTCTATTTATATGGTCAAATCCTATGAAAATTCATTTTGATATTCTACAATTTTGCAGAATGTTAAAAGAAAATGATAGGATATTCATATTAGATCTTATGAATTGAAGGATTGGTCAAAATGATTGAGAAAGTAAACCTTTTTATAAAAAAGAATAATTTAATTGAGGCTCAATCGACGATTATTGTTGGGGTATCAGGCGGGCCTGATTCATTGGCTTTGCTCCATTATCTCTATCATTTTCAGAAGGGGAAGTGGAAGAATCTGATTGCAGTTCATGTGGACCATATGTTTCGTGGAAAACAATCGGAGGAGGACCTTTTATTCGTAAAAGACTATTGTAATCAGCTTGGGATTCAGTTTGAAGCTGCTCAAATAGATGTAACAACCTATCAACAAGAGCACCACCTTAGCACTCAAGTAGCTGCGAGGGAATGCCGCTATCAATTTCTAGAGGAAATAATGTATAAATACAATGCGGATTATTTAGCATTAGGACATCATGGAGATGATCAGGTTGAGACTATATTAATGAGGTTAGTAAGAGGAAGTAAGGGAAATGGATATGCTGGAATGCAAGTGGTACGGCCCTTCGCTTGTGGTTCAATCATTCGTCCATTTTTGTTAATTACAAAGGATGATATTGAAAGCTATTGTACCAGATTTGACCTGTATCCAAGAAGAGACCCTAGTAATGATAAGGATGACTATACGAGAAACAGATTTCGTCACCATGTATTGCCTTTTTTGAAACAGGAAAATTCAAGTGTTCATGAACATTTCCAGCAATTTAGTGAGCAGGTAATTGAGGATAATCAATTATTAGATGAATTAACTGTAGCAAAAATGAATACAGTAATGAAGAGGAAAGAGGACAAACAAATCGAGATTAAAATTGATTTATTTTTGTCAATGCCAAAATCTTTACAAAGAAGAGGTATTCAACTAATATTAAACTATCTTTATAAAGATATTCCTTCTTCTCTTTCTTCCAATCATATCGATAATTTATTGACTTTGTTAAAGAACGATCATCCTTCTGGAGAACTTCATTTTCCGAAAGATTTAAAAATAATTCGTTCCTATAATAGTTGCTTTTTTACATATGATGAGGAAAAAAGGAATACATACCGATTTCAAATTGACGAATCCGGAAATTATAAAATAATGGATGGTTCTATCATTAGCACCCAAATGTTAGATCACTTTCCTCAAATGGTAAAAGGGAATGATTTCTTTATCATTGACCCAGATACTGTGAAATTGCCACTTTATGTCCGTACGAGAAAACAGGGAGATAAAATGACGTTAAAAGGAATGAATGGGTCGAAAAAGGTGAAGGATATTTTCATTGATAATAAAATTTCAATTCACAAAAGAGATGTATGGCCAATTGTTGAGGATTCCCGAGGAGATATATTGTGGCTTCCTGGGCTTAAAAAATCTTCATTTGAGGCAAATTGCATGACTAAGACAAAGTATATCGTATTACAATACAAGAGTTGTCCAGCTTCAGCATTTTAATGATTAACTTAGGGGGCAGTACTGAATGTACCAGGATATTGAAAAGGTTCTAATTTCTGAGGAAGAAATACAGGAAAAGATTAAGGAATTAGGAGCTTCTTTAACAGAAGAATACAAAGAAAGTTTCCCATTGGCAATTGGCATATTAAAAGGTGCAATGCCCTTTATGGCAGATTTATTAAAGAGAGTAGATACATATTTGGAAATGGACTTTATGGATGTATCGAGCTATGGGAATTCAACTGTGTCATCAGGTGAAGTGAAGATCATTAAAGATCTAGACGCATCTGTAGAAGGAAGAGATATCCTAATTATCGAGGATATCATCGATAGTGGACTTACATTGAGCTATATTGTAGAGCTTCTTCGTTATCGTAAGGCAAAGTCAATTAAGATTGTTACTTTATTAGACAAACCTACTGGAAGAAAGGCAAAGATTAAGGCGGACCTCGTTGGCTTTATCGTTCCAGATGAATTTGTTGTAGGGTATGGTCTTGATTATGCTGAGAAATATCGTAATTTGCCATACATAGGAGTTTTAAAACCGGAAGTTTATAGCGAGAAATAAAAGGAATATTGGTTAATCTTTGGCTAATCCATGAAAAATCAAATATTTTTCATGACTTTCAGCTTTGCTGAAAGTTGGGTAAATAGAGAAAAAATTTTAGAGAAAATGAATTTTCTCAAGAAATTTTTTCTCTATTTACCCCAAATTAGTCTAAAATTGAAACGCATTCGCTTTTGGTACGTATATCATTTGTATTGCTATTATTTTCTATGATACTATTTACTGTAGTTTGTTCGCCGTGGGAGGAGGTAAGGGATGAATCGGATTTTCCGTAATGTGATATTCTATTTACTCATTTTTTTAGTAATCATAGGTGTGGTTAGTTTTTTCCAAGGAAATAATAATGAACTAAAGCCTATGACACTTGATAAATTTCTTACGCATCTTGAAAGTGGGGACGTAACGACGATTACGATCCAGCCAGAAAGAGGCGTATACGAAATTAGAGGTCAGCTAAAATCCTATAAAAAGGAAGAATACTTTGTAACAAATACCATCGGTACCAACAATTTAATGGAGAGAATAACTGATACCGCTACTAAAACAGAGGTAGAAGTTATTAAAGCAAAGGAAACAAGTGGCTGGGTAACCTTCTTCACTTCCATTATTCCTTTTGTGATTATCTTTATTTTATTCTTCTTCCTGCTTAACCAAGCTCAAGGTGGCGGAAGCAAAGTAATGAATTTTGGTAAGAGTAAGGCAAAGATGTATAGCGAAGAAAAGAAAAAGGTTAAATTTACAGATGTAGCGGGTGCAGATGAAGAAAAGCAAGAACTCGTAGAGGTTGTTGAGTTTCTAAAGGACCCACGTAAGTTTGCAGAACTAGGAGCAAGAATACCTAAAGGTGTCCTACTCGTTGGACCTCCAGGTACAGGTAAAACATTGCTTGCACGTGCTGTAGCAGGTGAAGCAGGAACGCCATTCTTCTCAATCAGTGGTTCTGATTTCGTTGAAATGTTTGTTGGGGTAGGGGCATCACGTGTACGTGACTTGTTCGAAAATGCTAAGAAAAATGCACCTTGTATCATTTTTATTGATGAAATTGATGCAGTTGGTCGTCAACGTGGTGCAGGACTTGGTGGCGGACATGATGAACGTGAGCAAACCTTGAACCAATTACTAGTTGAAATGGACGGATTTGGTGCAAATGAAGGAATCATTATCATTGCAGCTACAAACCGACCAGATATTCTTGACCCTGCGTTATTACGTCCTGGACGTTTTGACCGTCAAATTACAGTAGATCGCCCTGATGTTAAGGGAAGAGAAGCTGTATTAAAAGTACATTCACACAATAAGCCATTAGACGAATCAGTGAACTTAAAAGCGATTGCAATGAGAACACCTGGTTTCTCTGGTGCAGATTTAGAAAACTTATTAAATGAAGCTGCTCTAGTGGCTGCTAGACAGGATAAAAAGAAGATTGATATGACGGATGTTGATGAAGCAACGGACCGAGTTATTGCAGGTCCTGCTAAGAAAAGTCGTGTTATATCTAAAAAGGAACGAAATATTGTTGCTTATCATGAGGCTGGACATACGATTATTGGTGTTGTCCTTGATGAGGCTGACATGGTTCATAAGGTTACAATCGTACCTCGTGGTCAAGCAGGTGGATACGCAGTTATGCTTCCAAAAGAAGACCGTTACTTCATGACAAAACCAGAACTATTAGACAAAATTACGGGTCTATTAGGTGGACGTGTTGCAGAAGAAATCGTCTTTGGTGAAGTAAGTACCGGAGCATCTAATGACTTCCAACGTGCAACAGGTATTGCACGTAAGATGGTTACTGAATTTGGTATGAGTGATAAATTAGGACCTCTTCAGTTCGGTCAACAACAGGGTGGTCAAGTCTTCCTGGGGCGTGATATTCATAACGAACAAAATTATAGTGATGCAATTGCTCACGAGATTGACCTTGAAATTCAACGCTTTATTAAAGAAAGCTATGAGAAGGCGAGACAAATCCTTACTGACAACCGTGATAAGTTAGAGCTTATTGCTCAAACTCTTCTAGAGGTTGAAACGCTGGATGCTGAGCAAATTAGACATCTTTACGATCATGGAACTTTACCGGAACGAAAGAGTTCTGATGAAGAGGGTAAAAAACCAAATGAAGATGTAAAAATCAATATAAGTTCAAAACGTGATGAAGTAGACCAAGAAGAAAATAAATAAAAATGAAAAAAGGTGTTTGACACAATTTGTGTTAGGCATCTTTTTCATTTTAAACGGGAATTGTGGAATAATAAAAAAGTAGTAATAAATGAATCGTTTTTTTCTATGAAGGCGACTAAATATGTTATGATGTTTGCATTAATAGTGGTGTTCTAATTTGGACATTTTCTAACTGAAAGAGTAAAGTGGGGATTCTAAATGATTTTTGTATTAGATGTTGGTAACACAAATACGGTACTTGGTGTGTATAGTGGCGAAGATCTTAAGTATCATTGGAGAATTGAAACGAGCCGTAATAAAACGGAAGATGAGTATGGGATGGTCGTTAAATCTTTGTTAGAACATGTTGATCTTTCATTCGAAGATATCAATGGGATTATCATATCTTCTGTTGTTCCTCCAATTATGTCAGCTCTAGAAAGAATGTGTCATAAATATTTTAACATTGACCCTTTAATAGTAGGACCAGGCATCAAGACAGGCTTGAACATCAAATATGACAACCCGAAGGAAGTTGGAGCAGATCGAATTGTGAACGCAATTGCGGGTATTCATTTATATGGGAGTCCGCTGATTATCGTTGATTTTGGTACAGCAACAACATACTGTTACATAAATGAGAAAAAACAATATATGGGTGGGGCGATTGCACCGGGAATTACAATTTCAACGGAAGCACTTTATTCAAGGGCAGCTAAGCTACCAAGAATTGAGATTGTAAGACCTGAAGGAATTATTGGGAAAAATACCGTGAGTGCAATGCAAGCTGGAATACTATACGGTTATGTCGGACAAGTTGAAGGTATTGTCGCAAGAATAAAAGCTCAATCAAATGAAAAGCCAATGGTGATTGCAACAGGTGGATTAGCGCCCCTTATCGCCAAGGAATCAAGTGTTATTGATATTGTAGATCCTTTTCTTACCTTAAAAGGGCTACAACTTATTTATCAAAGAAATATTGAATCACAAGCAAATTTAGCTTCAGGATGAGCAACGAAGAGAAGGAGAAATGGACATGAATGATTATTTAGTTAAAGCGTTAGCATATGATGGACAAGTAAGAGCGTTTGCAATTAAGACAACTGAAACTGTGGGTGAAGCACAAAGACGTCATTATACATGGCCAACTGCTTCAGCAGCATTAGGAAGAACGATGACAGCGGGAGTTATGCTTGGAGCAACCTTAAAAGGTGAAGATAAAATCACTATCAAAATTGAAGGTGGTGGCCCGATTGGTCTCATTTTAGTTGATAGTAATGCAAAGGGTGAAGTGCGTGGATATGTAACGAACCCACAAACCCATTTTGATTTAAATGAGCATGGCAAACTAGATGTACGTAGAGCGGTAGGTAATGAAGGTACTCTTACAGTTGTTAAGGATATAGGTATGAGGGAGCAGTTTTCTGGACAAGTTCCAATTGTTTCAGGTGAAATTGGGGATGACTTTACATACTATTTAGTATCCTCAGAGCAAGTACCTTCTTCTGTTGGTGTAGGTGTACTGGTAAACCCTGATAACACAATTTTAGCAGCGGGCGGCTTTTTGCTTCAATTATTGCCTGGAACAGATGAAGTAATCATAAGCAAGATTGAACAAAGACTTAAAGAAATTCCTCCAATTTCAAAGCTGATTGAAAAAGGACTATCCCCGGAAGATATATTAGCTGAACTGGTTGGAAAGGATAATCTAAAAATTTTAGAAAAAATGCCTGTGTCTTTTGTATGCCCATGTTCGAAAGAGAGAATAGAAAGGGCCATTATAAGTCTTGGTCAAGAAGAGATTGAAGCAATGATTAATGAAGATGAAAAGGCAGAAGCACAATGTCACTTCTGTAATGAAACTTATCATTTAACAAAAGAAGAGTTAATAGATTTAAAAAAACAAGCGATCTGATCATATAGGGTGGGGAATATATGAATAATAAAATAGTTTGGTCGGTCATTATTGCACTAGTCGTTACAAACTGTTTAACAGTTGCCTATTTTGTAAAAGGTCAAACTGATGATAAGTCAATAACGGTATCAAAGCCTATTGTTGGAAGTGAAGAGACGGACGAAGTTGTTGCCTCAATTGGTGAAGCTGCAATTACGAGGCAAGAATGGTTAAGTGAATTAGAGACACGTTACGGCAAAGAAACACTTGAAGATATGATTGATGGTAAGGTTGTAAAACAAATGGCTCAAAAACATAACATCACTCTTTCGGAAGAAGACGTTGAACGGGAAATGACATTAATTAAGACGATGTACAACACTCTAGACAGTGAGAAGATTGATGACGAGCATTGGCAAGAACAAATTGAATTAAGTTTATTAGTTGAAGAACTAGTAACGAAGGATGCAGTTATTCCTGAGGAGGAATTGAAAAAGTTCTATCAAGAAAATAAAGAACTATATGAGATTCCAAAAACCTATCATCTATCACATATGATTGTTGGATCAGAGGAGGAAGCTGAGCAAGTAAGTGAGGAATTAAAAAGTGGCTCAAGCTTCACTGCACTTGCTATGGAAAAATCACTTGATGAATTTTCTTCAAATCGGGGTGGCGAACTAGGATATGTCTCAGCCGATGATGAATATATTCCTCAAAGTTATATTGAAACAGCTGCAAAAATGTCACCAAATGAGTGGAGCACACCAATTCAAGTTGAAGAGGGCTTTGCAATCATTATTTTACATGAAGTAATTAATGAGGTGTCTTATTCTTTTGATGAGGTTAAAAACCAAATAAGGAGACAAATTGCAATCGATCAAATGAATGGGGCAATTTCTGTTCAACCTTATTGGGATGAAATTGGTGTTAAGTGGTTTTATGAAAAAAATAAAAAGTAAATATTGACAATTCCCACCTATATGTTATATTGTGTATAAAACCGATAAATATACTAGGGATTAGGAGTGGATATTTATGACAAGAGTAGCACAATCAATTCATGAGTTAATTGGTCAGACACCGGTAGTTAAGCTAAATCATTTGGTGGATGAGAACAGTGCAGATGTTTATGTGAAGCTTGAATTTATGAACCCTGGAAGCAGTGTAAAAGACCGGATTGCATTAGCAATGATTGAAGCAGCAGAGAAAAAAGGTGAATTAAAGCAAGGGGATACGATCATTGAACCAACAAGTGGAAACACAGGAATTGGACTCGCAATGGTTGCAGCAGCAAAAGGTTATAAGGCAGTATTAGTAATGCCTGATACGATGAGCATTGAGCGTCGTAATTTATTACGTGCTTATGGTGCTGAGCTTGTATTAACACCTGGATCTGAAGGTATGAGAGGTGCTGTTAATAAGGCTGAAGAACTTGTTCAAGAACATGGGTATTTCATGCCACAGCAATTTAATAATGGAGCTAATCCAGAGGTTCACCGTTTGACAACAGGTAAAGAAATTGTTGAACAAATGGGTGACCAATTAGATGCATTTGTTTCAGGAATTGGAACGGGTGGAACAATTACTGGTGCTGGTGGAGTGTTAAAAGAAAAGTATCCAAATATTAAAATTGTAGCGGTTGAACCAACTGATTCTCCAATTTTATCAGGTGGAAAACCAGGCCCACATAAAATCCAAGGACTTGGTGCTAATTTTGTGCCGAGCGTATTAAACACTGAAGTATATGATGAAATTTTTACTGTGAAAAATGAAGAAGCATTTGAGTATGCGCGCCGTACTGGAATTGAAGAAGGCTTCCTTGTGGGAATTTCTTCGGGAGCAGCTATTTATGCAGCATTACAGGTTGCTAAGAAATTAGGTAAAGGCAAGAAGGTTTTAGCAATTGTCCCTGATAATGGTGAACGCTACTTAAGTACAGCTCTTTATCAATTTGAAGAATAATCTGTGATGATAGAAGTCTTATCCGTGTATAAAGCGGGTAAGACTTTATTTTTTATGAAAAATCAAAATTCTATGGTGTAACCTAACACTCTCTTCATGTAAAATAAGAAGCAGAGGAGAGTGTGCAATGCAACGTAAAAGGATTTCTTTTGCTAAAAAAATAGATTGTAATCAAGAAAAATGGTTTTTACGCTACAAACACCTTTCAAAAAATGAACCCCACCATATCCTTCTGGAAAGTGGCCGGGGAGGTACATATAGTATTATCGGTTTAAGGCCCTTCGCTATTTTGGAGGGGAAGAATAGTAAACTATCAATCAAGATGGGGAATGAATCGAAGACTTATGATGGTGACCCTTTGGAATTAATGATGGACTGGATGAAAGTATACGGTTCTGAACCTAATCCTGATCAACCAGACTTCCAAGGTGGTGCGATTGGGTATATAAGTTATGATTATGCAAGATACATTGAGAAACTTTCGTCAGAGGCAGAGGATGATCTGCAAACACCAGATTTATACTTTTTAGTATTTGACGATGTATTTATATATGAACATCAGGAACAGTCATTATGGATCATTACAAATGATTTTATCGAAAATGAACTGCAGGCAACAAACCGATTACATATGTATGAAGAGATGTGGTCAGAGCCTACTAAGGAGACAAATTATTCATTGATAAAAAGTGTTGACACCGATTATCAAGATGTATCATTATCTGAAGCTGATTTTATAAAAGCGGTCGATAAAGTGCGGGAGTATATTGCACAAGGTGATGTATTTCAAGTAAATTTATCAGTTCGACAATCTCAGCAAGTAAAGTCACACCCTTTTGAGATGTACGAAGCATTGCGCAAGGTGAATCCTTCACCGTATATGGCATACTTGCAAACACCCGAAATACAAGTTGTAAGTGCTTCCCCAGAACTTCTTATTAAGAAAAAGGGGAAAGAAGTTAGCACAAGGCCAATAGCTGGAACCCGATCTCGTGGGATCAATGATAACGAAGACATGAAATTAGCTCAAGAACTCATTCATAATGAAAAAGAACGTGCTGAGCATGTGATGCTAGTTGATTTAGAACGAAATGATTTGGGGAGGGTATGTGAATGGGGTAGTGTCGAGGTGGATGAGTTCATGGTTATTGAAAAATATTCCCATGTCATGCACATTGTTTCTAATGTCAAAGGGCAGCTGGCGGAAGGGAAAAATCTTGTTGATATCATAAAAGCAACTTTTCCTGGCGGTACGATTACTGGAGCACCAAAGGTCAGAACAATGGAAATCATTGAAGAATTGGAGCCGGTTCGTCGTGGAATTTATACAGGTTCTATTGGCTGGATCGGTTTCACGGGGGATATGGAGTTGAACATTGTCATTCGAACAATGCTAGTTAAGGATGGATTTGCCCATGTCCAAGCCGGAGCCGGTATTGTAATTGATTCAAATCCAAAGCATGAGTATAAGGAGTCTTTGAAAAAGGCATTAGCCTTATGGAAGGCAAAAGAGTTGAGTGAAGCGAAAGTTAGATAAAATTTGAGCATGAGGTGAGCGAAATGATTTTGATGATTGACAATTATGATTCATTTACATTCAATTTAGTACAGTATTTAGGTGAATTAGGGCAAGAAATCATTGTGAGAAGAAATGACGAAATTACTCTAGCAGAAATTGAAAATATGAAACCTGATTTATTAATGATTTCACCAGGGCCGTGCAGCCCAAATGAAGCTGGGATTAGTCTTGAAGCCATCACATATTTCGCAGGGAAAATTCCCGTTTTCGGAGTTTGCCTAGGTCATCAAGCAATTGCTCAAGCATTTGGTGGAGATGTAATCCGTGCAGATCGATTAATGCATGGGAAAACATCAGATATGTTACATGATGGAAAGACAATTTTTAAGGATTTAGATGAACCTTTCACGGCTACACGTTATCATTCCCTTATTGTGAAAAAAGAGACATTGCCCGATTGCTTTGAGGTTTCCGCTAAAACAATAGATGATGAAATCATGGCAATTCGTCATAAAACTCTTCCAATTGAGGGTGTTCAATTTCATCCAGAGTCAATCATGACTACTTCAGGCAAACAATTGCTATCAAATGTAATTACGCATTATATTAGAAATGAGCGGGAATCATGTACATCTATGTAGATGGAGAAATTGTAAACAAAGAAGCTGCTAAAATATCACCGTTCGATCATGGTTTTTTATATGGGGCAGGTCTATTTGAAACATTTAGAGTGTATGATGGTCATCCTTTTCTTTTAGGTGACCATCTTATGCGTTTGCAGAAGGGGCTAGATGATTTACAAATAAGCTATAAGCTTATCCACCATGAAATAATGACTATTTTACAAGAGCTTTTGATTGTCAATCAATTGAAGGATGCATGTATAAGACTTAATATTTCAGCGGGAATAGAGGAATTAGGACTTCCATCCGAGGAGTATCATAATCCATCAATGATTATGTTTATTAAAAAAATACCAAACTTTAATGGTGAAAAGGAAGCAGTCATCTTACAAACCACAAGAAATACACCTGAAGGTACCTTTCGATTAAAATCCCATCACTTTCTAAACAATCTATATGGAAAGCGTGAAGTCGGAAATAAACCTAATGTTGAAGGCGTTTTTCTAACGAAGGAAGGCTATATTGCCGAAGGGATTACCTCAAATGTATTTTGGATAAAGGGAAATACATTGTATACACCATCAATACATACTGGCATTCTGAATGGGATTACAAGAGAATTTATTTTGAATATAGCCAGCAGGGTTGAATTAACAGTTAACGAAGGATTTTTTAAAGTAGAGGAATTAATGAATTGTCATGAGGCATTTATCACAAATTCTATTCAGGAGATTGTCCCTTTATCAAAAATAAATGATAGATTACTACCTGGTAAGAAAGGTGCAATCACAAATCGCATGCAAAGCATATATGCTCAGTTTAAAACAAAACTATGGAGTGTAGAAGAATTGAACGAGGGGATTGGATAATATGACATCTGAAATGGTAACGAAGCCATCAGTTTTAACATGCGGTAATCATCAATTAGATTTCCAAAAGAAAACATTGATAATGGGGATTTTGAATATTACACCAGATTCTTTTTCAGATGGAGGAAATTACGTAGAAATTGATCAAGCAATTGCGCATGCAAAGCAAATGGTTCAAAACGGTGCGGATATAATTGATGTTGGCGGCGAATCAACTAGACCAGGTCACATTCAAATTACTGAAGAAGAGGAAATAAATCGGGTAGTTCCGATTATTAAAGCGATCTCAAAGGAAGTCAATGTACCAATTTCAATTGATACATATAAAGCAGAGGTGGCAAAGCAAGCCATTGAAGCGGGTGCACATATTATTAATGATATATGGGGGGCAAAGGCTGATCCAAATATGGCTAAAGTGGCTGCCCAATACAACGTTCCGATTATCCTGATGCATAATCGTGATAATAAAAATTATAACCATTTAATTATTGATATGATCTCTGATCTACAAGAAAGCATTTCGATTGTAAAAGCAGCGGGAGTGAAAGAGGAAAATATTATTCTTGATCCAGGGATTGGTTTTGCTAAGCATTTTGAAGATAATATTATGGCGATTCAGCATATAGAAGAATTTGTGAAAATGGGCTATCCTGTTTTATTAGGAACATCAAGAAAGTCCTTTATCGGTCAAATATTCGATTTGCCTCCTCATAATCGAATGGAAGGTACAGGTGCAACAACTTGCTTTGGAATACAGAAGGGTTGTGCAATTGTACGAGTTCACGATGTACTCGAAAATGCTCGTTTGGCAAAAATGATGGACGTATTGGTCGGAAAAGGGGCTTATTAATGGATAAAATATATGTGAATCAAATGGAATTTTACGGTTACCACGGTGTTTTCCCGGAAGAAACGAAGCTTGGACAGAGATTTATCGTTGATTTAGTAGTAGAAGTTGACCTAATGAAAGCAGGAAAAACAGATAACCTTGAATACTCTGTAAGCTATGCGGAGCTTTTTAATGTGTGCCAGAGGATAGTAGAGGGACAACCTTTTAAACTAATAGAGGCACTTTCGGAAAAGATTGCAGAAACAATTTTATTTGAATTTCCGTTAGTTTCATCTTGTACAGTTAAGTTGATTAAGCCTGACCCACCTATCCGTGGTCATTTTAAATCAGTTGCAGTGGAAATGACGAGGAGTCGTTAGTATGGAAAATATCGCGTATATCGGAATAGGTTCAAACCTCGGTGATCGAAGCCACTATTTATTTTCTGCGATAAAATCGATTCAAGAGCATCAGGAAATAGAAATTGCATCATTCTCATCAATCTACGAAACGGTTCCAATTGGTTATGAAGATGATACTCAAGACCATTATCTAAACATGGTAATAAAAGTAAAGACGAATTTGTCAGCAGTTGATTTATTGAGGGTTTTACAAAGAATCGAACTTGATTTTGGAAGGGAAAGGAAAATAAGATGGGGTCCGAGAACGTTAGACCTTGACATTTTATTATATAATCATGAAAATATTGTAACAGAAGATCTTATTATTCCACATCCTCGTATGACTCAAAGGGCATTTGTTATGTTACCATTAATAGAGGTAGATAAAGAGATAAAAATTCCGTTAGTAGAAATACCATTATCTGTGCTTTTAGATGAATTACAAGATAGAGAAGGGGTTCGTGAATGGAAGCGGAAAAGTGGGGAAGACGTATTCGAGCTTTTCGAAAGTTGAAGGGGTATACTCAAGAAGGGTTTGCAAAAGATTTAGGGGTGTCTATCTCTGTTGTGGGAGAGATTGAACGAGGAAATCGAGTTCCGAGTCAGTCGTTTCTACTAGAAGTAGCACAAACGTTAGATATACCACTTGAAGAATTAGCTCCTAAATAGTTAGATCAATGTTGGAGGGTTACAATGTTTAAAATTGGAGATATCCAAATGAAAAACCAAGTAGTTCTAGCACCAATGGCAGGAGTGTGTAACTCTGCATTCCGTCTGACAGTGAAAGAATTTGGTGCAGGATTAGTATGTGCTGAAATGGTAAGTGACAAGGCCATTTTATATAAAAATGCAAAGACGATGAATATGCTCTATATCGATGAGCGAGAAAAGCCACTAAGTCTTCAAATCTTTGGTGGTGAGAAAGAAACGTTAGTTGAAGCAGCTAAGTTTGTTGAAAAAAATACAACAGCTGATATTATTGATATTAACATGGGGTGTCCAGTACCAAAAATCACGAAATGTGATGCAGGTGCAAAATGGCTGTTAGATCCGAATAAGATCTACGAAATGGTTTCTGCAGTAGTAGATGTTGTCGATAAACCAGTAACAGTTAAAATGAGAATGGGTTGGGATGATGACCATATTTTTGCGATTCAAAATGCCCAAGCTGTTGAGCGTGCTGGTGGAAAGGCAGTTGCACTACACGGTCGAACGCGTGTGCAAATGTATGAAGGTTATGCCAATTGGGATATTATTAAAGAAGTAAAACAGTCTGTTAATATACCTGTTATTGGTAATGGGGACGTCCAAACTCCCCAAGATGCAAGACGTATGCTTGATGAAACAGGTGTTGATGGTGTGATGATCGGTCGTGCAGCACTAGGAAATCCTTGGATGATTTATCAAACCGTTAAATACCTGGAAACAGGCGAACTAATTGAGGAACCATCTGTTCGTGAGAAAATTGATGTATGTAAGCTGCACCTCGATCGCCTTATTGCATTAAAAAATGAGAACATTGCAGTAAAAGAAATGAGAAAACACGCAGCTTGGTATCTTAAGGGTATAAGAGGGAATGCCAAGGCTAGAAACGGTGTTAACGAGTGTAATACAAGAAGTGAACTTGTGACACTTTTAGATGATTTTGTTCAAGAAATGGAAGAAAAGCAGCAAAATAGCGCTCAAGTGGTTTGACATCAATAGGTAGCTACTCTATAATACCCCTAACGATTGATGGATGCTTACTTACTGCCAGTTTTTGCTGGCAGTTTTTTGAGGTTTTTTAAAACGCCATAGGCTGAAATAAATAGGAGATGATGAAATGAGTCAGGAAGAATTAAATGACCAACTTATCGTAAGAAGAGAAAAATTACATACTCTTAGAGAAAAAGGATTGGATCCGTTCGGCGGAAAATTCGAACGTACTCACAGCACGCATGAATTAATTGATTTGTATGATGGGTTTTCAAAAGAGGATCTTGATGAAAAAGAAGTAAGTGTAACTATTGCTGGTCGTATTATGACAAAGCGTGGGAAAGGGAAAGCGGGTTTTACTCATATTCAAGATTTAACGGGTCAAATACAATTATATGTTCGTGTAGATGCGGTTGGTGAGGACCAATATGAAGTATTTAACACTGCTGATCTAGGAGATATAGTTGGTGTTACGGGAACAATTTTTAAAACGAAGGTTGGAGAATTGTCAATAAAAGTAACATCATTTGAACTATTAACTAAATCCCTACGCCCACTTCCAGATAAGTTTCATGGTTTAAAGGATGTAGAACAACGCTATCGTCAACGCTATCTAGATTTAATAATGAGCCCGGAAAGCAAAGAAACCTTTATAACTAGAAGCCAAATTATTCGTTCAATGAGACGATATTTAGATGACCATGGATATTTAGAGGTAGAGACACCAATGATGCATTCTATTCCTGGAGGTGCTTCTGCTCGACCGTTTGTTACACATCATAATGCGCTAGATATTCCATTATATATGAGAATTGCAATTGAATTGCATCTTAAGAGATTAATTGTTGGTGGACTTGAAAAAGTATACGAAATTGGTCGTGTATTCCGTAATGAAGGGGTCTCAACTCGCCACAATCCAGAATTCACAATGATTGAGTTATATGAAGCATACGCGGATTATAAAGATATTATGAATTTAACTGAAAACCTAGTTGCACATATTGCACAAGAAGTACTAGGTACAACAACAATACCTTATGGAGAACATCAGGTGAATTTACAACCTGAATGGAAACGACTCCATATGGTAGATGCAATTAAAGAATATGTAGGGGCGGATTTCTGGAAGGAAATGACCCTAGATGAGGCACGCCAACTAGCAAAAGAATATGATGTTGAAATTAAAGATAATATGGAATATGGACATATTGTTAATGAGTTCTTTGAACAAAAAATAGAAGACAAGCTAATTCAACCGACATTCATTTATGGTCACCCAGTTGAAATTTCACCATTAGCGAAGAAGAACCCAGAAGATCCACGGTTTACAGATCGTTTTGAGTTATTTATCGTTGGTCGTGAACATGCTAACGCATTTACAGAGCTTAATGATCCAATTGATCAACGCCAACGTTTTGAAGCACAACTTAAGGAACGTGAGCAAGGAAATGATGAGGCACATATGATGGACGACGACTTTGTAGAAGCTTTAGAGTACGGTATGCCACCAACAGGTGGACTAGGAATCGGAATTGACCGACTTGTCATGTTACTAACAAACTCACCATCTATTAGAGATGTTTTGTTATTCCCGCAAATGAGAAATAAGTAAAAGTATGAGAGAGTGGTGATTTGATCCACTCTCTTTTTTGATAGCCGAATTAATGTATGGGAATATGCAATGGAAGCTGTACTTTTTGAACTACAGCTTTGCTTCTATATTAAAGCTCGCCAAACGTCGAGTTTTCCATTGCTGCCGATATGAGGGTGCTTGACGAAATTCTTATTCTCAAAGAATTATTATATGAAATAAATATTCTAGTATAATTTTTTTTCGAAAAAGGTATTGCACATTTTTTAAACAGGTGGTATATTTATAACCTGCCATTGAAACGGCAGAGCTAATAAAAAAGATTCAATAAGTTTTTCAAAAAAGTTATTGACTCTATCTACGAAAGATGTTATTATTATAAAGTTGCTTCAAGAGAGCAACGGATAAGAAAAGTAGAAAAAGTTCTTTGAAAACTGAACACAATACAAGCGTCAACGTTTAATCAAGATA
>NZ_JAKTTI010000002.1 GCF_022427965.1 Fredinandcohnia quinoae | reverse complement strand
TAAAATCGGCATAATGGCTGTTTTTAAGAGTGTCTACTTGACAGGTGCATGATCAATTTAAAAATACGGCCGTTATTTCAAAAATACGGTCATTAAGCGAATAATGCAAGCTCCTGCAGAAATATGCTCGTTCTCAGAATAAATGCTCACTACACTCAGAAAATAAGATGCCCGACACAACTGTGGATATTGTGGATAACCCTACCACATTATGATAAGATGTTGTTGGATAAGGGGGGACTACAGTGGATATAATTGAAAAGGCAATAGTTATGGCGAGTAGGGCGCATGATGGTCAGTATCGGAAACGGACGAAGACTCCTTACATTAGCCATCCAATTTCGGTGGGCCTAATTCTGATGAAAGCAGGTTATCGTGATGAGCTAGTTGCGGCAGCAATCTTGCATGATACGGTAGAGGATACAGAGCTTACATTAAATGATATTGAACAAACATTTGGTCGGACTCTTTCTACGATTGTAGAGGGCTGCTCTGAACCAGATAAGTCGCTAACATGGGATGAACGAAAAGAGCATACGATTGAATTTTTAAAAACAGCTCCAGAAGATATTCGAGTAGTGTCATGTGCTGATAAATTACATAATGTTCAATCCATCATTCGTGATTTTGAGCATGAAGGTGATCAAGTGTGGGAGCGATTTAATAGAGGAAAAGACAAGCAGGAATGGTATTACCGCAGTATCATCAAAAGCCTAGGCTTCGAATCTACATTTCCACTATTAAAGGAGTTGGAAAATGCAGTAGAAATTCTTTTTGGCGATAAATATAATTTGTAAAAAGAATGATATAAAGTTATAATTCAGAATAATTCTTAAAAACCAGTAAAAAAGTATAGTTAACTAGGAAGATGTAGTAAAATCTAGATTAACAAAAAAGTTTCAATAAAGGAGAGAAGTTAGGATGTCTAAGCAACAAATAGGTGTTGTCGGATTAGCGGTAATGGGAAAAAATCTCGCTTTAAATATAGAAAGCAGGGGTTATTCGGTTGCAGTATTTAATCGTTCTTATGAAAAAACGGAAGAGTTCCTAAAGAACGAGGCGGAGGGTAAAAATTTCGTAGGTGCAAGTACGATTGAAGAGTTTGTAAATTCAATAGAGGTACCGAGAAAAATTCTTTTAATGGTTAAAGCGGGTGCAGCCACTGATGCAACAATCGAATCATTGAAACCTTTTCTAGATGAAGGAGATATACTGATCGATGGTGGAAATACCTTCTTCCAAGATACGATTAGACGTAATAAAGAATTAGAAACAGCAGGCTTCCATTTTATCGGTACTGGTGTTTCAGGTGGGGAAGAAGGAGCACTAAAGGGCCCTTCCATTATGCCTGGTGGTAAAAAAGAAGCATATGAACTTGTAAAACCAATCCTTGAGGCAATTTCAGCTAAAGTTCAGGGAGAGCCTTGCTGTACATATATCGGTCCAAATGGTGCAGGTCATTATGTAAAAATGGTTCATAATGGAATCGAGTATGGTGATATGCAGTTAATTTGTGAGTCATATAATATTTTAAAAAATGTTCTCGGTTTACAAGCAGATGAGCTTCATCACGTTTTTGCTGATTGGAATAAAGGTGAACTAGATAGTTACTTAATTGAAATTACTGCTGATATTTTTACAAAAGTTGATGAAGACTCAGGGAAACCAATGGTTGACGTGATTCTAGATACAGCCGGTCAAAAAGGGACAGGGAAATGGACAAGTCAAAATGCGTTAGACTTAGGGGTTCCACTTCCAATTATTACAGAATCAGTATTTGCACGCTTTATTTCTGCGATGAAAGAAGAAAGAGTAAGAGCAAGTAAAATGCTGACAGGACCAGCTGACAAACCATTCGATGGGAATAAAGAAGAATTGATTGAAGCCGTTCGAAAGGCTTTATATATGAGTAAAATTTGCTCATATGCCCAAGGTTTTGCGCAAATGAGATCAGCATCTGAAGAGTATGAGTGGAATCTTAACTACGGTGATATTGCAATGATTTTCCGTGGTGGTTGTATTATTCGGGCTCAATTCCTTCAAAAAATTAAAGATGCTTACGACCATGATCCACAATTAGCAAATCTTTTATTGGATCCATATTTCAAAGAAATTGTTGAAAGCTATCAGCATGCGCTACGTCAAGTGCTTGTCATCGCAATTGAGAGAGGAATCCCGGTACCTGCGTTTGCAAGTGCTGTTGCTTACTATGATAGCTATCGTTCTGAAACGCTCCCAGCAAATTTATTGCAGGCTCAACGGGATTACTTTGGTGCTCACACCTATCAACGTGTTGATAAAGAAGGAGTATTCCACACAAACTGGATGGAATAAAAAATGATGACAAAAAAGAGGCGAAATTAGCGTTATGTGATGCTAATTTCGCCTCTTGTTTAATTTGATTTTGGTACAGTAAACCTTACCTCTGTTCCTCTACCAAGTTCAGACTGGATCTCGAAAGTACCGCCAACATTCCTTGCACGTTCCTCCATGCTGAAAAGTCCAACACCATTTCCTTTAGATTCACGAATGAATCCTTGGCCTTCGTCTTTCACCACTACTTCAACCATTGCATCTAATTCGTGAATGGTAACAACGGCTTCAGAAACATTAGCGTATTTGCCAATATTGGTTAAGGCTTCTTGAATCACTCTGTATATGGTCGTTTCCTTCTGAATATCGAGTCGAGTGCGTAAGGTGCACTCAAGGTCAACATGAATTCCATAGTGCTGTGAGTAATTCTCAACATATTTGCGAATTGCTGGAACAACACCTAAGTCATCGAGGACAGATGGACGGAGCTCCCAGGCAAGGACGCGTATATCTTCCATCATAAAAGAAACGTTTTGCCTTAATTCTTCGAGCTTTTCATCTTGTTTTTCATTAATAAGCTGATCCAGTTGAATAAGTAGGGCGAACATACTTTGCCCGATTCCATCATGTAATTCACGTGAGATTCGTTTTCTTTCTTCTTCTTGAATCCCTATAACACGATTCATCATAATTTTAAGCTCTTCTTGCACTTCTTTTAACTTCGTAACTTCATCACGAATCGCTAAATATTGATAGGGTTTTCCGTTGTCATCTAAAAAAGGAACAATTGTCGTATTTACCCAATAATAGGAACCATCTTTTGCTTTATTTTTAATTTCACCATGCCATACCTGACCAGTCCCAATTGTTTTCCAAAGCTTACGCATGAACTCCTTGCTATGATGACCGGAATTAATGATTCTATGGTCTTCGCCAATTAGTTCTTCCTTTGAATACTTTGAAATTTGGCAGAAACGCTTATTCACATATTGAATTTTTCCTTTTTGGTCAGTAATTGCAACAATGGATGATTCATCTAAAGCAAAAGTTAGATCTGCAAGATTTTTAAGGGAATTTCCGACACTCAACTTAAATTCAGGGTCTTGAATATGGACGTCAAGATTTGCTAGTAATTCGACAACGTTTGGTCCACCAATTTCTGATTGGTGTTTAAGGCGATCAATCTTACTCAAAATGTAGCAACCCTTTCTTCATGGCGTACTTGACTAACTCTGGTCGGGTTTTTAAACCAAGTTTTTCCATTAAATTACTTTTGTGTGACTCAACTGTTTTCACACTTATAACCAAGTGTTCTGCAATTTCTTTATTCGAATAGCCTTTTGCAATCCATTCAAGAACTTCCTTTTCTCGTTCGGATAAATTGTCAAATGTATTTCCATTATCGCCATTTTTAGCTCGGTCTACAAAACCACTCATGAGGGCCCTTGTAGCGGAAGGAGTTAAATATGCATTTCCAGAAAATACTGAGTTTATCGCTGATAACAATTCCTCATGTGGTGCATTTTTTAAAATATATCCTGATGCACCTGCTTGAATTGCCCGAAATAAGTATTCTTCATCATCATGCATAGTTAATATTAAAATTGCGATATCTGGCTGGAGTTCATGCAGCTCGTGGGTTGCAGTTAAGCCATCCTTCCCGTGGGGCATGCTCAAATCCATTAATACAATATCAGGCTTTAACTCAACCGCTTTTTTTATTGCTTCATCACCTTCTGATGCTTCACCAACTACTTCTATATTATTTTTACCGTTCAATAGCATCATGAGTCCTGAACGAACAACTGCATGGTCATCCACGACTAATAGTTTAACCACAATTTCTTCCCCCTAACGAGAATCTGTGGTGTGATTTATCTCACACGTTACTCCCATCATATAAAAAAAAATGAATCCTTTCAATGGGATTCATTAGTAGTTTGCTATATTTAATGATTAAAAATAGAAGAAAGGTAACCTGCCGTTTCTTTTACTTGATTGATTTCTTCGACCGTATATTTGCGAATGGAACGTGATCCAGTTACAAGTACACCCCTTATTTTTCCGTTAGCAAAGAGTGGCACGGCGATAGCAGCCAGTAAATTTTCAGCAAGCATGATTGGATATCCAAGTCTTATTTTGTCATATCCGACGGTGTCCTGATCAAGCACAATTTCTCGACCAAAACGAAAAACAGACCCTGCGATACCTTTTCCCGGTTTACCAACCATATGACGAAAGCGCTCATTACTATTCCCAGTTGCATATTTCCAGTGAATGGTATGATCAAGCTCTTTTATACATGCAAGTGCAGAAAAATCACTCGAAGTTGTCGCAATAAGTTTTTTTAATTGTTGTTCAATGTCTATATTCAATACTTCCACAATAATCTCCCCTTGCCACTACATTGTGACTTTTCCACATGGGATTTAGTTACACTCATTGTAATTCTTTTTTTTGAAATTGTATGTCAGGGAATTCCCCTAACTTTATATCCGTAAAAAATGAAGCCACCCACGGATAATTACTCAAATACAGTAAGTTTAGCATTGAAATAGAGAAAATCACGTAACTAAAGATGGGGAAAAAAGAGGTTAAAGTTCAGTATTTCCCCTGATACCATATTTAACACTAGCGAGATATGATTAAAGCATAAAGTTTGTACGGGAGGTTTGAACAAAATGGCGATGGTAATCCAAGAAGTAAAACATGATATTTCACATATAGAGACGGTTAATGAAAGAATAAATAATTTTTTATCAAAAGATAATTTTAATAAACTACAAGGAATCATGCGTACGATACAAGTTCAAGCAGGGAACCACCTTTTTTGGGAAGGTGAACAAGTAGATAAAATGTATTATATCCAATCAGGCAGAGTAAAACTTAGAACATCTTCAGAGAGTGGTAAGGAATTTCTTCTTTCAATAAAAGAAGAAGGTAGTTTATTGGGTGAAATTGGTGGATTTAATAATGCTCTCTACTATAGCTATCGTGCGGAAGTATCTGAAAATGCTGAGATTGGCGTAATTCTTATGAGCGATCTTAAAAAGCTCATGTATGAATTCGGGAACTTTGCGGTAGAATTTATGAGTTGGATTGGCTGGTCACAGCGTGTTACTCAAAATAAATTATATGATTTCCTCTTTTATGATAAAACTGGTGCCCTTGCTTCAACCATCATTAAATTAACAACAACTTACGGGGTAAAATGTGCGGAAGGTATTTTAATCTCAATTGAATTGACGAACAAAGATTTCGGTGATTTTATTGGAACATCAAGAGAAAGTGTCAATCGAGTTCTAAATGCATGGAAACGAGAAGGCGTGATTGAAATGATTGATCGTAAAATAGTAATTCGCCGTTTGGATTATTTATATGATATTTGTGATTGTGTAAATCATACTCATTAATATAATGGGTGCCAACTCTTTCAAACAGGGTTGGTGCCTTTTTTTGTTATAATGGAAAGGTTCTAGATATTGCATACTAAATTAAAAAAGAGGTACTTACATGAGGTTTAATGATTATCCATTAAGTGAGAATATTTTAAAAGCACTGGAAGGCTTAAACTATGATGAACCGACCGAGGTTCAGAGTGAAGTGATACCAATCACATTCAAAGGAAGGGACCTTGTAGTAAAATCACAAACAGGGAGTGGAAAGACGGCTGCTTTTGCTATTCCATTATGTGAGCTGATTAATTGGGAGGAGAACAAGCCACAAGCTCTAGTTCTCACTCCAACAAGGGAACTTGCTGCGCAAGTAAAGGAAGATATTACGAATATTGGCCGGTTTAAACGGATTAAAGCAACAGCAATTTACGGGAAGCAATCATTTGAGAGGCAAAAGGTTGAATTAAAACAAAAAAACCATGTTGTCGTAGGTACACCGGGTCGAGTGCTGGATCATATTGAAAAAGAAACGTTATCACTAGAGAAAGTGAAGTATCTTGTAATTGATGAGGCAGATGAGATGCTAAATATGGGCTTCATCGAACAAGTAGAAGCGATTATTCAATCCCTTCCTACCGAAAGAATGACGATGCTCTTTTCGGCAACATTACCTGAAGATATTGAACAACTCTCTAAAACATATATGAAAACGCCAACTCATATTGTAATAGAAGGTACGGGTCTTTTAACAAATTCAATTGATCATTCTTTTTTAGATGTTGAAGAGGAAGCTAAGTTTCCCTTATTAACTGATATCGCAACTGTAGAGAATCCTGATAGCTGTATTATTTTTTGTCGGACACAAGTCAGGGTTGATCAGCTTTTGGAGAGAATGGAGAAATTGAATTTCTCATGTGACAAAATTCATGGTGGGATGATTCAAGAGGATCGATTTGCAGTTATGGATGATTTTAAAAGAGGAAAATTCCGTTATTTAGTTGCAACAGATGTTGCCGCAAGGGGTATTGATGTCGAGAATATTTCACTCGTCATTAATTATGATCTTCCGCTAGAAAAGGAAAGCTATGTCCATCGTATTGGCAGAACAGGACGGGCTGGTGAGATGGGGAAGGCGATCACTTTTGTTACAAACCAAGAGCTAAAATATGTAGCGGACATTGAAAGCTTTATTGGTTGTGAAATTCGCAAGGGAACAGTTCCGACAATTGAGGAAGTTGCACAAGGGGCTGTTGTTTTTACAAGAAGTCAGATTGCGTTGCCTAAGCTAAAAAAGGATAAAAGTGAGCAACTTAATAAAGATATTATGAAGCTATATTTTAATGGTGGAAAGAAAAAGAAGCTTCGTGCAGTGGACTTCGTGGGTACAATTGCGAAACTGCGAGGTGTATCAGCCGATGATATTGGGATTATTACAATTCAAGAGAATGTTACTTATGTTGATATTTTAAATGGCAAAGGTTCACTTGTTTTACAAGCCATGAAAAATACAACGATTAAAGGGAAGTTATTAAAGGTACATATTGCAAAAAAGTAAATTGGAGAGGAGTGGTAAGATGATTTCTTTTATAAAACAAAAAGCAGCTACTCTTTTTCCAGGTTATTTTGCATTGGTAATGGCAACGGGAGCTTTATCGATTGCAACTCATTTATTAGGAATGGAAGTTCTAGCACATATTATGTTGTATTTTAATATGTTTGCCTACGTATTTCTATGGATTCTGACGATCATACGAATTATCTGGTTTTTTCCACAATTACTCGCAGATTTAACGAGCCATTCACTTGGAACAGGTTTTTTCACCTTAGTTGCTGGAACATGTATGTTTGGAAGTCAATTAATCGTCGTTGGGGAAAATTATGAGTTTGCCATTTACTTATGGTCACTCGGAATTGTTTTATGGCTCATTGTCATGTATACATTTTTCACAGCTGTGACTGTTCGAAAGGATAAGCCTTCATTGGCAGAAGGGATTAATGGTGCGTGGTTGATCGCAGCAGTTGCAACACAGTCAGTTTCGATTTTAGGTACTTTGCTTTCAACTCATGTTGAGAATGGGAAGGGAATTATTTTATTTTTTACACTCTGCATGTATTTCTTAGGGTGTATGCTATACCTTAACATTATTACCCTAATCTTTTACCGATTTACATTTCTAGAGTTAAAGTTTTCAGCACTAACACCGCCGTATTGGATTAATATGGGGGCTGTTGCGATTACAACGCTAGCAGGGTCAACATTGATATTAAATACACAAGATTGGCCCTTACTTATGGAAATCACACCTTTTATAAAAGGGTTCACCTTGTTTTTCTGGATTACAGGAACGTGGTGGATTCCGTTATTATTTATATTAATGATATGGAGACATGTCTATCATCATTATCCGTTAACTTATGAGCCGCAATTTTGGGGAATGGCCTTTCCACTTGCCATGTATACGACCAGTACCTTCCAGCTTTCAAAAGCGATAAAGGTGCCGTTTCTTGAGGTGATCCCGCAATTTATGGTCTATATTGCTTTAGTGGCGTGGGTTACAGTATTTATCGGACTTATTCATCATTTATACTTAGACATTAAAGGGCTTAAAAAGGTAAGTAAAAGCTACTAGATGTTTCAGACCATTATCCTTATTGGGAGATGGTCTTTTTTATTTGAAACCCCATTTCAAATTAATCATATTCTATAGAAATGAGTTTTGAGGTGGGATAATGATGAGGGTCACTTATTTGGATTTTTTAGCAGCTGCCGAAATAAATGGTGCACACCCTGGTGGTTTGTCATTAACAAAATCAATTTTAGCGAATGAAAGACTGGCAGAGAAGGACAGAGTTCTTGATGTTGGTTGTGGGATTGGTCAAACAGCCACATATATTGCAAGTGTATATGGCTGTGACGTAACGGCATGTGATAATCATAAGTCAATGGTTCAAAAAGCAAGCAATAACTTAAAAAGTATGGGTCTTCCAGTGAAGGTGGTGGAAGCTAGTGCAGAAAATCTACCTTTTAAGGATCAAACATTCAATTATGTTTTATCTGAATCTGTAACAAGCTTCACAAATATCGGAAAATCTTTACGAGAGTATAAGCGTGTATTGGCTGAAGATGGAGAATTTATCGCAATTGAAATGACAAGAATTTCTCCTATGACACAAACTGAAATAGAGGAGATTGAAGACTTCTATCAGGTGAAAAGTCTTTTATCAGAGGAAGAGTGGCAGGATGCATTCAAGCAAGCTGGTTTTGTAAATGTTGAAATGATTGGGAGTGCACTTGCAGAAGAACATAAGGATGATGTTGAACATGGAGCTGAATTTGATTTATTTCAGCTTGGTCAAGAGTATGTCGATGTATATTTTAAGCATATTGATTTGACGGAGAAATATGGTGGGCAATTGGGGTATTGTGTTTTTAAATGCTGGTAGATTTCTGAGGATAGGTGGCTATATCAAAAGAGATTCCATTGATGGAGTCTCTTTTATTGGGAAGATATGTCGAATGATGTAAAACTTCCCCCTCAATCGAGTCTAGTTTTATAGTAAAATAGTAAGTAATAGTATGATAACTTCAGAAGTGAAGTTAGCTTGAAGGGGGAAGTACAAATTTGAATAAAAAAGATGAAGCCATCTTCCAAATAGAGACGATATTGAACGAGTTAAAGGCAGGAAAGGAAGAGAATACCGCAACCGTAGCCCTTGGGCATAAAGGAAAAATCCCCAATCCAGCAAAATCAGTTTTTAAGCTCTTTTTCAAATTTTGGGGTATTAGAATGATAGCTATTTTACTACTACTAGCTATATTCATAGCAGGTGCAATCTGGATATTTTCAGGAAGTACATTTAAAAAAGAAACGACTACTTTTGTCGAACAAGTTCAGGATTTAGCGACGCTTGCCACTGCTGAGGCACATATGAAAGTGATTATTGAACAAGAGGATAATATGCTTTTCGGTAAAGAAATTAATTTGAATATTCCAGGGACAAAGCGGGAACTATTATTAGTTGTTCCAGCAACAGTTATTGCTGGGGTTGATTTAAAAGGGATCACAAAAGAGGATATTAAGGTCGATGAAAAAGCAAAAAAACTAGAAATTAAACTTCCGGCTGCAACATTTATTCAAGAACCTTCCATACAGATGGATCAAGTAAGGACATTCTCCGATGAAGGTTTATTTCGGGGAGAGGTAAAATGGGCGGAAGGATTTGACCTTGCCGCAGAAGCACAAACTAAGATTGAGGAAGAAGCCGTTGAATTTGGTTTATTACAAACAGCTGAAAGAAATGCAGAAAAAGTTCTTAATGAATTTTTCGGTAACCTCGACTACACTGTGAAAGTAACATATAAATAGATAATAGGCCTGAATCCATCGTAACACAGCAAGGATTCGGGCCTTCGTTTATTTTCTAAAAGTTTAATATAGTCCAGACATTGGTAAAATGAGATAATAGGTAGATTAAGTTGTAATCTTTTGCACACAAACCAAATAATATTTTAGATGGGATGAAATGATGAATACAGTAGAGATTCAATTGAAAGTAAAATCAAAATTTATTAATAAATATAAAAGTGGATACCCACTCATAACAAAAGAGGCAATCATTAATTTACATGATGTGACAGAGGAAGGAACGGTCATTACATTAGTTGATGAGAGAAATCAGTTTATAGCTAAAGGATATTATGGAAAACAGAACAAGGGATATGGCTGGGTGCTTAGTCGCAAGGAAAAAGAACAGTTTGATCTGTCCTTTTTTGAAAAAAAACTACAGAAAGCAATAATTGCTAGGGATTCCTTTTACAAAAGTACAGAAACAAATTCATTCCGTGTCTTCAATGGTGAGGGTGATGGAATCGGTGGTTTTACAATTGAATATTTTGATGGCTACTATTTAATAAACTGGTATAGTAAGGGGATTTATGAATTTCGCGAATATATTATCCAATCCTTATCTAAATTGGTTTCATTTAAGGCTATTTATCAAAAGAAACGGTTTGATACGAAAGGTACATATATTGAAGAAGATGATTTTGTTGCAGGTGATCGGGGTGAGTTCCCGATTATTGTGAAAGAAAATGGGATCAATTATGCAGTTTATTTGAACGAAAGTGCGATGGTCGGCATATTTTTAGACCAGAGGGATGTAAGAAAAACAATCCGTGATAAATATGCTAAGGGTAAAACCGTATTAAATACATTCTCGTATACAGGTGCTTTTTCTGTAGCTGCGGCTTTAGGTGGTGCAGAAAAAACAACTAGTGTTGATCTCGCGAATAGAAGCTTAAGCAAAACAATCGAGCAATTCAGTCTGAATGGGATTGACTACGAAGCACAAGATATTATTGTTGAAGATGTTTTTCATTATTTTAAGTATGCTGTTAAAAAGAAGTTGAAATTTGAGATGGTGATTCTTGACCCTCCAAGCTTTGCAAGGTCTAAAAAGCACGTCTTTAGTGCAGAAAAGGATTATAAAAATCTACTTAAGGAGGCCATTTCCATTACTGAGAAGAATGGAATAATTGTCGCCTCAACAAATAGTAGCTCATTTGGGATGGACAAATTTAAAGGATTTATTGATACTGCATGTAAGGAAACAGGAAGCAGATATAAGATTCTTGAGGAATATTCACTTCCGATTGATTTTAAAACAATCAAGGAGTTCCCAGAAGGAAATTACTTAAAGGTTGTATTTATTAATAAATTATAACGTCCGAATAGGAGGTTTAAAAAGTGGGAAAATCGAATGTTGATGACTATCTTCAACAAGGGATTTATGGGAAAAAGGAAATTAAGCCGGATGAGAGGCGAAAATTTCTTGGTACGATTCGGGAGCGGGTCGTCATGGCGCTGACAGCAGCACAGGTTAGGGAAGTAAACGTATATAAAGAGGTGGTAGATTCCTTTAAAATAAACCCAAAAGCTCATTTGTATTTGAATGGGAATATGGATTTTCGGTATTTATCGAAATATATAAAGCATGCTGAGCGGAATAAGCTATCCTATACTTTGGTGACAAATAAAGAATATAATTCAGAGCTTGGCCTCGTGTTAGCGTATGATTATGCCATCGATAAGGATGAAATATATATAACTAAAAAGGAAAATACTCCGTCCGAAAAAAGTTCAAAGGGACTTTTCTCTATTTTTAAAAAGGCTTTTAAAAAATAGAGAGATGTTCCTTCTTTTTTTGCGAAAGATGATTGAAATACTTTTAATTTCACAAACTAAAGGAATAGTTCATTCCTTATCGAATATATAATAAACCTGATTTGAGAAATCACTTAATTTGAAAGGAGAAAAATGAATAGATGAAATTACAAAAGTGGCAGCTGCCCTTACAAACATCAAGTCTCATTATAGGTTTTATGTCATGGGTGCTGATTTCGTCATTGATACCATTCATAAAAAAAGATATTCCACTATCCGACAATGAGGTTGCTTTAGTTACGGCAATTCCAGTTATTTTAGGCTCTTTAATGAGAATTTTATTGGGGTACTGGGCAAATAAGTTCGGTGCAAGAATCCTATTTGTGATTAGTTTCCTTATATTGTTATTTCCGGTATTTTACATAAGTATTGCCGACTCACTAATGGATTTAATTATTGGTGGGCTAGTGCTTGGAATGGGTGGAGCAATTTTTTCAATTGGAGTTACATCCCTTCCGAAATATTATCCGAAAGAACGCCATGGATTTGTTAATGGAATCTACGGTGCTGGTAATATCGGGACTGCGATTACTTCATTTTCTGCACCAATGCTTGCAAACAATATTGGCTGGGAAAATACAGTCCGATTATTCTTAGTTCCCATTATTTTGTTTGCGTTATTAAATTTTGCATTTGGTGATCGAAAGGAAGCGAAGGTAAATAAGCCTTTACTAGGACAAATTAAAAGTGTATATCGAAATGAAAAGTTGTGGTTTTTAAGCCTATTTTATTTCGTCACATTTGGTTCATTTGTGGCTTTTACGGTTTATCTACCGAATTTCTTAGTATCAAATTTTGAATTAACCTCTGTAGATGCAGGAATACGAACAGCTGGTTTTATAACACTTGCCACTCTAATGCGACCAATTGGTGGTTGGTTAGGAGATAAATTTAATCCATTTTTAATCTTATTTATTGTGTTTTGGGCACTTACCTTTTCAGGGGTATTACTGTCATTTACACCGAATTTAACATTATATACAATCGGCTGTTTAACGGTTGCCTTCTGTGCAGGAATTGGAAATGGTGTAATTTTTAAATTTGTACCCTATTATTTTTCAAAACAAGCAGGAATTGCGAATGGAATTGTATCTGCAATGGGGGGGTTAGGTGGATTTTTCCCACCAATTGTTCTATCGATCGTATTTAATATTACTGAACATTATGCGATAGGATTCATGTCACTTGCAATGTTTTCACTTTCAAGCTCAGTTATCGTTGTGTGGATGTATTATATAGAAAAGTTAAGTATAGAATCACAACTATATGAAAGTATTGCTCAAGGTATGATGGTCACAAACACATCGGGTATTATAGAAAAAGTAAACAAAGCGTTTACGGAAGTAACTGGATTTGAATCGAAAGAAGCAATTGGAAAAAAACCTAGTATTTTAAGGTCAGGAAAACATTCTGAGGATTTTTATAATAAGATGTGGGAATCAATTCAGGAAACAGGATATTGGCAAGGCGAAATATGGAATAAGCGAAAAAATAATGAGTTGTATTTAGAATGGCTAACAATTAGTGAAGTGAAGGATGACGCTGGGGAAGTGAAATATTATCTAGGGTTATTCAGTGATTTGTCTAGAAAGAATATATAAATTGAAAGTGAAGGGCTAAAGAATAATCTTTAGCTCTTCTTTTGTTCACACCTTTTTCATATTCTTAAGAAAAATAGATGAATAAAGTTTATCTAAGGGGGATTTGGAAAGGCTTATAAGGATTTATCTATTAGGTAAGTATCCTTTGGGTAATGTAAGTGAATTCTAAATATTGTATACTATTTATAAAAGGTAATATATACCTAATAAAAGGTGGTGAAAGGATAATGTCAGGACCGAGTTTGCGTAAACAGGATTCACATTCATCTATACATGAAGCAGCGCTTCATGAGGCGAAGGAACTTCGAGAATTATTTCGAAAATGCTTGGAAGATGGTGAAAAGGAAAAGGCATTACAAGTTGCAGAGGTAGCAATTGAACATTGGGAATCCCGAACCTTGAAGCATGCTGAAGCAGAAGAGGAGGGTTTATACCAAGATATACTAAAGGAAAAACCTGAACTTGAGAAACTAGTTAATCAATTAACAAGGGATCATGATTTAATGCGTCGTATTGTTGAAAATATAAAAATGCGCTTAGCAACACAAGAACCAGATTATAACATGATTACATTGTTAGATAGTCTAGTTATCATCGACGAAATACATAATGAAGATGAAATGAATAAACTTTTGGCAAATAGCAAATGATAAGTCAGGAAAAATAAGGCAGTTTTCGGAAATGGGGGATGAAGATGAGTGAAGAATACGTAATAGAGGAGAGATTATTGCGTTTTGCGGCACCAGCCTTATATCAAAGAATGGTGGAAACATTTTCGAAATATAATATCCATCCATATGATATCCATGGGACAATGCTGAAAAACGAAACTGGCTATGAACTTAAATTGAGGTTTTCAAATGATTTTTCACAATCAGTGTCAACACAAATTAGTGTTGAACAAGCAAAAAATCCCGACGAAAAGATTACCCATTTTTTTGAAGAAACAGCTGATAAATGTAAGAATCAATTAATTTCAGACTATTTTAAAATGGTCAAACCTTAGGAGGGAGTTGAATTAAATAGTGTTTTCAGTAGAAAATGATTCACTACTTGTCGATGACAGGGAGGATTTAATTGCAGTATTGCGAATGAGGTTTGGTCAATTGCCAGGTGAGATGATTCAACAGATTTATGAAATAGAAGACTATCATATTTTGCAAAGGCTTATTTTGGCAGCAGCAAATGCGACGAATTGGGATGTCTTTCTGGAAGATTTTCAGTCACGAGAAAGTTCGTTCCGACTATTGGGAGAAGATTTTAACCCGTTAGCGGATACCCAAGGGAGGGATAGAATCGATGGAAAAGAAGAAAAATAGTCTACTCCACGCATTAAAGCATTTAACACGTGGAGAACGAATCAATGACGGATGGACTGAAGAGAATCCCCGCCCGCGTGATTGGGAAAAAGTATACCGGAATCGTTGGGGCCATGATAAAACTGTTCGCTCGACACATGGAGTGAATTGCACTGGCTCATGTAGCTGGAAAATTCATGTGAAGGATGGGATTATCACATGGGAAACTCAGCAGACAGACTATCCATCGACAGGTGATAATTTCCCAGATTATGAGCCAAGAGGATGCCCTCGTGGAGCAAGTTTCTCATGGTATACATATAGTCCAACTCGAGTGAAATACCCATATGTTCGTGGTGACCTCTATGCATTATGGAAAAATGAATTAGCGCAATCCGTGGATTCAGTAAAAGCTTGGGAAAATATTGTGACAGATCCAAAAAAACGCGAACAATATGTGAAGGCTCGAGGAAAAGGAGGATTTGTCCGCGGTTCGTGGAAGGATCTTTGTCAAATGATTGCCGCTGCTTCAATCTATACAATTAAAAATTATGGTCCAGATCGAATTGCTGGTTTTAGTCCAATTCCTGCAATGTCAATGGTCAGTTATTCCGGTGGGACAAGATTCTTGTCATTAATTGGTGGAACAATTCTAAGTTTCTATGATTGGTACGCAGATTTACCACCAGCCTCTCCACAAGTTTGGGGAGACCAGACTGATGTTCCGGAAAGTGGTGACTGGTATAATACGAAGTATTTCATTATTTGGGGTACGAATATTCCGCAAACGAGAACACCTGATGCACACTTTATGGTTGAATCCCGATATAACGGAACAAAAGTAGTGGGTGTTAGCCCAGACTATGCTGAATATGATAAGTTTGCAGATATTTGGTTACCAGCTAAGGCAGGAACAGATGGTGCACTCGCCATGGCAATGACACATGTTATATTAAAAGAGTTTTATGTGGACAAAGAAACACCATATTTTATGGATTATGCAAAGCAATACACAGACCTCCCATACCTAATCATATTGAATAAAAAAGATGGTGTCTATCGCTCAGACCGATTCTTACGGTCATCTGACATGGATGATCAAGAAAAACTAGGTGATTGGAAAACAGTTGTTTGGGACGACAACCTAAAGAAAATTGTTGCTCCAAATGGTAGCCAAGGGTTCAGATGGGATGATAGTAACAAGTGGAATCTAGATCTAACAACAGAATATGGTACATCTATTAATCCGAAGCTAAGCTTGCTTAATGAAAAAGATGGTGTTGCGATGGTTCAATTCCCATACTTTGCTGAAAAAGAAGGTGGGAAAGTCGAACGTGGTGTGCCTTATAAAATAATTAAGGATAAATCCGGCAATGAACTCATTGTTGCGACCGTCTTTGATTTAATGCTTGCCCATACAGGTATTAGTAGAGGTCTAGAAGGAGATTATCCAACCGATTACAATGATGCGAATAGGCCATATACTCCTGCATGGCAAGAAAGTATTACTGGTGTTAACAAGGCTCACGTAATCCAGGTAGCAAGGGAATTTGCAGATAATGCTGCCAGAACAAATGGAAAATCAATGATTGCAATGGGTGGAGGAACTAACCACTGGTTCCACAGTGATCAAATTTACCGATCAATTTTAAACCTCGTCTTACTGACTGGTTCACAAGGTGTAAATGGTGGTGGTTGGGCTCATTATGTCGGTCAGGAAAAGGTTCGTCCATTGGAGGGCTTCTCACAAATCGCCTTTGCAAATGATTGGGTGAAATCACCGAGATTTATGAATGGAACCTCATTCTTTTATTTTGTAACTGAGCAGTTCCGCTATGAATATGACTTTGATGATACTCAAACAGAATGGGGCAGCCAATACTCGAAAATGCACCCTGCTGATTTTAATGCAATGTCTGCACGATTAGGTTGGTTACCAAGCTTCCCGCAGTTCTCGCAAAATTCATTAGATGTTATGAAGGAAGCGCGTGCACGTAATAGTGACGACAAAGGTGTTACAGAGGATATTGCCAAACAACTTACAGAAGGAAAATTGGATTGGGCAATTGAAAATCCGAATGACCCACGAAACTTCCCGCGTGTCTTTTTTAATTGGCGTTCAAACCTATTAGGGGACAGTGGTAAGGGACATGAATATTTTGTAAAGCATTTAATAGGCTCAACAGATTCAGTCTTTTCAGATGTTGAAACTTCGTGGCAGCCTAAGGATGTGAATATCACTGAAAAACCACCTGAAGGGAAGACAGATCTTTTTGTAAGTATGGATTTTCGTATGACAAGTTCGGGTTTATTTTCAGATATTATTCTACCAGCGGCAACATGGTATGAGAAGTATGATATAAGCAGCACAGATCTCCATCCGTTCGTGCATCCATTTAATGCGGCGATTACTCCGCCTTGGGATACAAAAAGTGATTGGAATGCTTTCCGAGAAATTGCAAAGGCATTTTCAGAACTTGCTAAGGATCACCTACCTGCACAAGAGGATATCGTCATATCACCACTTGCACATGACACAATTAATGAAATTGCACAACCATTTGGTAAGGTGAAGGATTGGCGGAAAGGTGAAGTTGAAGGAATACCGGGTAAAACAATGCCGAATTTCAACTTTGTAAAACGCGATTATCCAAATGTGTATGATATGTGGATAACTGTTGGACCAAATATTAAAAATGGATATGGGACAAAGGGTGTTCGAATTCCAGGTGAAAAAGTATACAAAGAGTTACTCGATCGTCTAGGAACCTCAAAACATGAAGGGATTGGAAAAGGCTACCCGTCCTTGTATTCCGATAAACAAGCGATCAATGCGATTCTGCTTATGTCTGGGGCGACAAATGGAAAGCGTGCGGTCGAAGGCTGGAAGTCGATGGAGGAAAAGACTGGCAAAAAGCTAGCTCATATTTCTGAAGGGCGTGAAGAAGAGGACTATACATTAGATGCGTTAACCGTTCAACCGCGTCAGGCAATATCGACACCAGTTTGGAGTGGATTGGAAAATGACAATCGACGTTATTCACCATTTACAGTGAATAAAGAGTACCATATTCCGTGGCATACGCTAACAGGGCGCCAAAGCTTTTACCTTGATCATGAGGTTATGCTTGATTATGGTGAAGGACTCCCATTATATCTCCCACCAATTAATAAGGGACCTTTTATTAAGGGGGATAAGGAAGTTGAAAATGGTGGAAAGTCAATAACGCTGCGCTATATGACACCTCACCAAAAGTGGGGAATTCATACGATGTTTACAGATACTACAAATATGGTTACATTGTTCCGTGGCTGGCAGGTAGTATGGATGAATGAGGAAGATGGGGCAGCCATTGGTATTAAGGATAATGATTGGATTGAGGTATACAACCGTAATGGTGTTGTAACAGCAAGGGCAGTCCTGACTTACCGGATGCCGCGTGGAGCTGTCTACATGCATCATGCACAAGATCGGACGATGGGTGTACCAGGTAATACAATTAATAAGAATCGTGGTGGAACACATAACAGTGTCACAAGAATTTATCCGAAAGCCACGCATATGATTGGTGGATATTCACAGCTTAGCTACGGATTTAATTATTATGGACCAACTGGTAGCCAGAGGGACACAATGACGATTGTCCGTCCATTAAAGGAGGTCGATTGGCTTGAGGATTAAGGCACAAGTTGCAATGGTCATGCACCTAGATAAATGTATTGGCTGTCATACTTGCTCAGTAACGTGTAAAAATGTGTGGACAAATCGTCCTGGTACAGAGTATGTCTGGTTTAACAACGTTGAGACACGCCCGGGTCCAGGCTATCCAAAGGAATGGGAAAATACAGATCGCTATAAAGGTGGCTGGGTATTACGTAATGGGAAGTTGAGTTTGCGAGCGGGTGGACCCATTTCGAAGCTGGCAAATATCTTTTACAATCCCAATATGGCTGAAATCGATGACTTCTATGAACCATGGACATATGATTTTGAACATCTTCACAAGAGTCCGAGGAAGAAAAATATAGTTGTTGCACGTCCGAAATCGATGATAACCGGTAAATTTATGGATAAGCCGGAATGGGGCCCAAACTGGGACGACGATCTAGCCGGTGGTAGTGAAGTTGTCCCAATGGATCCGAATGTTCAAAAATTACAAGAACATATTGCAATGGAGTACGAGAAAACGTTCATGATGTATTTGCCGAGGATTTGTGAGCATTGTTTAAATCCTTCTTGTGTGGCATCGTGCCCATCAGGTGCTTTATATAAGCGGGATGAGGATGGGATTGTCCTTGTTGATCAAGATGCATGTCGGGGCTGGCGCTTTTGTATGAATGGCTGTCCATATCATAAGGTGTATTATAACTGGAATACACATAAAGCGGAGAAATGTAATTTCTGTTACCCGCGTACAGAAGCCGGGCTTCCAACAATCTGTTCGGAAACATGTGTTGGACGTATCCGCTATATTGGGGTTGTTTTATATGATGCAGATCGAGTTAAAGAAGCAGCATCTGTAGAAGATCCGAAGGATTTGTATGAGTCCCAGCTATCTGTCTTTTTAGATCCTTTCGACCCAGAGGTTATTGAAAAAGCGAAAGAACAAGGTATCACACAAAGCTGGATTGAAAGTGCACAAGAATCACCAATTTATAAAATGGCAATGAAGTGGAAAATTGCGTTGCCGTTACATCCAGAATATCGAACATTGCCAATGGTCTGGTATGTTCCACCACTTAGCCCAATCATGAATCACATTACAAATGAAAACGAGTTAAGCGCTGACGGGTATATCCCTGCTGTAGATGATATGAGAATTCCAATGGAGTATTTAGCTTCAATATTATCGGCAGATGATACTTCTGTCATTCGCCGGGTTCTTTTGAAAATGGCAGCAATGCGTGTCCATATGCGTGCAAAGACAGTCGGTGGTGTCGATGAAATGAAGAAGAGCAAGTTACTTGAGGAAGCAGGTACAACGGCAGAAGAATTGGAAGACATGGCTAGACTACTAGGCGTCGCGAAATATAATGAACGTTTTGTGATTCCAACAGCACGTCGCGAAATGGATGATGATTTACATTATAAACAAGGTGCATGCAGTATTGAGGATTTAGCTCCACCAGAAGGTATGGTAACATATCCATTTGAAAGAAGTGGAAATCAATGACAAATGAAGCAAAAGCTATTTTAATCATTTTGTCGCGTGTTTTGGACTACCCTACAAGGGAATTTTATGAAGAAAAATCAATTATTGAAGGTATCACAAACGAGCACATTTCATCTGCAAATATTCGTAACGAGGTTTTTGAACGTATAAAGCCCCTTTATGAAATGAGCCTAATTGAATTACAAGAGCTATATGTTGAAACCTTTGATTATAGGGAGCAAACAGGTCTTTACTTAACAGCACATGAACTAGGTGATAGCCGTAAACGTGGCACTGCCTTAATTAAACTTCAAAGGATGATTTATGAAATTGGGTTTGAATATGAAGGTAAAGATTTGGCAGATTATATTCCAATGCTACTCGAGTTATTAGTTGTTGCGCCTGAAGATGGAGTATTCGATAGTCTTTCGCGAAGGATGGCTTTTGCAATCCATCGAATATTGAAAAGTCTTCCTAGCAGCAATCCTTACCAACAAGTAGTAGACCTATTAATGATGTTTGTTTTCGAAGCCCCTGCATCAGAAGACATTGTTCTATTAGAAGACGAACGTGAGGAAGCAGACCTAGAAGAATTACCGTATCCAATGATGTACCAATAAAGGTGCCAGGCACTATTTAGTTTTAAGGAGGCGTGAGATGGAGGAAATTTTTTGGTGGACTATATTTCCTTATATTTGTGGCATGATCCTAATTATCGCCACATTTTACCGCTTTACATTTCGAGGGAAAAGCTGGACTGCTCCATCGACAGAAATTTTTGAGAAAAAATGGCTGCGTATAGCGTCGGTCGTCTTTCACTATGGGATTATTTTTGCATTTATCGGACATGTAATGGGTGTTTTAATCCCAATGGAGTTTTATGAATCAATTGGAATAAATGAGCATATGTATCATATTGGTGCTATTGCTGGTGGCGGTATTGCGGGGCTCATGGTTGTATTTGGTCTTGCTTTAATGCTGATCCGTAAGTGGTCATTTCCGAAGGTTCGCGTTCATACTTCATTTGGAGATTATTTTGCGATCATCTTACTGCTCATTATTGCCGGACTGGGGACGTATATGACATTGATCTATAATACGACGGTTGTTTCTTATGAGTATCGGTTGACAATTGGTCCATGGTTTCGAAGCTTATTCACATTCCATCCAAAGTCCGAGTTAATGTTGGGAGTTCCAACCTTGTTCAAAGTGCATATCGTATTGTCGTTTTTATTATTTGCGTCAATTCCATTCACGAAGCTCGTTCATATGTTTAGTTTTCCTGCACGATACCCAACAAGGGCTCCAC
Source organism: Fredinandcohnia quinoae (assembly GCF_022427965.1). Taxonomy (GTDB): domain Bacteria; phylum Bacillota; class Bacilli; order Bacillales; family Bacillaceae_L; genus Ferdinandcohnia; species Ferdinandcohnia quinoae. The sequence continues at coordinate 274,811 of NZ_JAKTTI010000002.1, read as the reverse complement.
AACAATATCGATCCCGTAATGGATATAATAAAAATACTCGTTAAACTTATGGGGAAGGCTAGATGCCTTCTCTTTTTTGGCAGTTAAGAAAGTATAACTTTCTTATCCGCATAAGTGCAACTAACGCCTCTGTCTTCGCCTAAAGGCTCGCCAATCGGCGAGTTTTCTTTATTGTTTTGCATGATGGATGGCTGGGCTAAAAAATAAAACTTCAAAATTGACCCTTGTCAATGTTTCCTCCTCCCAATCGCTGTATGATCAAGGTAATAAAACAAAAGGAGGAAAAAGAATGAAAACTGTCACTTTTAAAATGGAAGAACTAACATGCCCAAGCTGCATACAAAAAATAGAAAAGGCATTAACAAATCAAAAAGGTGTAGATCATGTCTCCGTGTTATTCAACTCTGGAAAAGTAAAGGTCGCATATAAAGAAGCAATTGTTACACCAGCATACTTCGCTGGGATATTAAATAAATTAGGCTATCCTGTTCAATCATTAAAAATTGAAAATTAGCGGGGTGGTAATAATGAAACAAATTCAAAAAAAATATCTAGTTATTGTATCAGGAATATTGATCGCGATTGCATTACTTTTAAGGTGGAACGACCAACTGACCTTAGCAAATATATTTCTACTTTTAGCAACAGTAATTGCGGGATACACAATTGTAATGAAAGCAATTCAATCATTACGATTAAAGATAATTAGTATTGAATTACTTGTTACTATTGCTGTAACAGGTGCAATCATCATAGGTGAATATATCGAATCAGCAGCTGTTACATTCCTGTTTTTACTTGGTGCCTATTTAGAATCTAGAACATTAGAAAAAACACGATCCTCTCTAAAATCCTTATTGGAGCTGGCACCTTTACATGCGAGGGTGTTACAAAAAGGAGAAAAGATTCTAATTGCTGCAGAGGATGTGAAGGAAAAGGATACTGTTTTTGTACATTCTGGGGAAAAAATCCCCGTTGATGGAAAAGTACTTGGTGGAAATGCAAGTGTCAACGAAGCTACAATAACCGGTGAAGCAATCCCTGTTCAAAAGGCCAAGGAGGATTCGGTGTATAGTGGTACGATTCTTGATACTGGTTTTCTTGAAATAGAGGCAGTTAAAATTGGAGAAGACACAACCTTTTCAAAGATCCTACAATTAGTAGAGGAAGCACAGGATACAAAAGCGCGCACACAAAAATACTTAGAAAAATTCGCAGCCTATTACACACCGAGTATTCTATTTTTAGCACTTGTCGTCTATCTGTTTACAAAAGATCTAACATTATCGTTAACCTTTTTAGTTATATCTTGCCCAGGTGCGCTTGTGATTTCTGCTCCTGTTTCAATCGTTGCAGGAGTTGGGAATGGAGCAAAGAAAGGAATCCTGATTAAAGGAGGAGAAGTCATGGAAAGCCTCGCGAAGGTTGATGTGATTGCCTTCGATAAAACAGGAACCCTTACGGTAGGTTCACCTGAAGTTTCTACTATTAAAACGTATGGACTATCAAAAAAAGAATTGTTAATCCTGAGTGCAGAAGCGGAAGTTTTTTCTGAACATCATCTTGGTAAAGCGATTGTAAATGAGGCGAAGAAAAACGGATTCATCTTTACGGATAAAGCAAAAGATTTCCAAGTATTAAAAGGAAAAGGAGTTCAAGCAGAAATTAACGGGAATATCATCAAGATAGGTAACCGAAAGTTGATGGAAGAAAACAATATTATTTTATCAAAAGAAATGAACACTCACATTTTCTCAGAAGAAACGATGGGAAGAACAGCTGTAATGATTGCAAAAAATAATAAAATTGTAGGGGTTATCTCAATTTCAGATGAGATACGTTCTGAAGCCCGCATATCGATAGAGAAATTAAAAGAAATTGGTATAAAGAAAATTGTAATGCTCACGGGTGATAATTCGGCAACAGCACAAAAAACAGCACACCAGCTTCAATTAGACGGATACTATGCTGAATTACTTCCAGAACAAAAGGTTCAAATCATCAATCAACTAAAAAAAGAAGGCAATAAAGTGGCAATGGTTGGAGATGGAATCAATGACGCCCCTGCAATCGCAGCAGCAGATGTGGGGATCGCGATGGGTGGTGCGGGTACAGATGTAGCCATGGAAACGGCAGATGTTGTGTTAATGTCTGACCGATTGGATCGGTTGAGTCAAGCGGTAAAACTGGCGAGAGTCACGGTTCAAAATATGAAACAAAATATGTATTTTGCTGTGGCAGTAGTTGCATTTCTGCTAATAGGAGTGCTTGCAAAAACGGTATTTTTAGCCACAGGTATGTTCATTCACGAGGCAAGTGTATTACTCGTTATTCTTAATGCAATTCGACTTGTAAACTATGACAATCAACACAAAACTAGAATAAAACATATTAAGCAATTTTTAATTGAAAAGAAAGTATGAGCAGGAAAAAAATGATTAATACCGGATGAAAGAGTGATGACTATGAAGAAGGTCATAATCATTTATACAAGTATGTCAGGCAATACCGAGATGATGGCCACTGCAATAGCAGATGGCATACAAAAAGCCGGGCTACAGGTTGTTGTGAAGGATAGTTTTGAAGCTATTCCAGATGAAATGCTTGATTATGATGGAATCATGATAGGAAGCTACACATGGGGTGAAGGAGAAATACCTGATGAGTTCCTCGACTTTTATGAGGAGTTGGATGAGCTTGATCTTTCTTCCAAAAGGTGTGCTGTCTTTGGCTCGTGTAGTTCATTATATAGCCATTTTGGTGGTGCAGTTGATTCTTTAAGAGAAAAACTAGTAGAACGTGGTACAGATATTATCCAAGAACCGTTAAAAATAGAACTTACTCCTAATAGTCTAGATCAAGAAATTTGTAAAAAATATGGTGAAGAATTTGGAAGAATTATTTCACAATCATAAGTTTCAAAAATAGGTACAACTTCATGTTGTACTCTTTTTTTGTCTTTCATTATTATAAAGAGAATGCAACAATTATCGTGTAAACACTTTATATGTCTGTTGGCAATTTAATCATATGAAAGTATGGAAGGAGTTTTAATATGAGTATGAGGGTTGGAATAGACCTTGGAGGGACAAATGTAAGAGTGGCCCTTATTAATAAAGAAGGAGCGATACTAGATCTTCTTCAAGCTGCAACTGAAGCCAGTAAAGGGTATAAGCATACGATTAATAAAATGTCTGAAATGATTAATCAAATATGTGATGGTAAGGAGATTGAAGGTATTGGAATTGGCGCACCAGGTCCTTTGGATAACAAGACAGGGGTTATTTTAAGCCCTCCCAATTTGCCAGACTGGGATCATGTGCCAATTGTGAAAATTTTAAAAGAACGTTTTGGGACAACTGTTATTTTGAATAATGATGCAAGTGTAGCTGCACTTGCCGAAGCTAATGTTGGAAGTGGTGTAGGCTATGACTCTGTATATTATTTAACAGTTAGTACTGGCATTGGGGGAGGATTTGTGATTAATAAGCAACTCTTCAATGGAGCACAGGGTTACGCAGCTGAAATTGGCAATATGATTTTAGATCCAAATGGTTATAAGCATAATAACTTAAATAAGGGGTCATTTGAAGGCTTAGCCAGTGGAACTTCAATTGCAAGAAGAGCAACTGAGCAATACGGTATAAAAGGTGGAGCAAAGGAAGTATTCAGACTTGCAGCTGAAGGTCAAACACAAGCGAAACATATTATTGATGATACTGTAGACTATTTGGCAATGGGAATAGCCAACATAGCCCATATCGTGAATCCAGCAATTTTTGTAATGGGTGGTGGTGTTATGGAATCGAAAGAGTTTATCCTTTCTCCTCTTCGAGAAAAGGTTAAGGAATATTTATATCCAGCGTTAGCCGAAACGATAAAAATTGCACCAGCCTCATTAGGAGGAAATGCTGGAGTAATAGGGGCAGCGATGCTAGTTTGATAAAGTGAAACTTCAAACAGTGGGGGGTTGACGGACAGGACGTCAAGCTCTTAGACTGTGTTCAATCTCGAGCTTTTACTGGTAGATATCCCCCACTTTAGTTTGGAAGTGGGGATTTTTACTGTCAGTTAATGTGGAATCGTTATGAATTTTGATAGAAATCGCTTTCGTAAAATAATATTGATTTTTCTGAAAAGTGGGTTTATAATGTGATTGAAAACGGTTTCCATGTGGTATTTTTCATATTTTTTTAACTTTTAAGGAAATCGGTTTCCTAAGTAGGAGGTGGACAAATTCAATATTAAAACCTTTAAGTCGGAACATTTCTATGAAAATTTGTAACTAACAAAGGGGGAGAAACATTTGAAAAATATTAAAAAGTGGCTTGTTCTTGGACTAACACTTGTCCTTGTTGTAGCATTAGCTGCCTGTAATGGAAAATCGACGGACGGTGACGGCGGTAAAGATGGAAAAGATGAAAAAATTACATTAAACTTTTGGACTTTTGGTGCGACTAACTATGAGGATTTGGCGAAGGAATATACGAAGGAAAATCCAAATGTTGTAGTTAAGGTAAAAACTTCCGAAACAGCGGAGCATCATGATGCATTATTCACTGCATTATCAGCTGGCAGCGGTGCACCTGATATTGCGATGTTGGAGCTTGATCAATTAGACCGTTTTAAAGTGGCACAAGACCGTTTTAGTAATTTGTATGATTTAGGTGCAAAAGATGTTCAAGATCAGTATTTAGCTTGGAAATGGGATGTTGGAGCAAATCTAGATGGTGATTTCTTATTCGGATTGCCAACAGATATTGGGCCAAAAGCATTGTATTATCGAGCAGATGTGTTTGAAGCAGCTGGATTGCCAACTGATCCAGATGAAGTAGAAGCATTAATTAATTCAGTCGATGCATTTAAAGCAGCTGGATTACAAGTAAAAGAGAAAACGGGTAAACCATTTATTGATAGTATTGAAATGGCTTTCCGAGCGTACTTAGATGCATCGGAAGAAACATTTTTGAATCCAGATGGTGAATTGATTTTTGATGAAGCAAATAGCCCAGTTAAAAAAGCTTATGACTTTGCAAATGAGATTGACGAAATGGGAATCGTTGGTAACTTTACAATGTGGGAGCCTGAATGGGTCAATGCTGTTAATAAAGGTGAGTTTGCAGCGGCTTTAGGAGCTGGATGGCTAAAAGGTTGGATGGAATCAAATGCACCAGAGGCAGTAGGAAAGTGGAGAGTTGCTAATTTACCTACTGACTTTGCAGCGAACTGGGGAGGCTCATATATTTCAATACCGAATGAAACAGAGCATGCACAAGCTGCATATGATTTTGTTGAATGGCTAGTCAACCCAGAAAATCAATTAAAATCATTCCAAAGCAAGGGATTATTCCCATCTGCTCCAGCAGTATATGATATGGATGAGTTTAAAACAAATGAAGATGAGTTCTTTGGTGGTCAAATCACATCAACTGTATTTGCTGAAGCAGCACAAGATATTAAAGGTTCAATCTTTAAGGGTGAAAAATACTTCCCTGTATATTCGGAAGTGTTAAATGCATTAAGAAATGTACAGAACGGCTCTGATCCAGAAAAAGAATGGGATGATGCGGTAAAACGCGCCCAAGATTTAGTGAAACGCTAATCTAACAATTTTATGGCTGGATATGGTGACTACTCGTCACCATATCCTACTTTTAAAGTGGAACGAGGAGAGAAGATGGATCCTGTATATGAAACAGACAAGAAGGTAAAAAGGAAGAAGGTAAAAGGGAAGAAGTATAGGTCTGAGGAAAAAAAGAATATGATTTCAGGGTATTTGTATATAGCACCCTTCTTCATCATATTTGCCATAATTGGTTTATATCCGGCGTTATTTAGTCTATATTTAGCCTTTCAAAAATGGAATGGACTAAGTTCAATGATGTTTGTTGGGTTAGATAATTTTAAAGTAGTTCTTACCGACCCACTTTTTTGGAAATCTGTTTATAATACGATCATTATTGGTCTAATGGGGACGGCACCACAACTAGTTATTGGAATTATATTAGCATTTTTATTAAATCTATCGTTTCTCCGGTTTAGAAATTTCTTCAGAGTTACGATCTTCATGCCATATATAACATCTATGGTTGCTGTTGCGCTCATATTTAGTGTGTTATTTAGCAATCACGAATCCTCTCTAGCAAACTATACCTTAAGTTTATTTGGGTTAGATCCTGTGAATTGGGGGGCTTCCGAATGGGGAACAAAATTTGCAATCTCTGTTATGGTATTTTGGAGATGGGTTGGATATAATACCATCATTTATCTAGCGGGAATTCAAAGTATCTCTAATGATTTATACGAGGCAGCTACGATTGATGGTGCTAATAAATTTCAACAACTTCTATATATTACAATACCGTTATTAAAGCCATTTATAACACTTACTGTATTCTTTTCGACTGTTGGCGCACTGCAATTATTCTCTGAGCCGACTGTTTTCTTGGGAACAACAGCATTTACAAGGGATGAGGCGATGACGGTAGTCATGTATTTATATCGAGACGCGTTTAGATTACAGTCATTTGGTACAGCATCAGCAACAGCAGTAATACTATTATTTATCATTGTAATCTTTGCAACGATTAATACACTTCTTACATCTGGATATGGTAGGAAGAAGAAAGGAGTAAGTAATGGGTAAGCAAACATCAAAAAAAGGAATTTCTATTGGTAAAGTCTTTATTTACTCATTTTTATCTATTGCTTCACTTCTCTCTTTATTTCCTTTTTACTGGATGTTTATCATGGCAACAAGACCTAGTTCATCATACAGTGCAATTCCTCCAGTCATTACACCCGGGAAATTGTTGGTGGATAATTTCAAAAAGGTTTTAGATGCAATCGATTTTTGGGGAGCAATGTGGAATTCCTTTGTTCTCTGTTCGATTGTTACTATTGTTGTGTTGATGATTAGTTCATTAGCAGGTTTTGCTTTTGCAAAGTTTAAATTTCCAGGAAAAAATGCTCTATTTGTTGCCATTTTATTAACGATGGTCATTCCACCACAGCTTGGGTTAATCCCACAGTATTTTTTAATCGCAAAATCTGGATTTTTAGATACTTTGCCAGGGGTTATGATTTTATTCTTTTTAAATCCTTTAGGGATATTCTTAATGAGGCAATATGTTAGTGAATCTGTGCCAGATGAACTGATTGAAGCAGCAAAATTAGATGGATGCTCTAATTTTAAGATATATCGTAGCATCGTATTGCCGATTATTCTGCCTGCATTTGCAACATTAGGTATTATTGTATTTACTGCGGTGTGGGGAGAATTTTTATGGCAATTCACAATCCTGAGAGATCCAGAAAATTATACAATTCAAGTTGCTTTGGCATCTCTAAGCAATACGTATAATGTAGATTTTGGAATGATTTTATCAGGCGTGTTCTGGGCAACTGTACCACTTATTATCATTTTCTTATTCTTTAACCGATTGTTTATTTCAAGTATTACAGAAGGATCTGTAAAATAAGTGGAATTTCTCAAATTACCGCTAAATTAAATTGCTTCAAAATGTGTTTGTTAGTAATCTAATAAGTAGAAAACTACTATGAAGGCATTAGAAGGGATAAAAATGAACTTAACAATAAAAGATATTGCACAAATGGCAGGAGTTTCTCCAGCGACTGTATCCAAAATAATGAATAACTATGGTGGTATTAGCGTTGAAACAAAAAAGAAAGTGTTAGACATTATTTCCCAAACGGGATACCAGCCGACCTTTTCTGCTAAATCGTTGGCAACCAAAAAGTCAAACCTAATTGGCTTGATTTATGCAGGTAGAGTAAATGTTGAATTTACTCATCCCTTTTTTAATGAAGTAGTAACTTCTTTTAAAAAGAACATTGGCCTTTTAGGATACGATATATTAATGTTTTCAAATGAGCATTTTACTCAAGATAATGGTAGTTATTTAGCTAGATGCAAACATTTTCATGTTGATGGATGTTTAATCATTGCGGGAGAAGAAATTGAGGATGCAATATATGAACTAGCTGAAACTGATTTCCCATGTATGGGGATTGATATTGAATTGAATGGACCACGTTCAAGCTATGTGATGACGGATAATATTAGTTTATCTGGTAAGGTCATTCAGCATCTCTATCTCCACTCGATTAAAAGGATCGGCTATATTGGTGGAAAACGCGATTCTGCGATTGCTATTTTACGTGAAAAAGGATTCTTACAATCAATGAATCAATTAGGACTAGAAGTCAAAGAAGAGTGGATTCAATATGGTGATTTTCATGAGGAAAGTGGCTATAGGGCAATGAAGCAAATACTCAAAGCAAAGTCATATCCTCAGGCGATATATGCAGCATCTGATATGATGGCTTTCGGTGCATTAAGGGCTATTAAGGAAGCTGGACTTAAAGTTCCTGAAGATATTCGTCTGATCGGATGTGACGATATTGATGCTTGCCGCTATAGCGATCCAAAGCTAACAACTGTAAAACAAGATAAGGAGCGTTTAGGAAAACTAGCTGCATATATGTTGAACGATCTAATCAATGGTCAATCTGCATTAAAACCAGTTTTTATAGATTCAGAATTAATGATTAGAGAGTCCTGTGGCAGCCTATCCGATAATGAAAATATCGAATAAAGAGCTAAATACTATAGTGAAGATGAAAAGATAACAACAACGAGGAGGGTGAAGATGTCAATCATTCAATTTTCAAAGGATATGAAATGGGGAGCAGCAACCGCTGCTTACCAAATAGAAGGAGCAGCATTTGAAGATGGAAGAGGATTATCAATTTGGGATACATTTTCGAAAACACCAGGAAAAGTGATAAATGGTGATAATGGCGATGTAGCTTGTGATAGTTATCATCGCTATGAAGAGGATATTCAACTCATGAAAGAGTTAGGTATCGAAATGTACCGATTTTCGGTATCTTGGCCACGGATATTTCCAACAGGTACTGGTGAGGTGAACAAAAAAGGGCTGGATTTCTATCATCGTTTTGTGGATGCATTATTAGAAAATGGCATTGAGCCGATGTGTACTTTATATCATTGGGATCTGCCGCAAGCTCTTCAAGATAAAGGTGGATGGGATAATCGAGAAACAGTTGAAGCATTTGCGGATTATGCTGAGTTGATGTTCAAAGAATTTAATGGAAAGATAAAAATGTGGATTACCATTAATGAACCGTGGTGTGTATCATTTTTATCAAATTATATTGGTGTTCATGCACCTGGTAATCAAGATCTTCAACTCGCAACAACTATTTCACACCATTTATTGCTTGCCCATGGAAAAGCTGTAACTCGTTTTAGGGAATTGGGCATAGAAGGAGAAATAGGTTATGCACCTAATACTGAATGGAATGAACCATTTAGTAATAGACAGGAAGATATTGATGCGTGTAATCGGGGGACAGGTTGGTTTATTGAATGGTTCTTTGACCCAGTATTTAAAGGAAGTTATCCTGAATTTATGGTTAATTGGTTTGAGGAGAAGGGTGTTTCATTAAAAATTGAGGCTGGTGATCTGGAGACAATCAGTCAACCAATTGATTTTGTCGGAATTAATTACTATACAGGAAGTGTAGGTAGATTCAAGCAAGGTGAAGACCTTTTTGACCTAGAGAAAATTGATATTGGTTATGAAAAGACTGATATAGGTTGGAATGTGTATTCGGAAGGCTTCTATAAAGTATTAACTAAAATAAAAGATCAATATGGCGATATCCCAATCTATATTACAGAAAATGGTGCTTGTTATGATGATGATGTCAAAGATGGACAAGTAAAGGATCAAAGGAGAATTGACTATCTGAAGATGCATCTTACTTCTTTAAAACGCAGCATCGATGCGGGCGTGAATATTAAAGGATATTTAACTTGGTCGTTATTAGATAATTTCGAATGGGCGGAAGGTTATGACAAGCGTTTTGGGTTAATTCATATAAATTTCAATACATTAGAAAGAACAAAGAAGGATAGCTATTACTGGTATAAACAAACAATTAATAACGGTTGGTTTGAAATGTTTTATTAAACTTAAAATCCCTTTATGGATCGTATCCATAAGGGGATTTTCAATATTGTCTCAATTATTAATTGATATCTTCCTAGGCTTATAATTAATATCCTCAGAGGAATAAACGGAGATGATCAAGCTTCCGCCAATTGTTTTTGCACGTATTAAGATTGGTTGATTGTACGAATTTTTAAATGTAAAATCTGGACCGTACCAGCTTACAGTAGCATCACGGCCTGGAGGAACATAAGGTACGCGTTTACTATGTGAATATCGCTTTATTATCTCTACTCCGGCTCTATCGACTGCATTAAACAATGTTGATGAAACTTGGCAAATTCCACCACCAATCCCCTCGATTAATTCTCCTTTCACAATTTCGGGAGCAGCTAAATACCCTTTTGCAGTTGTTCGCTTTCCAACAACCTTATTAAAGGAAAATGTTTCATTTGGAAGAATGACATAGTTATTTATTGCTGAAGTTGATAGAGAGATGTTCGTCGAACGTGCTTCATTATTCGAATTAAAATATGTTACATATTGTCCGATTTTCGTTGTTCGAATGGAGGATAAAAGCTCACTGTCTACCTTTGGATAAATGTATTGAACCGGTACTTCAATTGTTAAATCGCCTTTGCTAAAAAGATATGTATAAAAGATTTGCATAAATTTATTTCGATTTAATTTTATGCCAACCTGTTCTTGAATGATTCCACCTGAATTTCCAATTTTTGCATTGACTGGATCTTTATATATTTGTTCATCAAGATAGTCAATAAACTGTGTATATTTTTTTTTGTTAATAATCGGTACACCTGTAAGAGGTGAAGAATAACTCTCTCGGTCTGCAGTTGCAATAGGCTGTCCCTCATATGTAATGACAAGATTTTCTTGAGGCTGAAGTTGTGATACGGAAAGAAGAAGAAAAGTAAGTAGTACAGATTTCATCAGATATCACCACCTTAAACATAGTATTAGATACTTCAATAAATTATATAAAAATAATTTTTTATTCTCTTTAATTTAATTTGTAACAAAGTGTTCAATATTATAAAAAACGCTATAAACCTTGATAACAAAGGTTTTTTGTGGTGTCAATGACAAAAATCACATGTGGAACTTTTTTCCTTACGTGATTTGTAACATTTTTTCACTAAGAAGCGTGTTATCATCATTTACACAGTGTTAAAGTAATTAAAATGTGAACAACATTAAGGGTTTATCAATCGTTCATAATTCAAGAAAAAATTTTCGACAACTTTGTGAAGAAATACACAAAATTGTCACATAAAAAGTTGGAGTGGTTGATAGTCACCACAGAAAGGGGTAAACCATGAAAATAAAATGGTCTATTATAGCAATGGTCATTATGATTGCTACAGTGCTATCAGGATGTGAGCCATTAATGGTCCTAGATCCAAAAGGACCACAAGCAGCTCGACAAGCGCGTGATATATTGCTTTCTATTGGAATCATGTCTGTAGTAGGTATAATTGTATTTGCAATTTTAATCTTTATTTTAATTAAATATCGTGCTTCAAAAATGGGTAATGATTATGAGCCACCACATATTGAAGGTAATACCTGGGTTGAAGCTATTTGTGTTGGTATCCCAATACTAATTGTTGCTTACTTTTCTTTTGTTTCGGTTCAAAGTAACTATATTGTTGAATCTGCACCAAAAGGCTATGATAATGAACCATTGGTTATATATGCGTCATCCTCTGATTGGAAATGGCATTTTAGTTATCCTGAAGAAGGAATTGAAACAGTTAACTACTTGAACATTCCAACAGATCGACCACTTGAATTTAGACTTTATTCATACGGACCGATTACGAGTTTTTGGATTCCTCAGCTTGGTGGGCAAAAATATGCCATGTCTGATATGATCACAACTTTACACCTTGCTGCTGATGAAGTAGGTGAATATATGGGACGTAACGCAAACTTCAGTGGTAAAGGATTTGCTGAAAATATGTTCGATGTTAAAGCAATGACTCAAGCTGATTTTGATGATTGGGTAAATGAAGTTAAAGAGCGTGAAAAACCTTTAACAGAGGAAAAGTTTGAAGAATTATTAAAACCAGGGCATCTTGGTCGCATGACTTTTACAGGAACACATTTAGAGTTTATGCCACCACCGGGTGATCACAGCGAACATAATAAAAAATCTAACAAATCAAATGAAGAACATGATGAGCATTCATCAGAATCAGAGTCTTCAATGGACCATAGTGAAATGAATATGGATCATAGTGACCATTAAAAATATTTGGATTAAGACTTTGAATGAATCAATTGTTTTGATAAAAAGTGAAATACATTTCCCGAAAGGAGTTAATAAGGATGGATTTCTTTGATCGTTTTGCCATTCCTCATGCAAGTCCTGCGATATATGCATCTATGGTTGCGATTGGTCTTACTGTAATCGCAATTATCGCTGGATTAACCTATTTTAAAAAATGGGGTTATTTATGGCGTGAATGGCTAACAACTGTTGACCATAAACGTATCGGTATTATGTATTTAATATCAGCATTGCTTATGTTATTCCGAGGCGGTGTGGACGCTATCATGATGCGTGCTCAGCTAGCTGTACCGGATAATACATTATTAGATTCACAGCATTATAATGAGGTATTCACAACACACGGGGTTGTAATGATAATGTTTATGGCGATGCCATTTATCTTTTCTTTCATGAACCTCCTTGTACCTTTACAAATTGGTGCTCGTGATGTTGCTTTCCCACGATTGAATGCAATTAGTTTCTGGTTATTCTTTATGGGAGCAATGTTATTTAACATTTCTTTCGTAATTGGTGGCTCACCTGATGCTGGTTGGACATCATATTTCCCACTAGCGGGTACAGAATTTAGTAAATCTGTAGGAACGAACTATTATATGTTAGCTTTACAAATATCCGGTCTCGGTTCGTTAATGACGGGTATCAACATGCTAACGACGATTTTCAAAATGAGAGCACCTGGCATGACGCTAATGAAAATGCCGATGTTTACTTGGTCTGCGTTAGTTGCTAATGCGATTATTACTGCTGTCTTCCCAGTATTAACAGTAGCACTTGCAATGGGAACAATGGACCGACTATTTGGAACGAACTTCTTTACAACAAGTAATGGCGGTATGGATATGCTCTGGGCAAACCTATTCTGGGTTTGGGGACATCCGGAAGTATATATATTAATATTACCTGCGTTCGGATTATATAGTGAGATTATTTCAACATTCTCAAGCCGTAACCTATATGGTTATAAATCAATGGTTGCTTCAATGGTAATCATCTCATTCTTATCATGTCTCGTTTGGGCTCACCACTTCTTCACAATGGGCCAAGGAGCATTAGCAAACAGCTTCTTCTCGATTACAACGATGGCAATCGCTGTACCGACAGGAGTTAAAATTTTCAACTGGTTATTCACGATGTGGAAAGGGAAAATCCGCTTTACAGTTCCAATGCTGTATTCAGTAGGTTTTATTCCGTTGTTCACAATTGGTGGGATGACAGGGGTAATGCTTGCGATGTCAGCAGCTGACTATCAATATCATAATACGATGTTCTTAGTTGCCCACTTCCACAATACAATTATTCCTGGTGTTGTATTTGCAATGCTTGCTGGACTTACGTATTACTGGCCAAAAATGTTTGGTTTCATGCTTAACGAAAGAATTGGAAAATGGGCATTCTGGTTCCTATCTATTGGATTTGTGTTAGCATTCTTCCCGATGTATCTAACAGGTTTAGATGGTCAAGCACGTCGTATGTACACATATTCTGAGGCGACTGGTTATGGAATGATGAATATGATTTCCTTTATCGGTGCTGGGTTAATGGCAATTAGTTTTGCGTTGATTGCGTATAATGTTTACTATAGTATCCGCTACTCACCAAGAAACATTGGTAGCGATCCATGGGATGCACGTTCACTAGAATGGTCAACTCATTTGCCAACTCCTGAATATAACTTTGCGATCACACCGCATGTAAATTCAGATCAACCATTCTGGGATTATAAGAAAAAAGGTCATAACTTATTCCCTGGAAAAATAGAAAAAATTCATATGCCAAATAATAGTGGTTTACCATTTATAATGAGTAGTATTTTCTTTGTTTGGGGCTTTTCATTTGTATTCGCGATTTGGCCACTTCTAATTATTGCAACGATCGGTATTTTTGCATGTATGGCGTATCGTTCATTTGAAAAAGACCATGGACGTTATATATCAGTAGAAGAAATTAAGGAAACTGAAGAGAAATTAGGGGGTGCTAAGCTATGAAAATAGATAACTCTCAGCCTCTTGAATATAGTACAAGTCAAAATCAATTTAATATTTTTGGCTTCTGGATTTTCCTAGGTGCAGAAATCATGCTTTTTGCAACATTGTTCACGTCTTATTTTACGTTAGAGCATCGAACTGGTAGTGGACCATCTGGCGCAGAGATTTTCAATATTACACCAGTACTTATTGAAACATTTGTCCTTTTAACAAGTAGTTTTGTAATTGGACTTGGAATTCATGCGATGCGCTTAGGAAAGAAGAAAGCGATGATGACTTTCTTCGGAATCACGCTTGCTCTTGGTTTAATATTCTTAGGTGTGGAAATCTATGAATTCGTTGAATATGTTCATATTGGAGCAGGTCTTCAAACAAGTGCATTTACTGCAATTCTATTAACAACATTAGGGACACACGGATTACACGTAACCTTTGGATTGGTTTGGGGAACTTTTATCCTAATCCAAGTGAAAAAGAATGGCTTAACTCCAGAAACAGCGAATAAATCATTCATCTTTTCTCTGTACTGGCATTTCTTAGATGTAGTCTGGATCTTCATCTTCAGCTTCATCTATTTGAAAGGAATGATGTAAGCATGAAGGAATTATTTCCACGTAAACAGATAATGGGTTTTGTGTCTTCGTTGATTTTAACTGCGGTTGCGTTGGTTGTGTACTTTATGGATATGTCATTTACCGCAGGGATAACGGTTTTAATTATTACTGCATTCATCCAAGCGGCATTGCAATTAGTAGTGTTCATGCATGCAGGAGAAACAGATGATAAAGGTGCAATCTATGCGAATGTGTACTTCATGATGGTAATCGCCATTGTTACAGTATTTGGAACATTACTTCTATTCCTCTGGGATATGTAAGAAGTTTGGTTCTGAGTTAGAGAAACTGAATTCACAATCACATATTTTCGGATAAAATTTTACAGAAAAACGCAGAGGTTCAAGCATCCTCTGCGTTTTTTATTTAAATAGATGACCTGTCATTAATTGAGTAACTAGCAAAAGAAAAATAAGCGGATTTTTTCCTGTTAAACGCTTAATGTAGCTCGTTATAGGGTAAATAGCGGAAAATTTTCCTCCTATACAAAGAAAAATGTCCTATTTTTGCATTTTTTAAAGCAATAAGCGGAATTTCTCCGTCTATTTATGTGTTTTTTAATGATAATTACGAATTAAGCGGAAATTTTCCGCCTATTTAATAGATTGGGTGCTTGACTTGCTCCACCAACCAATAAGAGCGAAGCTTAAATACTATCTGAACTTAACTTCCTAACCAAAATGTACGTTCCATATATTTAGATAAGATTCTTTTGAGATTTCTCAGTCATTTCTTCTGTTGCAACTAAGAACATCCCCATTAAAAAGATGAAAACTGCTCCAACAATTGTTCCGATTCCTATTGGAGTCAACGTACTGGAACCGCTATCAAAAAAGCCAAGTGAAAAAATAACTATCCCGATAATAAGTACCGTTGCGCCAACATATTTCACAGCATTAATCATTTTTAGTTTTGATTCCATTTCATTCATCCCCTTTACATATATTATTCACTTTGTTCACAAATTCGTCAATAATTTTTCAAAAATTATTCAAAAATGTTTATTGACAAATAGGTTATTATAAATTCGCTTGAAATAATATCTGGATTTGAAGCAAGACTTGTAGCAGAATATACAAGTACTTAAAAATAAGGGGATGAAGGAATGGATGCTGTTTTTAAGATGGAAAATATGATATTCAATTACAGAGTAGTAGGAGTTTGGATTGAGAATGGACATGTTCTTTTGCATAAACAAGTAAAAGGTGAACATTGGGCGCTTCCCGGGGGAAGAGTTCAGGTTATGGAGGATTCTAAAACAGCTCTGAAAAGAGAGATTAAAGAGGAACTTGGACAATCTGTAATCGTTCATGATCTACTCTGGATTACCGAGAATTTTTTTGAATATAATCATATTCCTTTTCACGAAATAGGTCTTTATTACCGTATCTCATCAGAAGATAATAACCCATTCTATAGGAATGAGTCATTTTTTGGACTTGAAGGAGATAGGCTCATATATGAATGGTTTCCAATAAATGAGCTTGAAAAAATTGGATTATATCCTGAATTCTTAAAAACATCAATGAAGGACATTCCAACAAGTCCTAAACACCTTATTATTACGCAAAATTAATATAAGTCATTATTCATTCCATAATCTGGCCACTGTAATATCAAGTCGTTGTATGAGCATAATAAAAATCATTATGATAAGATGAAGAAAATCTTGTAATGAGGTGTTAACATGAAAATAGAAGTATGGTCAGATTTTGTTTGTCCATTTTGTTATATAGGAAAGCGTCGCTTAGAGCTTGCGCTTGAACAATTCCCAAATCGTGATCAAGTTGAGGTGGAATTTAAAAGCTTCGAACTTGATCCAAATTCGCAAGTTTTTTCAGGTAAAAATATACATGAAGCTATTGCAGCAAAGTATGGTATAAGCTTGGAAGAAGCAAAACGAGCAAATGCTGGGATTGGGCAACAGGCAGCAAGCGTTGGCTTAACCTTCAATTTTGACGATATGAAGCCAACGAATACATTTGATGCTCATCGCTTAGCGAAACTTGCGAAGTCACATGGTAAAGAAAAAGAACTAACTGAGAAGCTACTGTATTCGTATTTCACAGAATCAAAAAACCTAAGTGACCAAGATACTTTAATCGAAATTACAGATTCTGTTGGTTTAGATACAGAAGAGGTTAAAAGTGTTTTAGAGGATAAAACAAAATTCTCAAATGATGTACGTATTGATGAAGCACTAGCTCAACAAATTGGCGTTACCGGTGTTCCATTCTTCGTAATTAATCAAAAATACTCCATCTCAGGTGCACAGCCTACGGAAACATTTTTAGGTGCCCTTCAGCAAGTGTGGCAAGAGGAGAACCCAGCACCAAAACTAAAAGACCTTTCCGGTGATAACTCGGCAGCTGTTTGTACAGATGATAGCTGTATAATACCTGAAAAATAAATTAAAGACATAAAGAAGTGTGAAACCTATATTGGGTTTTGCACTTCTTTTTTTGCTGTCAGGAAGGGATTTCCATTAGGAATTGAGAATATATGTAATTGTAACCTTACAAAAGGAGTGAATTTGAAATTCAACTTAATTTACCTATTATAATAACGGGACTTTTAGCATGGCTAGTAATTGGCCTTTTGGCGTTTCGAATTTATAAAAAGCAAACGAATAAGCCAAAGATATGGAAGACCATCATCGTTATTTGGGTCGGACTTTTTTCCTTCTCATTTAATTGGACAGTGTTTGATGAGATGATCAAAATTGCCATCTTGCCACTCGGTGTTTGGATATTAATGATGATCCTCAAAAGAAGGGAAGGGCGATGGGAAAAATACCGTACATACGCGTGGCTAGGCTTCCTAGGGAATTTTATTTTCCTGATCTCAACATTGGTCTCAATCCCATTACATCATCTTTTATACCCAGTTGATAAACCAACAACATATCTTTCAAAAATTGAAAATGATGCAACTGTTATACATATACATCCTTCAGCAACGAACATTACATTAAACAAAAAGAGCCTATTAGAGCAAATACCAACGATGAAAGAAACTGAAATTTTCAGTGATGTATGGTATAGAAAGACATATATGAGCGAGGACCCTACAAAAAGGAAGGAACGATTTCCATATCAGCTTATTGGAACAGAGGCAAAATGGGGGAGTGGTCTAAAAACTCTCATTTTTCTTGAAGAAGATGGAAAGGGAATTTTGATTTCAACGGCTAAAAAGCAAATTTATTTTCGGTCCGATGCCTCATTCTTTGGAGGTGGCAAATAATGAAGTGGAAAAAGCAAATACTCATTTTTACTGGAGCTAGTTCATTAATAATTCTTTCTATCATTATCTATGTCTATTATTTTTCCAATCCAAGTGAATTTCCTAGTGATCGAAATTTGGTGAGTGAAATGAATCAACTATATCCAGAAGCAAACGTAAGTAAAATTCAAGACACGGTAATCATTGACGAAAAGCATATATTTGTCCCTTTTATTTCAAACGATGATCTATATGGTACAAGCTTTTGGGAATGGAAAAAGCGACGCTGGGAGCCAATTTCAATAAATTCAGTCGGGGAACCCCGTATTTGGATGATTAATAAGAGCAACCCATCAACCTATCATTTAGTATGGAATATTCATCCTGATGATAAAATGAATTATTTCAAATTTTATTTGATTCAAGACAGAAGTTACCACATTACATTAGGAGTTCATAATTATCAACCTAGAATTCAAATGGAAAAGAAGATCACTTTTGAGGGTGATACATATGGAACGATGCAATTGCCAAAAGATTGGAGTTCAATTATAGACTCATTAGAGAAGGTATCCAGCAACAACTTTTTTTTAACGGGAGACTTTTTCCAGAATAAGGACTTCTATTTTGGCTGGAATCCCTATGGTCATTCTAATAAAGAATACTTTCCAGAAAGATCTGTTAACGGCATTAGCTTTTCAACAGGGGGAATTTTTGAACATGTTTCAATTTTATCTGAAGAAGGACTTGAACTTCCGTAAAAGGCAAGATTCCTACACTAAGAGAAGCTATTTTTAATACAAAATGAATAGTAATATTATAGACAAGGACTAACAAAATAAAAAAGGGGTGTTTCCATGTTCCCAGGTGATGCAATGTTTACGTTTGCACCGATTTTTATCGGAATTATTTTTGTCATAGTTATTGGATCAATAATTGTGAATGCTATAAAAGGGGTTGGTCAGTGGAAAAAGAATGAGGAGTCCCCTAGATTAACTGTTCCTGCGGTAGTTAAAACAAAACGGTCTGATGTTAGACGCCGCACGAATCATCATGATAATCACCACCACCATAGCAGTACGACAATCTACTATGTTACATTTGAATTTGATAGTGGTGATCGTACGGAATTTAAGATTTCTGGAAGTGAATATGGACAATTGGCAGAGGGGGATTCTGGAAAATTAACATTCCAAGGAACGAGATACTTAGGATTTGAAAGAAATTATGAACCTTCACTCTAACAATCTAGCAAAAAAGGAATTATGTCGATTAACATCGAATATATTGATTAAGATAAAGGAACCTAGCTGAATAGCAAACCTTCAGGGATGAGACAGAAGCGTGGTTAAATTTATGGGTATGTATCAGGTTAGCCAAAATAAGAGGAGGATTACAACATGACGGTTGAACAATTTTTAGAAGAGCAAAATAAAGCAATTAGAGATTTGCATATTACGGGTTCAGAAAGCTCTTGGATGGCTGCAACCACTGGGGAGGATGAATGGAATAAGAAAAATGCTGAAGCCGAAACAGCATATAATCTGTATTTCTCGGATCCAGAACGTTTTCAACAAGTAAAGACATATCTTAGCAAAGATGTAAATCCAGAACAGAAACGTCAATTAGAAATATTATATTTGAAAATGATAGAAAATCAGATTCCAGAAAAAGATTTGAAAGAAATGGTTGAACTATCAACAGAGCTAATTGGCGTCTTTAATACATATCGTGCAACGATAGACGGTAAACCTGTTTCAGAAAATGATGTTCGTGAAATATTAATTAAGAGTAATAACCTAGAAGAACGTGAGAATGCTTGGCATGCAAGTAAGCTGATTGGGAAAGAAGTGGAAGAAAAACTATTGAAATTAGTTAAAAAGCGAAATGAAACAGCTCGTTCACTAGGATATGAAAACTTCCACCAAATGAGCTTTGAACTACAAGAGCTGGACCGTAATGAGGTATTCAGCATTTTCACCAAGTTAAAGGAAATATCTGAAGAACCATTCCGCGAGTTAAAGCTGGAGCTGGACGAAGAGTTAGCAGAACGATTTGGAATTACGATAGATGAACTGCGCCCTTGGCATTATGCAGACCCATTTTTCCAAGAAGTGCCGCCAATGAAGGATTTGGATTTAGATCCTTTTTATGAAGGGAAGAATCTTGAGGATTTAACGATTGAAACATTCGAAAACATGGGTATGGATATCATAGATATGATTGAGAAAAGTGATTTGTATCCACGTGATAAGAAAAATCAGCATGCATTTTGTACTGAAATCGATCGTTTAGGTGATGTACGAGTACTTTGTAATAATGTATCGTCAGATTATTGGTCAACGACGATGCTGCATGAATTTGGTCATGCTGTTTATTTTAAGTATGTGGATCAGGAGCTTCCATTCCTACTGCGAACTTGTGCACATACATTAACAACCGAAGCGATCGCGATGTTATATGGCCGCTATAGTAAAAATCCAGTATGGCTTCACCAATTTTTAGGGTTGGATAAAGAACAAGTAGAAGAATTAACACCATTAATTGAAAAGTCTTTACGTCGCCAAATGCTAATTGCATGTCGTTGGATTATGACATTCTCATTCTTTGAACGTGAAATATATGAAAATCCAGATCAAGATTTAAATCGTTTATGGTGGAAAATCGTCAAGGATATTCAGTTTGTCAATCCACCAGAGAATCAAGATTACCCACATTGGGCAGCGAAAATTCATTTTACATTAGTACCGGTGTATTACCAAAACTATTTATTAGGTGAATTAACAACATCACAGCTTCAATCATATATTGACAAGAATATCTCATCTGACACTTTTACAGCTAAGGTTGGGGAATATTTAATTAATGAATATTTTAAACCAGGTGCTCTTTATCCTTGGAATGAAAAAATTGAAAGAGCGACTGGCGAAAAATTAAATCCACAGCATTTTGTTGATCAATTTGTGACGGATAAATAATCAAAAAAATGAGAGGAGCTTTTTTCTCTCATTTTTTTATTGTAAGAGGTTGCCTCTGTTTGCAAAAGTTGATAGAAAGTGTGTAATATGTAGAAGAAATATGATCCATTCGAAAAAGTATGCACCACCTATTCAGATTATATTTAAAATGAAGAACTTTAAAAATTGAAAAAAAAGGACGTTCATTATGTATTTAACAATAAAAGAAACAGCAGAATTTTTATCAGTTCCTGAGTCACAAATTAAAATGTTAATCCAACAAAAACGAATACGAGCTTTATTCGACGGCAAGGAGTATCTAATTAATAAGGAGCAATTCGCTACACATTTGGAACAAGTTGAGAAGTATAAAAAGTTATATGAAGAATGGCTTAGTGAGCCAATTCCAGAAGATATTGATGTGAAGGATGAAGATTAAATTGAAAATACAAACGCATAGAGTTGTCATCCTCTATGCGTTTATAGTTAATAACCTTTTTTGTAATTTACAACATTAACGGTTGGTCCATCTCCAGCTATATAACCCTTAAGATTCGGGATAAATATATCCTCGATAACTCTTTTTGTATAATGTTCGGTCGAACCAGATGTATGTGGTGTAATAATTACATTTTCGAAATCCCAAAGAGGGCTTTCCTTAGAAAGGGGTTCCTTTTCAAATACATCGAGACCAGCCCCAGCAATTTGTTCTGTGAGTAGTGCGTTAATTAAATCTTCCTCATTCACAATTTCACCCCTGCCAATATTGATAAAGAATGAAGTTGGCTTCATGAGATTGAATTCTTTCTTGTTAAACATGTGATGGGTTTCTTTCGTAAGTGGTAATGTCACAATGACGTAATCACAAGCGGGAAGTATTTTATGAAGCTGGTCGGGTGTGTACATCTCATCAACAAATTCTTCAGGTTTCCCAGAATGACGAACACCAAGGACAGTCATCCCAAATGCTTTTGCAAGCTTCGCAGTTTCCTTGCCAATTGCTCCAACACCAATGATCCCGACAGTCTTTTCATGAATTTCAAGCTTAAGGTCTGAATGATGCCATTTTTTCTGATTCTGGTTGTTAACATATGTATGGATTTTACGAGTTAGGCCCAGCATTAAAGCGAAAATAGTTTCTGAAATTGGATATGCGTGAACTCCATTTGCACTAGTAAGTTTGATATTCTGTGCATCTAATTCTCTTAATGGCAAGCTATTTACTCCCGCACTCCACGTTTGAAGCCAATGAAGCTTGGAACCGCTTTGAAGACAATATTCCTGTATCTCCTTTTTCCACCCGACTATGATTTCTGCTTCTTTTAAATGGCTTTCCCAAATTGAAGGATCTCTCCCTACAATAATTTCCCAATCTGGAATCACTTCTTTTACCATTTTCACATATGTATCTTCAAGATTTTGAGTGATTATAAGCTTTGACATGATTATTCTCCGTTCTATGACTATTTTTTCAAAAAATCTCTAGAATGAAAGCATTAAATTAATCATATCTTAACTATCACAAAATCATCAAGGAACGATCCTATAGTACATCTAAAAAGATGAAGGGATTTTAAAAATCATGTATTTTTTTGTCCACATCTCAGTAGAAATAATTATCTGATTATCATCTTTTATGAAAAAAAGTCCTGCACCTTCTTGAGTTTGATATGTATATCCATTGTTCTCCATCAACTCAATTATCCTTTCCATACCATTTCCTTTGTCGAATTCAGTGATGTAATAGAGGTAATCATTATCAGATGTTAGAAAGGTAATATTTTTAGAAGATGATTGGAGTTTTTCAAGGATATCATTTTTATTGATTGCAGTGATTGGGGAATCAGGGTAAAATCCAACTCGAAACGTATTATAGAGAACGAATAGTATGATGATGCAAAATACGAATCCAATTGTTTTATTAGCCACCATAATCACCTCTCTATATATGACGAATAAAGTGATAGTCTAGTTTCGGATTACCAGGAAATTAATACAATTGTAATAGAGTGGTAATAATTGTAATCTAGATAATAGCTTGAATGAATTTGTCTTTTTGAAAAGTTCGATTTTTCGATATGTCTAATACCATTAATGTGCTAATATTTAGTGTAACGAAATTAAATAGGAGATTTTATGACTTAGTGCAGGATAAGGAGGGAATACCTTGAGTCAGTTAGTAAAAGAGCCATTATGGAGTAAATCCTTCATTATGTTAATGTTCGGTAATTTATTTGTCTTTATGTCTTTTCAAATGCTAATCCCTACATTACCACCGTACATAAAATCAATTGGAGCAACAGGATTAGAAATAGGCTTAGTTACGACACTGTTTTCGATTGGGGCAGTACTTAGCAGGCCATTTATTGGGTATATGCTAGAATACAAGGCTAGAAAGTCACTTGTACTCATCGGTGCTGTTGCACTATTAATTATTACGATGATTTACCCACTTTCACAAATTGTCTTCGTCTTCTTAATGTTTCGGTTAATACACGGCTTAGCATGGGGTTGGTCAACAACTGTGAATGGGACGGCAGCTGTTGATATCGTTCCGAATTCACGACTAGGTGAAGGAATGGGTTATTTTGGACTGTCAGTAACAATCGGTATGATTATTGCACCAAGTCTAGGAATCTTTTTGTACCAGGTCACTTCCTTTACAAACCTCATTATTATTTCAGTTATACTTGGGATTATTGCAATTGTTCTTTTATCAATCGTCCGTTATCGAACACCGGAATCTGTGAAAAATACAAGAAAAGAAGAATTGAAATTTTCCTATTTCGGATCATTAATTGAAAAAACAAGTTGGTATCCAGCATTTGTTACAATAATTGCTACATTTGGATATGGATCGATAGCCACATTTATTGTTATTTTTGGAGAAGAACGTGGAATAGATAAAATCTTTCTATTTTATTTGTTCAATGCAATTATGGCTACTGTATCTAGGCCAATTGCCGGAAAGTGGTTTGACCAAAAGGGACCAAGGGGTATCGTTCTTCTTTGCACATCACTGACGTTCATCGGAATGTGGGTACTTTCATATGCACATTCAAATTTATTCATTGCGGTTGCAGGTATGCTATTCGGAATAGGATTTGGATCGTTACTGCCGACGCTTCAATCTTGGACTTTATCACTAACACCCGCAAATCGTCGTGGTGTCGCAAATGGAATGTTCTACTCTGCGATTGATCTTGGAATTGGGTTGGGTGGTCTTGTATTTGGAGTACTTGCACAATTTATGGAAACAGCAAGGTTATTTCAAATCTCGAGTATGTTCTTACTTATTGTTATCATCGTAACTATGCTGGAAGGACGAAAACGAAAGATAATTAAACAGCAGACGTTATCATCTTAATGAAAACTCACCGATTGGTGAGTTTTCTATGCTTTTAGATCAAAATTCAAGTAGACTAATAGGTAAAATCTATGAGTGACCGGGAAATAATAAATTAGGATCCATTTTTGAGATTTTCATCCAGCAATTTTTACTGATATGCACGATAGCGGAGAGATATGCTCGTTAGCAAAAAAATATGCACGAAAGCAAAGGTATATGCTCGATATCCGAGAGATATGCACGATAACGAAGGGATATGTACGAAAGCAAAAATACATGCATGATAGCAAAAAAATTTGCTTGATAGCCTAACGCTATGTTCCATACATAGCGAAAACAGATACTAGCGCATTCCACAGCGAATAGAATAGAACGATTATTTTCAAACTCACCGGCTAATTCTCCGACTTATTATAAATTGCAACATATATTCCATGAATCTTCTTCGAAAAACTTGTTACCAAAAATCAAACTTTCTATGAATGTGAAATAAATCACATACTGATTACCTTGATTAGTTGTATGATAAAAACATAAAGAATGCTCACTATTGAGCAAACTAAAGATAACTATTTAAACCATTGTAATGGAGGTCATAAAAATGAAAGCATGGAATGGTTTTACAGCGGGAAAGTGGCAAAAGGAGATAGATGTAAGAGACTTCATTTTGCAGAACGTTGAAACTTATATAGGAAATGATGAATTTTTAGAAGGCCCTACAGAAAATACTGAGAAGCTATGGGACCAAGTAATGGAATTGACAACGAAAGAGCGTGAAAATGGGGGAGTCCTTGATATGGACACAAAAGTTGTATCAACGATTACTTCTCACGCTCCAGGTTACTTAGATAAAGTAAAAGAACAGATAGTCGGTTTTCAAACAGATCGACCATTCAAACGGTCTTTGCAACCATTTGGTGGAATTCGAATGGCAATGGATGCAGCAACATCTTATGGCTTTGAGGTTGATCAAGAAGTGGAAAAAATCTTTACAGAATATCGTAAAACCCATAATCAAGGGGTATTTGATGCATACACTCCAGAAATGAAGCTTGCTAGAAAAGCGGGGATCATCACTGGGTTACCTGATGCATATGGCCGGGGTAGAATTATTGGGGATTACCGAAGGGTTGCACTCTACGGAGTCGATCGCTTAATAAAAGAAAAGCAAAGAGATCTTAATCACCTAGGTAATGGCATGATGTCTGAGGAGATCATTCGTGACCGTGAAGAAATATCTGAGCAAATTCGTGCACTAGATGAGCTTAAACAAATGGCATTAACATATGGTCATGATATTTCTGAGCCTGCAACCAATGCAAAGGAAGCATTTCAATGGCTATATTTTGCATACCTTGCTGCGATAAAGGAACAAAATGGCGCTGCGATGAGTCTTGGTCGTGTATCTACATTCTTAGATATTTATATTGAAAGGGACTTGCAAAATGAACAGTTAACAGAAAGAGAAGCACAGGAAATTGTTGACCACTTCATTATGAAGTTACGACTAGTTAAGTTTGCAAGAACACCTGATTATAATGAACTATTTAGCGGAGATCCAACATGGGTGACTGAATCACTGGCAGGTGTGGCATCGGATGGACGTCCACTTGTAACAAAGAACAGCTATCGTTTCCTTCATTCTCTAGATAATCTTGGCCCAGCACCTGAACCAAACTTAACTGTATTATGGTCTGTTCATTTACCGGATAATTTTAAAAAGTATTGTGCCAAAATGTCTATAAAAACAAGCTCTATTCAATATGAAAATGATGATATTATGCGTGAAACATATGGAGATGATTATGGTATTGCATGCTGCGTATCTGCGATGACAATTGGCAAGCAAATGCAATTTTTTGGAGCAAGGGCAAATTTAGCGAAGGCACTCCTATATGCGATAAACGGTGGTGTCGATGAGAAATTAAAAATCCAGGTTGGACCAACTTATTCACCAATTTCTACCGAGTATCTAGAATATGAAGAGGTTGTTCAAAAATATGATAAGATGCTTGAATGGTTAGCTGGGCTTTATGTAAATACATTAAATATCATTCACTATATGCATGATAAATACAGTTATGAGCGCCTAGAAATGGCATTACATGATCGTGAAATTTTACGTACAATGGCTTGCGGTATAGCAGGTTTATCAGTTGTTGCAGATTCACTTAGCGCGATTAAATACGCGAAAGTAAAAACAATTCGTGATGAAAATGGAATTGTTATAGATTATGAGATTGAAGGGGATTTCCCTAAATACGGTAATAATGATGATCGAGTGGATGACATTGCGGTAGAGCTTGTGAAAGAGTTTATGAATAAAATTAAAAAGCACAAAACATATCGCAATTCTGTTCACACTCAGTCTATCTTAACGATTACTTCTAATGTGGTCTATGGAAAGAAAACAGGGAACACACCTGATGGGCGTAAAGCAGGAGAACCGTTCGCACCTGGGGCAAACCCACTTCATGGACGTGATACAAATGGTACATTAGCTTCTTTAAGTTCAGTAGCGAAATTGCCATATGAATATGCATTAGACGGAATCTCAAATACATTCTCAATCGTACCAAAAGCTCTAGGTAGAGAAGAGGAAACAAGAATTAGTAATCTTGCAGGCTTACTTGATGGTTATGTCATTAAGAAAGGGCATCATTTAAATGTGAATGTATTTGATCGTAAGACATTATTAGATGCGATGGATCACCCGGAACTTTATCCACAGCTAACGATCCGAGTATCTGGATATGCGGTTAACTTCATTAAGCTAACAAGAGAGCAACAAATCGATGTCATCAATCGTACATTCCATGAAAGCATGTAGGAAATGAAATGCAAGGAGGACGACTAGCATGAACGGACGAATACATTCAATTGAAACGTGTGGAACACTTGATGGGCCGGGTCTACGCTATGTTATTTTTACACAAGGGTGCTTGCTCAGATGCCAGTTTTGTCATAATCCAGATACTTGGAAACTCAAAGCAGGGAAGGAAATGAGTGTTACAGATATTATGAAGGATATTAAAACATATCTTCCTTTTTTCCAAGCATCGAATGGCGGTGTGACTGTAAGTGGGGGCGAGCCCTTATTACAGGTCGAGTTCCTAATTGAGCTTTTTAAAGAATGTAAAAAGCTTGGGATTCACACAACGATTGATAGTTCTGGTGGATGCTTTAATCGTTCTCCTCACTTTCTAGAAGGATTAAAAGAATTACTAACCGTGACTGACCTTATTTTATTAGATTTAAAGGAAATCGATACGGTTAAGCATAAGTATCTAACTGGTATGGGGAATGAGCATATCCTTGATTTTGCTAAGTATTTGTCAGATAAAAAGGTTCCAGTCTGGATTAGACATGTCCTTGTGCCAACCATAAGTGATAATGATGAGGACTTAATGAAGCTATCAGCATTCATAAAGACGTTAGAAAATGTAGAAAAGATTGAAATCCTTCCTTATCATAAGCTTGGAATCTATAAATGGAAAAACCTCGGACTCGAGTATAAGCTTGAGGGAGTAGAGCCACCAACAGAAGAACGTGTGAAAAATGCAGAACAAATATTAATCGGGATGAAATGAGGGTGTGGAATAACCACACCCTCATTTTATTTTTTCAAAATATAGCCAAAGAAGGTATTAATTCGTTACAATTTAGCTTAAGAGTTTAACTTTATTCAGCAGATGTCTTCCACTTCTATAAGTGGTGAGATGAATGCAAATCACTATCCAATTCAGTGGGGGTTTAAATCCCCACTGAATAAAGTTAAAGCCTCCGGCGGATGCCTCAGATTTTTAAAGGAAGCTTTTCGAGCAAGCTCGAAATAATCTGGGCGCAAATGCGCCAAGGCGCATTTGATTAGGAAGGAGTGAACAAAGTGTTATTTTTCAAAAAGATTTATTTCAAAGCGATACAGATGAAAAATCGGATTGTTTTCTTAGTCACATTTGCCTTTATCTTTTTTTCAGGATTCATTATGTATCTGTTGGAGCCGGAAACATTCCCATCTATATTTGAAGGTATTTGGTGGACAATGACGACAATGACAACCGTTGGATATGGAGATGTTTCCCCGGCAACCGTAATTGGGAAAACATTCGCGATCCTTTTTGTCTATTTATTTGGCATTGGTTTATTTGGATTAATCATTGGTAAAATAATCGATTCATTTACAAATCATAAACAGATGAAGGAGGCGGGGAAATTGGATTATAAAGGAGAAAATCATTTTGTCATTGTTGGATGGACAAGAAAGTCAAAGCTTTCCATTAAGGAAATGTTAGAAAATCGTAATGGCCAGGAGGTTGTTCTAATTGATTCGTTGGAAAGCTCCCCTATTGAACATGAACGTTTTCACTACATACAGGGAAGTGCAACCGATTTTGCAATTCTCGATAAAGCAAACATTTCAAAAGCAAGCTCGATTTTGATTTTTGCGCCAGATTCAATCGAGGAGCCTGATTTGGCAGATGGAAGAACCCTATTGATTGCAACTTCAATTGAGCGTTATGATGTTCGAACAAAAGAAGATATTTACACAATTGTTGAAATATTAAATGAGGAGCATGAAGAAAATTTTGCCCATGTGAATGTTGATGAATTCATCTCATCACAGCAATCAATTTCGCGATTGATGACAAAAGCTGCATACAATCATACGAAAAATATATTGAAATGAAAAGAAGCAGAACCTAAGCGAGGGTTCTGCTTCTTTTATTGAATTAATAAGTTAAACATCCTGCAACGACAAATCCAATGGAAACAGACAGGAATAATAAAAATAAACCAACAGATTCATTGTTGTTATCAATAGATTCTGTGATGCTAAACTTAGGTGTTAATAATTCAGCTAGTAAAAAGACAAGAATTTGAGTAATAATACCAATTCCACCCCAAAGCAACATATCAGTAAGTGAAACAGAATTTGAAATGGCCGAATATAACACAATTCCTAACCCTAAGAGGCGGCCACCTAATGAATAAGCTGCAGCTTTGTTACCGGAAGCTATCAATTTAAATTCCTTATTTTTCGTTGTTACCTCAAATAACCATAAGCCGACTAATAATAGAACAATACCTAACCCAATATAAGCTAAATAATTTAATAAAAGATCCATTTTTTATCCCCTCTACCTGTTTATTTTGGAATCCCAATTGGTAAAAAATAAGATTCATTTCCGGTAATCTGCCCGCCTGCTCGAATACCAATGGCACTTGCTTTCCCAGCAATAAGAAAGCTGCCGAACATATAGTTTAATCTTTCATTACCTTGTTCGGTTTGGAGGTGAATTGAAGGCAATTCAACAAATTTTTGATAGATTGGTAGCTCATCCTCGTAATTTTTTCCGACATCCTCTAAGAGTACATCACGATTCTTTGCATAAATTTTTACCGTATCACCTTCTCTGCCAAAGGAGGGCTTTTGCACATATGAAGTGTTCCCTAAAAAGGAATCAGGTTCTAAATATGTTGGCAGCATGTATGATTGAATCCACTCTTTTTCTTCGTCAGAAAAGAATTCGTGATTTTCCTCAAACAGGCCCCAAATTAAGGCTTGAACGGCTTTAGACTGAATGAGAAAAGAAGAGATTGGATTAACAATTGCAAGCTTACCTTCCATAACCAATTTTAATAACTGAATACCAACTTTATCACCTGATCGTTCATCTTTATCATGAATGAGATGTTCAAGTGGATAAGTTTGTCTATATAACACATCAATCTTACAACCATCCGAATCAAAGACACCATGTTCATTAATAAGAAGTTCATGAAGCGGGATACAGTTAGCAGGTACATTCGAAATCTTTTGCAAATACCGGGTCGTATTCCAGTCCTCACTATGATCAGAGTGTGCTGTGAATACGATATTTGCAGGACGGTCAAGATTCATTGCTTTATAGCTTTCATGAATTGCTTTTCGTATTGCCGAGGCTAATTGTCTTTCAAAGCCTTCATTAGGATTTTTGAGTCCGAAGTGGTCGCACACTTTTTGATTAATAGAGAAGCATTCCTTAATGAAGGTCGGAGTATCACTATTAATCTCAAGAACCTTATAGCCGTCATTTGTTTTTACTAGATCTAACCTTGCAATGATAGATTCCGGTTGAATAACTTTGTGTCTTACAAATGACAACGTTTCTTTAGGCATTCCTAACTGTAATAAAGTTTCATCAGGAAGCTGTCTAAGTAATTTTGCTGTCTTAAAAAACAACTCACCGACACGTTCAGATACCTGATGTATGATTGAAACTTCGTCACTTGAAATCGGAAAGGCATGATAGAGGCTGTATTCCTTGTTGTATAAATCGTGCCAGAAGTCAGGTATTTTTTTATAAAAGGCATTACGTTTTGTTTGATAAATATTCGTCGAGTGCAACATTGCTATCCGCCAAAGCCACCTTTTGATCCACTACCAAAGCCACTTTTATATGAGGACTTATATGATTTATAGGAGCTTGATGCTTTCAACTTCTTAGATCCTTTGTAAAATGAACCCCCATAAAAGTAATGTCCCCTGTAATTTGAATCATCGTCATCACATTCCCAAACACCTAAATTCTCATCCCATTCCCAGTCATTACATGAGTCGGTATCTGGCATTGGAGGTCTATCACTTAAGTCAGATGAACAACCAACCATGGAAACGGTGAAAATAGAGGAAATAACACCAGTTAACAGCTTTTTTGTTTTATTTTCCAAAAGAATCCCCCTAAATTGTAGATAATACAATATTAATATTCACTCTTTTTAGTATAATGAAAAAAAAGGAAAAAATATAGGAAGTGAAGTGATTTTTTTGAAAAAATTAGAATATCGACTCAATGATAAGTGGAATCACTTTCCGGCAATATTTCATTATGAACAAATACAGGAAGAGGAATTGATCTGTCGGATGTCATGTGGATATTATGTGAAAGAAAATAAGGTGTACAAAGCAATTTCTAATGCCCTTGAACCAAATGGAATGGTTGTTATTTACGTTGAAGAAGCAGGAGCATCAGTTAAAAATAATGAGGAAAAGGTTTATTCCGGAATTGGATTTGAAATCAGAGAATTAAATGGTAACGAGGCACGACTGATCAAGGCAGAGGAGCATGATATGCATCGAGATGTTCAATTGTCGTTACATAGTGATTTCCTTTATATTCCGAGAAAAGGAAGCACGATTGTCGCACTAGAATTCAAGCTAGATTCCTTGGAAATAGATGAGGACCGAAACTGTTATGTGTATTATGGGACATTTACCGGTGAAGAATTATATTGATGGAAATAATAGATAAGAGTGTGGAATAAACACACTCTTATCTTACTTAACTTCGAATTCAATTTTAGCCTCGATATTAAACTGTTGCTCTGTTCCATATTCCTCTGTATGAAAACTAGCATTACCTTTAACTTCATATTGCCCAGTAGGAAAATCATCACCTTTTAAAAACTTTTTCATAAACTTAACATATTCTCCATCATCCTGGTCGCTATATCCACCACTTTTCGTATAAGGCTCACGTAGCGGTTCTCCCTTTTTGAGAGTTGTTTGAATTAACGGTTGAATCATTGGATAAGGAATTTCATAATCTCTCGTCTTTTCCGTCATATCAAAATAAAATGGGGAGCCTGCATGAAAAATTGATATCGAATCTTGGTCTCCGATGTACTCTAATTCAGCATATAATTTGACCGGTTCCGCTTCTTTGTATAATTCTTTCTCGGATACAAGTCGATAAACAAAATCACCTTCTGTTGTCTCTGCTTCCATTATAAATGTTGAATTCGCCGGGCCTTCCTTGGTGGAACCTCTTTCATTATTACCACAACCACTGATTAAAACTAAACATAAAGAAAACGATAGGAGATAAAATGCCTTTTTCATTGCACACCTCTTTGGACGTCTTTTCTCGATAGTACCATATGATTGTATGTAACGTGGTATCGTTTTAGGAATTTTAACAAAAGAGGTAAGAGTCTAAGTATAGATACGTTGTTTCGTACCCAATAATTGTAGTAATATACAATTAACTGCTACGAGCTCGTATAGTCTGTAAGGTTAACTAATCTTGTAGGGTGGTGAATTGAATGTCTGAAAGAAAGGCTCAGCAAAGTTTGGAAAATTTAAAAAAGGCTTTAACTCGTCTGGAAGAGGCTTTGCAGGAAAAGGATACAAATAGTTTGTATATAGACGGAACGATACAACGCTTTGAATTTACGTTTGAACTTTTTTGGAAGACCGTCAAAAGATTGCTTCAAATGGAAGGAATTGAAACGAAGACCCCTCGTGAAACTTTAAAGCATGCCTACTCTGTTAAGTGGCTTAAAAATGAACAAGCATGGTTACAAATGCTTCGTGATCGAAATGAGACTTCACATCTTTATGATGAAGCGAAGGCAAAACAAATATATGAAAATATAAAAGGGTATTTTCCTGAATTAAATGATACATTTATAGATCTGTCGGAAAAGTACGGTGATTCAGGGAGTGATGATGAGTCATGATCCCGAAAAAGGTATTAGAGCAGCTACAACACATAGGCCAAACTTATAAAAAAATAGATGAAATTATTCTTTTTGGTTCAAGAGCATACGGTGATTATAGTGATAGATCAGATATTGATCTTGCAATTGTTGCACCAGATATACCCGCAAAAGAATGGTTGGAATTGGTCTTCGAATTGGAAGAGGATTTATATACATTGTTATTGTTAGATATTGTTAAGTTTGATGAGGCTTCTGATTCATTAAAAACCGAAATATTAAAAAGTGGCAAGGTATTGTATAAAGCGGTTAACGAAAAATATCAATGAATATTTAATTAGTCTGGGAGGTACAGGAATGAAATCAGAAAAAGAAAAAATGATAAATGGTGAAATGTATAACCCAGGAGATCCAGAATTAGTAAAAGGCCGCGAAAATGCAAGGAGATTAATGAGGGTTTTTAATCAAACAATAGAAACTGAATATAGTAAGCGTACTGAAATTTTAAAAGAGTTATTTGGTTCAACTGGTAATAGCATTTACATGGAACCAAACATCAGCATTGATTACGGATATAACATGCATGTTGGCGAAAATTTTTATGCGAATTTCAATTGCGTTTTTTTAGATGCGTGTGAAATTCGAATCGGGAAAAACTGCTTCATTGCACCAGGTGTACATATTTATACGGCAACACATCCGTTAAATGCAGAAGAAAGAATTTCAGGGAAGGAATACGGAAAGCCAGTGACAATTGGGGACAATGTTTGGATTGGCGGTAGTTCTGTCATTAACCCTGGGGTGACAATTGGGAATAATGTTGTAGTTGCTTCCGGTTCAGTTGTAACAAAAAATGTACCAGATAATGTTGTTGTAGGTGGAAATCCAGCTAGAATAATTAAGGAAATTGAGAATTAAATGGGGAAGAAAAAGAGTGCGAGATCTTTTGATTTTGCACCCTTTTTAGTTGAATAAATAATCAAAAAGGATCTTCAGATTGAGCCCTTCCTAAGTAAATGATCCCTCAATCGTAACTATGCCAAGCGAAACCCTTCCTCAAGCATATATTCTTCAGCTTCATCATATGATCCAAATGCAGCTTCAAGATTTAAGCCTGCATATACATTCCACCAGTCATCTTCTAGTAAGAGTAGAAGTGTCTGCCCTTCTTCATTCACCCAGCGTTCCTCTTGACCTTCGCCGATGATTGCAGTTTCAAGCACGACTTCTGACCTGGGGGAGAGTGAATGAATGGACTCTTTCACAATTTTACGAAGCTCTTCAGCGTTGAAATCACGAATATTGATAAATCCTTTATCATCCACATCATATTTGGATAAGTTCCCAGCAAACACAAAGCCATTTCCATTTGGATGCAAATGCTGAACAACTACTTTTTTCTCAAAAATACTCTCTTCATAATGGAAATTTACTCGTCCTAGTGAAACATTCTTCCGTACTAACTCTGGAAAGGACTCAATAATGGTAAGCTTTTCTTCAAATGTTAGCATATAAAAATTCCTCGTTTCTCTTAACTAATTTTAGATCAATTTATTTCATTATTCCTCAATAATTTCCTTTACTCGTCCAACCTGCCCATCCATAAGCCGAACTTTGATCCCATGGGGATGTGAACTTGATTTTGTTAAAATATCTTTAACAATTCCATTCGTGAGTTTTCCGGATTTTTGATCCTGCTTTAATACAATATTAACCCTGGCACCCGGAACGATATTTGAGCGATTTTGCCCATTCATATAGTAACACCTTCTTTTTAAAATCTCGATATTAGTATAGTGTATATCAATAAAATAAAAAAATATAGCAAATAATGGGTGAAAAATAGGCATATATAAACTATTGTAAAATTCACCATATTCATTTAAAGTCTTAACATAAGAAAAAAAGTGGAGGAAAATGCCTATGACACAAGATGGCAGTATCACAAGTTTATTTCGGAATAAATTTATCCAGGCAATATTAGCTTCTGGATTATTTTTGCAGCTTGGAATCTGGATTCGAAATTTTTCAGTATTATTATTTGTGATGGAAGAAACAGATGGGGATCCATTTGCCGTATCACTGATTTCTGTTGCGGAATTTGCCCCAATTTTTATTTTTTCAATAATTGGAGGGACTTTTGCGGACCGTTGGCGACCGAAGCGGACGATGGTTTGGTGTGATATCTTAAGTGCAATCTCTGTATTTGTTGTACTTGCGCTTCTTGTGTTTGCCACATGGAAAGCTGTATTCTTTGCGATGCTGATTTCAGCGATTCTATCTCAATTTTCTCAGCCATCAGGAATGAAATTGTTTAAAATTCATATACCAGCTGCACAAATGCAAATGGGAATGTCCTTGTACCAAACAATGTTTGCGATCTTTATGATTTTAGGACCTGTTATTGGCACCTTCTTTTTCCAACAATTTGGGATTCATATATCAATCGCTATTACTGGAGTTATGTTTTTGCTCTCTGCTGCAGCGTTGACCTTCCTTCCTAAGGATCGGATTGAAACGAAGGAAGTAGAATCGACAGTCAAGGAGGAATTAATCCAAGGCTTTAAATATGTTCGAAATAGTCGTTTCCTTACTATCCTTGGAGGGAACTTCCTAATGGCGGGTCTTGGAATTGGGCTTATTCAACCACTAGGAATATTTATCGTGACCGAACAATTACATTTAGAAAAGGAATTCTTACAATGGTTTCTAGCGATAAATGGGATTGCGATGATTCTTGGCGGGGGAGTTGCTTTAGCTTTATCAAAGAAAATTTCGCCAATCCTTCTTTTGGCAATCGGTATGGTAGTCGATGCAATTACAATGTCAATAATGGGATTCTCAACGATTTTATGGCTAACGCTAGTTGCTCAATTCTTTAGTGGCTTTATGATGCCAGCGATTCAAATTAGTATTAATACGATGATTCTTCAAAATTCAGAGGAATCGTTTGTAGGTAGGGTAAATGGTATTATGACACCACTCTTCATGGGAGGGATGGTCATCATGATGAGTATTGCGGGGGTATTAAAGTCAAAGGTAGGTCTTTCCATCTCTTATCAAGTTTCAGCGGCATTGTTCATAATTGGAGTTATCATTATTCTTCCACTAATTTTCAGTCCAGAGAAGAAAGGGAAGGGTGGAGTGAAATTAGAAGTGAATTAAAAGAAAACTCGCCAATCGGCGAGTTTTCTTTATATACATTAAGGAAATTGTATAGGCTCCATTGAGGAGTCAATTGCTTTGAATTCATAGTTTTGTTCACTCAAGTAATCTAGTAATTTAGGTAATTGTGCAAGTGTCTCTGGTTTTTCATGAAGTAAGATGACGATTGGTTCGTTACCATTTTTTACTTTATTAAACTGTTCGATTACACTATCAACATATCTGGAATCTTTGAAATACCAATCTCTGCTGTCGATGTTCCAATCC
Source organism: Fredinandcohnia quinoae (assembly GCF_022427965.1). GTDB lineage: Bacteria > Bacillota > Bacilli > Bacillales > Bacillaceae_L > Ferdinandcohnia > Ferdinandcohnia quinoae. Next base: position 238,453 of record NZ_JAKTTI010000002.1, on the reverse strand, counting down.
CACATTTTATACCCTGCATTGACAACAGCTTTTTTGTAAGCAGGTGTCATATGTGGTGAGCTTCCATATGGAGTACGAATTAAGTCAGAATCTACACCAGTAAGGTTATGAATGGTTTGCAATGTTTGACTCATTTCGCCAATTACGGAATTTGTAGATTTATAGAATTTATTTTTATCATGTGTTACACCGTGTGAACCAACACCATGACCTTGTTGTACCATCTTTTTTACTGCATCTGGATACATCTTCATATTTCCATCGAGCATAAAAAAAGTTGCTTTCGCATTGTATTCTTCTAATAATGCAAGAATGTCACCTGAAACCTTATGTGGACCATCGTCAAAGGTAAGATATACTGTCTTTGAAGTTGTTACTGGTGGTTCTGTTGCATTTGTTGGGGGTTTTTTATCTATAACTTTATCAGTTCCTGTATTTTTTTCGCTATTTTTAGAATTCTCTTTTTCAGTGTTCTTCTCATCTGTTTCTTTGTTAGAATTTGCTTTCTTTTTATCTAGCTTTTCTTGTTCTAAGCTGTCATTATTTTCTTTGGTTGCTTTGTCTTTTGCCTTGTTTTTATCAATTTGGTCTTTTAGGTCTTCTTTCAAATTATGCTCTGCCGATTGTTCGGATTTAGGTGGTGCTGCATTTGCTTCTGCCTGAAATTTAGACTGTAAAATTAAATAAGAACTTAAACCTACTAAAATAATAAAGCTGAATAACCCGACCAATTTGATAAAATGTAATTTCCTTTTCCTTCTTCTTCTTCTGTTCATTCTCCCTGACATCACGCATTCCCTCTTTGTTGGATATTCTTCACTATATAAGACGTTTTATGTTGCGGAAATGTTTCAATGATATTACGAAAATTTTACAATATTAATCTATGAAGTTCATGTTCTATAAGGCACATACTTTGACTGTTTTATTTTAGGAAAAATTGTATAATCGAAGTAAGTGTTTATAAGGAGGGATTAAATATTGAAAATGAGAGTTTCGGCAGTGAAATATCATCTTCAAACAATTCATTCATTTGATGAGTTTGCTTCGCAATGTATTCATTATATCAAAATGGCAAAGGAATTTGGGACAGAATTCGTCATTTTTCCTAAATTTTTTACAACCCATTTACTATCGATTGGCAAAAATAGTTGATTGTGAGGGAGATTCATGAAATCCAATCGCAAACTGATTAGAATGTATAAGGTTTTGTCTATGGCATTTTCGATATTCATTCAGGTATATTGGTACAAATTGACGAAAAAGCCAGAGCATGAATGGGAGAAGCTTTGGGAAAAGGTAGGTAAAACCTTCCGTACAACCTTATTTGACCTAGAAGGATTGTTGATCAAAATAGGCCAATTATTGAGTATTCGTGGGGATTTACTTCCAAATGCATTTATTCGTCAAATTCAAGACTTAGTTGATAAAGTACCTCCTTCGCCTTGGGAGGACATTAAAGAAATTTTGGAAAAGGAGTGGAACGGATCGATTGAGCAAAGGGTGCGTTCAATAAATACGCAATCAATTGCATCAGCTTCAATCGGGGAAGTTTTTCAAGGAGTATTAAATGATGGTACTTTGGTTGCGATTAAGGTTCAGAGACCTAATATACGTTCAATTGTGCAAACAGATTTTCACTCATTAGCAATCATTATTTGGTTTGCTCATTATTTTGCACCTGTACCAAAGGGCTTCATTAACTTTAAGGTGTTATTTCAGGAATTGAAACAAGTCATTGAACGAGAACTTGATTTTGAAAAAGAAATGGAGGCAGCCTTATATTTTCAGGAGCACTTTAAAGAGTTGAATGGTCTGAAAATCCCATCTTTCTATCCAGACCTATGTACATCAAGGGTACTGGTTATGGAATGGATTGATGGAATAAAAGTAACTGAACTTGAAAAGCTGGGTGAACATCAGATTAATCGTAAAGAAATGGCACAAAGGCTCTTATTGATGTTTTTACCTCAATGGCTAGAAGCTGGGCTATTTCATGCTGACCCTCATGCAGGGAATATCCTCATTAGACAAGATGGTACAATCGTGTTACTTGACTTTGGAATGGTAGGAGAAATTTCAAAGAAGGATGCTGATACTTTTCAGAGGTTAGTTGAAGGTGTATTGGTAAAAAATTATCCAGCTGTCATCGAGTGTCTATCTGATTTAGGTTTCTTGTTACCGAATGCTGATGACAAAATGATTGAAAAATTATTGGCAGAATGGTTATCCTTTGATCTTACTAAGTTAGAGAATGTGGATCTTTTTGCATTAAAAAGAGAAATGAATGATGTTGTTCGAGCACTACCGATCCAAGTTCCTACTCGATTTGTCTTTTTAGGAAGATCTTTTGTAACGATAGAGGGAATGGTACATACAATTGCTCCAGATGAAGATCAAATGGATGTTTGGAAACCAACCTTTATCGAGTGGATTAAACAACAAGGAGGTAACAAATGGGACCTCATATGGAAATGGATCAACTCGCAACCGCTTTTCAAAGTCTTTCATTCGATTGGGGAAATTCTACAAACCCCACAAAAGCTTGAAGAGATGAAGGAAACTGAACAACGAAGACAATTTCAATTTACAATTTATGAGAACCAAAAGAAGTATGCATTCCAGCTATCCCTGTTGAGTGCTGTTGGAATAATGGTCGGAATCCATTTAGGGGATTCACTCATCTGGAAAATATCCTCTGGTGCACTGGGACTCTCATTAATCGGTTATTTCTTAGGGAGCTATAAGCAAAGGAAATGGCTGAAATACATGCAGAATCGTCGATAAAATGAAATGACTATTTGATGCCTTACGAATTTACTTGAACAAGCTTTTTGAGTTTGGTAGGAATTATGGCTTTTTTATGGAGATTCCACTTTGAGTTGGAAAACTGTGATTTATATCACATACCTTACATGTGATGTATCCTTACAATAGATATATATCTAAAAAAGTTTGGTGATACATGATGATAGGTCAAATTTTGGAGGGCTTTAGTTTTCATGCCCAGTGGAATGGCGGAATTATCTTTTTTTCTTTAATCCTTATTGTTCTATATTTATTTCTTTTACCGACATCAAAGAGTCATACTACATTTAAATCAATCGCTTTTATAAGCAGTATGATCCTAATTTTATTAACCATGGGAAGTCCACTAAATCTATTAGGGAGAATGCTTTTTCGAGCCCATATCATTCAAATGATCTTGCTTTTACTTGTAGTTGCCCCATTAATAGTCATGGGCTTAAAAACTGATTTACTTGAAAAGCTGCTTAATAAAGGCGTTGCTAGAAAAATATATTCCGTTCTTACACATCCTGTTTTTACAATTGTTCTGTTCCATGCCTTGTTCATGGGATATCATATTCCGGTTGTATTTGATTGGATAAGAACAGGTTATTTTACAAATTACTTCTTTTTAATTGGTTTAGTAGTAGCTGCGATGTTAGTATGGTGGCCATTAATATCACCGATTCAGAAATATGACCGATTAAATATAAAGAAAAAATTCATTTATATTTTTGTAAACGTACTATTATTTATTCCTGTTACGTTATTCTTACTACTAGCTGATAAAGAGCTATACACTGTGTATAGTGATACAAGCTTAATGCTTTCAGCTTTAGAGTTATGTTTGCCGCCTGGAACAGAAATACCAGCCAACTTCCTTGAAACTTTATTACCGTACCCTCCGTTTGCTGAACAGAAAAATGGGGCGATTCTATTGGGAATATCCCAGGCAGTTCTATTCGGAATTGGAGCGTTATTGATTTATTTAAAAGAACGAAGAGCTAAAAAAGCTGTCTGATAGAATTCAGTACAGCTTTTTGCATTTTTGGGGATATTAGTTAAGTTTTCCAATATAGGTCAATTGATCAACCTCGATTGAATCGACAACTCCGTCCATAATTTTACGAATGTCATTTAGTGTATCTTGAAGCTGAATGGATTCTCCTTTTTTACCGGTAAAAGCTTCTGCTACGTAAAATGGTTGTGTTAAATAAGCTTCAAGGCGTTCGCCGCGTTTGTATGTTTGGATTTCAGAGCTTGGGAGTTTCTCAACGCCATGAATACTGACTAATGAACGTAATTCGCGATAACGCCGTAATAATTTTTTTGCACGTTGCTGAATAGTTAGATGTGTTTGATCTAGATGAGCACCTTCTAGTACAGAAGATGTTGAATAGATGGGATTAACGGCTGGAAAGTGATGTCTAGCTGATAGGTCTGCGTCAAATTGCCATAAGGTTTCAAGTGGTCCGAATGGTAAATCCTCATCTACCACATCACCTTTCAAATCAACAAGGAAAGTCGTGACAGAGTCAATTCCAATATTTTGTAATCGTTCCTGAAGATCCTGAATTTCTCCTGAAATAACATGTGATCGATCAGCAGCAAAAGCAATTTCTTTATCTTTGCCGAGTTTTGCAAGTTTTTCATAAGCTTCTTCAATTGTATGTGAGACAAATTGAATTTCATCCATAATGTCATTAACTTCCGGATGCTCTCCCTCAGGTTTTAGCAAAACTGTAACATAACCACTCGCTTTAAGTCTGTGAAGCATTTCAGCAAGTAAGACTAATTGACCCATTCCAGGACGAGCTACTAGACCAATTGTTCCACCTTTTGCTAATGGTGCAAATAAATCAAGAGTTTTTATTCCTGTTTCAATCATTTCGATTTTCTCCCCTCTAATGATTAATTCATCCAAACTGCATTCAGCCAGATCGGCAAGTGCAACAAGTGTACGAACTTCGGAACGACCTACTGGTATTTTTCCTGTGCACAAATTAGAAACTGTAGCAGGTCGTAAGCCAACTGAGCGTGCAGCTGAAGTTAAATTAGGTACTCTTCTACGCAATAAAGCAACATTTAATCGGATATTTTCCAATATTTTCACCTCCTGTTACTTCTAAGAGTAAATTATATTCCGTTAAAAGGCAAGTGGATTTTACTTTATAAAGTAAAATAAATTTCGCTATTTGAATTATGTACAGAACTTTTAAAATGTTTCCTCAAATTTTAGAGGAAATAGTCTACCTTTGTCGTATTCTAAACATAACTATAAAATAGGAGAAGATGCGATGATCATTGAAAAACTCCTTTTACACGTCTTAATTACGCTCATGCCAATTTTTGTTTATAGATTATTATTTGAAGATAAAGCAAGTAATAACTTTCCATTAATTGCGGGAATAAGTGGAGGGATAACAGCATTCCTTTGTATGATCTTTCCTTACTATAGTCTAGGTCTTACATGGGACCTTCGTTATGTACCCCTTTTACTAGCAATTTTCTATGGGGGACCGTTAGCTGGTGGATTTGTCCTGGTTATTATTCTAATAACACGGACAATAATAGGTGGGGAGTTTTTATATTTACCATATATCATTACTTCATTATCTGCAGTTCTTCCAATGTTATTTTATAAGCAATTTTGGAAATATAAGCCTAAAAATAGAATCATTGTGGCTGTATTAATTGGATTGTGGCCGCCATTTGTAATTTTTTCAGTGATGTCATTCCATATTTTTTCTTATAAGCACATGTATGATTTAACAGAAGTGTTGTTTGTCATAAGTATTATTTGTATTGTCAATGTTTTTGGGATTTTTTTATCCACTATTTTAATTGAGGGAATGATTGAAAGATTGATGATGAAAAAGGAGATTCAGCGTGCAGAGAAGTTAAATACACTTGGTGAATTAGCTGCATCGATCGCTCATGAAGTTCGTAACCCTTTAACAGTCGTAAAAGGATTTCTCCAATTGATGCAAAAAGAAGAGATGAAAAAACAAGAATCATACTTTCCGCTAGTGTTAAGTGAATTAGGTCGGGCTGAATCTATTATTAATGACTATTTAAATTTTGCAAAGCCCCAATTCGAGAAGGTAGAAGAATTAAAATTACGAGAAGTGATCTATAATGTGATCCAACTACTCGATCCCTTGGCAGCAAAGGAAGGGGTAAGGCTAACTCATCATTTGAATGATGAATCGGTTGTAAAAACTGATCGAAATCAATTAAAGCAGGCGCTTGTAAATATTATTAAAAATGGAATTGAGGCAACAAGTACAGGCGGTTCTGTAACCATTGAGTTATCGTCAGATGATGATTCTGCATACATCGCTATTACAGATACAGGTAAGGGGATGGATGCAGATCAACTTGACAGAATTGGAACATTATTTTATACAACAAAAGATAAGGGGACCGGTGTAGGGACAACGGTTTCGACAAGAATTATCCATGCAATGAACGGGACAATTTCTTATAAGAGTGAATTAGAAATTGGTACTACAGTATCAATTGATATTCCAGTCTTAAAAATACAAAACAGAGCTAGCTCGAAGTAAAAAACTTTGGGCTAGTTTTTTTGAATTGGTATGAGAAAACATAGGCGGGGATTTTCCGGCTGATGTGTATATTAGAAGATATAAGCGGAGATTTTCCTGCTATTGTGTAAGGTAGGGTCTTAAGTTGCAGATTTAAGCGGAGATTTTCCGCTTATCAGCTCTAAAAAGGACAAAACCTTATGAGTTTTGTAATATAGGCGGAATATCTTCCTTTATTTTAAGAGAAATATGAGTATTTTCAAACTTAAGCGGAATTTTTTCCTTTATTTTTGTAAACGCAGTTATAACAATGTCAAAAAGAAAGACAGGAGGCAAAGTTTTATCTTATGAGGTACGAATAACCAGCACAGTGAGAGAAAATTTGAATGCATTTAACAATCTAGGTTAGGAGCAAAAGATCATCATTGTTTTATTACTAATTCTAGGTCTAGTACCCTATAAGCCTCAAGTCCTATCTAAAAATATATCCGTGGCTCATTATGACATTCTTTCAATCAGGATAAGATTAGTACATAGAAAGGAGGAAATAAACATATGAAAAAGTTCGGTTTATTTATTGTAGGAGGTATCGCAGCACTTGTGCTTTTATCACAGGTTGGTCCAATGGTTGGGTTGATCATTAGTTTGGCGATTCTATACTTTGCTTATAAACAATTCACAAAATCAGATTCAACCGGAGGCAAGATACTTTGGGGAATCGTTGGTTTAATTGCTTTATCAGCGTCAATATCGAATGTCCCAGCAATTCTTGGAATCGTTGCAGCATACATTCTTTACGTAGTCTATAAAAAGTGGAATAGAGAAAAAACAACAGTTGTAACTGAATCATCAGACCCTTTTACTAACTTTGAAAAGCAATGGGCTGAATTGAACAAGTAATTAGGCAAGAACAATTTTAACATAAAATTAATTTTGAGGAGACTGATACAAATGGGTAATTTATTCACACGTTTAAAAAACACGATCGCAGCAGATTTTCATGAAATACTTGATAATAAGGAGCAAAAAAATCCAATTGCTTTATTAAATCAATACTTACGTCAATGTGAGGTAGAGGTAGAAAAGGTTCGCAAGTTAGTTGAGCGTCAATATTCATTAAAGGATCAATTTACAAGAGAATATCGTGAGGCGCGTACACTCGCGGATAAACGCAAGCATCAAGCAGAAATAGCAAAAGAAGCTGGTGAAAATGAATTATATGAATTTGCACTTCAAGAACAAATTTCATATGAAGAGCGTGCAGTACGATTACAAGAAGCATTACGAAATGCAAGTCAGCATTTAGTTGAGCTTGAGAAGAAATATGAAGAAATGAAGCATAAATTAAAAGATATGCATATCAAACGAATGGAGTTAATGGGTCGTGAAAATATTGCACGTGCTAATCATCGAATGAACCAAGTGCTAGAATCAAACTCTTACTCAAATAAAGCATACACTAGCTTTGAGGATATGGAGTCATATCTTGATCGCTTAGAACACCAAGTGAACTCTTCTTATCATCGTAATACAATCGATGCGCGAATCGCACAATTAGAAAAAGATATGAAAAATGAAGAAACTCATTCTATTTCATAAGGAAAACATGGTATTCTATAAGAAATGCGAAAGGCGTCATTCTGTTGGCGACTGGAGCTAGGCATTAAAAAAGGCGTGGTTCTCTGCGCCTTTTTTAGGCTAATGAGCATAATGGAAGGGAGGCAAGCACCTTGTTGAATAAATCGAAATCTGACATTATTAATTTTCTCCTTTTAACAGGAATCATATTACTTATCATTGAAATCTCGTTTTTCAATAGTGGCCTAATTTTCTCTTTCATTATATCGATTGGGTGTATATATTTTGGTCGTAAGCGTATGCCTCGTAATTCAGGGAAAATCCTCTTCTGGTTTGGATGGATAAGTCTTGCAATCACCGTATTAAATATGATGACAATTAAATTTTTGCTTCTTGCAATTCTTATTTATCTATTAATTCAATTCTTTCAATCAAAGAAAAATCCAGCTTATATTAAGCCAACTATAATGGAACCGATTGTTACACCAAGTAAGGAGCCTATAGTCAAACGAACACCACTATTTCATAATCTACTATCAGGTCGTCAGAAGGCGCCGGAATATGTCTATGAATGGAATGATGTGAACATTCAATGTGGAATAGGCGATTCAATTATTGATTTAAGTTATGCCGTTCTACCGAAGGGCGAGTCTATTATATTAATTCGTAATGTTATTGGGAATGTTCAAGTATTTGTTCCATATGAAGTAGAAGTAAATGTGAGTCATTCTGTAATTGTTGGAGCAACTACGATTTTTGAAAATCATGATCCAAAAACATATAATCAGAATTTACATTATCAAACAGAGCTTTATGATACAGCTGAACAAAAGATAAAGATTATCACCTCAATGGTTGTCGGAGATTTAGAGGTGAAACGCGTATGAGTACAGTTCAAAGACAAGTTGTTGTAAGCCTATGCTTTTCCTTGTTAATTTTTGCGCTTTCAATGGTTATTGCCTTTGTTGCTTTTCCGTTACCAAATTGGTCAGCACTTTGGAAAACTAAAATTATGGATTTACCTTTTATCATTATCTCACCAACTATTAGTTTGATAATTGGTCTTGTCTTTGGAATCGTATCTGGCTTAAGTATGAGAAAACAGTTGAATTCAATATCAGATACACTTTTTCAAATTGAACAAGGGAGAAGTATAGAGGAACCCCTTGAAAACCAATCAACTGAGTTTGAAATGATTTGGGATCGACTAAAAAGAGTTCAAAAACATATCGCAGACCAGGTGAAATCCTCCCAAAAGCTTGCAAATGAAAAAGCAATTGATCAAGAAAAACGAATTCAAGAAATCGTCTCGGAAGAAAGAAATCGCTTGGCAAGGGAGCTTCATGATTCGGTAAGTCAACAGTTGTTTGCTGCATCGATGATGATGTCAGCTATTAACGAAACAAGACCAATTACAGATGATTATGGTACAAAGCAACTAAAAATGGTTGAAGAAATGATCCACCAATCCCAGCTTGAAATGCGGGCATTATTGCTTCATTTGCGACCTGTTGCCTTAAAAGGAAAATCATTACAAGAAGGAATAAAGGAGCTTTTACTAGAATTAACTCAAAAGGTACCAGTTGAAATTGAATCAAAAATTGAAACGTTTCATATTGAAAAAGGGGTAGAGGACCATCTATTTCGTATTTTACAAGAGTCTGTCTCAAATACGCTTCGCCACTCTAAAGCAAATCATTTGGAAGTCTTATTAATTGAACGGGATGAATTTATAATCCTTCGAATTGTCGATGATGGAATTGGCTTTAATGTGGATGAGACAAAGGCAGGCTCTTATGGATTACATAATATGCAAGAGCGGGCCATAGAAATTGGTGGGACGATGAGAATTATCAGTATGAAAAATAAAGGAACTAGAATAGAAGTTAAGATTCCAATGATGAAGTGAGAGGGTGAAGATAATGATAAAGGTTTTATTTGTGGATGATCATGAAATGGTAAGAATCGGTGTTTCTTCCTACTTATCTGCACAACCCGATATAGAAGTAATCGCTGAGGCCGATGATGGGAAAAAAGGCGTAGAGCTTGCTTTGGAATTAAGACCAGATATTATTTTAATGGACTTAGTCATGAAAGAAATGGATGGAATCGAAGCAACAAGACAAATTATTGAGAAATGGCCAGAAGCAAAGATTATCATTGTAACAAGCTTCTTAGATGATGAAAAAGTGTATCCAGCCCTTGAAGCGGGTGCAACAAGCTATATGTTAAAAACATCGAAGGCAAGTGAAATTGCAAATGCCGTACGGAAAACGTTTCACGGCCAGTCAGTGTTAGAGCCAGAAGTAACAGGAAAAATGATGGTTCGCATGCGCCAGAAGGAAACACAACTACCACATGAAGAATTAACAAATCGTGAAATGGAAATATTACTTTTAGTGGCTGAAGGGAAAACAAATCAAGAAATTGCCGATGAATTATTTATTGCATTAAAAACAGTTAAGGTTCATGTCAGTAATATTTTAAGTAAACTAGAGGTACAGGATCGTACACAAGCTGTTATTTATGCTTTCAAACATTCTTTAGTAAAATAGTGTTTATTCATTTAATAGGTAGTATGGAGAAGGACACAGTGGATGCTGTGTTTTTTGTTTTTTACGATGGTTTTTCAAAGTTTTCGCATAACGTGCATAATTTCTTATTAACATTCATAAATCCAGTTTATCATGCAAATATCAAAAGTTTCATGCATAATTGACAATTTTCCTGCATATATCTGGATTATCATGCAAATCTAGTAAATACCGTGTATATCTCAAAAAATATCATAAAGTAGCCACTTTACCGTATTACTGATACATCTAGGTAATAGTACCTAATAAACTAATATTCTTATTTTTACAAATTTCTACGAATTTTTATACCTAAATAACTATTCAGTTAAAACAAATAATAAGATATAATAGAAAAAAGTCGATTTATGACGAAAAATAAACGTGACTTTAGTACCCTTTTTGAAAATAAAGAAGGATTTTAAAAGAAAATAGAGAATAATAACTAAAATTGGAGAAAAAGAGATGCATAGAATGGGAATGAGTTCATCACTAATTACTGAAGAGAAGAGTACACTTAAATGGTTTTTGACTTTGTTTTACAGTATTTTTATTGTGTATGATGTATATAATTACTTTATTTATCAAAAATTTATATTGCAAAAGCAAGTTGTATTACCGAGTAAATTTGAGTATATAGTATATTTTGTCATGTTTTGCTTAATACCTATTGCTATTTACATAAGCAAACAAGAAAAACAACATTTAGTTAAATACATAGTCGTAATAACATACATTTTCTTAACATTTTGTGATGATATAATTTACTTTTTTAATAACTCAGCAGAATACCAAAGTGGAAACGTTGTAGAAATGTTTGTAATTTTATTTTCACCAATATTTGTAAACAAGACGTTTTTTAAGGTAGTTACATTTGGAATTACTGGGAAGTATTTGGTGATTGGAATTATTCTTCAAACAACAAGTGCTCTTTTCCCTGTACTACTAACAGTACTGCTTTCAATAATTAGTTTAATTTTTCTAAATAGATTTCAATCTTATGTATCAGCAGTGAAATTATCCTATGATAAACAACTAGAGGGAATGGTGAAGGGTGTAATAGCTACCTTAGAGTTAAAGGATAATTATACCCGCGGGCATAGTGAGAGGGTTGCTAATTATGCCTTATCATTAGCGAAGGAAATAAAAAGATTCTCACAAGATGAGTTAAAGTCTTTTAATTATGCTTGCTTGCTACACGATATTGGAAAAGTGAATATACCCGATCATATTTTGATGAAACCATCAAAATTAACAAATGAAGAGTTTGACGTAATCAAAACACATCCAGTAGTTGGTGCAGAGGCTGTTAAAAATGTAGAAGGATTAAAAGATAATATTTGTGTCATTCGTTCTCATCACGAACGATGGGATGGAAAGGGATACCCGGATCAGTTAGCTGGTGAAAATATACCTTTACAGGCAAGAATAGCTGCGATAGCAGATGCTTTTGATGCAATGACATCCTCAAGATCTTATCGTAATGCTTTACCGATAGAAGAAGCATATTCTCGTATTATAGAAGGACAAGGCACACAATTTGATCCTGAATTGGTAAAATTATTTAAGAAGGTTTATCCGACCTGGATTGATATACACAGGAAGTATGGTTCATGTAATTAATCAATTTTATTTAATTTCTTGTAAAGGAGGGGAGAATATGAAAATCCGCAAATTAAAGAAAGTTAAAACTACTTGCTGGTGGTGTCACTTTTTTCCACAAAAGCCATAATCAAACTAGGATGCTAGCTTTAAAAAGCAATAGCATCCTTTTTACTTTTATTAAAATAATTTATTAAAGGTGAATGTATGAAAATAACATTAGAAACAACACTACATTTGCATGATATACAGATTCGAAAAGATAATAAAAACTATATTGTCGAAGATACAAAGACTCAAGAATTTTATGAGATGCCTATGGTATGTATTGATGCAATTGAATTGATTAATGAAGGATGTTCCGTTGGGGAAATAGAACAAAAGTTAATTGAAAAATATCCCAATGAGGATATTGATGTAATTGACTTTGTTGATCAACTGTTAGATATAGACTTAATAAAGGCTATTAATGGTGAAGAATTGAAGCAAAAAGGAAGAAATCCTAGCAAATTAGGATTCGAATGGATTTCTCCTACTATAGGGAAAGTGTTTTTTAATAAGTATACCAATTATTTATACGGGGCATTATTTGTCATTAGTATATCTATTTTTATTATCAATCCTTCTTTATTTCCATATTATCGGGATTTATTCATTTTCGATATTATGTCTCTAAATATTCTAATCTATGGAATTCTTTCATTAGTATTGGTTCTAGTTCACGAATTAGGACATATTCTAGCGATACGGTCTTTTAATTTGCCAACTAAATTAGAAATTGGTCATCGTTTATTTTTAGTTGTTTTTGAGACAGACATGACGTTAGCTTGGAAATTACCTCAAAAAAAGCGTAATATACTTTACTTAGCAGGAATTTGTTTCGATAGTGTTATTCTTTTTATAGCGCTACTTACAAAGTTAATTATTCCGTTACCTTCAGAAATAATTTCGGGAATCATTGGATTAATCATTTTTGATATAGTTGTAAGGACCATCTATCAATGCTGTATTTATATGAAAACAGATTTTTATTTTTTATTTCAAAATTTGACTGGTTGTTACAATTTAATGGAAAATGGGAACCAGTTCCTGAAAAATTTGTTTTCTAAAAATAATGTAAAAAGTATTGACTTGTTTAAAGGTGAACATAGTGTCGTTCGTTTTTTTAGTATCTTTTATGTAATTGGTGTTGGAATAACATTATGTTTATTTTCCATATTTTATATACCTCAATTAATTTATATGGGTGTTAAAGTGTTACCTGGATTAACTAGAACCATGGATAGTCCACTTTTTTGGGATGCAATTATATATAGTTTCCAAATGTTTCTATTAATAGGCCTATTTGTTTTCTCAATAGGGAAGACAAGACGTAGAAAAATGTCGAAATTTGAAAATTAGTATTCGATATATAGGTCTTTAGGTGTATAATAGGGTAAAAGGTACTATTTTTAGAAGCAGTGAGGAACAGAAAATGGTGAGAAACAAGTTTACCAATCTACTATATAATGAAGAGAAACAAGCGTTAAAAATCTATTTGTTTTCCTTTTATGTGACTTTAGTCTTATATGATTTGTTATTTTATTATATATATCCAAAATTTATTACCTCTACAGAGCCTGGAAAATATTATTCTATCGATATTAGTTTAATAATTTATATCACTTTTTTCGGGTTATTACCATTATCACTTTATTTGATAAAAAGAGGTAAACATTATTCTGTTAAGTATGTTTATATTTCTTGTTATGTTGTACTTTCGGCTATAAATGATTGTGTTGTCTTTTGGGATGACTCAAGTAAATATTCAAGCGGTAGTGCTATAGAATTAATATTAGTCTTGTTTTCACCAATATTTATTAATAAACGATTTTTTTGGTTTGCAACAATTGCAACAACTTTTAGGTATTTGCTAGTTGGTATTTTAATTGGAGATAGGATCGTATTTTTTCCAATCGTATTAATCTTAATTCTAGCAGGAATTGCCTACATTCTACTAAATCGTTTTGTATCATATGTAGACGCGCTAAATACCTCACATGAACAGTTGAAACATAAGGAGAAGTTGGCGTTTATAGGGCAGATGGCTACGTCACTAGGGCACGAGATAAAAAATCCATTAGCGTCTTTGAAAGGATTCACACAATTACAACGAGAAAAGTATCCCGGGGATCAACATTATTATTCGATTATGGAGCAAGAGATTGAAAGGATTAATTCAATTGTTAATGATTTAATGGTGATTGGTAAGCCTCGATCTACGAATTTTCAAAAGAATAATATAAAGGATATAATTGCGTATGTGATTTCAATTTCAAAGCAACTAGCATGCGAGAAAAAAGTTACCCTGGCTGCAGTTCTTGAAGACGAGTTACCTCTAATTGAATGTGATGAAAATCAGCTCAAACAGGTTTTTATTAATTTGATAAACAATGGAATAGAATCGATGGATCATGATCATGGTGGAACATTGAAAATACATTCAAGCATCGTTTCTAAAAATTTGTTGTCAATTCGTGTTGTTGATCAAGGTAGTGGAATTGATAAGTCTGAAATTGAAAAACTTTTTGAGCCCTTTTATACAACAAAACCAGAAGGAACTGGCCTTGGGTTGATGGTGACGAAGAAAATAGTTGAAGATCATCAAGGTGAAATTCAAGTTGATAGTGAGATTAATAAGGGTACCACGATAACAATTACGTTGCCAATTTCGCAAAAATAGAATTACTAGACTAAGCATTTATCTTATAGGTAGATGCTTTTTCTTTTTGGAGAAGGTAAATGTATTCGATTAGCGAATTTTATATAGAAGAGTTGATGTAGGGGGGATATGGGTGAAGTCACAGGAATTCATACAATTTGACGGGATAGGGTTAGCGGGGCTAGTAAGGAAAAAGGAAGTTCATCCGAAGGAATTAATAGAAGCTGCGATTACTAGAATTGAGGAAGTAAATCCGAAGCTAAATGCAGTAGTGAATAAAATGTATGAGAAGGCTATTAATGAAGCAAGTCAGAATAAGTGTTCAGGTGCATTTAATGGTGTGCCAATATTATTGAAGGATATTCAACAAGAGGTTGCGGGTGAGCTTATAACATCTGGGTCAAATGCATATAAAAATTATTGTGCAACAGAGGACTCCGAGTTTGTAAGAAGATTGAGAGAAGCGGGTATGATTTTTCTTGGACATACGAATGTTCCCGAATTTGCTTTAATGGGAATAACAGAACCAAAAGCATCAGGACCAACCCGAAATCCATGGAATACAGACTATACTCCAGGAGGATCAAGTGGTGGATCGGCAGCAGCTGTAGCGTCTGGTATGGTTCCGATTGCTGGTGCAAGTGATGGGGGTGGCTCAATTCGAATTCCAGCGGCATATACAGGTCTTTTCGGAATTAAGCCAACTCGTGGGAGAACACCCGTTGGACCATCATACGGTAGGATTTGGCAGGGTGCATCTGTTAGTCATGTACTGACACGTTCTGTGCGTGATAGTGCAGCAATATTAGATGAGATCAGTTCTGTGGAAAAGACGAGTGCATTTACCCCACTTCCCTTTTATGGGAGTTATCTTGAAGAGTTATCGAAGCCCGTTTCTAAGCTGCGAGTTGCATTTACGGTTAAATCTCCTTTAGGAAGGGATGTGGATCCTAATTGTAAAGAGGCAGTCTATCAAACAGCTAAACTATTAGAGTCAATGGGGCATATGGTCGAAGAGAAGGATGCGCCAGTTGATGGTAGGAAAATAGGGAAGAGCTACATCACGATGTATTTTGGTGAAGTCGGTGCAACTATCGCCTCTTTACAAGGAAATCTTGGAAGGAAAGTTACGATGAAGGACGTCGAGCCATCAACATGGATGCTTGGACTATTGGGTCAATCTGTTTCTGCGAGTGAATTTGTATTAAGCATGAGAGAATGGGATGAAGCAGCAATCGCAATGGAGAGATTTCATGAAACATATGATATTTATCTAACACCTACTACAGCATCACCGCCTGCCAAAATTGGTGAATTAGACTTAAAGCCAAGTGAAGAGAAGTTAATAAAAGCTGTGAGCAAGTTCGGAATGGGGAAAATATTAAAGAAAACAGGAATTGTCGATCAACTTGTAGAAAAAAGCCTATCACGTACGCCATATACACAGTTGGCAAATTTGACAGGGCAGCCAGCAATGTCAGTACCTCTTTGGAAAACGTCTTCTGGGCTTCCACTCGGGGTGCAAATGATTGCAGCAAGAGGAAGGGAAGATATTTTGTATAGACTTGCTGGAGTATTAGAACAAACAGGACAGTGGATTGATGTGAAAACAAATGAAGTTTTTGCCCAGTAAAAAAACAGGATCTAGTCCTGTTTTTCTATTTTAACCTCTGCTTCCTCATCACTATGTTTTTCAAACCACATCTTCATATTCGTTAAAATTGAAAAGGCAAAAAAGAAGTTCATTGCCAATACACCTATTAGTAGATTGATGTTATCAAAATAAATAGAAGTATAGCCTTTTAATTTCATGATAATGAATGATTCTACGACTAATAAAATAATGCTTAGAAAAGCAGCCGCCCCAGTTCGAACCATATGAGTATTTCCCCCTTGTTATCCGCAACTAAAATTTTCTGATTATTTTTACAATATCATATAAATGAAAAAAATAACAGTAATTTACTCAATTGCAATGAATAATTTGTGAATTGCTCAATTATTCACAAATATATTACTAATCTATGAAAGGATCTGTAAATGACGACCATTTTTTTGTAAAAATGATACATTATAAGTGTAAACAGTATCTAATCTTTTAAAAGAATGGGAGTGAAGAAAATGTTTGTAAAATGGCTTAGGGAACATGTAAGTGCTGCGGTAATTTTAGTGGTTTTGCGTTTGTATCTAGGGTATTCTTGGCTAACAGCTGGTTGGGGCAAGATTACAGGAGGATTTGATGCCAGTGGATTTTTAAATGGAGCAATTGCTAACTCTACTGGTGATCATCCAGCAGTTCAGGGCTGGTGGGCTACATTTCTTGAAGGATTCGCGTTGCCGAATGTTGAGCTATTTAACTTTTTAGTAGCATGGGGTGAATTTTTAGTAGGGATCGCACTTATACTTGGCGTATTTACAACATTCTCTGCTCTAATGGCAGCTCTAATGAACTTTGCATTTATGTTCTCTGGAACAACTAGCACAAATCCACAACTTCTCCTATTAACCATTTTTGTCCTAGTGGCTGGTGCGAATGCAGGTAAATTAGGTGGAGATTATTACATCATTCCATACATCAGAAAAATAATGAAGATGGAGAAGAAAGAAAAGAGATTAACAACCTGAATATAAATACATGAAGCTCTCAGATTTTGAGGGCTTTTTTATTTTCGATAAAAATGAAACCATTTTCAAGTATGATAAGTCTTAAGAGTGCCCGCGGAAAGGAGGATCAATTATGGAAAGTGACCACATCCATTTGAATTTGGAAAATGAAATGGATTTTACTATAGATGATAAGTCAAAAGTGATAGATGAAATGATGACCTTATATTCTAAGAAGGTCTATTTACTGGCATATTCATTCGTAAAAGATCAAGGTTTGGCGGAGGATATTTCTCAAGAAGTATTTTTAAGATGTTATCAGTATCTCAAAAATTTTCGAGGAGAAGCCTCAATCAAATCTTGGTTATACCGCATAACTGTTAATCTCTCGAAGGATTTTATTAGAAAAAAAGGTTTTCAGATACTAAAGTTTCCGATTGAATTTTTTGATGGTATTAAGAAAAGTGAGAGTACAGAGGAAGCGTTTTTAAAAATGATTCAGAATGAACAGCTTTTACAAAATGTTTTATCACTCCCAATCAAATATCGTGAAGTGATTGTTCTACACTACTTCAACGAACTTAAAATAGAAGAAATAAGTGAAATGTTAGAAGTCAATGCAAATACAGTAAAAACAAGGCTTGCAAGAGGCCGAAGTAAATTAAAGGAAACAATTACTACGATGAAAGGAGATACTTAAAATGGATAAAGATCTAGAACAGGTAAAGGAACATTATGGTGAACATTATTTTAATGACGAAATTGCTAATCGAATAAAAAATCGTGTTCATGCAAGTCTCAGAGATATAGAGTCTGTGAATGAACCTAGACATATTAAGAATAAGTGGAGCCTGTGGAAAAAAATCTTTTATTCGTCTGGAGCTGCAATAATAGCTCTTGGTTTAGTTATAGGTTCTGGTTTTGTATCGCAGGCGATGGCTGAGGTTCTTCAAAAGATTCCATACTTGAACTCGATTTACGAGTCTAAACAAAAACAAACGGAATCGATTACTGCTATCATACGAGAAGAATTAAGTTCGAGAAATTATAACTTCGGGATTAGCCATTATCCCCATGAAAAAAAGATTGAAGTATTTGTAGAAGGTACAAAAGAATATTACGAAACTATAAAAGAAGACGTGTCGAAAATAATAATAGATAGATTATATTCGGAGAACCATGGTGCTTATACGGTTATAGTAACTAATCTTAATGAAGGGAAAAGCCCATATAAGTATCAAGAAAGAACATGGAGATTGCGGGAGAATATTGAAATGGCATTAAAAGCCGGGGGATATGAATTTATATCTGCAATTGTCGGAATTGATGATAATGAAAGAGGTATTCTACTAGAAATCCCCGAAACAGAGAGAAGAGTGGATGAAATAAAACAAGTTGTTCAGAGTGTGGTTCTGGAATATGAGAAAGGTACTTTTGAAATAGAAGTTAATCGAATTGATCCTGAAAAAGCAGAGCGTAAACAAAAATGGGAACCAGTTCTTGATACAATATTAAGTGGAATGAAGGGATACAGAATTGAACAAATAGGTTATTCATTTGACATATCGCCACTCCCTCTTTCAATACATACTTCTATCGATTCCACGGATAAGAATGCAAAAGAACAGTTAAAGGAAATCGAGAGTATGGTAAAAAGTTTTCTAGAATCTGAGGATATAAAAGCAATAATAAAAGATGAACCATATATGATTGAAATGTATGATAAGGATAACAGGAAAATAAACTAATAGGACTGGAGACCGTAATTTTGGGCGGTCTTCTATTTAAGTGACAGGAAAAAAATTTGCAAAAAGAATATTTATACAATATAATCAACAATACGCCATTTTGAAAATTACATAATAATTAGATATTCGTTCCTTTGAAAACGTTTGTATATGATGACGCCATGAATTAGCAAGGTTAATTCATGGTTTTTTGCGTCTATTTTTGAATTTGAATGTGAAGGGGTGGTTGATGGATGGGGGTAGAACAGCATCCGGATTATGAGAAGGAGATCGAGTGGCTAGATTTTACAAAGCAATATATGAAAATTGTGATTAAGGCTTCTGAATCGAACGAGGAGAACTTTCGTGAAAATCTGAAGGGAGCACTAGAAGGTGTGGATTTTAAGGATAGTAGTTTTAACTATATCAATATGCTAACGAATTCAAATCTCCTACGAAGAACGAATGAAGAAGTTCGAAACCTGAAACGAAACGAGAAAAAGCCATATTTTGCCCGAATTAATTTTAAGCGAGATGAAACAGGTCTAGAAGAAATCCTCTATTTCGGTAAAGTGTCGCTTTTCGATAAGGAAACCCAGCAACCCATTATAGTAGATTGGCGTTCTCAAATTGCAAATCTATATTATGATGGTAGATTAGGCGAAGTATCATATAAGGCTGAGGGTGAAGAGTACGAAGGATATCTGTCACTAAAACGGCAATATATCATTGATGATGGCGAACTCGAGGAAATACGTGATGTTGATTTAACGACGACAGATGAACTTTTGCAAAAATCTCTGTCGGAAAGTGCGAGTAATCGACTTACTGATATTGTTTCAACCATTCAAGAGGAGCAAAACAATATTATTCGAGCTGATTTAAATAAGCCAATTATCGTTCAAGGTGCTGCTGGGAGTGGAAAGACAACAATAGCTCTACACCGTATCTCCTATTTCATCTATACATACGCAGAGTATTTTTCACCCGACCAGCTTATGATCCTTGCACCAAATCGGCTGTTCATCGACTATATATCAGAGGTTTTACCAGAGCTTGGAGTCGATAACATTCTACAGACAACGCTAGTTGATTTTGTGAAAAAATGCATTAGTAAACCAATTAAACTACTCAGTCCTGAAATGAAGCTGCTTGGATTTATTAATGGAGACTTTAAAGACCCTGATATGGTCAGATGGGTTGCCAAATTTAAAGGTTCATTCGAGTTTCGAGATATACTTGACCATTACTCAGAGGATATTTTACAAACCTTACTACCAGAGGATGATTTTTTCGTATCAAAATTCCGGTTGTACAAGGCGAGGGATTTGAGACATTTAATAACACATGAATATCGATATCTCCCATACTATAAAAGAATCGAAAAGGTAAAAAAGATTCTGCAAAATACAGTTCGTTTAGAAAAGAAAAAGATGCTTCATAAGGTTACTAGTTTTTATGATGATAAGCTCGATAAGGTATTGTTCAAGACAAAAATTGACCCAGAAAAGCGAAGAAGTTACGTCATAAAAGCAATGGATAAAAAGGAAGCATTAATTGAGGAGATAACAAAGCAATCTCGAACAGCAGTTAATGCTTACATTAAGAAGCTTCCTAACCACGATTTATTTTATTATTATAAAAAACTCGTTACCGACCAAGAATTATTCGCAATGTATGCTTCAGACCTATTAACAGAGGAGCAAATTCAATTTTTTTGCCATTATGAGACAAAACTACATCTCGAGAAATCCTATGAACAAGAGGACTTAGCGGCACTCCTTTATTTACAAAGCAAGCTATTTGGGATTAAAAAAGAGTTAAAAGCTCGAAATGTCGTGATTGATGAAGCACAGGATTATAGTTATTTCCAGCTTATTGCCTTAAAAAGTGCACTTGAGACTGATATGTTCACGATTGTTGGAGATTTAGCCCAAGGTATACACTCATATAGAGGGATCAATGATTGGACACCAGTTCTAGAAGAAATTTTCCCTAGGGCTACTTATAAAACATTACAGAAAAGTTACCGAACGACGATTGAAATTATGAATGCTGCAAACGAGCTATTAAAGCTATTGCAATTGGAGCTGCCATTGGTTGAACCGGTTGTTAGACATGGAGAACAGCCTGTATTCCACAAAATCAATGGATCAGAGAAAAACACAATTACTGATCTAACAAAAGAGATTGAAGATTTGTATGCTGATGGCATGAAAACGATTGCAATAATTGGCAAAACAAATAAAGAGTGCAGTAAGCTAGCAAAGGCTTTCAAAAAGTATTCAGAACTGCCGATTCAGCTTTTAAAGGAAAATGAAGAAATTAACAAAGAAGAAGTTGTTATTGTAAGCTCTCACTTGTCGAAGGGTCTAGAATTTGATGCGGTCATCATCTATTCAAATGAAGAAAAATTTACGGAAAATGAAATTGAAATCAAGTTATTGTACGTGTCAATGACAAGGCCGTTGCACAGGTTATTGTTTTTTGGAACCGATTTAAGTAATTTTATATTGCACAAAGTAAACCGAGATTTGTATATAGAAAACCCTCCGCATTAAAAAACGGAGGGTTTGGAATTAAAATAACTTCGTTGTCCAGTCTTCCACATTCCATACATCTGTAACAACATCCTGGTAAAACTCTGGCTCATGGCAAATTAACAAAATGCTGCCTTTATATTCTTTAAGTGCACGTTTTAATTCATCTTTTGCGTCTACGTCAAGATGGTTTGTCGGCTCGTCTAGAAGTAAAATATTTGTTTCCCTGTTGATGAGCTTACAGAGGCGAACCTTTGCTTTTTCCCCACCACTCAATACCTCAACCTTACTTTCAATATGCTTCGTTGTCAGCCCACATTTTGCTAAGGCCGCGCGCACTTCATACTGGTTAAAGGAAGGAAACTCATTCCAGATTTCTTCAATACAAGTATTATAGTTTGCATTTTTAATTTCTTGTTCGAAATAGCCAATATCTTGATTGTCGCCACGTTCAACTTCACCTGAAATCGGTCGATTCAAACCGAGAAGACTTCTTAAAAGTGTCGTCTTTCCAATTCCATTCGCACCAACTAAGGCAATCTTTTGTCCTCTTTCCATCCGTAGATTTAGCGGCTTTGAAAGTGGTTCATCATAGCCGATTACTAAATCCTTCGCCTCAAAAACAAGCTTAGTAGAGGCTCTACTACCTTTAAAATAAAATTCTGGTTTCGGCTTTTCTTTTGCAAGTTCGATGATGTCCATTTTATCGAGTTTTTTCTGACGTGACATCGCCATATTTCGCGTTGATACACGTGCTTTATTACGAGCAACAAAATCTTTCAACTCGGAAATTTCTTGCTGTTGTTTTTTATATGCAGATTCTAATTGTTGCTTTTTCACTTCATATACCGCCTGGAAATTATCATAATCTCCAACATATCGGTTCAATTCTTGATTCTCCATATGATAGATAAGATTAATTACGCTATTTAAAAATGGAATATCATGTGAAATTAAAACAAATGCATTTTCATATTCTTGCAGATAACGCTTGAGCCATACGATATGCTGCTCATCTAAATAGTTCGTCGGCTCATCAAGTAATAAAATATCTGGTTTTTCCAATAGAAGCTTTGCAAGCAGTACCTTTGTACGCTGCCCACCACTTAAATCTTGGACATCACGTTCTAAACCGATATCCTCCAAACCAAGTCCACGAGCGATTTCCTCAACCTTTGCATCAATCACGTAAAAATCATTATTTGTTAGCACATCCTGAATTGTACCCACATCTTCAAGAAGTTGCTCTAATTCTTCAGGGGATGCTTCTCCCATTTTGTTGTAAATTTCATTCATTTCTGCTTCCATATCAAAGAGATATTTGAATGCACTATTTAGAATGTCGCGAATCGTTAACCCCTTCTCAAGAACGGTATGCTGATCAAGATAACCTACACGAACATTTTTAGACCACTCAATTTTTCCTTCATCAGGCTCTAATTTTCCAGTAATTATATTCATGAATGTTGATTTTCCTTCACCATTCGCACCGATTAAGCCAATATGTTCACCCTTCAATAGACGGAATGATACATCATTAAAAATCGCTCGGTCACCAAATCCATGACTTACATTTTTGACTGTTAAAATACTCATCTATATACACCTATTTTCATCAAAGTTAAAAAAACACATAATTTGATTATAAACGAGAGAATAAGCGGTTGGAAAGAGAACAATGCTGTTAACATTGTAAAAAAATTCATTTGTCCCAAATAATCTGATGACTTGTCTCATATGTATAGAGTATCGAAAAAATAGATAAGGGGCTACAAGATGAAGACTTTTTTTAAAGGAGCACTATTATTAGTGATTGCAGCATTTGTTGGTGAATGTGTTGAATTCTTAGTAAATCTCGTACTTGCCAGGGAACTTGGGGGACATGGGATGGGGCTATACATGACCATTTTGCCGTCAATCTTCCTTGTTGTTATTTTAGCAAGCTTGGAGCTTCCAGTCTCAATATCAAAATTTATTGCTGAAAAGGAGTCGAAATACCACCATAGCATGCTGAAGCATGCAACTATATTCGCAACTGTATTTGCAGCAATTATTATTTCATTATCATTTGTGATTTTACCATTTATACCAGTGTTTGATGAATATCATCCATTGGTAAGATGGGTTGTCATAATCCTGATTCCCATTGTTTCGTATACCTCCATTGCAAGAGGCTATTTTATGGGAGTCCAATCTATGGGGAAAATTGCTATTAGTAACTTTTTGCGGAAAGCGATTCAATTACTAGTCTTAGTCTTTGTGTTTCAATTATTGGAGTTCAAGCTGCAAACATCAATCCTTATTGCTTTATGTGCATTGGTAGTCAGTGATATCGTCGTCTTAGGTTATTTAGGCTATGAATATATAAATCAATTAAGACTATTAAAACGCAAGCCAACCGCATTTTTAGGCGGTAAAATGGTACGGAAAAACCTATTAGCAGTCTCATTACCAACGACAGCGATGCGGATATTTCATGCAATCTCTCACGCTATTCAACCATTTTTAATTAAAGCGGCACTGATGAGGGCAGGGCTAACCACGACTGTTGCTACCGAACATTTTGGTCTGATGACAGGTGTTGCGTTAACAATCGGTTTTTTCCCAGCATTCATTGCTCATTCATTTCTCATTGTACTTATTCCAACTGTATCAGAAGCATATGCGAAAAAAGATGTTGGACTCCTTCATAATCTATTACAGCAGGTAATGAAGTTGACTTTCTTATACGGGGTACCTGCTGTGGTCATTTTTTACTATTTCGCTGAGCCTTTAACTCATATATTCTTTGAATCGTCAGCTGCAACAACTTATCTACAAATGCTCTGGCCGTACTTTTTGTTTCACTTCTTTTTAATACCAATGCAAGCCTATCTTATTGGACTTGGACTTGTGAAGGATGCATTCATTCATAATGTTTGGTCAACGGTTATCTCATTTTCAATCATGTTTGTTCTTGGATCCATTCATTCACTACAAATGGAGGGAATCATTATTGGGATGAACATGGGTGCTGTTTTATTAACGTTGATGCATTATTTAACGATTTGCAAAAAAATTGGCATATCAGTATTTTTAACAGGTCCATTGAAGCATTCTATTTAAAAAGCATTTGTTCAATTAACGTATTAATGTTATGATATCATTGGTAGATGTCTAGCTGTCATCCATCAACATGTATATGCTATCTAGTTTAAAGTTCAATTATAAAAACAAAGTACGGTAAATGGTAGAATAATAAAATGTCTAACCATGGCCTAACTTCTATATTTTAGAGGTTAGGCCATTTTTTATTTCTATTAACGTATGAAAATTTAGAGACAGTCAATTTTTAAATGCAGCAAATATTTGCTAGCTTTTTAAATATGCGTTTTGTAGGGGGATTTGTAGTACGAATGTCAAGAGATGTTTTTACAAAGCAAGAGGAATTAACATATTTAAGTAGTTATATAAGTAAACAGATTAAAAAGAAGTTTGGTAAAGGGCCAGAAGCTTGTTATACATCTATTTCCGATCAGTACGTCGTAATCAATATCAAAAAGTTTATGACGCAAATTGAGTCAGAATTAATAAGAAAGGATGAACATCTTATTGCTCAAACCATACGGTCAACCATAATGAAGGACTTATTATCCCCCCTTATTGATACTTTACAGGAAATGTTCGGGAAGTTGATTGCAACCATCTATCAAGATTGGAACTTTCATAATAATACCGGAATATTAATCGGGATATTTCAGGAAAAACAACAATTCAAAAACGATGGGGATCATATAGAATTTCAGATTTTAAAGGATGAATTCATGAAACAAAGTGAAACTTCTATATTTCGTCCAGAGAATATAAGTGTTGACAAAATTAATATAGATACAGTAGTAATCAAATGTTCTGACTTATTAATGCCAATTGAAAAGATGATGATTGACAAAGGATATGTTCACATTTTACAGGAAAGAGAACAAATAATTAGGAATAGGTTTCGAAGTAATAAAAGTAGATTTGAGAGAATATTATCCAAGGATTTAGAGGATATTTATTTGATATGGGATTACGAGAATAATAATAGTTATACGATATTTTCTGGTAAATAAATATTCTTAGCCCCAAATGTTCATACTACCTATCATATGGGAATACTAACAATAATGGGAAGTATGTTACAATATGTAAGGCTGATGAATTAAAGTCATTAGTTATTGTGACTGATCCCTTTAGGTGGGATGACTTGAATCTACAAGAAAAGATTAAGTACATAAGCAGTTATACGAGTAAGCTTTTACGGAATAAGTTTGGGCGAGGGCCAGAATCCTGCTTTGCTATAACAGCTGATCACTTTTTAGTTTTAAATATCCGTGGATTCATTTCTCCAATGGAAGAGGTTCTTCTTCGGGAAAGACAGGATATACAAGTAGATTATGCTCGGAATATTGTCATAAATAGTATTCTTGATGAATTAAGAGGTGTTATTCAGGTAACGTTGGATACTGAAGTTGCTTCTTTTCTTCATGACTGGAATTTTCCAAATAACACAGGGGTAATCATCGTTATTCTTGAATCCAGTCTTATTGAAATGGAGAAGGATCAACAAAATATTGATTTTTCATCTCTCGAAGCAGAGGTTTCAAGAATCAGCTATTTGGTTGAAAAGACTCCAGAGGAAATCTACTCGTATCAAATTTCTCCGAAAATTTTTATCGTAAAACGTGTAGGTATTTTAGTGCCGATTGAGAAAGCATTGATTGAACGGGGCTTTAGACAGGAACTGCATGTTACAAAGGACTCTTTAGAAAAAGGTTTTCTGCATAAGCATGGGAGATTTGATCAAATATTTAAACAGCAGGTTAAAGATATTTTTGTTGACTGGGATATGAAGGAAGACTATAGCTTAATATGTTTTATATTAAAATAATGATTGGTAAATGCGAGGATTGCTCAGTACTGGGTTAAGCCTTAGGCATGGCCTAGCTTCTATGTGAGGTTAGGCTGTTTTTTATAGGAAATATATGTCTTGAAAATAAATTTTTTTAGTTATAATTGACTGAATTTTTCATATAGGAGAGATGATAGTGGAAAGAATTAAGTGGAAGTCTTTATATTTTTCAATGTTTCTGTTATGCAGTTGTCTTCTTCTTATTGGAGCGCAATTATTTTTTTTCGAGTATGAACTAGAGTTAGTTATCCTTTTTATTTCAGCTATTCTTCTTATTTTTGCGATCTGGGAATCAAGAAAGAACCTTGCTTTTCGTAGTTTAGTAGAGGATGCACCATACGCAATCGCCATTACTAAGGATAAACAGATCGTTTACATTAATAGCACTGGAAAGTTTCTTTTAGGTGCGGATAAGATGGAAACGTATAAGGGGAAATCAATTGATGACTTTATTCATCATGATTCCTATAATCCTACAAGAAAAGTAGAAAGAGGTCATAAGTTTAAGAGAATTATTGAAGGTAGGATCAATCATCCAATCCTCAAAGAGGTTCATGTTGAGCAGAAATCGATGCCAATTGTTTTTCAACGGGAAAATTGCGAGTATGTTGTTATAAGAGATATTACAGAAGTAAAAAAAAGTCAGGAACTCATCCAGCAATCTGATAAGCTTTCAATGGTAGGAGAACTAGCTGCAGGGATCGCACATGAAATTCGAAATCCATTAACCAGTGTAAAAGGATTTGCACAACTTGTTCAACATGGTGGTACAAAAGAAGAGCTTAATAGCTATTCGGAAATTATGAAATCCGAGATAGATCGAATTAACGGTATTGTCGGGGAACTATTGTTTCTTGCAAAACCGAAGAAGCGTCATTTAAAAGAATTTAAGATTAGTACATTAATTCAGGAGGTTGTCTTCCTATTAAATACTGAAGCGATTTTGCATAATATCCAAATTAAAGTAGATTATTTGGGGGAAATGAAGAACATACCTATTAGCTGTGAAGAAAGTAAAATTAAACAAGTATTTATAAACCTGATAAAAAATAGTATTGAAGCGATGGATGGTGGGGGAGTTATTCATATTACAATCCAGTCAAGGGGAAAAAATGTCATTCTACGATTTGCAGATGAAGGCTGCGGTATTCCAGAGGATGTACTGATGAAGATTGGAAACGCATTTTATACAACTAAGGAAAAGGGTACCGGTTTAGGATTAATGGTCTGTCACAGTATTATCCAGGATCATGGAGGGAAATTAAAGTTTGAAAGTAGGGAGGGACAAGGTACAGTTGCAGAAGTTGTACTACCTATCTATCAATAGACCGACATTTGGAAGTCGGTCTATTTTTTTTGCTTCAGAACATTTGCTAGTCGGGTCTGATAAGCAAATGTTTATTCAGATATAGAATCTGTTTCAGGTTTGATAATTTTTAGCCCATTATCAGGGGTGTTTTCTACAATATGTTTAAGAATTGAAAGCTTATTATTCCAAAATTGCTCGTAATATGAAAGCCATTGATGCAGTTCAGACAAAGGCTCTGGAAGAAGGCGATAACGCTTTTCTCTACCGACTTTTTGTCCGCTCACTAATTTCGCTTCAGAAAGAATATGAAGGTGTTTTGCTATGGCAGTACGACTCATAGGAAAATGACTAGTGATTTCAGAAATGGGTAATTCTTTTTTTGAAAGTAGTCGTAACACTTCGCGACGGGTTGGATCAGCGATTGCTTGGAATACATCGTACTTTTGTGCTGCTTCAGCCATTAGTTTGCAACGATCGTCCGAAGCTTTTCTAGAATGCCTGTCCAACCACCGTTCATATTTTCACGAATTGTTGAAGCTGTTTGACCTGCTTTATTAATGATTTCCTCAGAATCCTTCCAACCTCCATGAATGAGAGTGAACTCTGTCTTATCACCTAAATCTTTTAAAATAAAATCAACGAACCAACCTTCGACATCCCATGAAAAAGAAATTCGATTCGGCTCATCTATTTCCAATACTTTACATGGTGATGGTCCGAAAGGTGATTGTAAATGAAATTCATGACCTACCTTCGGAACAAAGTCATTTTGCATAAACCAGGAGGCAATACCCTCAGAAGTGGATACTATATTCCATACTTTTTGTATAGGTGCATCAAAGATAACGGTTTGTTTAATATCTGGTACTGTTGTCATATAAATTCTCCTTTTGCTCTATATGTAAAACCAAATGGTTTCATATTGTATTATATAAAACCATTTGGTTTCATGTCAATATTTCTAATAGTATTTCCATTTTTTTATTGAACTAATATGGTTATATTTGGCCATTTTGTAAGCAAAATGATTCGTTAAATTGTTGCGATTCTAGTAAAAAAGGAGTAAGCTATTTTATGTTATTCATTATGTTAATATATTAGATTGATAATTTGAGGAGGAAATCCAATGGATGTTATGAACATACTAGGATTCGCCATTAGTTCAGGTGCTTTGATAGCTTTATTGAAAATTGTTGCCATTGATATAATTCTTTCTGGAGATAATGCTGTTGTAATAGCGATGGCTACTAGAAATCTACCAAAAGAACAGCAAAATAAAGCGATTATGTGGGGTACAGGTGGAGCTGTTATTTTACGAGTTTTATTTGCAGTTCTGATTGTGTATTTGTTGAAAATTCCGTTTGTTAATTTAATTGGTGGTCTATTACTTCTTTTTATCGCCTATAAGGTTTTGGTTGAAGATGAAGGTGAAGCACATGTAAAATCATCGAATGGTATCATGCAAGCGATTGGTACAATTATTATGGCTGATGCTGTCATGAGTTTGGACAATGTTGTTGCTGTTGCAGGTGCTGCAGATGGACATGTTGGTATGATCGCACTTGGTGTTGCAATTAGTATTCCAATTATGATTTTTGGATCTAAATTTATTGTGAAAGCAATGAATCGTTACGCATGGATTGCCTATATTGGGGCTGGAATTCTTGCGTGGACAGCGGGCGAAATGATCATGAAGGATAAAAAGTTTACTGATTTTGTTCATCTAGAACATGGCCCACTTTCCTATGCAATTGTTGCCCTTATAACTGTTGCTATTTTAGGTATTGGTTATGTGAAGAATAAAAAAGGTGCAGAACGAAAATTAGATCAATCAGCTTAAAATCAAGGACGGACCTCATTTTGAAGGTCTGTCCTTTTTTTGCAGTTAAGAACGTATAAATACTTTCTTACTGCATAAGTGTAACCAAGACAATTCGCCCAAAGGCTTGGCGAATGCCAAGTTTTCTAATGGGTGGCACTTGTTCATCTATATTTGGAGTTAGTATTAAGCTAACGAGCATAAATTCAGGGGAGCGCGCAAATCCCTGGTCTAACGTGCATAAAACGTGTTGAGCGAGCAAATCCCTGGTCTAACGTGCATAAAACGTGGTGAGCGAGCAAATCCCTGGTCTAACGTGCATAAAACGTGTTGAGCGAGCAAATCCCTGGTTTAACGCGCATAAACCGTGTCGAACGCGCAAATCCTTGGGTTACCGCGCATAAAACATGTTGAGCGAGCAAATCCCTGTTCTAACGTGCATAAAACGTGTTGAGCGAGCAAATCCTTGGGTTACCGCGCATAAAACATGTTGAGCGAGCAAATCCATGGTTTAACGTGCATAAAACATGGTGAGCGAGCAAATCCTTGGTTTACCGCGCATAAAACATGTCGAACGCGCAAATCCTCGTCTCAACATTAGTTAAAACTTATATAAATCAAAAAACACCACCAAGGTCGGGTGGTGTTTCGTTTATTTTGCGATTTTTTGAAGCTTTTGTATCATACTCAGGGAGCGGCCGGTGCCTATTGCAACTGATTCCAATGGATTTGAAGCAAGATGAACTGGGACAAAAATTTCCTTGCTCAACCAATCCTCCATTCCCTTTAATAGCGCTCCGCCTCCTGTTAAAATAATACCGCGATCAACAATATCACCGCTTAATTCTGGTGGGCAATCTTCTAATGTTGCCCGAATCGCATCAAGAATACGTAATAAAGACTCTTTTAAAGTTTCTTGGATTTCAGTTGAGGCTAACATAATAGTCTTTGGTAGACCGGTTACTAAATCGCGTCCACGTACGTTCATCTTTTGCTGTTCATGGTCAATTAGGCAGTAGCCAATTTCCGTTTTAATCTGCTCAGCGGTATGTTCGCCGATCAGTACATTGTATTTTTTACGAACATACTGAATGATATCTTCGTCAAATTGGTCTCCCCCAATTCGAACTGTATTACATGTGACAACTCCACCAAATGAAATAATCGCAACCTCTGTATTTCCACCACCGATATCAACGATTACGTTGGCAACAGGTTCATCTACAGGTAGATCTGCACCAATAGCAGCGGCAACTGGTTCTTCAATTATATGCACTTGTTTTGCACCGCAATTTCTTACTGCATCCTGAATGGCCCGACGTTCAACAGATGTAGCCCCAGAGGGAGCACAAACAACTACATTTGGTTTCCTCATTGAAAAGCCGAGTTTTTGTCCAGCCTTTTTCATAATATGACGGAGCATATCACTTGTTACGTTAAAATCAGCAATTACACCCTTTTTTAGTGGACGAATCACAACGATTTTACCAGGAGTTTTTCCGATCATTCTTTTCGCTTCTGTTCCAACTGCAAGTACTTGATTTGTAACAGTATCGATTGCAACAACTGAAGGTTCATTTATAATAATTCCTTTATTTTTACTGTAAACTAAAATATTCGCAGTTCCTAAATCAATTCCGATTTCCAAGTTAGATAACATCATTTTTCCCGCCCTTATAAAGAGTTTGAGTCGTTATATCATTCATCTGAAATTGTCGATTTCTGGGGGTAGGTGACGAATTGCAAATCGTCAGTTCGTTATTCTTTTGTGGAATTAGATTCTCCAAATGCTTACAATATAAGTATAGATATCTAGTGTAAGCCTTACTTAATATAGGAGGTTATAAAATGGACTTTTCGCATATTGTTTCAGAGGATAAAATTCGCCGTGCTTATAAGGATGGTGAATTCGATAATTTGCCTGGCTATGGGAAGCCATTAAAATTAGACGACTTATCAGCGATTCCAGAAGATTTAAGAATGGCTTATCGTGTGATGAAGAATGCTGGTATTATTAATGAGGAGACAGAATTTAGAAAGAACTACTTACGATTGAAAATTTACTTGATAATTGTGAAGATGAGGAACAAAAAGCCATTCTGTACAAGAAATTAAATGAAAGGCAGCTACGATTAAATCAGATTTTAAAAAGTAGGAAAACATCTCATTCAGCCGTTTTTAAAGACTATCAGACTCAAATGTATAATAAATTTAAATAAGTTTGAAGTCAGGGATAAAAGATTCCTGGCTTTTTTATAGATTGTCAAGCGCTTGCGGATATCTCAAATAGGAGGCTTAAAAATGGAAGGTGAGATTGAACTTAAACGCATATATGATCTGGTTGATGATACAGATGGTATTCGAATATTGGTTGACCGACTGTGGCCGCGAGGAATATCAAAGGAAGCGGCACAAATTGACTATTGGTTAAAAGAAATTGCTCCTAGCAATGAATTGCGTAAATGGTTTCATCATGAAGTCGGAAAATATGAAGAATTTAAAGAAAAGTATTTAGAGGAATTGACTACAGATGAGGACAAAAAAGAGAGAGTTAAAGAACTAGTGCAAATTTTACGCAAAGGGAAAGTTACATTCCTGTATGGTGCGAAAGATAATAAGTATAATCAAGCTGTTATTTTGAAGGAGTTTATTTTAAACGAGAGCACCCGGTGCAAAAAAGACTACATGTAATTAAAACAAAAAGCCGTGCCAGTTTAGCACGGCCGACCAAACTTATAGCGCTCGTCAACTTGCGTGTTCAAGTCTTATTAACGGCTAGTCCAAATTCTACTGAAGTTTCACTATATTGAAGTGTACTTATTATTTTCCTTTGGAATTGGGTCGACTGTTGAAGCATCCTGCGATTTTAGTGCTGGAGTAATTGCTCCTATGAAGAAATACGCTCCAATCATTAAAAATACAAACATAATACCCACTGTTAGCCACATTCCTAACATCTGTTATTCCTCCTTTATATTTACATTTAAACCACATTATAACCAATTACGAAAATATTCTCCATACTTATGCTTCTCTTGGTAGTAGTGATTAATTAGTTTAACTGGTGGGAAATACAAGGAAATGAAATGGCTATTTTATTAAGATAGTCCTACGATTTTTCAAAATTGATGAAGTAATGATCACCAAAATTGCGTCGAAGGACAGACTTAAATGCGGAAAATGTGGGTAGTGGGTATTCGTGCTGTGCTCTTAATTGAAGAGTCATTATTTTAATGTTTGTTTTTAGGGATTGGGTCTACCTTTGTCGAGTCTTCTGACTTAAGCGCGGTAGTTAAAGCGAATAAGAA
Source organism: Fredinandcohnia quinoae (assembly GCF_022427965.1). GTDB lineage: Bacteria > Bacillota > Bacilli > Bacillales > Bacillaceae_L > Ferdinandcohnia > Ferdinandcohnia quinoae. The sequence goes on along the minus strand of NZ_JAKTTI010000002.1, from coordinate 205,427 downwards.
GAAATAAGCGCCAAGCATTAAAAAAATGAACATCACTATTACAGTTAACCACATTCCTACCATTATGCAGCCCTCCTTAGATTTTACGAATGAACATTTCATGATAGAGGATTCTCTCTATACATATATGCTTGGTAAAGCTGTTCTTGCCAAGAAAAAAACAAAAATAAAAAAGCGGTCGAGATTGGCCGCTAATTAATATGTATCATCGTTATTTTTTTCGTAAATTTCCTAATTCTTCTACGAGTGCTTGCATTTCATTTGGACTGAAGGAGTTTTTCTTCATAACTAAATCATAAATATCCTTTAGCTCTTCGTACATTTCTTCATCGAAATGTGAAGGTTTAATCGCTCCAAGATTTAAAACCTTGAGTTTCTCTTTAATACCTTCTATCATAACTTCAACATTTTCAATAGACTTTTGTGTGAGATCCATGTTCTCATCCCCTCATCATTCAGTGTATTCTTATTGTAACATGTTTTTCGAGGAAAAAACGGTTTGTCACAAATTCTGATATGATGGTATTAATAAGTATAGATCTTATTTTTAAGGAGGTACTCAACGTGGTAAATGTGTTATTCGTTTGTTTAGGTAATATTTGCCGTTCACCAATGGCAGAGGCTATTTTTCGGGATATGGTAAAAAAAGAGGGGCTAGAAACGAAAATTAAAATTGATTCTGCTGGAACTGGTGACTGGCATGTTGGTAGGCCACCTCATGAGGGCACACAATCAATTCTTGAAAAATATTCAATCGGGTTTGAAGGTCTCAAAGCAAGACAAGTAGTAAAAGAAGATTTAACAAATTTTGAATACGTAATTGCTATGGATGCTGAGAATTTAGGAAATCTAAGACGATTAGCAGGTTATGAAAAAACAGGATTTATCGGGAGACTGCTTGATTTTGTAAATGATAACAAAATAGCAGATGTACCAGATCCATATTATACTGGTAATTTTGATGAAACATATGAACTAGTGTCGAATGGTTGTAAAGGTCTCTTGGAAACCATAAAAAGTGAACATAATCTATAGATATTAAAAGTAAAATGAGGTGTAGGCATGTCTAATCGAAATAAGATGGTTGAAAGTATGTTAATTGGTGCTGTAATAGGTGCAGCGGTTTCCCTTTTTGATAAAGAAACGAGAGAAACATTTGTACATAATAGTAAACGGGTAGGTCAAAAAACAGTAGATGTTTTGAAGCATCCTGGTGTTTATACAAATCGTCTAAAGGAACAGTTCAATACGATTCGAACAACTGTTGAACAGGTGACCGAGGATGTTCGCTTTGTCACAGGTAAAGTGAATGAATTAACTGAAACAACACCACAAATAATCGATATATTAAAAGATACAAAAGATGCACTTTCTCATAAATCTGAAGTGGGGAGGGAAGATAATATAGAGAGGTGAAGTAATGGCTCGTGAAATAAAATTTGACTTTCATTTTTTAAAGGAGTTGTATTTACGCTATCATGAGGACGAGGTTGGGGGATTAGCTGCAGAGCTTGCTTATTTCTTCCTACTTTCGTTATTTCCATTTTTACTCTTTTTAGTAACACTTATAGGATATATTCCGATTACTGAAATTGATGTTTTAAATTTTTTGGATGAGTATGCACCTATAGGTACGATTGATATGATTGAGAGTAATTTGAAGGTCATTGTCGGGTCGCAAAATGGTGGATTACTATCAATAGGGATCATCGGTACGATTTGGTCCGCATCAAATGGGATTAACTCTATAGTGCGTGCTTTTAATCGTGCATATGATGTAACAGAGAGTCGAAACTTTTTCGTTGCCCGGGGAATATCAATTTTATTAACATTTGCGATGATATTTGTCATAATTGTTGCTTTGTTACTTCCAGTTTTCGGGGAACATTTAGGTGTTTTTATCTTTTCTTTTATGGGGTTGTCAGATGAATTTTTAGATATTTGGAATGCGATTCGTTGGATTGTAAGTGCAGTAATCTTATTTTTAGTGTTTACTTTTCTATATTTTGTTGCACCAAATAGACGTCTGAAGGCGAAGGAAGTTGTCTCTGGTGCATTCTTTGCTACTTTTGGCTGGATGTTTGTTTCATTGGCTTTTTCATACTATGTTAATAGCTTTGCTCATTATACAACTACATATGGTAGCCTTGGTGGGATTATTGTCTTGATGATTTGGTTTTACCTATCTGGAATGATCATTATTTTAGGTGGGGAGATTAACGCAATCATTAATTGTCACCGAATCCGCAAAGACTGCTAAAAAATCTGACACAAATACGCCAAAGTGTATTTGATTTTCCGTAAGTTACCTTATTTATTCGTGGACTTCTGTGACATACTATGGCTTGTAAGACATTGTCTTAACTAATATGTCGTGGGGGTATGTACCCACTATGACCATTTTGTAGGAGGAGACTTATCTATGACGAAGCATACTAAAAAAGACGGTGGCACAAAACAAAAGGGTAAGAAAAATAGTCCAAAGCAAAAAACAAGTAGTTCAGCAAATGGAAGCAACGGTTATCACTAAATAAAAAAGGACTTGGTCTTGTACATTGTACATATGGCCAAGTCCTTTTTGAGGTTAAAGTTATTTCAGTAGTCGTAGTCCGTTTAGGATGACGAGGATGGTGCTTCCTTCGTGGCCGATGACTCCGAATGGGAGGTCGATGAATTGAAGGAAATTTGAACAAATTAAGAGCATGATGACACTAATGGAAAAGACTATATTTTGTTTGATGATTCGGTTCATACGTTTTGACAATCGCACTGCTTCTGCAATTCTTGGCAGATCATTCTTCATTAGAACAATGTCAGCAGTTTCGAGTGCTACGTCTGTGCCTTCACCCATTGCAATTCCAACGCTTGCTGTTGCGAGTGCTGGCGCATCATTAATTCCGTCTCCGACCATACCAACAGTACCAAATTTTGCTCGTAGTTCCTTGATGTGATGTACCTTTGTTTCTGGTAGACACTCTGCAATATGCATATCTATTTTACTTTCTGCTGCAATTGCTTCTGCTGTTTTTTCACCATCACCTGTTAACATGACAGTATAAATTCCCATTTCTTTTAATTCTGAAATTGCCGCTTGAGTTTCTTCTCTCACTGTATCCTTAAGTGCTAAAATTCCTGCAAGTTGATCATTACATTTTACATATACGATTGTTTTACCTTCGGATGCTAATTGCTTCGTAATTCCATTTTTAAAAGAAACTGCTTCAGGTTTCCCAACAAGTTCTGCATTTCCGATACTCCATGTATGATCATTAATCGTTGCTTTCACACCAAATCCAGGTATATCCTCAATTCCATCAGATTGCAATAGATCTTCATTTAACTCTTCTTTCACATATGCAACAATTGATTGAGCTAGCGGATGGTTTGAGTGGTTCTCTATGGTTGCAACAGTTCGTAAAAAATCAATTTTATCAATAGTATCCTGAACAATTATATTTGTAACCTCAGGCTTTCCTTTTGTCAAAGTCCCAGTCTTATCAAAAGCGATTGCTTGTAGATTCCCCAGACGTTCTAAGTGAACGCCACCTTTAAATAAAATTCCGTGTTTTGCCCCGTTTGAAATTGCCGATAATGAAGCGGGCATAATTGCGGCTACGAGCGCACAAGGTGAAGCAACAACTAGTAAAATCATCGCGCGATAGAATGATTCAGCCCAAGTCCAATCTAAAAGATAGTGGGGGAGGAACATCATTAAGCCAACAGCGACTAGCACGATCTTTACATATTTACCTTCAAATTTCTCAATAAAAAGTTGTGAAGGGGATTTTTCACTTTGAGCAGATTGAACAAGTTTAATGATTTTTTGAAAAAGTGTATCTTCACTTGCTTTTGTTACTTCAATTGTAACTGATCCACGTAAGTTTACTGTTCCTGCGAAGACCTCTTCCCCAATTCTTTTACGTACAGGAAGGGATTCTCCTGTAATCGCTGCTTGGTCAACAGTCGTTTCACCTTTTAGTACTTTACCGTCAGCAGGTATTCTTTCCCCTGGCTTAACTAAGATAGAATCTCCCACCTTAAGTGCTGAAACATGTACCACTTGTTCAACTCCATTAAAGATAAGAGTGGCTTCTTCAGGTTGTAAATCCATTAAAGATGAAATTTCTTTCTGGCTTTTGTTCATTGTATACGTCTCTAATGCTCCACTTAATGCAAAAATAAAGATTAAAATAGCGCCCTCTGTCCAATAACCGATAATCGCAGAACCGATTGCTGCAAAAATCATTAGCATTTCAACATTAAGCTCGCGATTTGCGATTGTTTCTTCAATACCTTCCTTGGCTTTGGCATATCCACCAATAAGGAATGCAAGAATAAATGAAATAACTGAGGTAATTTCAAATGAAAAATGCTCTAGCATCCATCCAATTGCAATTAATACACCACTTGCGATCGCTGCAATTAACTCACCATGGATTTTTAATTTTTCTAGAATTGGTGAGGATTTCTTTTCACTTTTATAAATATGATGTGGTCCTGTTACAGACTTAATTTCTGTATTCATTTTCTCGCCCTCCATTTTCTAATTGAGAATAATACTCATTATTTACTGTATAATTGAGAATAAAAATCATAATTATTTAACTTAATTGAGAAAGGTAATCACAATCAATAAGCAGATTAAGTGATTAAATTCCGTCGTTTAAAGATGTCGGAGCTAATTTTATTAATTTCTTCTTTATAATAATTATAATTATAACATATCGATATTGAGTGTAAAGTTATTTATTTTTATAATCATTATAAAAAAGAAAAACACCGCCCCGTTAGCTTGGCGGTGTTAAAACTTTATTCTGCAATTTCCTCTAGGTGAAAATAGGTTGTATTATAAATATGCTCGATATCCGCGTCGGTCATATACATGAGTGTTTCTTTATCAATTTCCTTAACCTTCTCAATAAACTCAACCATATTCTTTCGTTCTTTTCTACACATTATTTTCCTCTCCTTTTTAAATTTTCGCTCTAAATAACTGTATTGATACAGTTTATTATGTTTTAATCTATTATATAACAGTTATCTCGAAAAGGTCAATGAATTTTATAAAAAAGGCAAAAATAATGGCTTCCCTAAAAAAAGAGGGAAACCAAGGCAATTATTGTCTAACAGCAACTAATGTTCGTTTTCCAAAAACAAAAAGAACGATGAAAATGATCAATAGCAATGTACTTATAATGGTAAAGAAACTTATATGTTTGAAGTATTGAATGAAAAGCCCACCAATAAATGGACCACCTAAGCTTCCAAGGCTAAAGAAGATTCCACATAATAAATTTCCTGTTGGTAGTAAGCTTTTTGGCATTAAATCGGCCATGTACGAAATTCCAAGTGAAAATGTTGATCCAACAACCATCCCTGAAACGAAGAAACTTAATGCAAGTCCAATGAAGGAATGTTCAACAAAGCTTGCTGTCGTAAAGCTTAAAAATCCTAGGAATAATACAATCAGCATGATATTTCGCCGCCCAAATCGATCACTCAGTATTCCCAATGGAAGCTGTGTGATAATTCCACCGATTGCAAAGGATGTTAACAAAATTGAGACGTTTGGAACACTAATTCCTATCCGTAATCCATATACCGGAAAGCTTCCATTAAGAGATGATTCTAAAAACCCATAAGCAAGTGGAGGTAAAAATGCTACCCAACCATATTTCCATGCTTTTGAAAAACGTTTAAGGGTCTCAAGAAAAGAATTAACCCCAACCTCTTGTTCATGTTCTGGTAATTCATTTTTAAGTAGAAACAAGAACGACCATCCTATTAAACATAAGATTGATGAGAGTATAAATGGTAATGACTCGTTGATATGTACGAGAGGGGTCATCAATGGACCAACCGCAAAACCAACTCCGAAAAATAATCCATATAATGAGATATTTCTTCCTCTTTTATTTTCAGGTGAAAAAGAAGTAATCCATGTTTGTGTTCCAAAATGCAAGGCATGGTCACCAATCCCAATAAGAAGTCTGAGAATGAACCAGAACCAAAAGGATTTCCAAATTGGAAATAATCCAAGTGCTAGTATTACTAACAATCCACCAATTATTATGACGGGTTTATAGCCATATTTACGAAGGGGGTGTTCCATGAATGGAGAAGCAAGGAGAATCCCAATGTATAAACCAGTTGCATTTAATCCATTTAATGATGAGGATAGTCCGCTATTTTCAAAGATTACCGCAATTAATGGCAATAACATGCCTTGACTGAATCCTGAGATTGCAACGATACTTACTAAAATCCAAAATCGTATTTTCATATATTTTTACCCTCTATTTCCTAAGCTGTCATCCTATTATCATACAAAATTTCCTCGGTTTTTGAAATATAAAAGCAATTCTTTATTTTTTCCATAATATGAGTAGCGAAATTTGAATAAAACGTATGAAGGAATAGTTAAGGGAGAAACTAAAAAAGTAGTTTTTGATTCATGATTCTTTATGAAAGGTTGTGTATTATGGTTAATCGAATTTTTTTTATAATGATCTTAATTGGTTTACCGTTATCAGTGATTGGTAGCTTGATGCATTGGTCACCTGTCATTATGTTTATTGTGTATTGTTTAACGATTGTTGCATTAGCGGGATATATGGGGAGAGCGACTGAATCTCTTGCAATTGTTGCAGGACCAAGAGTAGGTGGACTTCTGAATGCGACCTTCGGGAATGCTGTTGAACTTATTATTTCTATATTTGCCCTCAAAGAAGGTCTTGTTACAGTTGTATTAGCATCTCTAACTGGTTCAGTATTAGGAAATTTATTACTAGTGGCAGGACTTTCTTTTTTTATAGGTGGTTTAAAATACAAACGTCAAATATTCAATGTATTTGATGCAAGACATAATTCAGGCTTGCTCATATTTTCAGTCATTCTTGCATTTGTCATTCCAGAGGTATTTTCAATGGAAATGAATGATGCCGATACTTTCACATTAAGTATTGGAATTTCGGTTATCTTGATTTTGCTATATTTGGCAGCTCTTTTCTTCAAGCTTGTTTCACATCGTGGTATATATCAGCATGAAGCAGATAAAGTTGAGGAACACGAGGAACCGGAATGGGGAAAATGGAGAGCACTTATCGTCCTGTTGGCTGCTACCGTTGCAGTTGGATATGTTTCAGAAAACCTTGTTCATACATTCGATATTGTTGCTGAGAAATTCGGATGGAGTGAAATCTTCATCGGAATTATTATCGTAGCCATTGTTGGGAATGCCGCAGAACATGCATCTGCAATTTTGATGGCATATAAAAATAAAATGAATATTGCAGTAGAAATTGCAGTCGGCTCAACTTTGCAAGTAGCGATGTTTGTTGCACCGATCCTTGTTATAGCGTCACTTTTTTTTGACACAAGAATGTCATTGGTCTTCACAATGCCAGAGCTTATTTCCATGATAACCGCTGTTTTCCTTACAATTGCAATTACGAATGATGGTGAAACTAACTGGTTTGAAGGTGGGACTTTGCTGGCTGCTTACATTATAATGGGGATTGGATTTTACCTCTTATAATTTCAAACTAAAAAAACGACTCTGTGTACCAAAATTCACACAGAGTCGTTAATATTATATAAAAATTTCTTACAACTAAGTATCAGTTTCCACATTTGGGATCATTATCATTGATGGTGTTTCCGTAGTCTGCAAATCGATAGCATACCCCCAATCTACATAAAAGGTATGAAGCGTTAATCCCTCCTTTGTTTTCAAAGGTATATTACATATTATTAATGGAACATTGTAAATATTCAATTTTAATCGAAAAAATTTGATCGAATTATTCTACACTCTCTTGTATAATGAATGGTGCTATATTAAGAAGGAGCTAATTCGATTTATGATAAAAAAAAGAATGTTATTTTATGTAACTGGACTGCTTATTTTGGCATTTGGGATTAGCCTTACTATTAAAGCTGATATCGGAGCAGGGGCTTGGGATGCTCTCAATGTTGGTCTTTCGAAGACGATCGGTTTGACGGTTGGGGTTTGGGTATTTATTGTTGGCTTCATTGTGTTATTTGTGAATGCAATTTTATTAAAACGGATGCCAAATTTTTTATCATTGATTACTATTTTTATAATCGGGATTTTTATTGACTTTTGGTTAATTATTGCTTTAGGGCACTGGGATCCGGAGGGGTATGTGTTGAAGTTTGCTGTCCTTATCGTGGGCTTATTTATAGCTAGCGTTGGAATAGCAATCTATCTTCAAGCCGAGTTCCCTTTATCTCCATTAGACCATTTGATGATCGCCATAAGTACGAGATTTAATGTTCGTGTTGGGATTGCCAAAACAATTGGCGAGTTAACTGGATTAATGATGGCATTTTTATTTAGTGGACCTATTGGAATTGGTACGATCCTTGTAACTGTATTAATCGGACCCTTCATTCAATTCTTCTTTCCAATTTTTGAACGTCTTATGAAAAATGAAAAAGCAGCTAGTAGGGAATAATGCTCCTTGCTAGCTTTTTTTTATGAATATGGATAAGAAATGGATTGTTCGAAAAAACTATTCTCAAAGCATATGAAGGGAGTACCGTCTATGAAAGGAAAAATTCATGTTAACGGACAAGAAAGTAAAAACTTTCGTAACCGAATAAGTGCAATTACGGCTCTGCTGTCGCCTAAAAAGCTTGGCAATCGCCGAGTTTTCTTTATCGTTGCTGTTGTTCTATTACTAGTTGGTATGAGTACTTATGGAATGGCTGAGGGTACGAAAGATCAGAAAGAAGATAAAAGTGACAAGTTTAAAATTCCTAGTTCAGTACTAGATATTTCGAAAGATAACACATATCCGAACCCAACACAGGATTTGCCATATCTCCAACCGAGTAAGCTCGCGCAAGAGTTAATTGATAGTGCAAATGTAGAGATTGAAAATCCTGATCTCATTCGAATCTTGAATGAGTCGGCAATTTCAACGACACCCCTTGCGGTCGGGTATCGTGCAACAATCTTTTTGGGGCAATGGCCACTAAGCTATGAATCCTCAGAAACGAGTACAAACTGGGAGTACCAAAAGATAAATACCAATTATTTTGATAACCGTGGAGCAACATCACCAAATAAAATTTATTATAAACAAGAAATGCAGAAACAGGTTAGAGGTGGATTGACTGCCGAAATCGAAAGTGCGGAAGAAGTTAAGAAAATGATGCTTATTGAAGCAGCTAAAAGGTCAAATTTACCTTTATCCTTTAAAACCATTATAGGTGGAGGAACTAAGAAGGAGCAAATGTATAATGTTCCTGCTAAAAAATTAGGATATTTATATGCTTATGCCCCAGCAGTTAATGAAAAGGGAAAAGTAACATATGGGGAAGTGTATCTCGTCTTAAAAGGAAGTAAGAAAAGAATCGTAGTGAAAAATGTAACCCATCAAGGAATTGGTGCATGGATTCCAATCCAAGATCATATCTCGTTCGGGTATTTAGTTACAGATACTCCAAGATAATTAATAACGCGGGTGGTGAGTGAGTACCACCCGATATTTTATACGTTTAGTAAAGATCTAGCTGATTGAGTTGTAAAATCAACATTTTTATAGTATTTATCTTTAACTAAAAGGTTTGGACCCAAGCATTTTACGGAAGGGCAATGACAAGCAATTTCTTTCGCAAGCTTTGATTTATTCCATTTTTCATATGATTCCTGTAGTGTGTTTGTCGTAATATTTCCTAACGATGGTGCGTCGCCAAAGTCAGTGACGATCACATCACCTGTAAAAATATTAACATTTAATCTGGATCGACCGTCAGGATCATTTCGCACAGTTACATTTTTACTTGAATATAAGCGTTGTAATAGCTTTAGATCTTCTTCATGTTGACTGCATGCATAAAATGGTAATGTGCCAAAGAGCATCCATACATCTTCGTTTCGAACATTAAGGAGATGGTTTAGGGCTTCACGAATTTCTTCAAGTGATAATGTTTCAAGTGAACTTGCGAAGTCACTAGGGTACATTGGGTGAATTTCATGTCGACTACATTGCATTTCTTCAACAATCTGTTTATGAATCTTTTCAATATGTGGTAAAGTACGCTTATTTAACATCGTTTCAGCTGATACCATCACACCAGCGTTTGACAATGCTTTGCTATTTTCAATCATTCTTTCGAAATAGGCTGCACGTTGTTCGAATGATGGCTTCCGATCCATCATAGCGAAACCACCTTCAACAAAGTCCTCAATTGTCCCCCAATTGTGTGAAATATGGAGAACATCCAAATAAGGAATAATCTTTTCATATCGAGACAGTTCTAACGTGAGGTTAGAGTTAATTTGAGTGCGAACGCCTCTTTCATGTGCATACTTAAGGAGAGGTACAACATAATTCTCTACGGATTTTAATGAGAGCATTGGCTCACCACCGGTAATGCTTAATGAACGAAGCTTTGGAATTTCATCAAGTCGTTTAAGTAATAATTCTAGTGGTAGGGCAATAGGGTCTTTTGGTTGTAAAGTATACCCAACAGCACAGTGCTCACATCTCATATTACAGAGTGTGGTTGTTGTAAATTCAATATTTGTTAATTGCATTGAACCGTATTGCTCGATATCTAAATATGCTTCCCAAGGATCATATTGAGGGGTAATCTGGATATTTTTATCCAAGGTAGTCATCTCCTAAGTAAAATTGTATTTCTTATTCAATATTAATTCCTTCACGTGATTAGACCAAAGAATTATAAAGAAAATAATGATGGTTGTCAATTTAGCGGTGATTCATTAAGATAAATGAGTGAAAGGGGAGCTGTTACTTGGGAAATGCCATCCATGATAAAGACCAGCAAATTAAGTATTTAAAGGACCGCTTGAATATGTTCATCGAGGTAATCGATACGATGGACCCTGAATCAACTGATGTTGAGGATATCGATCGATTACTTAACATGCTTGATGATTTAGAAGTAAAATATGATCAATTTAAAAAGGACTGGAAAGACAGTTAGATTTTGTAGGAGCTTGCCACGTAATGTGGACAAGCTCTTTTTTTTATTGGATTTGGTTTGCACGCGCTTGTGGGGAAGTAAAAAGGTAGGAAAAGTGATTGTAGAAAAGGCAGAAACACCACTAGAAAAGTAAAAAAGTGGGAAAAGTGGTGGTGAAAACACCAGGAACACCACTATAAAAGTAAAAAAGTAGGAAAAGTGGTGGTGAAAACGGCAGAAACACCATCAGAAAAGTAAAAAAGTGGGAAAAGTGGTGGTGAAAACGGCAGAAACACCACCAGAAAAGTAAAAAAGTGGGAAAGTTGGTGGTGAAAACGGCAGAAACACCACTATAAAAGTGAAAAAATGGGAAAAACGGTGATGAAAACACCAGAAACACCACTATAAAAGTAAAAATATGGGAAAAGTGGTGGTGAAAACGGCAGAAACACCACCGTGAAAGTAAAAAAGTGGGAAAATTGATAGTGAAAACACCAGGAACACCACTATAAAAGTAAAAAAATAGGAAAAGTGATGGTGAAAACACCAGAAACACCACTAGAAAAGTAAAAAAGTGGGAAAAACGGTGATGAAAACGGCAGAAACACAACCGTGAAAGTAAAGAGATGGAAAAATGTACCATGCAAGAGCCCGATACCCGGTCTGAAAAGTGAAAATGTGGAAAATAAGACCATGCAAATGCTCGGTACCTCCCCTCAAAAGGTTGAATGATTAATTTCACGCAAGGAATACACCTGAAAGGTAAATGCTAATACATAATTGGCGTTCATATGCCTACATTTATTTGGGGGTTATAGAATGAAAAATATATTTCAAATATACAAAACGGATGTAAAGCGGATCGTAACAAATTGGGCTGCACTTATCATCATTTTAGGATTAATTTTTCTGCCCTCTTTATATGCTTGGTTTAATATAAAGGCTTCTTGGGACCCATATGGAAATACGAAGGGAATTAAGATAGCCGTTACAAATCATGACGAAGGAACAACCATTAAAGAAAAAAAGATTAATGCAGGCGAGGAAATTGTAGAGTCTTTGAAGAAAAATAAGTTGCTAGGTTGGACCTTTGTTGATGAAAAAACTGCATTAAATGGTGTTAATCATGGAAACTATTATGCAAGTATCATCATCCCGAAGGATTTTTCGGCAAAAATAGCAACAGTCTTAACAAAAAATCCCACAAAAGCCACAATCGATTATACCGTGAATGAGAAAATAAATGCGATTGCTCCAAAAATCACTGCAAAAGGTGCTACTGGTATTACCGAACAAATTAGTAAAAATTTTATTAAAACCGCAAATGGAGCGATTTTTAAAATATTCAACGAAATTGGGGTAGAGCTTGAAAAAGAATTACCGACAATTCAAAAAGTGCGAGACCTTATTTTTAAGCTAGAGAAAAACTTTCCTGCGCTTAAAAATGCTGTTAATACTGCACTTACTGATGCAAATAAAACAGAGGATATTGTGAACGAAGTACAAAAGAATCTTCCAATTGTTGCTCATATGACGCAAGAAGGAATTAGGGTATCTGATTCACTACAACAATATCTTAAAACAAGTAAAGATATAGCTAACACCATTGCTCCAAATGTAAAACAGGATATTCAAACATTAACTGCTGCTTCATTATATGTCGAGCAAGTGACCGCATCGATGCAAAATGGAACGATTTCCATTCAGGATGCCAAAGCTCAACTGGGTCATATTGAAAAGCAATTGGGAATTGGTATCACCGTTACGAATGTAATAATCGACTTATTTGATCATGTTAACAACTTAACAAATAGTGAGATCTTAACATCTGAAATTTCAAAGTTACAAGGACTTACGAACAAATATCAAAAGGAACAAGAATTAATCAATAGAATTCAAGAAGTTGATGAGGAACAAGCAAAAGGTTTCATCAATGAGATTAATCGGCTTGCGAAAGAGACTACAGCAATAACAGAAGACTTAACTAATCGATATGAAAGTGACATCAAACCTAAGCTGGAACAAGGCTTTCAAAAGGCACAGCTTACAGCTGAAAATGCCGATCGAATTTTAAATGAAACAAATCAAAGAATTCCTGAGGTAGAAGGGATTTTAAAGGATGCACAACAAGGTCTTTCAATCGGTAAGGCAGAGATTTCCCACATTCAAGCAAGCCTTCCGACAGTGGAATCTAAAATAAAGGAATTGGCAGACAGCATTCGTAAGTTTGAAAAGGAACAGGATTTAAATGAAATCATTCAGCTATTAACACTTAACTTTCAGAAAGAAAGCGAGTTTTTTGCTGAGCCAGTTGAACTGAAAGAACATCACTTATTCCCAATACCTAATTACGGTTCAGCGATGAGTCCTTTCTTTACAACGCTTTCTTTATGGGTTGGCGCCCTTTTATTAGTTTCACTACTAACCGTAGAAGTTCATAGTGAAGAGATTCACTTCAAAAGCTATGAAATTTATTTTGGGCGATTTTTAACATTTTGGACAATTGCGATACTCCAATCCTTAATTGTCACGGTTGGTGATATGGCAGTGTTAGGGACGTATGTTGATGCAAAGCCTTGGTTTGTCTTGTTTGGTGCAATCATTAGTACGGTGTTTATGTGCATCGTGTACACGCTTGTTTCGATATTTGGAAATGTCGGAAAAGCAATGGCAATTGTATTTTTAGTACTGCAGTTGGCCGGGTCAGGAGGAACATTCCCAATTCAAGTAACACCACCATTTTTTCAGGCAATTTTTCCATTTTTACCGTTTACCTATGCAATTAGCATGATGCGGGAGGCGGTCGGAGGGATACTCTGGGATGTTGTTCGTCATGATCTCCTTGTACTTAGTCTATTTACAGGAATAACATTACTTTTTGGTTTGGCACTTAAGAAGCCAATTAACAATATAAGCGGTGGACTTGTTAAAAAAGCAAAAGCAAGTAAACTCATCCATTAAGTATTCACTCTATCCAAAATATTGGAATCGCTTGCAAATCCCTTTCCGAATATAGTATCTAGGAGTATAATATTATGTGTGAAATAGATAGAAAATAGGGGATTTGTAAGGGAAGGGGAATATAGATGGAAAAGCTACAACAAAGCATGTATAAGTTAATCGTTGAAACGTCAACGAGACTTCCAAAGGATGTAAGAAGGGCAGTTGCTCGTGCAAAAGCTAGTGAAAGTGCAGGGACACGTGCAGCAATGTCACTTTCAACGATTACAAATAATATTTCAATGGCTGATGTGAATGTTTCACCAATCTGTCAGGATACGGGCTTACCAACTTTTAAAGTGAAGACTCCTGTAGGTGTGAACCAATTAAAAATAAAAGCAGCAATTAAAAATGCAATCGCAGAAGCAACGAAGGGTGGAAAGCTTCGTCCAAATTCAGTTGATTCATTAACAGGTGAAAATAGTGGAGATAACCTAGGGGAAGGCACTCCAGTTATTAAATTTGAACAATGGGAAAAAGATTATATCGACGTGCGCCTTATTTTAAAAGGCGGCGGTTGTGAAAATAAAAATATTCAATATAGCTTACCATGTGAATTAGAGGGGCTTGGTAGAGCGGGCCGTGATCTTGATGGAATTCGTAAATGTATTATGCATTCTGTCTATCAGGCTCAAGGTCAAGGATGTAGTGCTGGTTTCATCGGAGTTGGCATCGGGGGAGACCGTACTTCTGGATATGAATTAGCTAAAGAACAACTATTCCGTAGTGTCGAAGATGTGAATCCGAATGAGGAGTTACGAAAGCTTGAAGAATATGTGATGGAAAATGCAAATAAGCTTGGTATTGGAACAATGGGCTTCGGGGGCGAAACGACCTTGCTTGGTTGTAAAGTAGGTGTAATGAATCGTATTCCTGCAAGTTTCTTCGTTTCAGTTGCGTATAATTGCTGGGCGTATCGTCGCCTGGGTGTTACTCTTCATGCCGAAACCGGCGATATTAATGAATGGTTATACAATGAAGGTGAAGAAATTGATTTTTCTAAAGAAAAAGTTGACGTGGAAGAGGTAAAATCAGAAACGCGTGAAGTCGTCCTTCAAGCTCCGATTACAGAAGCGCAAATTCGTGAACTAAAAGTCGGAGATGTGGTGAAAATTAATGGCCGCATGTATACTGGCCGTGACGCAATTCATAAACATCTATCTGATAATGATGCACCAGTGGACCTAAATGGACAAGTCATTTATCACTGTGGACCAGTTATGCTAAAAGACGAAGAAGGCAACTGGCATGTAAAAGCAGCTGGACCGACAACAAGTATTCGTGAGGAGCCATACCAAGGAGATATCATGAAGAAATTCGGTATCCGTGCGGTTATTGGAAAAGGTGGCATGGGTCCAAAAACACTTGCAGCTCTTAAAGAGCATGGCGGGGTGTATTTAAATGCAATCGGTGGTGCAGCTCAATATTATGCAGATTGTATTAAATCAGTTGATGGTGTAGACCTTATGCAGTTTGGTATTCCAGAAGCGATGTGGCATCTGTCAGTAGAAGGATTCACTGCTGTGGTAACAATGGATTCACATGGCAATAGCCTGCATGAAGATGTAGATAAATCATCACTGGAAAAGCTTGAGCAATTTAAAGAACGAGTATTTTAATCGCATATTTGAATTAAGTAACTATATTTGTTAAAAACACATGAGTTTTCAAAAAGCTCATGTGTTTTTTATTTTCATTTTTTACATAACGGGTAATATTGTGGGAAAACTTAACAAAAGTGGAAAATGCAAAAACCATAAAAAATATCAGGCTTTTGTACACCTTAAGGGAGAAAACAAATGATTAAGGAAAAAATAAGTGGAATTCAACTTTTCTATTTAATGGCCGGCTATGTATTAGGAACAGCAATGATTTTAGGGCTGGGTGAAGGGGTGAAACAAGATGCATGGATAACAATTATTATTGGAATGATAGGTGGTCTCATTTTAATGGCCATTTACTCGCAATTAGCAACCTATTACCCTGATGATACATTAGTCCAAATGTTACCGAAATTGATTGGTAAGTATCTGTCATACCCATTAATTTTGCTTTATATTTTACATTTCACATATTCAGCTTCAAGAGCAATTAGAGAATTAGGGAACTTGATTGTTTCTACAATTTTAACGGAGACACCCATTTTTGTTATTATCGGAACCTTTATGGTGTTGATGATCTATTGCTTAAGGGGAGGGATTGAAACGATTGGACGTATGAGTGAAGTCGTATTTCCAGTTTATATTTTTTCCTTATTATTAATTTGGATTCTTTTATTAACCGTTGAACAATTTGATATCAACAATATTACCCCAATACTAGGGGATGGTGTGAAGCCAGTATTGAAGGAGGCTATTCCAAATGGGATTAACTTTCCATTTGGAGAAGCGATAGTCATCATGATGTTTTTCCCATCTCTAAGCAATAAGAAGAATGTGAAAAGGATAGGTATGCTCGCAATATTAATTGGCGGAATAATCTTAACACTTAACACAATCATGATGCTATCTGTATTAAGTCCAGAAATTTATAGCAGAGATATGTTTAAGCTACTAGCTGCTACACAATTAGTATCTGTTGCAGACTTTCTAGAACGTTTTGATGCACTTGTTATTTTAATGATGGTTGCTGGTGTATTTTTTAAGGTAGGTGGGTTTACCCTCGCAGCAGCGATTGGAATTTCACAATTACTTAGGCTTAAACAAACCCGTACTGTTTTTCTAGGTTTAGGACCTATTATTGTCTTTTTATCTCTTATAAGTGCAACTAATTATATTGAACATTTAAAAAAGGGATTTTCCCTCTACATTCCATATGGGCATACTTTCGTACAAATCATTGTACCAATTTTATTACTTTCTATTGCATTTATGCGCAGGAAACTTAGGGATAAGAAGTCTTAGACATCATGAGGGGGTGCTATCTATGAAAATGTCAAGATGGATAAAAAAAATGACTTCTACAGATCCAAAATCTAATCCAAACAATATAAATGATCAAAAGCAAGTAGACTTATTATCAGGAAATCTTCAAGAAGATTTTACACAGATTCAAAAGCAATTTGAAAATGCAGCAGATTTTACATATCGAGAGCTTGAAATCAACTCTTCCTATCCGGCAATCATCATCTATCTAAATGGATTAGTTGATATGGATCGAATGGAACAACATGTCATACATCCTTTACTAAATAAAAATGGAGATTTGACTGAACCAACAATGGAACATTTCGTAGCTTTGCTAAGTTCCGCTCAAGTACAACAAGGGGAAACACTTCAAAAAGTCATTGATCAGATATTGTCGGGTGGTACAGTTATCTTGATTAATGGTATTAAAATGGCATTATTTATTAGCGAACAATATTGGGAACAACGATCGGTTGATGAACCTGTATCAGAAGCAGTTGTAATTGGCCCAAGAGAAGGATTTACTGAAAATATTCGAACAAATGCAAGTATGATTCGAAGGCGATTAAAAACAACACAATTGAAATTTGAAAATATGAAGATCGGAACATTATCACAGTCCGAAGTGATTATTACCTTTATAGATAATCTTGCAGAGCAATCGATTGTCGAAGAAGTTCGTAGAAGATTGCAGCAGATTAATATTGATGCTATCGAGGATAGTGGCTACATCCTTGAGTTTATTGAAGACTATCCCTTTTCGGTATTTCCGCAAGTTTTACAAACTGAAAGACCTGATCGAGTTGTCGGTAGCCTTCTTGAAGGCAGAATTGGAATTCTTGTGGAAAATAGCCCATTCGCTCTTATTGTTCCAGTAACCTTTTTTCAAATGATGAATTCTCCTGAAGACTATTATGGAAGATTTGTCATGACATCATTCATTCGATTTATCCGCTATTTATTTTTATTGGTGGCCTTATTATTTCCTTCAATATACATTGCTGTTACGACTTTTCATCAGGAATTGTTGCCAACAAACCTGTTATTTAGTGTTGCAGCTTCAAGGGAAAAGGTACCATTTCCAGCTGTTGTTGAAGCATTGTTAATGGAAATAACCTTTGAAGCATTACGAGAGGCTGGCTTACGTTTGCCACGACCAATCGGATCAACGGTAAGTATTGTCGGTGCATTAGTTATTGGACAAGCTGCAGTTGAAGCTGGAATTGTCTCGGCTCCATTAGTTATTGTCGTGTCTACAACAGGGATTGCTTCCTTTATGTTCCCTAGTTACTCCTTAACTGGAGCAATTAGACTTCTAAGGTTTATCATGATTTTTCTGTCTGCAAACCTTGGATTTTATGGAATCTTATTAGGTGTCTTCTTCATATTGGCTCATCTCGTTCAGCTGCGGTCTTTCGGTGTTCCATACTTGGCCCCGATTGCTCCGATCAATTTTAATAACTTGAAGGATATCTTTATTCGAGTCCCATGGTACATGATGAATCAACGTCCAGAGCAAACAGGAAAAAGAAATGTAACGAGATTAGGACGTCGAAATCAAAAATACTAGATTGTTACTAATTGAACAGGATGATGTTGGTGATAAGAACTTCTAGAATGCTCATTATATGCGTGATAATCATCATATTGCTTACAGGGTGTTGGAATCGTGTCGAAGTTAACGATATAGCGATTGTAACGGCTATTGGAATTGACCTAACTGAAGATGATAAGCTCCTTTTATCAATTCAAGTTGCAATCCCAGTGAAATTGGGACCGACTAGTGGAAGTCAGGGAGGTAGCTCTAATAGTACATTTGTCGTTTCCGAGACAGGAGATACTATTTCTGAAGCATATCGAAATATACAAGGGAAGATTTCAAGAAATATTTTCTTTTCCCAGAGTCGGGTTTTATTAATTGGAGAGGATATGGCGAAAAAAGGAATTTCTAACATCATCGATTTTCATTCGAGATACAACGAACCTAGAATTAACAGCTTTATTATGTTTACAAAAGGACAAGCTTCCGAATTAATAAATAACATGCCCCAATTGGAAAGTATTTCAGCCGAGGAAACGAAGGAACTCGCCAAGATAGGTGCAGGATTATCAGTATATATTAGGGATTTTATGAATATGCTTCTTACGGATGGAAAAGAACCAGTAGCCCCACAGTTCTCACTCACACCATTAGAAGAAAATACGAAGAATAAGTCAAGAGAAGGACAAGAAATCAATGGAGCAGCTGTCTTCAAGGGTGACAAGTTAGTTGGTTGGTTGGATAAAACAGAAACGCGTGGTCTTTTGTGGATTCGAAATGAAATTGAAACAGGAGTCATTACAATTAATATCCCAGAGGATCAAGGTGGTGGGAATATTAGTTTTGAAATTATCAGAGTGGATAGTAAGATCAAACCGAAATTGCAGAATGGAGAAATTAATCTTTCCGTGGATGTGACTTCTGAATTAAGTATTATGGAAAATGACTCCAAGTTAAATGTTGATCAAACACAAGTGCTCGATGAATTAGAAAAATATGTTGAAAATGAAATAAAAGACCGAATCCAACTAGTTGTCGATATAGCCCAAAAGGAATATCAGTCTGATATATTTGGGTTTGGACAAGCTGTTTATAAGAAATATCCGAAAGAATGGAATGTAGCATTGAAAAATAACTGGGATCAGACATTTGAACAATTAGAGGTTAACATAACCCCGAAAGTCTTTATCAGAAGAATTGGTTTAAGTAAGTAACGCTAAATTAATAGATGAGGGAATGGGGAAATTGAAAATTTTAATGATTATTTCAATATTTGTAATCATCTTTGCATGGGAAGCACCACAGTTGCTTCGTAAAAAAGAAATAAGAGAATTAGTTGTTTTCTCTTTCCTTTTATTAATTGGATTAGCATTGGGCATCTTTTCGGTTGTTAGGGCATTTATCTAAAGAAATTTCCGTATCCGTGTAGTAATTGGAAAAGTTCAAAAGGAAACCACAATTTCCCTGAATCAATTCCAATAATATGTAAAAACTAAAAATATTGAATGGAGTTGGGGAGGTAATCATTTGAAAAGGATTAGTAGCCTATGTATTATTTTTACAATTGCCTTTTCATTAATTGGAACAAATGTTGAAGCGAGCTATTCAAACCACCCGATACACTGGGGCTTTAAAAAAAGTAAAAACCATGAACCTGCTTCAGCAGGAGAGGAATATGATGAATTATTAGCTAAATACGGTTCTTTTTATATAGGGGACACTTCAAAAAAAGATATTTACTTAACCTTTGATAATGGTTATGAAAATGGCTATACCGAGAAAGTGCTTGATGTGCTTAAAAAGAAAAAAGTCCCTGCGACATTTTTCGTAACGGGTCATTATTTAAAGGATCAATCTGATCTAGTTAAACGAATGGCAAAGGAAGGCCATATTGTCGGTAATCATTCCTGGTACCATCCTGATCTAACGAGGGTAAGTGACGAACGATTGGCGAAGGAACTCAATTCAGTTCGCGAAGAAACAGAACGCTTAACCGGACAAAAGAATGTTACATATTTACGTGCACCTAGAGGGATTTTTAGCGAAAGAACGCTAGCCCTATCTCAAAACTTAGGTTATACGAATGTTTTCTGGTCGTTGGCATTTGTTGATTGGCATATTAATAACCAAAGAGGTTGGCAATACGCATATAATAACATCATGAGACAAATTCATCCGGGAGCCATCCTCTTGCTCCATACTGTTTCAAGGGATAATGCAGAAGCATTGGAAAAAGCGATTGATGATTTAGAAGCGGAAGGCTACACATTTCGTAGCTTAGACCATTTACTAGCTAAGAAAGCAATTGATAACCCTTATATTTTTAATATCGATTGATAAAAGATGTTGGGACAAAGGGGTTTCAACCAAAGAGAAATCCGAACAATTATTTGAAATTCTAATTTGAATTTCGTATTAGTTCGGATTTTTTTCTTGGTTGATTTGTTATATTTTGTTGCTTCTTACACCGTTGATTTCCGCTACAGGCGGTCGCTTTCCGCGGGCGTGGCTTGAGCCTCCTCGTCGCTGCGCTCCTGTGGGGTCTCAAGTCTCACGCTTTTCCCGCAGGAGTCGCCGCCTTCCTCTTCAATCAACCTAGTTTACACTTTTAAACTATAGCAATAATCTTTATATAACTGCCTTTTTGTTTTATTGGTTTACACAATTTCAATATTTGGCTGTCATTCTGGAGATTAACGTTATGTCCTAGCCTCTTTAAATTTTATCCTCAATACTTTCTTTACGTGGCTTTGGCTTGTGATACAATCCAAGCTCTTTTTTCTCTCTCGACAAGGACCGATATAGAGAGATCATCATTAAAACAATGATAAATGAAAATGGGAATGCTGCACCGATCAATGCATTCTGAAGTGCTTGTAATCCGCCACTATATAAAAGTATAACCGCAACAGTTGATTGGGCAATTCCCCAAGTGAGCTTAACTGTATTAGGTGGAGTTAGTGATCCATGTGTTGTTTGCATCCCAAGTACAAATGTTGCCGAGTCAGCAGATGTGATAAAAAATGTACTTACAAGGATGACGGCGACAATTGATAGTATTGTCGATAATGAAGATTCATTAAAAATAGCAAATAATACTTCTTCCGTAACAAATTGTGTCAAATCTACATTGCCTGCATTTTGCACATCAATCGCCGATGTACCAAATACCGCAAACCAAAAGAAACTTACAAGCGCGGGAAGCAATAAAACGCCAATGATAAACTCTCGGATGGTTCTTCCTCTCGAAACACGGGCAATAAAGATACCAACAAAGGGTGACCATGAAATCCACCATGCCCAATAGAAGATTGTCCATTCATTAATCCATGCTCGATGCTCCTCATTAAGTGGAGCAATTCGAAAACTCATTTGAATGATATTTTGAATATATCCACCAAGAGAATCAGTGAACATATTCAAGATTAATATGGTCGGTCCCGCGACAAACATTAAAATTAATAAAGCGATTGCTAAAAACATATTTGCGTTACTTAAGTATTTGATCCCTTTACCTAATCCAGACCAAGCAGATAATATGAATAGCACGGTAACGACGCCGATAATGATTAGTTGAACAGAAAAATTATTAGGGATATCAAATAAAAATGATAATCCACCATTGATTTGTGCAGCCCCAAAGCCAAGAGTTGTTGCAACACCAACTACGGTAGCTACAACTGCTAGTACATCAATTATCGTTCCTAATATTCCGTCCATACTTTTTCCTAGAACAGGCTTTAATGTTGACGAGATCAGACCAGGTTCTCCCTTGCGAAATTGAAAATATGCGAGCGAGAGAGCTACGATGGCATAGACAGCCCAAGCATGAATCCCCCAATGAAAAAAAGTATATCTCATTGATTCCTTTATGGCTGCATTTGACATTGGCTCAGCAAGCGGGGGATCTGCAAAATGGGATAGAGGTTCAGCTGCTCCCCAAAAGACAAGTCCTATCCCCATCCCTGCACTAAACAGCATTGCAAACCAGGAAGCCTTCGTATACTCCGGCTTTTCATCTTGCTTTCCTAGTTTTATTGCCCCGACAGGACTAAATATAAGGAAGATACAAAACAGCACAATGACTGTAACTAAAATCAAATAATACCAACCAAATGCAGTAGTAAGAAATGCTTGTACATTTCCTGTTGCCTCCTCAAAGCTACTCGGAGCAGTTGCTCCAAATATTACAGCAGCAAGAACAACTGCAACTGAAATCCAAAAAACGTTTGATATTTGTTTCATCGAATATTCCTTTCTGATCAATAGGTATATGTATAATTCATCCATCTATAGTGTTCCCACCACTTTTGTTTACATTCAGTGGTATAATGGCAAATATAATAATAGAGCCGAACATGATTTCAGAAAGTAGTGTGTGAAAAATGAACCAACAAAAGGATAATCAAATCAAACTTCAAATAGGACAAACATTCCCACTAACCATCAAACGACTCGGAATCAATGGGGAAGGTGTAGGCTATTTCAAAAGACAGGTTGTGTTTGTACCTGGTGCCTTACCTGGAGAAGAGGTCGTCGTTGAAGCAACCAAGGTCCTTCCGAAGTTTTCAGAAGGTAAAATAAAAAAAATCCGTAAGAAATCTGAGCACCGGATTGCACCACCCTGTCCAATCTATGAACAATGTGGTGGCTGCCAGCTCCAGCACTTGGATTATAGACAACAATTAAAAGAAAAACGTGATATTGTTGTACAAGCATTTGAACGATATAGTAAAACACCAATTGAAAAACTCCAAATAAAAGAAACAATTGGTATGGAAAATCCATGGGGATACCGCAATAAAAGTCAATTCCAAGTAGGACTTGATAAACAGAAGGTAATAGCGGGTTTGTATGGATTAAATTCTCATAAACTAATTGATATTGCTGACTGCATGATTCAGCATCCTGCAACAAGTAAGGTTACTCAAATTGTCAAAACGATTTTACAAGACTTAAAAATATCCATTTACAATGAAAGAACCCGCAAAGGACTTATTCGAACAATCGTGACAAGAGTAGGCATTCAAACAGGAGAAGTCCAGCTTGTCTTAATTACGGGAGCACGTGAAATCCCTCGTAAAAATGTGTTAATTGAGGAAATTACCAAACGATTACCTGAAGTAAAATCAATCATTCAAAATATCAATGGCCAAAAAACATCATTAATATTTGGCGAAGAAACACATCACCTATACGGCAACGAGGTCATTCAAGAAACATTAGGTGATCTCTCATTTGAACTTTCGGCAAGAGCCTTCTTCCAGCTTAATCCCGAGCAAACAGTAAAGCTCTACGACGAAGTCAAAAAAGCAGCAAACTTAACCGGTACGGAAAAAATTGTCGATGCTTACTGTGGCGTTGGAACAATTGGTCTATGGCTGGCAAAAGGTGCAGCAGAAATTCGTGGCATTGAAATAATTCCAGATGCCATAGAGGATGCGCGTAAAAATGCAAAGAGACATGGCTTTAAAAACGCTACCTATGCAGTAGGAAAAGCTGAAGATTTATTGCCAAAATGGGTTAAAGAAGGCTGGCGTCCTGATGTCATTGTCGTCGATCCACCAAGAACGGGCTGTGATGAAAAGTTCCTCCAAACTGTACTAAAAGTTAGGCCGAAGAAGATGGTGTATGTATCTTGTAATCCATCAACACTGGCGAAGGATATTGAAAAGTTATCGAAGTTGTATCGGGTGGAGTATGTGCAGCCGGTGGATATGTTTCCGCATACGGCGCATGTTGAGTGTATCTCGCAACTTATTTTAAAGAAAGGCAACTAACCCTTACGGGTGTTGCCTTTCATGTTTCTTGCAACGGATTTACAAAACCGTATTGAATATGGACAGTGCCATCATTCTTACATGTGATCTTCTCAACTAGTTATGAGAATCTTTTCAGCTGAACTGTGCCCCCAAGACTTTCCATGTGGGGGATTTCTGCTTACGACCCACGGAATATTGGTTTCAAATATTGTTTGTCGCAGGCGCATTAATTCTTTTCTTTTATTGGCACGCTTGGCAAAAGCACTCGTAACATCAAAGTTATCAGGAATTTCCATTCCTTTGCGACGTGCAAATTCTTGGATGTTTGACTTTTGAATTTCCACACCGTTATTTTCTTGTTGTTTATATGATGAACGGCGAATTTAACCGAAAGATAGAGTGGCCAAATAATTGCATCTCCTTGATAAATTAATTCCGTTTGCATATCTGTTAGGTAATCGAACATCATTAATTCAATATCTATTTGGTTTGGATAAAGTAAGATTCTATGAATAAACATCTTCAACAGCCGCTATAACTGATTTGTTATCCTCCAATAGTTGTTCCTTTTCTACAAGTTCTTTCAATAAAGAAATCTTTTCAACATAACTTTCATGAGATTATTAACGGTAATATAGACCTTCTCATGCCCCTTGCTTTTTTTTTGATACTCCAGAAAGTTATTTAAATAAATGGTGACAGAATTCCTATTTGAATCAATTGACGGGGTTTTTAATGTATGAGGGTTAGGTAATTCCAGCAATCCAGCAAGAAACATAACCATTTCAGTAGAAAGTTTAATAGGTAATTTATACTAGGTTTTTTAATGGGTCAGAATAACTAATTAATTCACAAAACTTTTATTGGTGGACAATATATGTCCACTTTATGTGCTAATATTAAAATAAAAAGGTGCTTATTTATGGAAATAGAAATAAACAAACAAAGTTCGAAGGTAAATAGGCTTTTTACTATTTATGAAAGGCTAATACTAGGAGAAACTCTTAATAAAAGAGTTATCGCACAAAAATTAGGAGTTAATGAAAAAACAATTCAAAGGGATATATCCGATCTCAATGCATTATTAACAGACTCTTTAATACATCCACGTGCATTCATTGCCTATGATTATAGTTCAAAGGGATATAAAATTAATTTGGATGAATTTCACTGGCTAGAAGAGAAAGAAGTACTTGCTATTTCAAAGGTATTGCTAGAAAGTAGGGCATTTTTAAAAAATGAAATGGTAGCTATTTTAAATAAATTAAGCATGCTATGTGAACAAGGAACGAGGAAAAGAGTTGCAGAGTTACTTCGGAATGAAAACTTTCATTATAAACCAATTAATAATAGTAGGGAGCTTTTGCAAACAATCTGGGATATTAGTGATGCTGCTAGAAACAAAAGGAAAGTGAAGATTTCTTATAAGAAGGAAAAAAGTCCCGAAGTATCGACACGAATACTCCACCCATTTGGGGTAATTTTCTCTGATTTTTATTTTTACTTAATTGCTTATATAGATGGTTATGATTTTGAATTCCCGGCCATATATCGTTTAGATCGTATTCAAAATTATGAAATAACCAACTCCCATTTTCGAATAGACCATCAAAGTAGATTTGAAGAAGGTGAATTTCGTAAACGAGTTCAATTTATGAAAGCAGGTAAATTGTTAAAAGTAAAATTCAGGTTTTGGGGTCCATCAATAAATGCAGTATTGGATAGATTACCAACAGCTGAGGTAATCTCACTTGATGATGGGATTGCAACAATTGAGGCAGAAGTTTTTGGTAATGGTGTTCTTATGTGGTTTTTAAGTCAAGCACAATTCTTGGAAGTGCTATCTCCGCTTGAATTACGTGAGGAAATGAAGGATACAATTCGACAAATGCTAGATTTATATAAGGAGTAGATGAAGAGGATGGAAAAAGTGGTTTTGGAGCAAAAAGTAGATGAGAAATTATTTGAGATTCAAGAAAAGTTTTTACATAGTTACGCAAATAAGAGTGAGAATATTACAGATGAACAGTGGCTTACTAAAGAGCTCAAAGAAGAATTACTAATAGCTGAAGAAGAAGCGGGAAAAATGAGTTCTGAAATATTCAATGTGATACTTATGCACCAATCCAATTATTCTTCAATGATGAATTCGCTTAGTGAAGGTATATCAAAGGAAAAATGGTTTTCAGACAAATTGACTGAAGCAGGTAAAACATTACCGCTAAATAACTTTGGAGAATACTTGTCTAGTATCGATGAGGCTATATTAGAAGCGAATACCGAAATGTTTAATACGATTATTACAAAGCAAGGAACTGTAAATCAAAACCCTAACCTAGATGGCTTTATTGCTGAACAATATAAAGCAAATACATTTAACCTTGATGCTGTTCTTAAGGATCGCAATGTTAAAGGGGAAGTGCTTAAACCTAAACCGGGAGAGACATATGGGAAAAATTCTTTGGATGGACAGATCAAAGATTTCGATCTTAAAAATCATTTGGGTGAAACGGGTAAAATTGCCCGTCGCTATCAAGAGAAATTTGGAGAAACAGCTGAAATAACTAAAAGGTATTTTGAAAAGGGTAGCTACCAAGGTCAAAGAAAAGGAGTACCGTTAGATCAAGTTGAAGACATACCAGGCTCTGAGGGTTTTTGGAGCTATAAAGATGTGAAGGGAAAAGGTCTAGAAAAAATTGAAGCTAAAAGGCTACAGAACGAAGTGCAGAAGGGGAACATTGATGCAGTAAAGGCAGATTGGAATTACTATCAAGTTAAAGACCTTAGTATTCAACTTGGACAAAAAGCAGCATTTTCTGGTGTTCAGGCAGCCGCAATAAGTGCAGGTTTCGATGTGGCGGTTAAAATGTATCAAGGTAAAGAAATTAAAAGTAAAGAAGTTATTGCAATAGCTTTGAACTCAGGGGCAGATGTAGGAGTTAAGGCGGCATTAACGGGTGCGGTAAAAGTAGCTTCTGAACGTGGATTGATCGCGGTAGTACCAAAGGGAACTCCAATAGGTGCAATTACAACAATGGTTTATGTAGGTGTGGAAAATGCAAAGCTTCTTGGTAAAGTTGCTTCAGGGGAATTATCATTGCGAGAAGGGTTGCAAAAAATGGAAGAAACAACTGTATCTACGACATTCGGATTAATCTCTTCTGCCATTGGTGCGGCGGAAGGGGCGCTTATAGGAGCTGCTGCTCTTGCATGGATTCCTGTGATTGGTCCAGGTGTAGGTGCATTTATAGGAGGGATAGTTGGGGGGACAGTCTCATATTTAGCTGGTTCAAAGGTAGGCGAGGCTGTATATTCTGCACATAAAAAAATACAAAACTTTGCGAAAGAAACAGCAAAAGGGATTGTAAATTCAGGTGCAAAGGTTGTTAAAAGTGTTTATTCTGGTGTGAAATCCGCTGTTAGTTCTATATCTAGAGGAATAAAATCTATTTTCAAATAAAATCAAATGCATATTGAATTATAAATAGTTAATCATGGAGGATTGAAAATATGACAATACAAAATCTTAAAAATCAAATTCAATTGTATATGGACGCACAATATCCAATGATTTATTTAAACACATTTGAAGAAACAAAGGTAGATGAGATCATTAGTAAAACCGTACAAACTGAAAATATTTTAGAATGGAATGCTTCAAATGGATTCATAGATTTTAAGACAAAGGTTTCTCTGTTTCAAAATTACTTGGGGTTAGAGGAAACATTAATATCTTTTTTACGTTCAAATGAAGGGGAACAAACTGTCTTAGTTCTAAAAGATGTACACCATTTTATTAATGAACCAAAGATTATTTCGATGTTAAAAGAATTAGCAACACGGATTTACAATGGTTCTGGAAATACTGTTTTTCTTGTAAGTCCTGTATTAAAAATTCCAGTAGAGCTCGAAAAATATATTTCAGTTTTTGAGTTAGAAGCACTTGAAACAGCTGAAATTAAAGAAACAATTGAAAAGTTTATCGAAACCTATGAGATTGAACCTCTGGAAGAAGATAAACTAGATGTCTTTTCGAATGCTTTTAAAGGTCTAACAGAATTTGAAATTATTAATATCCTTTCTCTTGCGTATTCATTAGAAGGTCAATTAAATAGAAGAACATTATCATTAATAATAGACGAGAAATTTCAGGTTGTGAAAAAATCAGGAATTATTGAAATGGTACAGTTAAAAGAAGAATTTTCTGATATTGGTGGATTGTCAAATTTAAAAAATTGGCTAGAAAAAAAGGCTACCATTTTTCAAAATATAAAAAAGGCTCAGGAATATGGCGTAGATTTACCAAAAGGTGTTTTAATTGTTGGTATGCCGGGTTGTGGAAAATCGTTAACTGCTAAAGCTGCAGCTCAGCTTTTTAATGTACCATTACTCCGTTTGGATATGGGCCGATTGCTTGGACAATACGTTGGAGAATCGGAAGCGAATATGAGAAAAGCAATAAAATTAACCGAAGCAATCTCACCTTGTGTCCTTTGGATTGATGAGGTAGAAAAAGCGTTTGCTGGTATTAATGGACTTGGTGGAGGCGGTGAGGTCTCAACGAGATTGTTTGGAAATTTTCTAACATGGATGCAGGAAAAAACAAGCCCTACTTTCGTCATTGCGACGGCTAACGATATTATTAATCTTCCACCAGAACTTTTAAGAAAAGGTAGATTTGATGAAATCTTTTTTGTTGATTTTCCAAATGAAAAGGAAAGAGAAACAATCTTTCAAATACATCTAAAGCGAAGAAGACAACAGGATTTACATAACATAAACATTCAAACTCTTGTTTCAAAAACAAAGGGTTATAGTGGAGCGGATATTGAGGGTGTTGTAATTGAAGGAATAGAAAATGCATTTTGTAATAAAGCATCAAGTGTAAAGACACAAGATCTTGAAGAAGTAATTAAGAAAACTCGATCGCTATCAGAGGTATTAAAGGATCGAATTGATGCTATGAATCAAAAACTTAAACACTACAACTTTAAATCTGCAAATTAAACAATTTTGTTGTCCGATAAGAATGGACATTGATTCTAGTTCGCTAATAAAGTGATGTGGAGATAAATGAATAATGGATATCGGCCAAGTTTTTGAAGTGCTAATGAAATAGGGAAATGCAATTGCTAAACAAAAGAAAAATAAGTTAGCACTTAATTTAAATGGAAAACCTGTCCGAAATTCAGATGAAATACGCAACAATTTTGATAGTGTAAAATTAGTAAGGGGGAGAACAAATTGCTGACTAAAAGAAAAATCAAGTTTGCACTAGTTTTAAATGGTGCATCCGTTAGAAATATAGAGGACTTAAAAGCAAATTTTGATGGAATAAAAGTGCTTGATTATTATGAAAGCGGCGAGTTGCAAAAGTGGTTAGAGCAGAGAAATTATCATCAACAAAAGGAAGCATTACTATCAATTACAAGCGGAGATCCTAAAGAAATAATTAACAATCTTTATACTATTTTTCAAGTACCGCAAAATGCGGGAGATGATTTGGAAGATATTGAGCGATTAATAGCTAAGAAAAACAAAAGGGAAATTATCGAGCAATATACATCTGATTCAACAGTTTTGAATCAACTTGAAGTAGTTGCTTTTTCCCAAGAAGAACTTGAAGGCATTCTGTCAAAAATCATGGGAAGGAACAATACGGTTTATTTACTAGGTGATAGTTTTCAAGTTAAGGACACTCAAAAAAATATTAGATATATAGGTTTGAATAATCCAACTGTGAATCTGCTTTCAGAAAGTGGAAAATTCAAACCTTTGGAGAATGGGATTACATTAGAAAACGTCAGTCTTTCTTCAAATAGCCCTATTCGCTTAGTAGATAAAGGAATAAATAATTGTAAAATTGATGAAAAGAAGCTCAAAATTAGAAGAGAATTCGAATCATTAAAAGAAGTATTCTTTTTTGATAGTAGAAAATATAACCTAGGTGAATTAAGCGTAGAGAGTATCCATTTATATAAAAATATTGTTGTATTATTGGGTAGTGATAATGAATTTTTTAATAAGAAAAATAAGATTATCCTTTTTGATATAGAAAAGAAAAAAGTTATCCAAACCTTTCTGACATACGAATATGTGCAATATTTATCAACGAATAGAGTGAAAAACGTCTTCTATTATTCAGAAGTGGATAGTTCAATTAATCATGACAGTAAAGGTTATTCATATAATCTGTATAAGATAGACTTAGATAATGGTTGTGAGAGGCAAAAGGTGAAAATTGGTTATTTATCACCGAAAAGTATGTGGCAAATTAGTCATATAATACCTTGTGGGGATAAGGTTTATTTATACGATACAAGAGAAAATGTGAATGATAGTGATAATTTTGCTATTGGATATCAATGTCATGATTTAGCTAGTGGAAAGTTAATAAAAGCGGACGAAGTAGAACATCATTATGTTCAAAAGAGAGGTTGGTGGGGCTTTTATACAGGAAGAAGCTATTATATGACAGATAATTTTGCTTATTATTTTATACATAGTGATAAGGCACTTTATATAAATCAGTCTAAAAAACCATTGATGCATTTTAACGGTCACCTCGGAGAGTTTGTTGTTCATAATGATATATTGGTAGCAACAAGTTGTGAAATAGGAAACGAAGGTGTTGCGAGGGAAAGTGAAGTAGAAGAAGGTTATTTAGCATTATACGATATAAAAAGTGGTAAGCTGTTGAAGAAAATTAAAGCCTACGATCGTCATATTGAGGGTATGCATCTTTATGAAGATGTATTAGTTACACACTCCAATGCTGATGATTTTATTAAGCTATGGGACATCCATACTATGGAGATAATAAGAACAATTTCATATGAAGAAATGGAAAGTCATTACAAGGGTAAAGGAAGCGTATGGACTTCTTTATATACCTTTGATTTTGACTTATTTGAAGATCAATTTGTAGTTAATATTGGTAATACGTTCTATATCTATGAATAATATAGGGTTACTATAATCTAAGAATATAGAGTCCGAGGTCTTATTCAACCCAACTTTATGTCACTATTATGGAAACTTAGTTTATTGGTAATAGAAATGTCATGGAAAATATTTAGAATTAGCTTTACAAAAAAAGACTTTTAAATAATGAAGCAGGAACAATTACGGTTTCCTGCTTCAATTGGGCAAATCCTATAAATAAGTAATCTCAAAGACTTATAGGATTCATTCTATTGTTTTAAAGCATCCTGTAAAAGCTTTCTTGTTCCGTCTATGACATTGATCTTAGATTGTAAGTTGATTAGGTCATACTCTAGATTACCAATTAGATCATTGATGGCGACTTCTTGTTTAGAAGTTGGATTGGATTGGTAAGCTTGCATCATATCTAGTAGCTCTTCAGTGCCTTCTATGAGTGGAGGAAGACCACCTATTAATTTCTGATGAAAGTCTTGGTAGGGTGGATCATTTGGGACATTAAGTCCTTCTAGTTGTTCTTGTAATTGCTTCCAATTGAATAATAATTCTTCGACTCCTTCGATTCCTTGTGGAGATGTGGTCAAACTGTCCTTTATTTGTAATGTTAGAACGTCTACAAAACTCAAATAATCTATTTTATGCTCAAACAGATCTTCTGAGGTTTCTTGAGCCTCGTTAGTTTCCTTAGCTTCCTGCTTGTCCTTCACTTCCTTTGGTTGAGTTTCCTTTACCTTCAATCCTGATGTTTCTATTTTCAGTAGATCTTCAAGGTCTACAATCTTTAAGGTATCTACATTTAGTAATGCTTCATTTGGCTCTGAATCTTTTGCATTTTCTCGATATTCAATTCGAACCAATTTCTTACTAGGTGTGTTATCATCACCGCCTTCATCAAACAAAGCGGCCTCAGTATCAGTAATCTTCTTTGACTCGTCGATTAGTACATTTCCATTGATGTCTACTAATTTATAATATTCATTTCCTTTAACAAAATATTTATCACCATATACTGCTCCAACCATATTGGTTACACTAAATACCTTTTTACCAGTGTAATCAAAAAAGTCTCCAGTTTGAGTATAGACCTCATCCTCTAAGTTATCTGATGATTCTCTTATGAAAATGAGATTTTCTGCTAAACCCATAGTAAAACCATCAGGCTGAAATTGTACATTGAAATTAGAGTCCACGACCGCATCGCCTTCCCCACCTACAACATCACCTGATACTAAAAATAAGTTGTGATATAAGGGATCTTCACCATTTTCAAGTGTAAAATCTCCTGTTTTATCAAAAGACTTAATTAATCTACCATCAAGACCTTCAACCCTTATATACCCGTCTGCATCTTCTTTGATAATTTTTCCGTCCAGGACTAGAAAATGACTGCCTTCATCTTCATGCTCTTCTTCATATACCTCAGTGTAGTTTCCCTGCTTATTAAAAAATCCAAATGAAGTGTATAAATAATCACCCTGAAACGAACCGTAAAAGTAGTCACTATCATCTAAATCTAGTTTTTCAAATCCTTCTTTAGCTAATTCTCCAACTTCCATTCCTTTTGTGTCAATGACGATGGTTCGTGAGTTACTGAGGTCATCACGATCTTCCTCAACAGTGTTTACAACTGCAACACCATTTGAAAAAATGTTGACAGATCTAAATATTGGGTCAATGACCCATTCACCTTTTGTATTTATGTATCCATATAGCTGAGCGTCGGGGTCCTCAGCTACTATTATTTCTCTCGTCTCTGGAATACTTGCAACGGCAAGCCCATCATGGAATTCTAAATCTGTAAATTTATATTCATTAGTTGGCTCCATCAGCCAATTAAAGTTATCATCAATCGTACCGACATACTCCGAACCGTCTTTTTCAAGTGAAACCAGATTGAGATTTTCACCGTAGGATATGACCGTTGTTATTTCAAATCCTTGTTCCGCAAGTGAAGGGTTTGATTCTTTTTCTTTTTGTGTAGTTTCAACCTTCGTAGTCCCCTTAGATGATTTACTCTCATTCTCTGTATCTTGGCAACCTGTTAGTAAAGCACCCGATAGTACAAGTAGTGATGTAGCAACTTTCCAATTTTTAAACCTCATTCTGTATTCCCCCTAGATGTCTAATTTTGAGCAAAAAAAAATCCCGCTTTTAATTAAAAGCAGGAAGATATCCGTTTCCCAATTAAATTCGGTAACTCAGCCACCATTGCCAAAGCATTAGGTCTGGAGCTTTGCGTCCTTACCTTTCGATAAGTTTGCCATTTCGTATAAGAGTAACAGTAGAATTTTACTACTGTTCTAGAAAAAAATCTATAGATTTTTTTGTTTTTTCATGCGAAGAGAAGGCTTGCCAACTGTCTATGTTGTATTTGATACACTTGAAGGAGAGATACTTAAAAAATGATTCGAAGTGGTAAAAATCGGAGGGAAAATTGTTTCTTTTTAACGTTTCTAATTTTACATAAGCTATTTTCAATATGACGTCTTTTGTGTTGATGTTAATCAATTTATTAAATAATTTATATGAATTCTTGGAAATGGGACATATGCCCTTTATCGATTTCATTCATCTATATTTTAATAGAGACAGAATATAGGGAGGTGCAAATTGATGAAGGGGGTTATATTCTCCATTGTTGCAGGGGTGTTTATTTCCTTACAAGGGGTATTTAATTCAAAATTGTCTGAGGTGCTAAGTCCGTGGCATACTACTACTATTGTTCATCTTGTTGGATTTATTACCTCTTTTATTATTTTCTTAATGATAAGGGATGGAAAATCTAAAGGTTTTCGTGAGGTTCCCTTTGCTTATTTAATTGGAGGAATGTTTGGGGTTGTTATTGTAATTGGAGAAATGAGGGCAATCCATATTCTTGGTATGTCATTAGCTGTGGCAACACTTTTAATTTCACAGTTAATATGTGCTTTCATTATCGATGTAAGGGGACTTTTCGGTGTTATAAAATTAAAAATAACCTCACAGCAAATAATAGGGATGATTATGATACTTGCTGGTATTGTTATCTTTAAATTATAAAAGGAGAATAGGATGAAAGAAATTATAGATAAATCTAGGATTCTTGATTATCTTGCACAATACGATTTAGAATCAATCTTTTCGGACGAAGTAAAGAACGATTTATCCCTTTATTCTTTTTTAAAAGGAGAGGCTCTCTGCACAAAAGGTGATGAATTACAGTCACTATATATGATAGTAAAAGGAAAAGTGAAAATTTTTAGAACATCACCCGAAGGAAACACACACATCGTCCGTTTCAAAACTCCATTGGCCATTATTGGAGATATTGAATTTGTAAATGGAATGAGCGTTATAAATCCTGTGGAATCTGTCACTGAAGGTGAGTTAATCGCAGTACGCTTTGATGTTTTGAGAACAATGCAGTCTAAACAGGTTGAATTCTTACAGTTTTTTTAAAAATAATTACACATAAATTATTCACTGAATCCCAATCAACGAGTTTCAATTTATTACTGCCTGTGGAAGTACGTTTAGCCAGTTATCTTTTATCTCTATCGACAGAAGAGGAAGGTAATATTTACTACAAAGAAATGAGAACTTCTAATCTTACAGAAGTAGCTGAAATAATTGGTACCAGTTATCGACACTTAAATAGAGTAATTAAAAAACTAGTTCTCGAAGGATTGATTGAACGTAAAAAGGGATCCCTTTATATAAAAGACCTACAACGATTGAGAGAACGTGCTAACGGACATATTTATGAATGAAAAAGGGGGACTAATGACGTGCAGGGAATTTTGTTTGCAATTTTGGCAGGCTTTTTTATTAGCCTTCAAACGATTTTTAATACTAGAGTAAGTGAAAAAGTTGGTTCTTGGGCTACAACTACCTTTGTTCTTGGACTTGGCTTTCTTACATCATTACCTATTTTTATTGCAATAGAAGATACACCACTTTTTTCCATTGGAAATGTTAACAAGCTATATCTATTTGGAGGAGTCCTAGGCGTGTTCTTAGTTTTTTCTATTATGAAAGGAATAAGTAGCTTAGGACCAGCTTATTCTATGTCCATTATACTTATTTCACAGATCGCTTCAGCAATTTTAATTGATACATTTGGATGGTTTGGTTTCGAAAAAGTGCCGTTTACACCCAATAAATTCTGGGGGCTATCCTTGATGGTACTTGGGGTGCTTGTATTCAAACTAAATAATTGGTCAAAAAATGAATTGAAAACGATAGAGGGAACTACGCAACAGGGGTAAGGAACTTTTATTCCTTTACAATATGGTGAGATAAATTGTAGGAACCTAATTGAACTATAGAGTACGGTGGTTCTGAGAATAGTGAAATTGATAGCATAAGTCCTAAAAGGACCTATGCTATTGAGTTAATTTAAAGCAGTATTCAATGTCTCAATATTTTTCCTCATTATACTGAAGTAATCCGCACTACTTTTAGCATCCTCTTCTGTTATAGATTCAAGGTTATGAAGGGTTAAGGCTTCCGCGTTTAATTCCTTTTGTACGATTTCGGATATTTTGGATGTTACGTTCTGATCAAACATTACAAACTTGATATCATGCTCTTTGGCTGTGCTGATAATGTGTGTTAACTCCTTTTGGGTAGGCTCATTTGACGGCGATAAACCGAGAACACTTATTTGCTTTATTCCGTACCTTGACTCCCAGTATCCGTAAGCGGCATGGGATACCAATATTTCCTTTTTTGAAGACTGGGAAACAGTACTCTCAAACTCTTGATCTAATAATTGTAATTCTGCAACTAATTCCTCATAGTTTCTTTCAAACTCATCCTTAGCCTCTGGTTTTAATTCCGCAAGAGTATGAAGAACTTTCTCCGCTAATTCCATTGCTAATTGAGGATCTAACCAAACATGTGGATCCACGCCACCATGATGGTGGTGATGTTCATCTGTTCCTGTTTGGGTGTCATGATCTTCCTCATGTTCATGATGTTCCTGTTCATCATCATGATCGTGGCTCTCTACGGAATTAGAACCAGTATGGTTGTGTTTATGCTCTGATTCCGATGTATTGTTATCATGGTTATGTTCTTCCTCTGCTTTAGCTAACTCCATACCTTCTGTAGCCTTCACGAGTTGCACTTTTTCATCCTGCAATGTATCAATAGCAGCATCAACGAAGCCTTCCACACCCGCACCAATATAAATAAGAGCGTCTGCTTCTGCAATCTCCACCATTGTTTTTGGAGTAGGTTCAAACGAATGGGCATCAGCCCCTGTAGGGAACACGTTTAAAACTTCGACATGTTCACTCCCAATTTTTTCAGTAAAGTCCTGTAGTGGAAATACTGTTGTAAAAATGGTAAGACGTTCCGAAGGGGTTTCCGTGTTTTTTCCATCATTTGAGTTACTACTCTTTTCTTCAGCGCATCCAAATAATAAGGTGGTTGCTACAATTACTAGTAATGAGATTAAATGTTTTATTTTCATAATTTCTCCTCTCAATCAAAATGATTACGATTTATTTCGCATATGGATATATACATCAGAATCATTCCGATTTAGTTTCTGTAAAAAATTTATATTACATATGAACTAGAAAATGGATCAGATAAAGTACTCCAGTCCGTTAACATTTCTTCATCTGATAATAAACATTTATCAAGGCTATTAATAAGTTGTTCTTGTTCCATATCGATTCCTATCAATACTAGCTCATTTTTCCGATCTCCAAAGGTAGGATCCCAATCCTCCAAAATTTCTGGTTCCTCAGCAAAGACTATTTCTCTTTCGATTAATGGTAGCGCAGCAATCCAATTTCCTACAGGTCGAAAGGTAAGGGAGGGACCAGCTTGTGAGAGTAAAATAGCCTCGTCATTTCTTGAAGCAATCCAGATAAATCCCTTTGCACGAACAACCTCGACTGGCCAATCTTCTAGCCATCTCAGGAGTCTCTCAGGATGAAATGGAGCGTTACTTCTATAGACAAACGATGATATTCCATATTCCTCCGTTTCAGGAGTATGTTCTTTATTTAATTCCTTAATCCATCCTGCTCCCACACTAGCAGCTTCAAAGTCAAATAGTCCAGTATTTAAGACCATATTAAGTGGTACATTTCCAAAACTTGAAAGAATAATTTCTGCATCTGGATTTAGTTTAGTTATGATAGCTTTAAGTTGAAGGACCTCTTCATCCTTAATTAGATCAGTTTTATTCAATATAATGACGTTTGCAAATTCAATTTGATCAATTAATAAATCTACAATATCTCTGTTATCTAATGTATCCACTGCTTCTTTTCGATCAAGGAGCGTTTCACCACTAGAAAAGTCATGCCAGAAACGACTGGAATCAACTACGGTCACCATTGTATCTAATTTGCAAAGACTTGATAAGTCAATTCCGAGTTCCTCATCAAAATATGTAAAAGTTTGAGCAACAGGTATAGGTTCACTGATACCAGAAGATTCGATAAGGATATACTCAATATCACCTTGATTTACTAATCGTTCTACCTCTACTATAAGATCTTCACGGAGTGTACAACAAATGCAGCCATTCTGCATTTCAACTAATTTTTCGTCTGTACGAGAAAA
This sequence comes from Fredinandcohnia quinoae, assembly GCF_022427965.1. Taxonomy (GTDB): domain Bacteria; phylum Bacillota; class Bacilli; order Bacillales; family Bacillaceae_L; genus Ferdinandcohnia; species Ferdinandcohnia quinoae. The sequence goes on along the minus strand of NZ_JAKTTI010000002.1, from coordinate 167,748 downwards.
CCCACCATTGCTTATTAGGGCTGCATCAATATTAATTTCACTCATGTCGTTGACAATAACAGCGACACGTAGGCCCTCTCTGTTTTGTAAAATATTGTTTAGTAAAGTAGTTTTACCTGAACCAAGGTAACCGCTTAAAACTGTGACAGGTATTTTTTTCATTTTTTTCCTCCTTGTTAAGTTTAAATCGTAATTATTTCGATTTATAAAGATAATAATACGACAGAACATTGAAAACTTCAAGTAATAACTAAATCATAAAATCTTCACAGTTATAGGGTTCAAATATATCAATTCCAATTGAGGTTTTTTCAAAAAAGGTATCTTCGTATGAACCTTCATATTTAATTCTTTTTGAAATAATTAATAGCATTTGCTTCACTTTCTACGGTTCTAATAAATGCCTATGTATATCATATACATCTTTTTTAAGCATATAGATATGGTATGTCCATTCAAGCAGGGGTGTATTGTAATATATGCTTTTTATAAAAAAAGGATTTGTAATAGTTATGGGAAGTATTTTGTTATCGGTTGGAATTAATTATTTTTTAGTTCCATACAAGATATTAGATGGGGGAATCATAGGAATAGGTCTAATTATTAAGTATCTATTTGGACTGAAAACAGGTTTAACAATTATTTGCTTAAGTATACCGATATTTACAATTGCGTGGTTTAAATATAAATCCTACTTTTATAATAGTTTGCCCGGTATCCTTATTTCTTCATTTTTCATTGATATTTTACAACCGATATCACATAAAATATTGTTTATGTTTGATGCTGCAATAAGTGCTATCATTGGTGGTGCGCTAATAGGACTGGGCTTTGGGTTGATGCTGAAATTTAAAACTAGTACAGGTGGAATAGACCTTCTTGCACTGTTAATCTCAGATTTTACAGGTGTAAATGTAGGTTTGTTAATATTAATTACTGATGCAATAGTAATAAGTATAGGAGGCTTCCTATTTTCAACGGAAACTTTTTTTCTTTCTGCTATATCAATTCTTTCCGGTGGAATTATTACTAGCATATGTAATTTGAAAGGTGATCAAAGAATAGCTTATTAGGAATCAAACAACCCTTGAAAATACATTGAATAAGTCATTTCCAAGGGTTTCATTTATTATTTCAACTCTTATAGTGAAAACTAGACTAAAAGATATGTTACGACTGTAAAAGCATTAACAAAATGGTTGGAAAGAAAAAAGTGAGCAAACAATACTCACTTTTTCTCTTTCAATGCAAAATCGAGATTACATAAAGAATATTCACTGCATTAGGCTAAAAACGGTTTTCTTAACAAGCTTCTTAGTTCAAATATTATTTTTCTAATTAATGAATTTAGTTTCAGTAGAATAATAAATAGATTTGGAACTAAGCTGAGTAGAATATTCAAAGTATATCCCTCCACATTGAAATTAGTGTTAAATCATAACACTTACATTATTATTTAATCGGAAAATCAATTCTATTCAATATCAATGATTTATCTTTTGCATTGAATCTGGTGATATGAATAATTTTTAATTTGAAGAAGAAACTATATAGAACATTACTTTCAATATGCAAGGAGTTTTTGTTGTGGAGCCAGTTGAGCCAATTAAAACCTCAAAAATAGAGACAAAAACAAACAATACTAATGAAAAATTAACCGCAGCTGAAATGGGTAAACTTTGGGTAACGTATACAGGTAATACGATGGCAAAGTGTGTTCTTCGTTATTATCTTCAACATGTTGATGACCAGGACATCAAAAAGGTTTTAGAAAATGCTCTCAATCTGAGTGAATCGCTTGTAAAAAGTATTAAAGAAATATTTATTCAAGAAGATTTCCCCCTTCCTATTGGGTATACAGAGGAAGACGTAAACTTAGGTGCCCCAAGGCTATTTTCTGATGAGTTTTATCTTCACTATTTGAAATATACAAGTAAAGCTGGATTGAGCATTTATTCGATTGCTATTCCTTTAATGATAAGACCAGATATAAAGGATTTATTTATCCATACTTTAGACTCTACAGTAAAATTTATTACACAAGTTAATGAGGTAATGGAAGCGAAAGGATTCTTAGCAAAGCCACCAACTATTCCTACTCCCGAAAAAGTTGATTTTGTACAAAAACAAAATTATTTAAGTGGGTTTTTTGGTAATATAAGACCTCCTCATGCTCTTGAAGTCGCGCATTTTTTTGATAATATTGAAAATAATGTAACAAGTAAGGCGTTATTAATTGCCTTTAGCCAAGTAGCCAAAACAGAAAAAGTGAAAAATTTTATGCTTAGAGGGAAGGAAATAACTAATAAACATGTAGAAATCAGTTCTGATCAATTACATAAATTTAATTTACCATCGCCACCATTATTAGATAACCTGGTAAGCACTTCTACTTTTTCGCCATTTTCCGATAAATTAATGTTATGGCATAAAATAGATATGTTTTCCATGAAAATAAGGTCTTATGCAAATGGTGCATCACTTAATGGAAGGCGTGACATTGGAGCGATGTACGCTAAGTTTTTAATGGATGTTAGTCTATACGTAGAAGATGGGGCCAATATTATGATCGAATATGGATGGATGGAGCAACCGCCGGAGGCCGTTGATCGTGAAAGTTTGACAAGGGACTAGAATGATGAAATGAAGAAAAAAGAAGCATTATAATTTTTGAGAAAAGATCCTACTTTCTTGTTGAAGCGGGATCTTTTTTCAATTTTATGATAAGGGCATATACTCGTTTTGTTGATTATCAATATGATCTAAATTATTAAGATATTAGCTGTTTCAAGAGATGGGAAGTAAAAAAGAACCCAAAATTGGAGTTCTTTTATAACTAAATTAAGCTAGGGTTATTGTAAAACACGCTTTGAGAAGAGGTAGTTTTTTGACCAATAGGGGTTTTGTAAGACATTTTTAGTAATCATAACGCCATTTGATGTAGAAGCATGAATCATGTTTCCATTACCCATATAAATACCGACATGAGCTACTCTTCCATCGGTGTAAGTATCCTTCATTGTATAGAACATTAAGTCTCCTGCCTTTAAGTTAGAAGTCGAAACTGCTACCCCTTCACTTGCTTGGTCTCTGGATACTCTCGGAAGTTGAATACCAGTATGTCCAAACACATATTGCGTGTAAGAAGAACAATCAAATAAGTTTGGTGCTTCTGCAAGAGTTGCTCCAAATTTATATTGTGCACCAATGTATTTCTTTGCATCTATAAGAATTTGTTTTGCTTGCTTTGCTATGGGTGAATTACTATTATTTTTTACGGGCTTCTTCTCTTTAATGGGTTCTATTTCCCCTTTAGATGTATCTGGATGTGGCAATTGTAAAATCTGCCCATCATAAATCACGTTAGATGAAAGATTGTTTTTCCGTTTTAATTGATCAACGCTAATATGGTGAATGCGAGAAATATTGTATAAGGAATCTCTGCTATGAACTACATATTTTGTCGCAGGATTTTGGATTTGAATAGATCCGTTTTCTTTTTTAAATGTAATATACGAGTTGAACAAAGCCCCACCCGCATGTAAAGAAATATATGCAGTTTCATTAATCCATCTTGGAGGCTTAATGTTTACATACTCGTTCCCCTTTTTAGCGCTTGTACCGCCCATTGTTACTCTGATAATCGTAGAACCATCCGTTATCTCAAAGGTCTTCGTTTTTTCTTCAAACTTAATGCTATTATAATTCAATATTTTAGCAAGATTTACAAATGGTATGTAGTACACGCCTTTCACTATTATCGGATTAATTCCAGCGACCACTTTTCCATTAATATAGACACCCGCATTGGGGACGTATTTAATTTGTGCCTTGGCAGAAATCGACCCACTCATACAAATGCCAATGACCAACATAAAAATAGTTGTTATGTGTAGGAATTTTCGCATTATTTCTCTCCTTACATTTATTTTTAAGGATTATTATGGCTTTTAACCTTATTTTTATTCTTCTCTAGATAGTTTTAGCTGAATCAGCATGTGAATATTACTCCATAAGTAGGGGAAATTAACCGAAAATGGAGGGATCGCGATTGAACGAAAAAGAAAAGATAATTAAACTAACTTGTGCAGAAATTTCAAGTTTGTGGGCAACATATATGAACGATTGTATGGTCATTTGTGTGATGACTCATTTTTCAGAAACTGTAGAAGACTCAGAAGTGAAGCAGATAGTTGAAGAAACCATACAAATTGCCCAAAAGCATAAAAGTACGATTAAAGATATTTTTATTAATGAAGGCATTGCTGTACCAAATGGTTTCGAAATTGATAAGGATGTCGTACATAATGCCCCAAAACTATTTTCAGATATTTTCTATTTAAATTATGTGCTCCAGATGTCTAAATTTGGAGTTACCTCACATACAGCTGGATTAACATTGGCCGCAAGGAAAGATATCCGCCAAATGTATGATGACTTTATAGATGACACTTCCCAGTTATTTCAGGATGTGGTTGATTGTCTGGAAGGAAAAGGTGTGTTCGTGCGAATGCCATATATGAATTATCAGAAAGAGGTTACGTATGTAGATGAAAAGAAATTTTTGACTGGCTGGTTTGGCAGACGTCGCGCTTTGCTGGGAGTTGAGGTAACACATTTAACAATGAACGCAATTAATAATGAAATAGGACGAGCAACATGTACTGGTTTTTCTCAAGTTGCAAAAGATAAAGAGTTACGTGATTATTTTCTCCGAGGTAAGCATGTATGTGCACATCTTTTAAGTTCAATCCAAGATGTATTAGAGGAAAGTGATGTACCAACAGCAATGTCATGGGATCAGAGTGTTACAGCTTCAACTGAAGCACCTTTTTCGGATCAATTGATGCTTTATATCGTAGGTGAACTTTCCAATCTTGGTATAGCCGCCTATGGTAATGGAATTGCGACTAGTATGCGCAGAGATATCGCTTCGATGTACTTAGGATTTATGTCCAAAACAGGAGCATATGGTGAAGATGGGTTGAATTTGATGATCGAGCGAAATTGGATGGAATTACCTCCACAATTTGATGACCGGGATAAATTGGCGAAATCAAGAGGATAGAGTGTCTTATAGATAATATCCAAGATATGTGTAAATAAAAATCACCCTAGACTGGTTAACGATACTAGGGTGATTTTGCTATATTATGAGTTCAAATCGTACATTTGACCTTTTATTAAATAAGCAGCACTTTCTGCAATATTTGTAATATGGTCAGCCGTTCGTTCAAGATAGCGATTAATCAGTAATAATTGTACCAAATGATCTGTTTCCTCAGGATGTTCTTTTAAATAACTCGTAATTGTTTTATAGAGCTCTCCGCTATATTTATCAACCTCGTCATCTAATTCACCAACTTCTTTGGCAATCGTGATATCTCCATTTAAAAAAGATAGTAATCCCTTTTGAAGCATTGTTATTGAGATATCCTTCATTTTCTCAAGACTTGTGATTTCCACTAATGAATTGGAATTTCCGATTTTGATTGTTGATTTTGCAATATTAACTCCGAAATCTGCAATACGCTCAATTTCTGAACTTATTTTTAAAGCTCCGATGATTCTGCGTAAGTCTCTAGCAACTGGTTGCTCCTTAGCCATAAGCCATATAATAAAATGATTTATTTCGATTTCGAGATCATCCACAACCTCATCTTCTTCAATCACTTTTAATGCTAATTCTACATCTTTTGTTTTAAAAGCTTCAAAGGACATTTCAAGTGATGAAATAGCCAAGTTGGACATTGCTTTCATTTTTTCTTCTAGTTCCTGTAATTTATTATCAAAATTTTCACGTACAACCATAGAATTACCCTCCTTTAACCGAATCTGCCCGTAATATAATCTTCAGTTCTCTGATCACTTGGCATTGAAAAGATTTTACTTGTTTCATCATATTCGATGACCTCACCGCTTAGGAAAAATGCTGTTTTATCCGAGATTCGTGCTGCTTGTTGCATATTATGGGTAACAATGACGATCGTATAATCCTTCTTCATGTTTTCAATCAGTTCTTCCACTTTTAACGTAGAGATAGGATCCAATGCGGAGGTAGGCTCATCCATTAGGATAATATCTGGTTTCATTGCAATTGCACGTGCTATGCATATCCGTTGCTGCTGGCCTCCAGATAAGCCAAGGGCTGATGCTTTCAGACGATCCTTCACTTCATCCCAGATTGCCGCACCTCGTAAGCTATTTTCAACAATTTCATTTAACTTTTTTTTATTCTTAATTCCTTGCATTCTTGGACCGTAAGCAACATTATCATAAATACTCATCGGGAAGAGATTTGCTTTTTGAAAAACCATACCTACTTTGGTTCTTAATTTTATTACATCAGTAGTTTTGTAAATATCCTCTTGGTCAATCATGATTTTACCATTAATTTTTACGCCATCAATCAAATCATTCATGCGGTTCAATGTACGTAGGAAAGTAGATTTACCACAACCTGATGGACCAATTAGCGCTGTAACCTCATTCTCATGTATATCAAGTGAAATAGAGTAAAGTGCTTGCTTTTCTCCATAAAACAAATCAAGATTTCGAACACTAATTTTCACTTCTTTATTCGGCTGCTCCAACAGTGTTGAATTATTCATCCTTACTTTAATTGCTTTTGCACTCATGTAAACACCTCATTTAGTAGTCAGCTTTATTTAATTTTTTTGAGATAAACGTTGCCGATAAATTCAACACTAGAATAATGACGATTAAAACAATACCAACTGCTGAAGCTAATTCGATGTCGCCTGTCTCTTGTGTTACTAAAAAGGAATGAACTGTTAATGTTCGTGCCGATGAGAAGATATTTGAAGGCATAGCTGCAACTGTTCCAGCTGTTAAAAAAATGGCAGCGGACTCACCCACAATTCTTCCAATCGAAAGGATAATACCAGATAAGATACCAGGCATTGCACTTGGTAAAATGACTTTGTATAAAGTTTGCAGTTTTGTTGTTCCTAATGCGAGTGACCCCTCCCGATAGGAGTGGGGTACTGTTTTTAGCGATTCTTCAGTTGTTCTGATAATGACAGGCAAGACGATAATGGTTAAAGTTAGGGAAGCTGCAATGATAGACATCCCCATTTTTAAGGTTGTCACAAAGAATACTGCTCCAAATAATCCATAAATAATCGACGGAATCCCTGTTAAGCTTTCTGTTGCAAAACGAATGATATTTACCAATCGACCTTGTTTTGCATATTCCTGCAAATAGACAGCTGCAAAAATTCCAATTGGAGTTGCGATGACTAATGAGATGACTATTGTGTATATGGTTGTGATGACCATTGGCCAAATTCCACCGCCGCCAGTTGGGGAATAGTCTCCAAAAATAAAATTAAAATCGATCAAACGATAGCCCTTCATAAAGATATAGCCAACAATCATGATGAGTACGGCAACTGTCAAGAAAGCCGATCCCCAAAGAAATCCACGGAATAAATGATCTTTCAGCTTTCTCAACCTATTTACCACCCTTCGCACTGATTTTTGCTAAAACAAAATTTAAGATTAAAATAAACGAGAATAAAACAATCCCTGTAGCAAATAACATCTCTTGGTGTGTACCGAATGCATACCCCATCTCCAACGCAATATTAGTAGTTAGTGGTCGTACGCTGTCAGTTATACTTGTTGGTAAAATAAGGCTGTTACCTGCTACTAAGATAACCGCCATTGTTTCACCGATTGCTCTACCTAAGCCTAAAACGATGGCTGCCATGATCCCTGACTTAGCTGCTGGTACAACAACCTTAAAGATTGTCTCGATTTCAGAAGCACCTAGTGCCAACGAACCTTCACGATATGTTTTTGGGACGGCACGTATAGCTGTTTCAGCAACTGTCACAATAGTTGGAAGCATCATGATCGCTAAAACAAGGATAACAGCAATTAAGCTTTGACCTTTTATGAGGTTTAATTGATTTTGTAAAAAAGGAACGATAAGGGCAAGTCCAAATACACCATATAAAACAGATGGAATTCCCGCCAACAGCTGAACTGCTGGTGAAATTAATTTTGCCACTCTCTTTGGTGCAATTTCAGCTAGGAAAATAGCTGTAAATAAACCAATCGGAACCCCAATCAATAACGCACCAATTGTTGCGTATATGGATGCTACAATCATTGGTAGAATTCCAAATTTCCCCTCACTAGGAACCCAATCCACTCCAAAGAGAAAGTCAAAAAAGCTATATCCATCTACAACAAAAGGGATCGCCCCTTTATAAAAAACAAATCCAACAATTAATAATAAGCTGATAACGGAAAGAAGTGCACAAAACAGAAATAATCTAGATGACAGCTTCTCCAATAAGTATTTTCTCCGATTTGAATTCTCTCTCTCTTCAGGCTGTCGCGGCATACTCATTCCTCCAAGAATCTCTTTTTCTCTATGTTGCAATATTATTTGAGTGGTATAGCTCCTGTTTCTGCAACAATTGCTTGCCCATCAGGACTCAAAATATATTCGATAAATTGCTTCCCTGCATCGGTTAATTGATCCTCTTTGTGTACAAATAAAAATGGACGTGACAAACTATATTTTTGCTGCAACACATTATCCGCTGTAGCTTCAACTCCATTAATATCGATCGTTGAGATTGAGGAATCAATATATTCGAATGAAATAAAACCAACCGCATGTTTATTCCCAGCTACCGTTGTTTTTATATTTCCGTTCCCACTCGCAATGATTGCACTTTTTACTAATTCTCCGGATGAATAACCCACTATTTCTTGAAAGGCATCTCGTGAGCCGGAGCCATCTTCTCTAGAAACAACGACAATTTCCTTCGTTTCGCCACCGAGCTCGTTCCAATTGGTAATCTCACCGGTAAAAATAGCCTTCACTTGTTCCAACGTTAGGTTTTTTACTTTGTTACTAGGATGAGTCACGACAACAATTCCATCGTAGGCAATGATGGTCTCAACTAGCCCACTTGCCTTTTCTTCCTCTTCCAAATCACGAGAGGACATTCCAATTTCCGATACACCGTTCAGCGCATTTTGGATTCCTGCTGATGATCCTATTTGATTTATTTCAATTTTTACATTACTAGTCTCTGAGAACTTTTCTGCAATTTTTTCTGCTAAAGGTCCTACCGAAGTGGATCCAGAGACAGAAACGGTAGTTGAACCAACATCATTTGCTGTACCTTCATTACTACTATTATCACATGCTGATATAATGGCCGTTAGGAAGAGTGCCAATAATCCTAGCATTGTCTTTTTTTTAAGCGTCATTTTTCTACCTCCAAAATGATCGATTGAAACTTTCATTCGACAATATAAAGAATAAACGCTATATGTAAAGATTTATTGAATGTTTTGTAAAGGTTTTGTAAATTTCACTAATTACGTATTTTTTAATAATATAATTTACCATTTATTACCACTTTTATTAGTGAATTGCTGGCATTCTTAATATGCTATTTGTAGTGTGAAATTATGATATAAAAGACAAATAACTGGGGCTAGTGCAGAAGAAAGGCGAAAGGCAAATAGGTTGATTCATTTGCAGGTGCTGACAAGTGCAATTCCAGATACGTTAAGAAGACCATCATAACTAAGATGATGGTCTTCTCTTATTTTTGCACTTCAATTAATTTTATGATTTCTTCATCATTTCCTGTGTCGATGGATACTAGCTTTGTATTTTCAATAATATCTGCGTAGAAGCTTTCACCAGCAGGGTAATTGCCATCCCAACGTAATGGAACATTGTATACATTGATCGTGCCATCCCCGTTTCCACTATATGTTATTGACCCATCCACTAAACGAGCACCTGCTAATTGGATTACATCTTCTGGATAGCTACCACTGGTGGCATCATCAGGATTAAGAGGTTCGCCAGCTGAAATATGTCGAACATTCAATTCATCTAACTCTTGATTAGGACCAAGCTGCAACCAAACTCGTGCGTATTCAATTTGTTCACTAGAATACTGGGGTAGTGTATTTTTATCTTCTTTATCGGGTGCATTATTTGATTCACTGGCACTATCTGAATCAGATTCCCCTGAAGTTTTGTCATTTGCATTTTCAGTATCGGATTCTTCTAACTTACCATCTTCAGTTGTTTCTATAACAGAACTATTTCCTGAAGAATCTGCTATGGATTTTTCGTTTGAATTGCCAGCGCAGCCAACTAGCATTAATAAAGCAACATTAAAAGAAAGAATCAAAGATAACTTTTTCATTCCTTAAACCATTCCTTTCATAATCTCCCTTTATTCTAACATAATGCATTTCGTTCTGTTTACATTGAAAGGGGATGGGTTCAAAAAAGCCGCCAAAGCTTTGGCGGCCAAATCTTTATAAGATTATAGGATTTAAGCGGATAAGGCGGTCATAATATACTATTTACTATAGTAATTCTGAAAGTATACTTGCAATCTGTTCGCTATCACTTTCTCTATAAACATATTCATGATAATGTGGTTGGTGGATGTCTTTCCATCCCATGTCTCTAGCCTTTTTGAAATAATGCTTCGCACGTTCCTTCTCGCCGATCAAATAAAACATACATGCTGCATTCCAATATAATGCTGCATCTCCATTCCAGTCCCATCCTTTATCAAGTGCCTCAGCATAACTCCTTGCTGAGCGGGCAAAATCTTTTGCCACGCCATACTTACGATCTCCAAGCATATAATGGTTTCCGTTGACAAGAAGATTGTTTAAGGGATGATTCCATCCAAACAGAACTGGAAAATCTGCTAGCAGTTTAAAACCTACAGATAGAGCTGTTCGCTGAGAAGCTATGTTGTTGGACCAACATTGCCACCCAACTCTTTTTATACCCCTCTGTTTTGCTAGAGAGAGTGTACCTAAAGCTGTTTTCCGTGCCCAACCGTTACCACGATAGTCTTCATCTGTTTCAATGCCGATTTCACATTCATCTTCAACTACCCAATCCGTAAGGCACCAGCTAATAATTGTCGGACCTTCATTTGTATCTAGAATAGCAGCACAACCAAAGCCCTTATCCTCGTAAGCTTCTAACGATGGCCAATTTTCTAGAATTTCACTTTTGATATCATTAAGCCCAATGACATCTTGACGTTTCAAGAAGTTGCCATTTATTGCAACAATACTAGGATCATTTAGATCGTCGATTCGGCTCAAATTGTGAGAAAAGGTCATTCGCCCACTTCTCATAGGCAATATATCTTTCATAACGATCGGAAGAATATCCTCCCATTTTTTATCTGTTGGATAATACAATACATAGTCTAACTCGCCATTAGAAGAAAGTCCTGGTAATAATTCATCTTTAATAAGCTTATTGACTTCTTCGAAAAACGGGATATTCTCGGTACTGCCACCTAGAAATATACCCTGAGGACTTGTCAACAATGCTGTTTCACAGTTATTTGACAGAAAAACCCTGCCAGGTACTGCCCCTTTAATGACACCATTAATTGATAAATGATGGTTTAACGCTTCAAAAAGACCTACTGCTTTATTAAATTTTTCGCTTGCGAGTTCAATTCCTTGAACCATGTTTTTTGAATACAACATAACTGTTTGCCTCCCATAAGCGTATGAGAGGTTTTTATTCAACTAAAAAATAAACCCCTCACGTGCTTCTCGATTTGTTTGTTCGTAATCAAACACCATCACTCCTTTAAACGTAGTAGAGGATTAAGATCTAAGATGCTTTCAATTTTTGTCCTCATCTAATTATGGATTATTTATATAATTTGGTCAATTTTGATTTTGCATATATTGTAGAAAATGGAAAAAATAATGTGTTAATACAATGATAAGCCTTTGCGAGCATAAAAATAGAATATTTTTTTCACAATACTATAATGAGATTTGAAAGGAGTTGTTGATAATGGCACAATCATTAAAAGGAAAAGTAGCTTTTATAACTGGTGCAGGAAGAGGGATTGGCAGGGCAGCTGCAATTGCATTAGCAAATGAAGGTGTTAATATTGGTTTATTAGCTAGAACAGAGGCTGATTTAAAGGAAGTTGCTAATAAAGTAGAAGCTTTAGGAGTTAAAGCAGCATTTGCTGCAGTTGATATATCATCCCAGGAAGAAGTAGAACAAGCTGTAAAAAAAATTACTGCTGAGTTAGGTACTGCCGATATTCTGATAAATAATGCGGGGATTGGCAGTTTTTCAACTTTATTAGAAATGGATCCACAAGAATGGAAGAAAATCATTGATGTCAATTTGATGGGCCCATATTATATGACACGTGCAGTACTTCCTCAACTAATTGAAAAAAATAGTGGTGATATCATCAATATTTCATCCACAAATGGATTAAATGGTGCGGCCACATCCAGTGCTTATAGTGCATCCAAATTTGGATTAATTGGCTTAACGGAATCATTGGCACAAGAAGTTCGAAGAAATAATATACGTGTTACATCATTAACACCGAGTACTGTTGCAACAGAACTTGCTATTAACACAAACCTAATCGCGGAAAATAATGATGAAAAATACATGCAACCAGAAGATATTGCTGAAATTATCGTTTCTCAATTAAAATTGCATCCACGCATTTATGTGAAAACAGCAAGCATGTTGGCAACTAATCCATTCTAATTAAAATAAACAAGAGCTAGTTACTCTAGCTATTCCGACCCTGACTTCGTTAAAAAATCTTTTGCGAATTCGGGGTATTTTAGTGGTCTAAATCTCCGAAATAATCCCTAGACGATGTAGCAGAATTGGAATGATCACTTATTTGCTCAATATCCTATTTAATAAGTCTTTTTCCTACAAGCGTAAAAAACTATGAATCACATTTTGACTGAAATGTAATCCATAGTTCCATAAGTTATTAAATTTATCCTAACTGGCGATTAAATTTTTTATTGGCGAAGAAGTAAGCGATGACCATGATGCCGACGCACCAAGCAAGCGCGATCCAGATATCGTTACCCACAGCCCCTTCATACAAGAGAGCACGAATCGAATTTACGATTGAAGTCACGGGTTGGTTCTCAGCGAACGCCCGAACAATTTTAGGCATGGTTTCAGTTGGGACAAAGGCCGAACTGATAAACGGCAGAAAAATGAGCGGATACGAGTAGGCTGATGCCCCTTCCATAGTCTTCGCTGTCAATCCGGGAATGACCGCCAGCCATGTCAGTGCTAGTGTAAATAGTCCGAGTATCCCAGCTACTGCAAGCCATTCCAGGATACCTGCGCTTGAACGGAAGCCCATCAAGAGCGCAACGAGGAAAACTACTACGACAGTCAGCGCATTAGAAACAAGCGAAGTCCACACGTGAGCCCACAATACAGAGGAGCGCTTGATTGGCATTGTAATAAAACGTGCCATCAATCCGCTATTTACATCTTGATACAGCCGGAATGAAGTGTAAGCAATGCCTGATGCAATAGCCATCAATAAAATACCCGGCAATAAATAATTGACATAGTTGTCTGTTCCTGTCTCTATAGCACCTCCAAAAACGTAGACAAACAGTAACATCATCGCAATTGGCGTAATCGCCACCGTAATAATCGTATCCGGACTGCGCATGATGTTGCGCATTAAACGACCTAGTAAAACCCCTGTTTTGCTTTTCATTTATATTTCCTCCTTTTTGCCAATGATCGCAAGGAATATTTCCTCTAATGACGGCTGCTTCTCAATGTACTCCACTTTCGCTGGCGGGAACATCTCTTTAAGATCGGCAAGGGTACCGGTCGTGATGATTTTTCCGCCATGCAAGATGGCGATACGGTCAGCCAGTTGTTCGGCTTCCTCTAGGTACTGGGTTGTCAATAAGATGGTTGTGCCGCCGCCGGCAAGCTCCTTGACAGTATCCCAGACTTCAATCCGCGCTTCAGGGTCAAGCCCTGTCGTTGGTTCGTCGAGAAAAATAACTGCTGGGGTCCCAATTAGGCTCATGGCAATGTCAAGCCTTCGCTTCATCCCACCGGAATATTTGTCTGCACGGCGGTTGGCTGCATCAGTCAGGCTGAATCTTGCTAGCAGATTGTCGGCAACTTGTGCGGGATTGGAAACTCCCCGCAACTTGGCAATCATCATTAGATTTTCCCTTCCTGTGAGCATGCCGTCTAAAGCTGAGAACTGGCCTGTCAGGCTGATGCTCTGGCGAACATGATCCGGTTGATGCTGGACATCGAAGCCACATATACCAACTTCACCGCCATCGGCCTTCATCAGCGTCGAGAGGATATTGACCGTTGTTGTCTTGCCCGCTCCATTTGAGCCCAACAGTGCAAAAATTTCACCGCGTCGCACTTCAAAATCCACTCCCTTTAAGACTTCCTTGTCTTTAAAGGATTTTTTTAACCCTTTTACAGAAATCGCTGCATTACTCATACTTTTTCCTCCTTTTACTCATCTACTTAGTCTAACTAATAATCAGTATTACTTACTACTGTTTGAAAATATAACTGAATAACGATGGTGGCAATTCACTTTTGTAACCAGCTATTCAGTCGGTATTATCTATTGAATTTATTTTTTTTCCAATCTATTTTTGATACTCTGATTCAAATCTTCACGATACTTGGCAACATAGGTTTTTGCATTTGCTACTAGTTCATCGGCAAAGGATGCCACGTCGTCCCCAGTGATTTCCAGCACTTGTCTGCCTTCTGCTGCACCTGCTTCGAACAAATCGATTAATTCATACTGTATGTGCAGCATATCCATCCCGTTGCCTGCTGAAAAATTCCACATGTAGTTTTGAATTTTCTTAAATACAAACTGGTAGTCTTCTGGCAAGGCTTCAACCCGTGCCATCATCATTTTGTACTCTTTTTTATCACCAATCAATTTTTTGAACATTTCCATCATGTTATTTTTCCTCCTTTTTAATAAAGCTGAACAAGTCATTCCGAAAATATCTTACAAAATAGAATATGAAGCTAGATTGACTTCAAGACGTTGATTTTTGATGATACGAAATCCCATTTTTTCCAAAATAATTCAAGTTCCTTACGACCAGCCTCATTAAGTGAGTAAAACTTGCGGGGCGGCCCCATATCTGAAGGTTTCTTTTCCATGTTCACCAGTTTTTTCTTTTCTAATCGCACAAGGATGGTGTAGACGGTTCCTTCCACGACTTCGGTAAACCCTAGATCATTCAAGCGGCGGGTAATCTCGTAGCCATAGGTTTCATGGCGGCTGATGATTTCCAGTACACAGCCTTCCAGCGAACCCTTCAGCATTTCAGTTAAATTTTCCATGTTCAGAGCCTCCTTTGTGTCTGACTTATATTCAGTATAACTTAGTACTACGGAATTTTTTACTGAATAGCTTTTGGAAATCCAGCTATTCAGTGGTGCAGGTAACCTGTGTGACTTACTACAGGTATATCGTATCACGTAGTAGATGATCAGTCAACATTATTTTAATAACTAAATATTAGACACAGAAAAATTCTGTGTCATTTTCTTCTTAAGCTAATGGGAGGGTAGAAATAGGTGCTAGAAGTTAGAGAAATTAAAAGGTTTATATGAACATCATTAGTGAACCACCAATTGCCCCAGTAATAACAATAATCCAAGGTGGTAGCTTAAAATACACTAACATACAAAATAATATTGCAGCGAAAGCAAAATCGATAGGTGCTAATATTGAACTAGTCCAGATTGGTTGATAAAAGGCAGAAATTAATATACCAACTACTGCCGCATTTACCCCCATTAAAGCTCCTTTTACTTTTGGATTACGACGTAAAAGGTTCCAAAAGGGGAGTGTTCCTAAAATTAATAGGAATGCTGGTAAAAATATAGCTACAGTGGCTAAAAGGCCACCTTTCCAACCAGCCATTACTGCACCTAAATATGCAGCGAATGTAAACAATGGACCCGGAACAGCTTGTGCAGCACCATAACCAGCCAAGAAAGCTTCTTCACTTAACCATTCTGTCGGTACAAATTCACGTTCTAGTAATGGTAATACTACATGCCCACCCCCAAAAACTAAAGAACCTGATCGATAAAAACTATCAAACATTGCAATCCAATGTATATCTGTTAACTCTCTTAATATAGGTAATAGTATAAGTAAACCAAAAAACAATGTTACGCAAATTAATGCAAAGCCCCGTGAAATAGGTATTTGTAAATCTGCATCTTCAGTATCATTATTTTGCTTATATAATAGGTGACCGAGAAATGCAGCAATAAGAATAACCCCTACTTGGGTAAAAGCTGTTTGCCATAAAAGGGTAGCCACTAACGCAAATAAAGCTAGGGTTTTTCTTTTTAAATCAGGAGTAAGTTTTTGTGCCATTCCTAAAATAGCATGAGCAACAACCGTGACTGCTACAATTTTTAAACCATGTATCCAACCAGCATCTGCTACATCCAATCCTTGAAGAATTAGAGCAAACACTATAAGTGCAATCACAGATGGCAATGTAAAACCGATAAAAGATACAATACCACCTAAGACTCCAGCCCTCATAACTCCAATTCCAATTCCCACTTGACTACTAGCCGGACCCGGTAAGAATTGACATAACGCAACTAAATCAGCATAGCTTTTTTCATCCATCCACTTTCTTCTCTGGATATACTCATTATGGAAGTAGCCTAAATGAGCTACAGGACCCCCGAATGATGATAAACCTAACTTTGTAGAAATTAATAGTATTTCTAAAAGGGATTTGAAACTTGTCTTTTTGTTCATCAATACTCCACCTTTCTTTGGGCATCTCTTTAGTGTGTTGTATAATGTGAATATGTATTTTGCTATAATAACCACAGTGTAGCTTTCATTTTATATAAATAGAGGTGTGAAATATGGAAGATAATGTTTTTGAACAAATGGCAAAAAGGTACGATACTGAAGAAAGAATTGAATTAGCTAAAGTTATAGTGAAGGAAGTAAGAGCAGAATTACGAAATAGTACATCCAAATCTTTAATAGACTATGGGAGTGGTACGGGGCTAATTAGTTTAGAGTTATCGGATTTAGTAGATTCAATTTTGTTGGTAGATAATTCAAAACAAATGTTAGAGGTTGCGAAAACTAAAATTTCTCACAAAGGAATTACCAATTCAAAAGTACTTCATTCAGATTTTACCCAAGAAACTCCAGAACTTAAGGCAGACATCGTCATAATGTCATTAGTCCTTCTTCATATACCAGATACTAATAAAATTTTACAAGCATTGTTCAACATTTTAAATAATGGTGGAAAGTTAATTATTGTTGATTTTGACAAAAATGATAAAATATATCATCCAAAAGTTCATAACGGTTTTTCACATGAAGAACTGAAACAAAGATTATCCGAAGTTGGATTTAAATCAATTGAAATTAAGACTTTCTATCATGGAAACCATATTTTTATGAATCAAGATGCATCTATGTTTATATCTAGTAGTATAAAATGATTCAGTTCCGATAGATAATAAGGAGTTATGAAAGATAATCAGAATATTTATTGAATTATACTATTGTTTGACCTAACATTCCACCAAATAGTCCGTATTTAAAAAAAGAATGGTTCTTTATTCATACACCAATCTAATCCAAAAAACCAAAAAACAGGAAATTAGTATGAATTCTTTTGCGAATTGAAACCTTTATAATGGAAGGGTCGTAAAGATTATACGAATAAAGAAAAAGGATGTGGAAGTTTTGAAAAAAGGTTTATGGATTATATTTGGTTTGTTATTTGTTTTAATGCTGGCTGGTTGTAATACTAAAGCGGAACCAGTGAACAAACAGGAAGAACCTACAAAGAAACAGGAAAAAGCAGTGGAAAAAGAGGAAGCTGAGTTAACTTTAGGGGAAGTTTTTGAAAAAGTAACCGAAGCCTCTAAAGAATTAAATAGTTTTAAAGTGAAAATGGATATGAAGCAAAACATCAGCTCTGATCAAGATGCATCTGCCAATATGGATATAAATACAACTCTAGAAATGGATTTTGTTCAGGATCCAATGGCTTTCTATCAAAAAATGAGCATGAAGATGCCTGAACTTGAAGAAGATATGGAAATGGAAATTTATTTTACAAAAGACGGAATGTATTATTATGACCCAACTAGTCAGATGTGGATGAAGTTTCCATCCGAAATGATGGAACAATTAGTACAACTCTCTGACCAACAAACGAACCCAGCGGCGGAAATAGAGAAATTAAAGTCTTTTGTAGATGATTTTAAATTCCAACAAGACGATAATAATTACATTCTATTATTAAATGCATCTGGTGATAAATTTACTGATTTCTTAAAGGAAACGATTCAAGAGACATTACCTGAGGGAATGGCTGATTCAGCTGAAGTCTTTGAAAATATGAAAATCAACAAAATGAATTATGAGATTCATATTGACAAAAAGACATTCTATCCAACCATTTTAAATCTGAGCATGGATATGGAAATGTCTGCTGAAGGCCAAACGGTTAAAATTGCACAGGATATAAAAAGTCAGTATGTAGAACATAATCATATTAAGGAAATTACGGTTCCTCAAGAGGTTATTGAAGGGGCAGTAGAAAGCGGTATGTAATATATTTTTTTAAAAAGGCCAGTTTCTTGTTGAAACTGGCTTTTTTTTATTGTTTGATAGATAGAATGACAATAATAATTATATTTATGACAAATATAGTTTACATTTTGAAAAGTATAACGTACACTATAATTAATAGATAAAAGAAATTGAAGGTGATGTTGTTGAAAAGTCGGTTAAAAGAGCTTCGGGCAAGAGAGGGCTATAACCAAACTCAGCTTGCGAAGCTCGCAAAGGTGTCTAGACAGACGATAAGCTTGATTGAACGTGAGGAATATATGCCTTCACTACTTATCGCAGTTCGTATTGCACGGATTTTTAATGAACCTGTAGAAAATGTATTCAAGTTTGAGGAGGATGAATTATAAATGAAACTTATATTAAAGTTTATTATTGGAGGATTTGTTGGTTTCGTTGTAGCATATGCTTTAATGAATTTTTCTGAGATTGATTTTTCAGGAGAGATAACAGTAATTAGCTTAATTGGAATTTCTATCATTTTAATTGTGATGAGTATTTTTCGCATTCAAAAAATTAAGTCTTTAAACATCCAACAATTTAGTGGTGATGAAGAAGATGAGGTAGAGGATCAAAAGTATAAGTTGTTTGCTGATTATTCTTTATTTGCCAATTCCAGTTTTGTACTTTCGATTCTAGCGCTTAGTATAAGTATGATTACAACTAAAAACGTCATTCTGACAATTGCGGCATTAATCTTACTCATTATTACTTATCTCTTACTTCATTTCATGACGTCTTTAATGCAAAAGGTATATCCGGATCGTAAACTGCCAAGTACTTCTGATTCTGATTATGCTCAAAAGGTACTCGATCTTGCAGACGATGGTGAAAAACATGTCATCCTAGACGGATTGTTTAAATCACAAGGCTTATTAAATATTTCTCTTATATTTGCTATTGCACTGTCTACGGTCCACTCCGTTAGTGGGGAGGATTCACAGACCTTTTCGATTATCCTCATGGCAGTTGTATTGTTGGTTGTGAATAGTAGATATTTATTAGTAATCCGGAATAGGTAAATTAATCTAGTAAAAGAATGCAGTGATTACGAAAAGCCGAAGCTTAAGGGCCAATGTCTTGAAGAAACTGGCCCTTACCCCTTTTTTATGTAGATCCTTCTTATCTACACAAATAAGTCAGATGATAAATAACGCTCGCCTGTATCTGGAGCCAAGCATAATACATTTGCATCCTTTGGTAGATCTTTTGCGATCTGAATTGCATAGTAAGCCGATGCTGCACTGGATGCACCAACAAAAATTCCCTCCTCACTAGCAAGACGGCGGGCAATCTTTTGTGCATCCTCGTCTTCTATATGAAGGATTTCATCGATAATAGCAAGATTTAATATTTTGGGAATAAATCCTGGTCCAGTGCCTGGGATTTTGTGTGGGCCTGGTCTACCACCCGATAGTACCGGGGATCCCTTTGGTTCCACAGCAAATATTTTCAGATTAGGAAGATGCTTTTTCAATTCTTCTCCAGTTCCGGTAATTGTCCCGCCAGTCCCAGCAGTTAAAACAAAAGCATCCAGTTTCCCGTCAAATGCCTCTAAGATTTCGATCGCTGTTGTTCCCCTATGTGCATCTGAGTTGGCTGGATTATCAAATTGCATCGGAATAAAACTATTTGGAATGCCAGAAGCTAATCGATTCGCCTCATCAATAGCACCTTGCATACGAAGATTACTAGGAGTTAAATGAACTTCTGCTCCAAAAGCTTTCAAAATGCGTACTCTTTCCCTTGTTGCATTTTCAGGCATCGTCATGATGCATCGATACCCTTTCGCTGCACTAACCATTGCGAGTCCAATTCCTGTATTCCCAGAAGTTGGTTCTATGACTGTACTTGTTCCAGGGATAAGTTTCCCTTCAGCCTCTGCACGTTTTATCATATTCAATGCAGCACGATCTTTCACACTTCCTCCAGGATTAAAGGATTCTAACTTTATATAGACATTTGCTCCATCCGGATAAGGCAATCTGTTCAATTTTACAATGGGTGTATTCCCAATTAGGTCTAGAATAGAATTGACAATTTTCATCTTGTGTCACACCTTTTATGTTCTTGGGATTGGGTGTTCATTAATGAAACAGGGATAGAATAAAAGTCGTCAAAACAAGGGATTAACTTACTTCTTTGTGAGTCATATTGGTTCGCATTTTCATTAAACTGCTGCACAATGGAATTTCTTGAATGAATGTATGACATATTGGAACTCCCTTCTATTGTTCATTTAGTTGAATTATACATAATAATCCAGAATTACACTCAAGATTTTTCAATAAGTTAAATTTTAGTTCTATATTTTAAAAATCCTACTAATCTCTACACTTAATCCTTCAAAAATATATGATTTTGCGGCCTCGTTATTTTTATATGTGACATAATTGCCAATTTCATGATCCTCAAAAAGATAGACAGTTAGTTCTTTATTATCGGGGTTTACAATCCAGTATTCGTTCACGCCACAGGACATATAGAGGTCGAGTTTCTGAATCATGTCTTTTCTTCGAGTACCCTTGGAAAGGACCTCAACAACTAATGAAGGAACTCCTTTATAATAGTCATTTTCATTTAACTTCTCCTCAAGGTCACAAATAATCATTATATCGGGCTGCACAATATTGATGTTTTCGGGACTTCTCCTAAGTTCAATATCATATGGGGCAACCATGGGTCTACACTTCGTACCTTGGAAAAAGTTAAAGAAGAAACCAAATAATTCGGTTATTACAATTTGATGAGCAGTTTTAGGAGAAGCGAGCCAATAGATTTCACCATCGATGTACTCCATTCTTTCCTCGGTCTCTTGATGTATTTGAAGAAATTCCTCATATGATGCCTTTTTTCCTCCATAACTATATTCTGGGGCTTTTTCTTGAACAGTATTTATTGGGTTTTCTGCTGGTGTATCTTTAAAAGCTGTAAGTTTCGCAATCTCTGTACCATTTCGTGTAATAATAATTTCTTCTTGTGCAGCAAGCATTAAATACTTTCCAAAATTATTTTGAAGCTCTGTAGAATTAATAATCATAGAAATCCTCCTTAATATTAGCTAAAATAGCTAAAGTAGTTAATTTGAGTATATATTAGTTAATCTGTTGGTTCAAGAGCATTTTAACGCTTATTAAGTGTTAAAATAGATATAATTAAAAGTAAAAATAGAAATTAGTTTGGAAAGAGGAATGTAATGAGTACAACTACAAAGAAAAAAAGAAAAATTAAAAAGGTATCACAAGCATTATCAGTTGTTATTGGGGCATTTATCACCGCATATGGACTTGAAGCGATATTAATTCCAAACAATGTATCAGATGGTGGTGTGACAGGACTTAGTATCGTTGGATCACAATTATTTGGAATGCCCTTAGGAATTCTAATTGGAATACTGAATATCCCGTTCGTATTTTTAGGATATAAACAAATTGGGAAAAGTTTTGCTATTTATTCTGTTATTGGTATTGCTTCACTAGCATACGGGACTAGCATTATGCATCATGTACCAACTATTATTCATGGAGATACGCTGTTAGTAACGGTCGTTGGTGGTATTATCATTGGTTTTGGGATGGGGTTAGCATTACGAAATGGTGGTGCACTTGATGGCATTGATATGTTAGCGGTATTACTTTCTCGAAAATTGCCTTTCGGAACTAGTGACCTCATTTTATTCTTGAACTTATTTGTGTTTATTGTTGTGTCTACAGTCTTCGGTCTTCAAGGTGCTTTCCTATCGGGGATTGCCTATTTTATTGCATCTAAGGTGATTCACACTGTTGAAGAAGGTTTAAGTGGATCTAAAACCTTTAAAATAATAACAAGTGAACCTGAATTAATGGTAGAAACGATACGAGATCGCTTAGGTCGTAGTGCAACGTATAACGTAGTTGAAGGTGGCTATTCAAATGAGAAATTTAAAGAAATCACTTGTATTATTAACCGATTAGAGGATAGTAAAATGAAAGAAATCATTAATGAAGTTGATAAATACGCCTTTGTTGCAGTATATGATGTGGCAGAAGTTAAGGGTGGTAACTTCAAAAAGCGTGATATCCATTAATACAAAAAAAGTGGATTTCTTGATTAGTTAGGAAATCCGCTTTTTAATAGCTGATGGTTAATTTTTAAATGATAGTCCATTTTTCTGTAAAGCATCACGGAGCTTTGGTAGAGAAGCTGGTCCCATACCGTGAAATTGCAAAATCTCATTCTCACTATAAGTTGATAGTTTTTGAAGAGAGGTAATGCCATTGTTTTCTAATGCTCGTCTGGCTGGTGCAGAAAGTAGTGATAGAAATCCGGTATTAGGTTTGCGATCATGCTCACAAATTGGGCAAGTGGGACAATCACTAGATTTAAAATAAGTGTGTCCTTTACTACATGTCTTTTTAGTTATATTTGTTGTCATTTTATACTCCTTTCCTATTCTAGCTTCGAAGATTAGTGAATTGTATGTTCATTTATATAGTATCAACAATAATTTTATAATTGAAAAGGGTTCGCTTACAATAAAAATAGTTAGAGGAGGGAAATTTGTGAAAATATACATTGATGCAGATGCATGTCCTGTTAAGAAAATTGTTATAACTGAAGCTATAAATGCAGATTTTCCTGTTGTACTTGTTACTAGTTTTTCGCATTATTCTACTGAAGAACAGCCTGAAGGTGTGGAGACGATATATGTGGATTCAGGAGCTGATGCTGCAGACTATCGGATTATGAAACTTGCCAATAAGGGAGATTTAATTGTTACCCAGGACTACGGCCTTGCCTCACTCGGCTTGGCAAAGGGCTGTATTGTCATGCATCATAAAGGCTTTCTCTATACAAATGACAATATCGATGAATTATTACAGACGCGATATATTAGTGCAATGGAAAGAAAAGGTGGAAAACGAACAAAGGGTCCAAAGGCATTTACAGATGAAGACCGAGAAAAGTTCAGGCAGCTTTTTAGAAAAACGATTGTGCACATTAAAAAAATTGAAGGGGCTTAATCCTTATATAAGGTAAGCTCCTTTTTATTTTCATTTTTTAAAGGTATTTTTTCTTATGAGTGAGGAAGTTTATATAAATGATAAGATGACATCAAATGACGGAGGACCAAAATGAAAAGGAAAATAACCTTAATTGGCGGTGCAGGGACAATTGGAACAATTTTATATAAAGGACTCCGGAACAAATATGATTTCGTCATTCTTGATAAAAATATACCTGATCCAGCAGAACATTATATCAAGGTAGATGCAACTAATTATGAACAGCTGCTTAATAGTATTCCGAAAGATTCGGATGCAATTATAAATTTATTAACTATAAAAACTCAAAATAATCTAAGTGATATAAATGAATTTCAAAAAATGACTGAAATTCATTTTAATTCTTCATTTTACGTATTACATGCAGCAGTGAAATTAAGAATTCCAAAGGTCGTTTTTGCTAGCAGTAATCATACAACGGATTATTACGAAAATGCCGGATTTTCTTCATTAGGAAGGGAAATTACAACAAATGATTATCCATACTCCCGTGG
The DNA here is from genome assembly GCF_022427965.1 of Fredinandcohnia quinoae. Classification (GTDB taxonomy): domain Bacteria; phylum Bacillota; class Bacilli; order Bacillales; family Bacillaceae_L; genus Ferdinandcohnia; species Ferdinandcohnia quinoae. The sequence goes on along the minus strand of NZ_JAKTTI010000002.1, from coordinate 143,694 downwards.
TTTATACGGTGTATTGAAGCTTGCTTCTGAAAATATCGGGCATGTTTTTGCAAGTGAAACTGATAACAAACTATCCATTATTAATCTACGAATTGGTAGTGTTCGTCTTGATGAATCCCAAGCAGTCGAACAGGATGAACGTCTTAGCCGAACGTTATTATCCCATGAAGATACTGTACAGCTATTTGATTTGGCCATTCAGTCTACAGTAAAGTACGGAACCTATTATGGGGTTTCAAATAATCCTGGAAAACCATGGTCAACGGAAAGTGCGTGGAGAGAGCTCGGGTTTATTTCGGAAATGAATGCGATCGATATTTTACAGCGGGAAAAAGATTAGACATGTTTATAAAAAAGAATTGACCTCTTGGATCATTTTTTTCAGGATAGAATTTTTATGATACACTATTTTAAAAATTGTTGAGGAATGTGAATCGAATATGGCAGGTCCAAGAGAAAAGATTATTGATGCTACGATTGCTTGCATTGAGGAAAAAGGAAGTGCTTCAATATCCTTAAGAGATATTTCGAAAAAAGCAGGGGTTGCATTAAGCCAAATTCATTACTACTTTTCTGGTAAAGAAGGCTTATTAATTGAAGTAGCATCGAATTTCATGATGGAGGAACAAGAGGAGATAAAATCATATTTAAGTGAAATTAAAGAACCAATTGAACGGATTGAAAAGGCTATTGATTTTTTAAGAGAACAGTATCAGAAAAATCCAATGATGCAAAAGGTATATTTTGAACTAATGCATATGGGAAATTGGAATCCTCTAATAGCAGAAAAGACAAGAATTTTACATGAAAAGTGGATTGAAATGATTCTTCAAGATGATCTAGCTATTGGAATTACTGATCGGTCATTAGCACGCTTTATCGTTGTATTTCTTGATGGTTTAGCCATGCATTCATTACAGGGTGTTGCTAGAGAAGAAATTGATAAGACGTTTGATTTTTTCCGTGGTACGATAAAAAATTATATAGAAAAATGATAGGGAGCTATTAGTAGTTCTCTTTTTTATGACGATTTCCTTTTTTATCCACTGGGAAAACTACTTACAATTTAATTCGAAAGTGATATAATATAATAATTCGGACGAGTGTCCGAATTAATGCAAATACAGCCTGGGGGATAACAGAGATGAAGGTAGTAAAATTCTATAATAAAAAAGATGTTCGACTTGAAGATGTTGATGTAAAAGCTGTGAAATCAAATGATGTAAAAATTGAGGTAGAATGGTGTGGGATTTGTGGAAGTGACCTACATGAGTATGTGGCAGGACCCATGTCATATAAAAACACTCCATTAACATTCGGTCATGAATTTTCTGGAAAGATTATTGAAATTGGTGAAAATGTTACGAAAGTAAAAGTGGGAGACCGCGTTACGGTTGAACCAATTATTTCATGTGGTACTTGTTCAAATTGTAAAAAAGGGTACTATAATCTATGTGTTAATAGACAGGGCTATGGTGTAAGTATAGATGGAGCATTTGCAGAATACATTGTTGTTCAAGAAAATACAGTTCATATTCTTCCTGATAATCTAGAGTATGATATTGCAGCCCTTGCTGAGCCTACAGCTGTTGCTCTACATGCAGTACGTAAAAGTCAATTAAAAGTTGGGGATGCTTGTGCTGTCTTTGGTGCTGGACCTATAGGTTTATTGGCAATCCAAGCTGCACGTGCAGCGGGTGCTAGTAAAATAATTGCAGTAGAGGTTTCAAATGAACGAAGAGGAAAAGCGCTTGAATTAGGTGCAACCCATGCAATCAATCCTGCTGAAGCGAATGCGGTAGAAGTGATTCAATCAATTACCGATGGTGGTGTAGATGTTGCATTTGATGCAGCAGGTGTTGAACCAACGTTCCTTTCTGGTATTTCAAGTATTAAGCCAGATGGTGAGTTGATGATTATTAGTCTTTGGGAAAAACCGGTTACATTCAATCCAAATATGATGGTAGTTGCTGAGAAAAAGATTAATACTTCACTAGGATATAGACATAACTTCCGAGAGGTCCTTGATCTCTTGGCGAACGGTACAATTGATGGCAAAGCTGTTATTACGAAAAAAATAATGTTAGATGAAATAGTAGAAGAAGGATTTGAGGTTTTAACAAAAGATAGAAGTCAATGCAAAATCTTAGTTAAGATTAAATAAAACAAGTGGATGGTTCTCTGCTTCTATTACTTATATGAAGCAGAGAACCGCTTAATTGTACGACAAATCACTTTGTGGACTACAACACAATTTCTATGATTCTATTAGTTGTTCCTGTTGCCGAAGTTTACGCGTTGCTGCCACCATATTTTTTAATGATGAGATGGTTTCTTCTTCATGGCGTGTCTTTAAACCACAATCTGGATTTATCCAGAATTGTTCCTTTGTTACAATTTCTAAGCTTTCAGTTAAAATTTTATGGATTTCTTCGACTTTAGGTACTCGTGGGCTATGAATATCGTACACGCCTAATCCAATACCAAGTTCATATCGGTTTTGCTTCAAGGACTGAATCAATTCTCCGTGGCTTCTTGATGTTTCAATCGAAATGACATCTGCATCTAGGGCTCGAATAGGCTCAATAAAATCATTAAACTCGCAATAGCACATATGAGTATGGATTTGAGTTTCATTTTTCACACTTGCAGTTGCTAGCTTAAATGCATTAACCCCCCAAGACAAATAATCATTCCACTTTTCCTTTCGTAATGGTAAGCCTTCACGCAATGCAGGTTCATCCACTTGAATAATTCGAATGCCTGCAGCTTCGAGTTCACGTATTTCTTCCCTTAGTGCTATGGCAATTTGATTTGCAACTTGTTCACGAGGGATATCATCTCGAACAAAGGACCAATTTAAGATTGTGACAGGGCCAGTTAACATCCCTTTCACATATTTAGTTGTTAATTGCTGTGCATCGACGATTTCCTTCACGGTCATTGGAGCAGTCCACTCAACATCGCCATAGATGATTGGTGGTTTTACACAACGGGAACCATATGACACAACCCATGCATTTTTTGTAAAAGCAAATCCCTTTAGCTTTTCACCAAAATATTCGACCATATCGGTACGCTCAAATTCGCCATGTACGAATACATCCAGCCCAATTTCTTCTTGAATTTGAATCCAGCGTGCTGTTTCACTTTTAACAAATTCAGCATATTCGATATCAGTGATTTTCTTTTTACGCCATGCAGTTCGAGTACGTTTTACCTCGTCTGATTGTGGAAAGCTTCCAATCGTTGTCGTTGGATAATCTGGTAGCTGTAATGCATCCTTTTGTAATTGTTGACGTTCGGTAAAAGAAAGAGGACGCCTTAAATGTTCTGGTATCACATGTGACATAAGGTCCTTCACACGTGCGTTTTTACGATCTTCATGCTGTGCTAGTGATTCAATTGCTAACATGCTTTGTGAAATATTTCCTTTTCCTGTCCAAGACTTGTCGAGTACATAGGAAGTAATATGCACTAACTCGGTAATTTTTTCATCGGCAAATGACAATGCATTTAATAATGTTTCATCGAGTGCAGCTTCTGATTTTTTTGTAACTGGTACATGCTGCAAGCTACATGACGGTTGAATCCAAGCCTCTTTCACATCGCTTAATGATAAGATAGCTTCTGTTGATGTTACTTTTTCGGCTAAGTTAGACCGCCAAATATCACGGCCATTAAGGATACCAATTCCCATTACCTTATTTGCTGGGAAGCCATAATTACGAAGTGAGGACATATTCTCTTTCATACCATGTACAAAATCAAGTCCAATCCCGGCTACAGGCAGTTGTGAAAGCTCCTCAAAAGCGGAGAGTCCTTCAAAATATGTTTGTAGCATAATTTGTGCAGTTGGAACTTTTTCGGCTAATTGCTTATAAATTTCTTGTACAAGCTTTATATCATCCGCTTTTAAAGATAGTACAAGAGCTGGTTCTTCCATTTGAATCCACTCTGCTCCAGCTTCTACTAATTGTTCGATTACTTGTAGATAAAGAGGTATGAGTTGTAAAATAAAAGATGCTTTCGATATTCGGTCATACCCTTTCGACAACTGCAAAAATGTAAAAGGACCAATAATTGTTGGTTTTGTAATTTGGCCAAGCTCTTCCTTAGCTTCAAGGAAATAATCCAAAAGATAGTTATTGGTTAATTGTAAAGTGTTTCCTTCATACTCAGGTACGATGTAATGATAATTTGTATTAAACCACTTTGTCATTTCGCAAGCTACAGCATGATCATTACCACGTGCCATTGCGTAGTATGTTGTTAGTTCTACTACATTACCAGACCAGTTATAACGAGCCGGTACCATTCCAAACATGGTCGCATGGTCAAGCATACGGTCATAAAATGAAAAATCTCCAACAGTTAGTAACTGTAATCCAAGAGACTCTTGACGCTTCAAAAGATCCAAACGGATTGCCTTCATTTCTAAATTAAATTCTTCCTCAGAAATTGCACCCTTCCAAAAAGATTCAACAGTACGTTTCCATTCTCTATTTTCCCCGATGTACGGGTAGCCAATGGCTGTATTAATTAATTTCAAATCGAATACCTCCTTGATATTTGTGTTGAAAAAGAAATGTACGTATTATGAGCTAAATAAGATCAAAAATTATTATGATCACTCCTTACCGAGAAAAAATTTTACATATTACCAAATACAAAAAAGCCATCTCCGCTAAATGGAGATGGCTAAAACATTCAAGTTTATAGTAGGTTAGTAGAATGATAAGAGAACAAACCTTATACCATTCCTACTCATAACTCGTTTGTCGTACAAGAATGTCACCACCTATTCCTCGTAGGTATTTGGTGTGTACTGGAATTGGCAGGTCTCCTGGCTTATCATCAATGCTCCTCACACCTTCCCATTTTTAAAAAACAGTGGTATTTGTGATTCGCTCCGATTTACAGTTGCGGGACAGCGACGGAATTACACCGTTCTTCCCTTTTAAGCCAAGCCTTTAGCTTGGCACCAACTCTTACACGATATGTAATTCCGATTACTATAACATATTCCGAGAATGAAGTACATCGTTTCCTGAATAATTGAAATTTAAAAGGTATTGGATCATGCTAAAGGATCCCCGTTGCTACTTGAAAGCAACAGGGATCTTTTGACGGATAAGAAAGCATAACTTTCTTATCCGAATAAGTGCAACTAACGCCTCTGTCTTCGCCTAAAGGCTCGCCAATCGGCGAGTTTTCTTTATGAATAGATTATTTATCAGTAATTTTTACTTTGGCATTAAGTAGGTCGAAGATAATCTCTGCATGGTCTGTATTGTCAAGCTGACCTGCAAATCGGCTACTTGAAGGACCGTAAGCATAGACTGGCACATCGTCACCTGTATGTCCACCAGTTGTCCAACCGGTATTTGAGCGCTTATTAAAAATGTTTTCAATCGCGTTATCGATTTCTGTATAATCTTTCTGATCAGCTGCGTCTTTAACAGCTTGTATTTCTTCCACTTTTAAATCAAGGTCGATGTATTTCTTTAAAGTTTCTTCGACATTCGCTCCATTTGCAATAAGGTCAGCCATATAATCAGGTGATTTTTTTGCAGCTTTTATCGGTTCAGGCAACCAGCTGTTCGCTCCGTTTGCACCAATTGTGAATCCACCCGTTGAGTGGTCAGCTGTCACAACTACGAGTGTATTCTTATCTTTTTTAGCAAAATCAATGACTGCCTGAAAAGTCTTTTCGAAATCTTCCATTTCACTCATTGCACCAACAATGTCGTTATCATGTCCTGCCCAATCGATTTGGCTTCCCTCAACCATAAGGAAGAATCCGTCTTTATCCTGTTTTAAAAGGTTAATAGCTGATTTTGTCATTTCCTCCAATGAAGGTACATCTTTATCTCGATCTACCATTTTTGGCATGCCTGCTGGTGCAAATAACCCAAGCGCTTTTCCACTTTTCAACTTCAGCAATTCATTGCGATTTGTTACATATTTAAAGCCATCCTTTTGGAATTCTTTTACAAGGTTTCGGTTCTGACGGATGAAGAGATCTGTTCCTCCACCTAATAGTACATCAATTTTATGCTGACCTTTGATAAGATCGTCATAATAATCATCTGCAATTGCGTTCATGTTTTTACGACTAATATCATGCGCACCGTATGCTGCAGGTGTGGCATGAGTTATTTCTGATGTAGCAACAAGGCCAGTTGCTTTTCCTTTTTCCTTTGCAGCTTCTAAAACCGTCTTCACTTCTGAACCATCATTATCAATCGCAATTGCATTATTATATGTTTTAATCCCTGCAGCCATTGCTGTTGCTGCAGATGCTGAATCTGTAATGTTTTGGGATGCATCTTCTGGATATGTCATCTGCATACCAACCAAATAAGGATCAAAAGCAGTGGGTTCTACAAACTTAGTCTTAGGGTTATCTTTAAAGGAACGGTAAGCAGAGGTATATGGAACTCCCATACCATCTCCAATTAAGAAGATTACGTTTTTTACCTTTTTAGTTTGTTGCACCTTCCCTTTAGCTTCAACTGTTGGAAACATGCCGGTAATACCAAAACCTGCTAGAACCACTGTAGATACAACAGCAATTGGTAGAAACTTCTTTTTAAAGTTTTTAATAGACATATTTTTCCCTCCCAATTTTAATTACAAGATTAGTATATATGTATATTGTTAAGGAAATATAAAGAGAGGGTATAGATATTGTTAAAGTACGTCGCTAAAAAAAAATGCAAGTACTGTTGCCAATAAATATGATTAAGAAGGAAAATGATGTCGATTATAGAAAGTATAGCGTAGGAATTACTAAAAAGGAGTGAACAGATTATGGACTATAAGGTAAAAACATATGAAGAAGCTGTAAAAGTAATTGAAGAGATTGGATTGCTACCTCTTGCTCCCTTGATACCTGCATTTCCTTCATTGAATAGCATAACAGAGCAAAAGAATTGGCATTCAGATACAGAGTTTGATCCTTGGATTTGGAGAACAAAGTTTTCTGCTGACGGGATTGCTGGATATGGTAAGTTTATGAAGAAAAAGTCAGTTTTAGTGTCCCACCAGCTTCTCCCGTATGTGAAAAAAGTGTTAGGTCACAATGGAACAGTTGAAGAGCGTTATTTTAATGGAAATGTTTCAAGAGAAGCATATCATATATACAAATTGATTAGCCAAGATGAAGGGATAGACACGAGAGCATTACGAGTAAAAGCAGGACTAAAAGAAAAAGAGAATAAAAAAATATTTGAGAATGCACTATTGGAGTTACAAGGTTCAATGGATATCGTAATTTCAGGTATACAGGAGAAAAGAAATTCAGATGGAGAAAAGAATGGATGGAGTAGTACAGCCTTTGAGACTTATGATTCTTGGACAAGTAGATATCATATCGAAACCATCTCGTTAGATAAAAAAGAGGCAAAGGAATTTCTTTTAGACCATTTTTCAAAAATAAGTAGTAATGAATCAGTTAAGAAATTTGAAAAAATATTTGCTTGAGAGAGATAAAAGAATAATCTTCCAAATTTTTTAGATTGAAGCTTACATTTTAGTATGCTAGTATAGAAATCGAAAATAATATTCCTTTAATACGGTCCAGAGAGGCTGAAAAGGGTGACTAGATAACCTATATACTTCATTTATCTATGTATATTCATGCCCTTTTGTCCTCTCTGACAAAAGGGTATTTATTTTGTATTTAGCAATACCTCTTTTAACGAAGTCCTGTGAGGCTTAAAAAGAGAATGGAAGAGTTTCATATAAATGATTATGCCTCCATTCCTTCAAAGATAAAGGAGATCTAGTACATCAGGAATAAACACTGGAGGGTGGATCAATATGGATTATCGTAAAAAAACAGTAGTAGCATCAGTAGCGGGCTTAACATTAGAAGGTATGGACATCATGTTTATCTCATTTGCGATGTCGATGATTATTTCGGAATTTAACATTGATTTAGCAACAGGTGGCTTCATTTCTTCCATAACGAATATTGGTATGTTATTGGGTGGAATCATGTTTGGCGTTTTAGCAGATAAGTTCGGTCGCGTGCGAATTTTCACTTATACCATCCTGTTGTTTGCAATTGGTACAGCTTTAACCGGATTTGCAACTAATATTGAACAAGTCTATCTATCTAGGTTTATCGCAGGATTAGGTGCAGGTGGAGAGTATGGAATTGGTATGGCACTTGTTGCGGAGGCATGGCCAAAGAACAAGCAAGGTAGAGCTTCTTCTTATGTCAGTATAGGTGCTCAATACGGTGTTATTCTTGCAGCGCTTCTAAGCGCAATGATTTTACCTACTCTAGGATGGAGAGCACTGTTTTTTGTTGGTGTCTTGCCTGTTATTTTTGCCTTTATTGTGAGGAAGAATCTGGATGAATCTCCGGAGTGGTTGGCTGCCCAGAAGAATAAAAAAGTGGATAAAAAGGGTAAGTTGGCTCAGTTATTTGAAACACCGCGTACAACTATAACGACAATCGCATTAGCCATAATGGCAACCGTTCAGATTGCTGGCTATAATGGATTAATGATATGGTTACCGTCCATGTTACAACAATCGCAAGGTTTGTCTGTCTCAAGCTCCGCACTATGGACGATCAGTACCGCAGTTGGTATGATTATTGGAATGTTGACTTTTGGGCAATTCATGGATCGATTTGGAACAAAGCGGGCCTATGGAATCTTTCTTCTGGCTTCTGCGTGTGCTGTATTTCTATACTCATACGCATCAGGAAGTATGGCTGTATTAATAGGTGGCGCGATTGTAGGATTTTTCTCAAATGGAATGTTTGCTGGATATGGTGCGTTAATAAGTAGTTATTACCCAGTTCAGATTCGAAGTACAGCAACAAATACGATTTTTAACTTTGGTAGAGCGGTAGGAGGACTTTCACCAATCCTTGTGGGCTATATTTTACAAAGTTATGATATGACAGTTGCGATGATCTATCTTGCAGCCTTATATTGCATTTCCTTTATTGTTATGCTAACACTTAGAAATAGGAAGATTAGTAGTACAAGCAATGCTATGTGAATAATGAATGAATATTAATGAATATTAATGAATTGACCACCAACCGCAATGCTGAAAGTGCATTTTGGTTGGTGTTTTTTAACTTTATCCAGTTGGGTTCAAACTCGACTGAATAAAGTTAAAGCCTCCGGCGGATGCCACAGATTTTTTAGAGGAAGCTTTTCGAGCAAGCTCGAAAAAATCTGGGCACAAATACGCCAAGGCGCATTTGATTAACCTTAATTATTAATATACTTTTCAAAAACTGCACCGAAGTCTTTTTCATGGTATTGCTCACGTGCTGATTTCATCCAGGAGAATCCAAATTCAGTTAATTGTTTGTACTGATCAGCAAGCTGTATATCGGATACTCTCGAATTGTGCAATACTGACACTGCTTTATCCAAGCTTTCCATAGCCATATCATACTTAACGCTATTATCATGAATAACTTCAGATATGTAGACTAAAGCCTTATATAGATCGTTCAATTTATTGATTTGTTTTTTATCTACATCAATATTATAGGTTTGATTACCTAATGTGAATTTTATTTCGATATCTAGATCAACTCTACCAGCGGTTTCAAGAAAAACATTTGAAATCTTAAATTGTGAATATGGGTAGCGTTTCAATAAACGTTTGGAAGAAATGGCATTTTCTCCATCAACATGGATAAAGGCAATATTTGTGAAGCAATATTCATCAGCTTTTGTCTTAATCAAAAAATAAATCCTCTCATTATCCTCATGTCTTATATAATCATCTGCATCTGTTTTGTCATAATCCTCAGGACCAATTATTTTCCCAATATCTGATAAACCTAACGCTTCTGATGCGAATTTTTTCAACATAGTTATTTCTCCTTCTTTCTATAATAGTATTTGTATTCTGAATTATTATAACATTGAATCTAGGTGATTTTAACCTAAATTATGTAATTAAACGTATCCTTTAAGGGATTTCTTTAATAAAAAGAGTAAACACAATTTATTGACAATAAGAGTGTGATAGTCTAATATAATCTAAAACAATTCACATCAGTTTAGTTGGTATTATTGTAGCTGAAAAGGTGAGGTGCGGAAAAAAGTAAAATTTAACATGGAAATGCTACTCTTCAAATTTAATTACATACAAAATAACAATCTTGGGGGATAACAAAAAATGATAAGTAGAAAATTTAAACTTGTAACATTGCTGTTGACGTTAGCTATAGCACTGGTAGGTTGTAACAGTGAATCTGACGAGGCTTCAAAAGATAAAGAAGGAGTCTCTGAAGGAAATAAAAAATACAAAGATGAAATTAATATTGCAGTAACTGCTCAGCCTCCAACATTGGATTCAGCAATGACGGTATCACAGGTTGCCTTGGACATTGCGGGCAATGTATATGAGACATTATATACGTTAAATAAAGATTATGAACCAACTCCTATGCTAGCCGAGTCTGTTGATATTAGCGAGGATGGAAAAACATATAGCTTCAAATTAAGAGAAGGTATTACATTCCATAATGGTAAAGAAATGACTTCAGAGGACGTAGTAGCTTCAATGAATCGATGGTTGGAAAAATCTTCACGAGCGAAATCACTTTTGGCCAATGCAAAGTTTGAAGCAGATGGTGCTTATACTGTTAATTTAAATCTAGAAAGTCCAACATCTGATGTGCTAATTGTTATGGCATCTCAGTCCAATTTTCCGGCGATTATGCCAAAAGAAATCATTGACTCTGCTCCAGCAGAAGGGGTATCCGAATATATCGGTACAGGTCCGTTCAAATTTGAGGAGTGGAAACAAGATCAGTATATTCATTTGGTAAAAAATGAGGATTACAAACCAGTTGATAGTGAACCAAGTGGATTTGCAGGGAAGAAAGAAGCATTTGTTAATGATGTTTTTTATCATTTTGTAACAGATCATTCAACACGAATTGCTGGTATTCAAACAGGAGAATATGATATTTCCGATAGTATACCAACTGAAAGTTATGAACAATTAAATGCTATGGATAACGTAAAAGTCTACACTTTTGTTGGTGGTACACTTACATTATTTTTCAATACGAATGAAGGTGTATTAGCTGACGTTAAAATGAGGCAGGCAGTAAATACCGCATTAAATATGGATGAAATTTTATTAGCAAGCTTTGTCAATAAAGACCTTTATACATTAGATCCTGGATATATGAACCCGAATGCAGTCCAATGGGCAAGCGATGCTGGGAAAGAGGTTTATAATCAAGCTGACCTAGAAAAGGCTAAAACTTTGTTAAAAGAAGCAGGTTATAACGGAGAAGAAATTACATTATTAACTACTGGGGACTATGCTGAAATGAGCACAGCGACAACTGTAGTTCAAGAGCAGTTAAGACAATTAGGAATGAATGTAAAAATAGATAATTTTGATTTTCCTACTTTCTTAGAAACAAAAAATGATTGGACAAAATGGGATATCTTTATTACTAGTAATGGTTACCAATTAACGCCTCCGCAATTGTTAGCTGTTAATCCTGAATGGGCAGGATTAAATGATCCTAAGGTTAAAGAATTACTTTCTTCCATTAGGCAAGCTCAATCACAAGATGAATCAACAGCAAAATGGGATGAATTACAAGGATATCTGTACGAATCCTTATCCTCAACTGCAATTGGTCAGTACAAGAGTATTCTTGCAACAACTGACAAACTTGAAGGATTTGAAGTATTCGAGGCACCAATCATTTGGAATACAAAAGTTATCGAATAAAGTGATACTATCTCATGAAAATGAGGACCACTATTAGTGGGTGTAAGAAATTTATAGTCCTCCATTGCTCGTTGCGATGGAGGATTACCTATTAGAAGAGGGGGGGCACACCTTTGATTAGTTATGTAATTAAGAGAATTTTATCACTCATTCCAGTTTTATTTGTTGTGTCAGTTGCTATATTCCTAATCATACATTTAACACCTGGTGATCCAGCAGCAGCCATACTTGGAATAGAAGCATCAGAAGAACAAATAGAAGCTCTGAATGAAGAATTAGGACTCAATCTACCAATCTATAAGCAGTACTTGAATTGGGTAACAGGAGTTATAAAGGGGGATTTTGGTAATTCCTATTTTATGGATGAGCCTGTTTTGGAATCTATTTTGAGTCATTTAGGACCTACCCTCTCACTCGCAATACTTGCTGAAATTGTTTCTTTAATCCTTGCGATTCCAATTGGAATTTTTGCAGCGTATCGTCGGGGCTCTTTCACTGACCAATCCCTGATGATTATTTCATTATTAGGGATGGCTATTCCAAGCTTTCTATTGGGATTATTACTCATGTTAACGTTTGGGGTATATTTACAATGGCTACCAATAGCTGGGTATAAACCATTAAGTGATGGTTTGTGGATACATATTAAATATTTGATTTTGCCTGCGATTGCATTAGGTACGATACAAGCAGCACTTGTTGCTAGAATGACTCGTTCATCGATGCTTGATGTACTGAATAAGAACTTTATAAAAACAGCACGTTCGAAGGGAGTAAAAGAACGGAAAGTAATTACAAAACATGCACTTCGAAATGCCTTTCTTCCTATCCTAACTGTTATTGGCCAATCATTCGGTACATTAGTGACAGGTGCAGTAGTTGTTGAAACGATTTTTAATTTACCGGGATTAGGGCAACTAATTATTAATTCCATTGAAAGAAGAGATTTTGCGGTCATTCAAGGTGTCGTATTATTTGTTACATTGCTCTATGTATTTATTAATCTTATTGTAGATTTACTCTATGGTGTGATTGATCCACGAGTAAGGTTAGAGCGGAAATAGAGAGGAGGCATAAGAATGGCTGTAATAGAGAGAGAATATAAAATTCATGAGATAAAATCAAACCTAAAAAAACAACAACGACAGTTGGTAATTAGAAGATTCTTCTCAAATAAATTAATGGTAACTGGAACTATTGTCTTCATTTTCTTCATTTTCGTTTCACTATTTGGACCGTATCTTCTGTCTTTTGATCCATATGAGATGAAGGTTGCACAACGATTACAAGCACCAGGTATGGAGCATTTGTTGGGAACGGACGAATTTGGGCGTGATCTTTTAACTAGGATTGTATATGGAGCGAGAGTGTCAATAGGCGTTGGTTTGGCGGTTACGATTATATCCTCAATTTTAGGAATGATAATTGGACTTTATGCTAGTTATTATAGTGTATTAGATCACATTTTGATGCGCATATGTGATGGATTGATGGCCATTCCTGGTATTCTTCTAGCAATTGCATTAATGGCTGCGTTAGGATCATCGGCAGTGAATGTAATCATAGCCTTAAGTATCGTATTTACTCCGAGCATTGCCCGTATCGTCCGTTCTTCGGCCTTAGTGGTGCGTGAGCAGACCTATATAGAAGCGATACAGGCACAAGGTGCGAGCACATTCCGAATTATTTGGAGGCATATTGCACCCAATACGTTATCACCGCTCGTTGTACAAGCAACATTTATCTTTGCAGAAACCATTATTTCAGAAGCTGCACTTAGCTTTTTAGGAGCAGGGGTTCCAGTTCCGGACCCAAGCTGGGGGAATATTTTACAGGCTGGAAAACTAGTGATCTTCAAGGCATGGTGGATGGTTGTTTTCCCTGGTTTGGCAATTATTCTATCTGTTTTAGGATTAAATCTTCTAGGAGATGGATTGCGGGATTTACTAGATCCTCATTCTTCAAGAAAGACTAAGAAATAATAATATGACATGATGATGTTATAGGAGGTATATTCATGGGGAAACAGCCTCTATTAGAAGTGAAAAATCTAAGAACTCATTTTCAAACAGAGCGAGGAAGCGTAACCGCAGTAGACGGAATTAACTTCCAGTTAGGAGCAGGCGAGATTCTAGGTGTCGTTGGTGAATCAGGTTGTGGAAAAAGTGTTATGTCTCAGTCAATTATGCGACTATTTGATGAAAAGTATTCTGCAAAGTATGAGGGAGAAATCAAACTTAATGGGAAAAATCTGTTGGATTTACCGTTATCACAGATGCAGAAAATCCGTGGGAATGATGTATCAATGATTTTCCAAGATCCACTTAGTTCGTTGAATCCTGTATATACGATAGGGGACCAAATTGAAGAATCGATTATGCTGCATCAGAAGGTCACGAAAAAAGAAGCATCAAGAAAAGCTATTGAGATGTTAAAACTTATAGGGATTCCTTCACCTGAAAAAAGGGTTAATGAATACCCACACCAGCTTTCAGGCGGTATGCAACAACGTGTAATGATTGCGATGGCGTTATCTTGTAATCCAAAATTATTAATCGCGGACGAACCGACAACAGCCTTGGATGTAACCATTCAAGCACAAATATTAGATTTAATCTTGGATTTGAACGAGAAACTTGGAATGAGTGTTATTTTTATTACTCATGATTTAGGAGTTGTTTCAGAAATATGTACGCGTGTACTTGTAATGTATCTTGGACAAATTGTCGAAGAAACGGACGCGGATAGCCTTTTTTCGAAGCCACTTCATCCTTATACAAAAGGATTAATGAAATCAATACCTCAAATGGATGGTGATCGTACGCAAAAGCTGCATATGATTGAGGGGACTGTGCCTTCTTTAAACAACATCCCGAAAGGCTGTCGCTTTGCAACTCGTTGTCCTTTTGCAGATGAGCTTTGTAAAGATAATGTTCCGGAATTAAGAATATATGAAGGAAATAAAAAGGTAAGATGCTGGCATGTTGATAAAATTGCTCAGCAAGAGGAGGTGCCATATGACTCTTCAAACAATTAGTGAAGTAGAACCATTAGTTGACGTGCAAAACTTGAAAAAGTATTTTCCTATAAATGGACCATTTGGACGATTAAGTGGATTAAAGGGGCAGGTAAAAGCGATAAATGATGTTTCGTTTCAGCTTTTTAAAGGGGAAACGTATGGTTTAGTTGGTGAGTCCGGAAGTGGAAAAAGTACAACAGGTAGAACCGTTATGCGGTTGACCGAACCAACTGATGGTAAGGTAATCTATAACCAACAAAACATTTTTGATCTTTCGAAAAGAGAGCTCCGCCCCGTGCGGAAAGAACTTCAAATGGTGTTCCAAGATCCGTTCTCCTCATTGAATCCTCGGATACGCATCGGTGAAACTCTGGAGGAACCTCTATCGATTCATGCTTTAGCAAATAAAAGTGAACGCAGAGAACGGGTTTTTGATATGTTGGAAAAGGTGGGAATGCAGGTTGAACACTATTATCGTTACCCACATGAATTTTCTGGTGGTCAACGACAAAGACTTGGATTAGCAAGGGCATTAATATCAAATCCAAAAGTTATTATTTGTGATGAACCTGTTTCTGCCTTGGACGTTTCTATTCAATCACAAGTGATTAATCTTTTACAACAGCTGCAGGAGGAATTTCAGCTAACGTATCTTTTCATTACCCATGATATAAGCGTTGTGCGTCATATTTCCGATCGAATTGGAGTCATGTATTTGGGTAAAATTGTGGAGGAAGCACCAACAGATAATTTATTTAACACTCCACTTCATCCGTATACACAAGCGCTTTTTTCAGCAATACCCGGAAAACATAGAACTCAGCATAGGGAAAGAATTATTCTGAAAGGGGAGATTCCTTCTCCTATTAACCCTCCAACTGGTTGTGTTTTCCATACGAGATGCCCGTTCGTAAAGGATATATGTAGAAAGGAAATACCTCAAAGGAAAGAAATTGGCCAGAGACATTATGTGGCATGTCATTTGTATGAATAGAGCAATTAAGATATGGGATATTTTGTCATGATAGGAGGAGTATGATTTGGCTTTGATTAAAAAAGAGAATGGTAGCTTTGGAATATACAATGAAGTAGGTTTACAAGTCCAAGGCAGCTTTACGCCAAATTCGAATGGACTTAACCCGAAAGAGTTACTGGAGGCATCAATTGGGATGTGCTTGACGATCGTGATTCAAAAGATGTTTGAGAGAGACGGCGTGGAAGTTCATGATGATGAATTTTCTGTAGAGGTCACAGGAGTTAAAGCAGCAGATAGTCCTTCGCGCTTTGAACATTTTAATGTATCGGTTTCACTTCCAGAGCATTTACCAGAAAAATATAAGCACAAGATTATCGTATCAGCTGAAAGGGCTTGTACAATTAGCAATACAGTAACAAGAGGTGCTTCGGTTAAAATAAATTAAAGATTGAATTGATAAAAGAGCTATTTCTGATGAATAGCTCTTTTATCAATTTAATGGTGTTATTCATTATCCATAAAATAAAAAATTTACAATTGGTGCAAATACTTATAAAATATAGCTTTAAACTAAAAATTATTAACATACAGCTGTTAAGAGATATAAACAAAACGAAGCAGGAAATTTGACTTACCTGTTTTTCAGAGGAGAGAGAAATATGGAAACGAAGAAGAAGTGGGTTGTTTTTGCATTATTAATATCAACGTTTTTAACGGCTATTGAAGGAACGATCGTAAGTACAGCCATGCCAAAAATAGTGGAGGATTTGGGAGGTAGCAAATTATATACGTGGGTCATTTCTGTCTATTTATTGGCGATGGTTATTAGTACTCCTGTATTTGGTAAGCTAGCAGATTTATATGGAAGAAAGCTGATGTTTTCAATAGGAACAATCATCTTTTTAATAGGTTCAACACTTTCAGGATTTTCACAAACGATGGAGCATCTTGTTTTATTTCGAGTGATTCAAGGATTAGGAGCCGGTGCTTTAACGACAATCCCGTATACAATCATAGGGGACGTCTTTGAATTTGAAATGCGTGCCAAAATGCAAGGGTGGATTAGCAGTGTATGGGGAATCGCAGGAATTGCTGGACCACTTGTTGGCGGATTTATTGTTGATACAATATCATGGCACTGGATATTCTTTATGAATATTCCGTTTGGAATTGTGTCATTGGTTCTATTATGGTCTGCTCTACATGAACAAATTGAAAAGAAAAAACAAATAATCGACTATGCGGGTATTATAACCTTTGCTGTCTGTATGACTTCTTTCTTATATGCGTTAACATTATTAAAAGAACATAAACAAGTAACAAATAATATATCAATCCTATTTGTAATTGCAATTGTTGGTCTCGGGTTATTTTTGTGGATAGAAGCAAAAGGGAAAGAGCCGATGCTGCCACTTTCACTATTTAAGAATAGGGTGATAAGTGTAGCGAACATCACTGGTTTTCTTTTAGGCTTTATCCTAGTAACTGTAACCTTCTACATTCCATTATGGGTACAAGGGGTTACGAATTTAAATGCAACCTATTCTGGAATTGCAATGCTTCCTATGTCATTAACATGGCCTGTCGGATCTGTTTTTGCAGGGAAATGGCTAAGTAAAAAGTCGATGGCACACATTACTATGGTTGGTATTGGAATTATCATCGTGGGATGTATTGGATTTGCTTTCTTTAAGACAGAAACAACAGTATGGTGGATGATGGTTGTTACAGCAGTGATTGGATTTGGTTTTGGAATTGCATTTACTGCATTTACAGTTGCGGTACAATCAGCGGTAGATTGGAATATGCGTGGTGCAGCGATGGGTTCAAACAATCTCATGAGAAACCTTGGGCAAGCAATTGGAATTGCCGTTTCTGGCCTATGGCTAAGCGATGAGCTAAGAGGAAATGCATTAGAGACAAGCTTGCATACAGTATTTATTATTTTAGTGATCTTAGCGATTTGTTCGTTTGTTGTAACAGTCTTCCTTCGACAGAAAAAAGGAACAGCCCCTGCTATGCATTAATTTTTAGTAGTCCTGCTTCTTGTACAAGAATGATTTCTGTACAGGAAGCAGTTTTTTTATCTCTGACATTAGGATGTGTCAGGTATCCTAAAAATGGAAATAAGCCCATGAATATTACAATGAATCCCTTTTAAAATTCGATTAATATAATTAATTGAAGTAAAGATGAGAGGGAGCCAACTGTGAGAAAGTATCTTAGTATTATCTGTATAATCGTTTTAGGACTTGGTTTAACAAATTCATTAATGTTTGAAAAAGTCCATGCAGCTACGAAATCAACTAATTCATACACTATTACTGATATGAGAAGTAATAATTTTGGTTTTTATGAAATAAATGACTTTATAGCATCAGATTCCATTGATGGTTTTGTTGATACAAAGTCTGGAAAATTGAGCTTTAAACCAAATGATAAAGTCACTCGGGCACAATTTGCAAAATTATTACTGAGTGCAATGGGAATTACACCACAAAAAGTGGATCAGAAATTCAGTGATGTGTCACCAAATAAGTGGTATGCCGATTATATAAATACTGCACAAAAACTTGACATCATCTCTGGGTATAAAGATGGTAAGTTTAAACCAAGTGAAAATATTACACGAGGTCAGATTGCAGCAATGATCGTTCGTGCGTTTGATAAAACAGTTGATTTTCCGGAAACTTCTATTCAACAGTTTCCAGATGTTTCAAGCAAGACTACATTTGCAAAAGAAATTAATCAGGCCGCTTCTTTAAAAATCATAAGCGGGTATGGGGATGGGCAATTCAAATCTGCTAATCTAGCCACTCGTTCCCAAGCAGTAGTTATGATTTATAGAGCTTTATCAGATGAAAAGCCTAGCAAGGCATCCAATCAAGTTGTAGAAAATGTGGTTATGAATTATGTAGATGACGTAGAGAGTACTTTTACGTCAACTGGTATTGAAACACCCCCATTAACAAAGGTCTATAATAAGTACGGAAGTGAATATTTTAATCTATTTTCACTTCAACGGGTAGAGAATACAAAGAACCAAATCCAACATAATAGCAAACTATTATTGAAGGATAGTGAGAGAAAGACTAACGTACTATTTCTCTCAGACCGCTATGCAGAGATTTTAGTTTCAAATGCTTCAACTCCCGAGATTACAACTAATGATGGGAAAGTAGTAAAACTTGAAAATTTAAATGCAAATGGTCTGTATTTCTTAAAAAATACAGCTAACGGTTGGAAAATCTATAATTATAGTGCAGCTTCAGATGGGATCTCCTCCCCACGCACTAACAAATCATCAAATGTAGAAAATAATACTACATTGAAGGATATTATTAGTAAGGAAAAAAGTGTTGTAACACTTGTCTCATATGATGATTTCGGTCAACCAGTTAGTCAAGGTAGTGGTTTTATAGTAAGTGACCGTTTGATTGCTTCGAATTATCATGTAGTCGAAGGATCAAAAAGGGTAGAAGCAATACTACAATCAGGTGAAGAAATTGAAATTGAGGGAATAGTGGAATATGATGTTGACTCTGATCTTGTTTTATTAAAATCGAAAAGCGTATTAAAAGAAACACCACTCAAGCTAGGTTCTTATCAAATGGTTGAAAAAGGTGATTCTGTTGTAGCGATTGGAAATCCTGAAGGTTTAACAAACACTGTTTCTAATGGAATTGTCAGTGGTTTAAGAGATTTTATGATTAATAATAAAACTTACCACTTAATACAATTCACAGCACCTATCACATTTGGAAGTTCAGGTGGCCCTTTATTTAATATGGATGGTTACGTGGTGGGGTTAACCTCTATGGGATATGACTCTGGAAATTTAAATTTCGCGATTGCAATTGATGGAGTGAAAAATTGGCTTCAAAAATATCAATCTGTTGCTGGAAACAATATACCAGTAAAAAATCCTGAACAAAGTGATAGTTCGGAAAACAATAATTCACCATCTGATCAGGAATATACTATATCAAATATAGATTCACTTAGAATCAGTGGAATAGACATGGCAGATAGTCTTATCGACCCCAATAAGCCTTATATTTATATGATTGATAAAACAAGCCGAGAGTTACTCATCATTAATTATGTGAATAAAGAAAAAAGCATTGTGCCATTAAATTATGAGCCTTCTGGCTTATCACTTTCTGAAGATGGTAGAAAGCTTTTTATTGTAAATCGAAAGACTAAGTTTTTGCTTTCTATTTATAATCTTGAAAAAAATGAAATGGAAACACACTTAGAATATGAGATATTAGACTACACTCATGATGATAATGTACATCGCCATGTGTATGAACGTGATAATAAAATTTTTGTAGTTATTGGTACATGGGCACCAAAACTAATAGCTTTTAACGCAGTAACTTATCAACCTATTGAGATTCCAAATATTGAAGGTGTCGGTTCAATGGTTTTTTCAAATGACAACAAACACTTTTACTATTGGTACCAATATGGTTGGAGCGCAGGATGGGCAGCAAGCTATATCATGAAATATTCGATAGATGGTAACAATCTAATTGAAGATGGTAGAGCGGATGTTGACTATCCATATTTAACCAGGGATCCGCTAGATTCACCGATAATCTTGCTTGAAGACAAAAATTTGCTTATCTCTAAAGCATGTATTTTCGATTCTGGAGATTTATCCCTATTGAATATATTCCCTGAACCAATCTATGCAGCATCATCTGATTTAAATATTGTAGTTGGGAAAAATGGAGCTTATAGACTTCACAATACATTAAAAGTAGAAGCAAAAGCATTCAATTTCACAGGTTATGATATTCAAAAAATGGATTTCAAACAAAATGAACTGCTTATTTTTAATAAGCAGGGGAGCGATATTGTAATTCAACGAATTAAAATTGTAAAAAAGTAAATGTTGAAGGGCACAACTAGCTATTATCAGCTAGCTGTGCTTTTTTTGGCAGTTAAGAAAGTATAAATACTTTCTTACTGCATAAGTGCAACTAAGGCAATTCGCCTAAAGGCTTGGCGAATGCCAAGTTTTCTAATGCGCTAATGCTTAAATGGTGGGAACCTTAGTTAATAGCCTGCCAGACAGCACTAGAACTTGGTGTTTCACCAAGAGTCCACCACTGGGCTTTGTAAACGATCCCATTATATGTTACTTGGTCTCCACTAACGTATGCTTTCTTGGAGTCCCAAGCAGCAATAGCTCCGTTATCTCCATCAGTGCCACCGTTGTTGTCACCATCTCCACCACCGTTGTCACTTCCGCTTACTAATGCCCAAACCTGAGAATTGCCCGGTTGTTCATTTTGTGTCCACCACTTAGCTTCATAAATGGCCCCATTATAAGAAACACGATCTCCATTTAGATAGACAGCTGATGGGCTCCACTCAGCAACATTACCGTCGCCATCGCCATCGCCATCACCGTCGCCATCACCATCTCCATCGCCTGGAGGAATAAAACCACCGTCAAAATTCGCATCAATTACATTATAAAATGCGTTTGCAGTATCATAAACTTCCCAATAAGCGAGGATTACGTGATAGCCAGTTCTTTCAGGTACAACACAATTGTGACTAACACTGAAATCTGGTCGTTTACCACCGTCATTGATGGTACAGAATAGCTCCAAATCAGAACGTTTCAATGGTGAATTAGGGTCCCAGCCCTCTTTAGTTATATAATAATCCCATTTATCTGTTGCATGAGCAGCTGTTAAAGTCCAAGTAAATGTATTGGCACCACTTGTCATAGGTACCTTCGCCCAACGAGTTGCTGTTTGTGCATCCAACTCTGGGAAAGCACCGTTTGCACTAGCAATCTTCCCATCGGCAGCACCAGCACTTGGGAAATTACCAGGTGCTTCCAAGCTGTGTGGTTCATAGACAATAGCACCGCAATTTTTATTTACCCCCTCTTTACAAAGCAAAGCTCTACTCTTTGGACCATCTACATAACCATGTGCAGATGCTTTAGTTGTAAAAACCATCATGAGTGCAAGCGCTAACAAAGTTCCTAATAAAACATATAACGTTTTTGATGATGTAGCTTTTAATTCCAATGTGAACACTCCTTAACAAATTTATATTTTTATAGGTTAGACATCCAAAACTCTAGTGGACTATACCCCCTTTCATAAAAAGTAACTAACCTATCTATCTCATGAAACCATATAACGTTATAATATTCAATATAATTTCTGAAAATTCGGTAATCTAAATCAATCGTCCTAGTTTAATTTATTTAGTGATGCTAATTATTGTAAAAAATGCCATACTTACTTACTAATATCTGATAGTGATTTTAAGGGCTTAAGAAAGAATGTAGTTTAGAACATGCAAAAGGGACGGCCAATCCGCTTCAATAGTGCGGGAAGGACGCCCCTTTGTTTATTTCTTATACAAATCGTTCAATTTATAAATTTGTTTTTTCCATATCAATTGTGAAGCAAAATAAACTTTCACATTATGTGGATGGGCCGTTATTCAAATTTTTACTGATGATTTCAGTTAATAATACTGAAAGAATGGATATTAATACATAATATGATGTATCCCACCAAACTAGGCTATGTAGGATTCCTATCTTTTTAAGTAGTATATTGGCAAAAAGCATGGTGAAGGGAGTTAAAATATATTTTCCCCATTTCCGTCTATGATGGAATAATCTTGTAATTGCAACATAGAAAAGGCTTGAACATAAATAAAATAAAGCAGCAAAAGCTACTGTATCCCTTGAACGATCCATAAACCAGCCGAAATCATAATACCGATTGGAGAATATCATAATCGGTGTAAATTGAAATGAGCCTGAGAAAGGGCTAATAATTAGAAATAAACAGATTGCATGAAGGATTCCTTCTAATGGATGGGCCATTTTTTTGTATAAAAACTTCGCTGAATAAAAATAGAAGGGAAGTCCCATTGAAGTATAACCAATTTTCCACCAATGGTGTTTATAAATATCCACCCTTAGGAACAACCACTCAATCCCAGCAAATAAGGCAACAGTACATAAAATCCACACCCAATTTTTACGGAAAGCTGCTAAATAGGTAGCTGCCACAGGTAATGATAATGCATTTGAAACGATAGCTCCCAAAGTACTATCATAGATCGGATCTCGTTTGATAATGTTTGGGTAATATTGATAGCTATTCAACAAATTAAAAATGACTGCCTCAATCAGATAACCAAGCCCGACCATTGCAAAAAAGGTTAGTAATCCTTGTCTAACTCCTATTTTATAACATACATATATTAAAAGAATGATACTAATGATGGCTAATCCGAGATAATATAAAAAATTGGTATTCATGAGTACGCCCCCTTACTGCTCCTATTTTTTACTTTTGTTGTTCAAATAAACTAAGAAAAATATCAACAATGTTAGGGTCAAATTGGGAACCTTTATTTTTGCGAATTTCAGTAAGAATATTGTCAAGGTCAAGTTCATCTCGGTAAACTCTTTTGGATGACATTGCATCAAAAGTATCAGCTAGTGCTACAATTCGAGCGATTAAGGGAATATCATCACCTTTTAATCCAGATGGATAACCTTTACCGTCGTATCTTTCATGATGATATAATACAATATCTAACACACCGTTTTCTTTAAAACTTGAAATGTGGTTAATCATTTCATACCCAATAACTGGATGTGATTTAATTATATCGTATTCTTCATTAGTTAATTTCGCTGGTTTTTTCAATATAAACTCAGGGATGCCAATTTTTCCAATATCATGAAGCAACCCACCAATCCGAATAACATTGCACAAATCTTGTGGGAGTTTCATCTTTCTAGCTATTTTGACTGCATAATTTGCAACATTTTCCGAATGATGTAATGTAGATGCATCTCTAGAATCCAAAGCATTGGCTAGAGCCTTTGTTAACTCTACATTATCTTCTTTTACCTTTTGAGCATACTTCATTAATCCTACAGAAATAAATGTTATTAAGAGGTATGTAAAGAAATAGATGAGAAACGCTACATAACTGGATAATGGATCCGGAATCAGAAAAAATCTAGCTAATACTATTAAAAAAGTTACAAAAATAATAAACAAAGCAGATCGGTTATAAAATCCAATTCCAAAAAAAATTGCGCAAAAGATATAAAGAATATAATAGTTACTTTCGTTTTCAGGAATAAGCCCATTTGAGAAGAGACATATACAAGAAAGAATATAGAATCCGTATTGAAAATAAACAGGATGATTAAGCCAACGAAAAAATCGATTAGACATAGTGCCTCCGTATTAACAGACAATTTAGTTTTGAAAAGAATTTACCATTATCCTTTATATTATTTGCTAAAAATTCCATAATAACCTCTTACTCTTATATTTGTTGGCTTAAATAAATTTACAATTGGTGCAAATACTTATAAAATATCATTACCAGTTATGTTGAAATAATGGTTAAGTTAAGAGGTTAGGGACTCTCACCCCTATTTTTGGAAAATAGAGACCTTTTTTAAATAAATGGAACAACAACTCAAGATTAAGCCAGCTTTTTAAGAAAGGAGATGGTTATTATTGTTACTTTGAAGGATATTGCAAAAGAAGCAAATGTAAGTGTGATGACAGTTTCTAATGTTATTCATAAGCGTAAAGCAAAGGTTTCTGAAAAGACGGAAAAGAAGATACTAGAAATTATAAAAAAGTATAATTATACGCCTAATATGAGTGCTAGATCATTGGTTAATAATTCTTCGAAGCTTATTGCATTTATTTTATACCAGAATCGAAAAGATGAAAGAAATCTATTTGAAAACCCATTTAATACAGAGGTACTTGCGGGGGTTGATGAGGTTTTAAAGGAAAATGACTATTATTTATTAGTCCAATCTGTATCAACCTTAGAGGAAATCTATTTAATAATTAAAACCTGGCGAGCTGCAGGTGTGATTATTTTGGGAATCCTTCCAAATGAGGTAAGTCATCTAAAGGGAAATATTGATACCCCTGTCGTGTTAATAGATACTATTATACCGAATGAAGCTGGAAGTATTTATACCGTTGGAATTGATGATAGGGATGGCTTCAGAATTGCAACTGAGCATTTAATTGCTAATGGACATAGAGATATTGGCTTTGTGTCATATTCACGAATTCTAGGTGGTGTTGACGAGCAGCGCTATCTTGGCTACGTAGATGTACTTGAAGCACATGGCATTGAGATTATTGATGACAGGATATTTCGGTATAATAAAGATGAAATGAACATGGACGAATTTTGTAATGAAATAGCAAAAAAGAAGAATTTGATTACAGGGCTAGTATTTACTGCAGATTTTTTAGCGATTGAAGTGATGAACTCGTTAAGAAGCAAAGGAATTACAATACCAGATGAGATTTCAGTTGTAGGATTTGATAATCTATCTATTTCTAAATTTGTGACACCTAAATTAACTACTGTCCATCAAGATATTACAACAAAAGGGAAGGAAGCAGCTAATATCCTGTTAGAAGTATTTAAGGAAAATGAATCTGATAGAAGTGGGATTAAATTACCAGTTCAATTAGTAGAAAGAGAATCAGTAAAAAATATTGAATTTGAAAAGTGAGTATGTTATTATACTTTTAGTTTAACGTTAAACTCTTCAGCTGAATAAAATTCTCTCCCTTATTTTTTTGTATATTAGGTTTAACGATAAACCTAATGGATTCATTGGAGTTTAGGGAGAAATGTTGGTTGGCTCTTTTTAAATTTAGATTATTTATGGAAAGTTGAAAGCGTCAACAGGAGAGGAGAATTAAGGTGCCTGTTAATATAGACATGCTTACATTAAGCCCTAAAGCACATGAAGCTACGCTTGTGCAGGGCGATCATTATCGCTTTACAGTCTTGACAGAACAATTAATACGAATTGAGTATTCTGAACAAGGTGTTTTTGAGGATAGGGCTACTCAATCAATCATCAATCGGCATTTTCCAATACCAGAATTTGAGGTCATTAGAAAAGAGGGTTTATTAGAAATTATCACAAAGCATCTTCATCTGTATTATACGTATGGTCCATTTTCAAAGTCATCGTTAAGAATTGATGTGAAAAATAATTATAGTTTGTACTCCAATAGATGGTATTACGGTGATGCATTTGAAACATTAAAAGGGACAGTACGGACACTTGACCATCAGGATGGTGCGGTGGAACTTGAAGAGGGAATTCAATCACATAATGGTTTTTCAGTTATAGATGACTCTAAGTCTAGCATTCTAGTTGATGAAGAAACGATAGTACCAAGAGTACATGATCAGATTGATTTTTACTTTTTTGCTTATGGAAGAGAATATAAGGATGCTTTAAGAGATTTCTATAAACTTACTGGAGTTACACCACTTCTCCCTAGGTACATACTTGGGAATTGGTGGAGTCGATATTGGAAATATACAGAGACCGAGTATAAGGAATTATTTCAACGTTTTCAGAAGGAAGATGTTCCGTTCTCATTAAGTGTTATTGATATGGACTGGCATATGGTTGATATTCCGGAGAAATATGGTAGTGGTTGGACAGGATATACCTGGAATAAGGAATTATTTCCTGATCCTACTCGCTTCTTAGAGTGGCTAAAAGAGCAAGAATTGAGAGTCACATTAAATGTTCACCCTGCAGATGGAGTAAGGGCACATGAAGAGATGTATGTACCGATGGCAAAGGAATTAGGCATTGATTATAATGCTGAGCACCCAATCTCATTTGATATTACCGATAAGAAATTTAGGGATGCGTATTTTAAATATTTACATCGTCCAGAAGAAGAACGTGGTGTTAGTTTCTGGTGGCTTGATTGGCAGCAAGGTACAACGACAAAGGTTGCTGGGCTAGATCCTTTATGGTTGCTCAATCATTATCATGCCCTTGACCAGGTGAAACAAGGGAAACGCCCACTCATTCTATCAAGATATGCCGGAATAGGAAGTCATCGTTATCCTGTGGGATTCTCAGGGGATACAATCATCACATGGGATTCCCTTCGTTTCCAGCCATTTTTTACTTCTACAGCAACGAATGTGGGGTATACATGGTGGAGCCATGATATTGGGGGACATTATAAAGGCTATAAAGATGATGAATTAAGCCTAAGATGGATGCAATTTGGAGTATTCAGCCCAATTATGCGTTTGCATAGTACGAACAGTCCATTTAACGGCAAAGAGCCTTGGCGTTTCCAAGAAGGTATCGGGGATATTATGAAGCAGTACTTGCGCCTTCGTCATGAATTAATTCCGTATCTGTATACGATGAATTGGCGTACTCATCAAAATAATCACCCGTTGATCATGCCAATGTACTATGAATATCCAATGGAAAACAATGCGTATGATGCACCACATCAGTACTTCTTTGGAAGCGAATTAATTGTGATTCCAGTAACTGAAAAGCTGGATTATGATTTGCAAAAAGCTCCAGTTGACGTTTGGTTACCGGAAGGGCAATGGATCGATTTCTTCAGTGGACGAATCTATACAGGTGGTAAAAAGTTAAGGGTATTCAGAGGATTGGATACAATACCGGTCTTTGCAAAAGAAGGTGCGATTGTCCCAATGGCGAAGCATGTGTCACATTCGAATTCTGTGGATAATCCAACTGCTTTATCAATTCTTGTTTTTCCAGGTAAATCGAATGCGTTTGAATTATATGAAGATGATGGTGAATCATTTGCTTATCAAGATGGGAAATATGCTGTAACGAAGATGCAATTGGATTGGGAGAATCAGAAGTTTGTTTTCTTCCCAGCTGAAGGCGATCGCTCGGTCATTCCAGAAAATAGAGAGTTGAATATAAGCTTCAAAGGTTTTACCGATATGAAGAAGATTGCAGTCCGAATGGATGGACAAGAAATTGACTTTGTTAATAGCTACAATCGTGAAACAAATACATGTACAGTGAAGATCATGAATTATGATACACGATCTATGCTAGAGATCATGCTTCTAGATGAAGTCCTAATCCAAGAGTTTAATCAATACGAAGAAGCTATTTTTGACTTATTAAATAAAGCACAAATTTCTTTCGAATTGAAGGATATGCTTTATCAATTAATTAAGCAAGGTAAGAATAAGTTTGATTTATTAATAGAGTTACGAACAATGAAGATAGATGAAAATTTATACGATGCAATATTAGAAAATCTGATTGATTAAATACTTAAATTTAGAATATTAGATTCCAGAGGAGGATTACCATGAAAAAAGGTTTAATGGTTGTATTATCTTTTTTAGTTGTTATTTCACTAGCACTTGTTGGATGTTCAAAGGATAAAGGTTCAGAGAATGCTGATGAAACAGTTGTTAATCTTTTTAATATGAAAGTTGAAACAAAGGAACAAATGGACGATTTAGTTGCGAAATATGAAAAGGAAAATCCAGGAGTGAAAATCAATGTAACGACTGTTGGTGCTGGACAAGATGGAGCAACTGCTCTAAACGCGAAATTTGCTTCCGGTGAAGAACCATCAATCTTTTTATTAGGTGGATTACCAGATACTCAAAAATTCAAAGATAAATTAGCTGATGTATCTGATATGAAGGCAGCAAAAGCTGCAATTGATGGAACATTAGAAGGAGCAACAATCGATGGTGTTCCTTATGGTTTACCGATGAATATCGAAGGATTCGGATGGATGATTAATAAGGATCTATTTGAGAAAGCGGGAATTGATGTAACATCTATTAAAACATATGAAGATTTTAACAAAGCTGTAGATACGCTTGAAAGTAAAAAAGACGAACTTGGCCTTGAGGCTGTATTTGCTTTCAGTGCGAAAGAAGATTGGGTAGTTAATCAGTTCTCTAACCATTTTAGTGCACCTGAGTATAATCAAAGCATCATTTCAGCTTTTGAGTCAAAAGAAATCAATTACAAATTTGGTGATCGTATGAAAGAGTATACAGATCTTATGAACAAGCACAATGTTCAACCAATTTTATCAGTTGATTACAGTACTTCAGTTGAAGAGTTATTTGCAAATGAAAAAGTAGCAATTGTCCATCAAGGAAACTGGATTGTTCCTACTCTTGATAGCTTGAACCCAGAATTCTCTCAAACGAAATTAGGAATCCTACCTTTCTTTGTTGAAAGTGATACTGAAGGGAAAATTAGTGCAGGGCCTTCATGGTACTGGGGAATTAATAAAACATTAGATGAAAAAGTTGTTAAAGAAGCGAAGAATTTCCTAGATTGGATGTATACTTCTGACGAAGGTAAAAAGGCATTAACTGAAGAATTCCAATTCATCCCTTCATACGAAGGATATGACGTAGAGAGTATTAAGGATCCTGTATCAAAAGAGGTCTACAATGCATTATTGGATGGTAAAACTTCAGCATGGGCAATGAATCAATATCCAAGTGGATGGTATTCAGCTTCGTTATTCCCTGAGTTTCAAAAATATCTAAATGGTGATATTACTTGGGAGCAGTTTACAACTAATACTTCTAAACAATACAAGGAAATGCGATAAATACAGAATGATAGAGTAGTGTGAAAAGGTAGGGATAGAGATTGCTTTGCTTTCTATCCCTATTTTTTATGAAAATTCATTAACTGTAAACGAGGAGGAAACAATATGAACAACAAAAGCCTTTCTTACTGGGTCTTCTTAGCGCCATGTCTATTAGCTTTGTTTCTTGTTCTCATATTACCGTTAGCATATGGTGTCTATTATTCATTCACCGATTTTAACGGATTTACAATCAATACATTTGTAGGATTAGATAATTATACAAAGTTATTTAGTGACACACAGTTCCTTAAAAGTCTTTGGTTTACTGCAAAATTTTCGGTTGTTGCAGTTATTGGTGTTAATATAATCGGAATGGCATTGGCCCTTTTAGTAACGCAAAAAATGGGTAAATTGAGTACAGTCTTTCGAACAATCTATTTTATGCCCAATCTAATTGGGGGGATTGTATTAGGATTCATCTGGCAGTTTGTCTTTATTAAAGCATTCACTGCTATTGGAGAAATGACAGGGATTGAGCTGTTTAATGGATGGTTAGCATCTGAAGCAACTGGATTCTGGGGACTAGTCATTCTATTTCTATGGCAGATGAGTGGCTATATCATGATTATTTATATCTCATTCTTAAATAATATTCCCCATGAATTGATGGAAGCCGCTGAAATTGATGGCGCTAGTGCTTGGCAAAAATTTTGGAAAATCAAGTTTCCTTTAATCGCTCCTGCGTTTACGATTAGTTTATTCTTAACTCTATCAAACGCATTCAAAGTCTATGACCAGAACTTAGCTTTAACCGCGGGCGGACCGTTTGGTTCAACTGAAATGGCTGCCATGAATATTTATAATACAGCTTTTAAAATTCAAGATATGGGATATGCCCAATCAAAGGCGATCATCTTCCTATTTATAATTGCTTTAATTTCAGTGATTCAAATATACGTCACTAGAAAGAGGGAAACAGACCTATGATGAACTCAAAAAGAAAATCCATCTACCTAATTGGACTAATAGGGATTGTTACCTCTCTCGTATGGCTATATCCATTCTATCTAATAATCGTGAACTCGATTAAAACAAAGGCGGAAATCTTTACAAATACTCTCAAGTGGCCGAAAGCATTAACATGGGATAATTACCCAACGGCATTCGAGAGTCTAGATTTTGTGCATAGTTTTTTTAACTCGATTCTCATTACTGCCCTAAGTATTCTCTTAATTGTCATTTGTACGTCAATGGGAGCATATGCACTTTCACGGAATAAGAGCAAATTAAGTTCATCTATCTATTTTATCTTCGCAATTGTTATGTTAATTCCATTTCAATCAATTATGATTCCATTAATTATGATTTTTGGAAAAGTAGAGATGCTTAATCGTGCTGGTTTAATGTTTATGTATCTTGGGTTTGGATCAAGTATTGCAGTCTTCTTATACTACGGTGCGTTAAGAGCGATTCCTATTTCATTAGATGAAGCGGCAACGATTGATGGTGCTAATCGCTTCCAAATTTTTAGACATATCATTTTTCCAATGTTGAAACCGACAACAGTAACAGTGATCATATTAAATGCAATCTGGATCTGGAATGACTATCTATTGCCTTCGCTTGTAATTAATAAAGAGGGAATGTATACTATCCCATTGAAAATGTTCTATTTTTTCGGAGAGTATTCGAAGCAATGGCATTTAGCTTTGGCAGGATTAGTAATTGCTATAGTACCGATAATACTCTTATATATGTTCCTACAAAAACATATTATTAAAGGGATATCTGAGGGAGCTACGAAGTAATGTGGGCAATTTCAACATAATAGGATATAAAAGGTGCGTGAGGGAAATCAATTAGACCCTTCACGCACCTTTTTTGTGATGAGTATGATTCACATTCAAATATAGGTTTGAATAATTAGAATTTATCGATTATAATATATTCAAATGTATATTTGAATGAGGCGGGGAGAATATTGAGTAAAAAGGATACATGTGAGATTTATAGTTACGATGAAGAAAAAGTAAATCGAGCCCAAGGAGAAATAGATAAGATTGATATTGGCCACATCGCAAAAATTTTTAAAGCGATTGGTGATGAAAATCGTGCTAAAATTGCGTATGCTCTTTGCCAGGAAGATGAATTATGTGTTTGTGATATAGCTAATATATTGGGGTCATCTGTAGCTACAGCTTCTCATCATCTTCGTACTCTCAATAGGCTCTCAATTTTGAAGTATCGAAAAGAGGGTAAATTGGCATTTTATTCATTAGATGATGATCATATAAAACAGTTAATCCTACTTGCATTGGAACATAGTCAGGAGGTTAAGTCAGATGTCCTCTGAACAACAAATGAAAACGTATCGGATACAAGGATTAAGTTGTACGAGTTGTGCAGCAAAGTTTGAAAAAAATGTGAAGGAGCTTCATGGTGTCCAAGATGCGAAATTGAATTTTGGAGCTTCAAAGATTGTAGTAACGGGAGATACAACGATTGCAGAATTAGAAAAAGCAGGCTCTTTTGATAATTTGAAGATACGAAATGAACGTGAACAAGCTGTTAAACAACAACCATTTTGGAAACAAAAAGAGAGCATAAAGGTATATATATCTACTGTCCTTGTACTGATAAGTTGGTTGTTAACAAATCAATATGAAGAAGGAAGCCTTATCCCGACAATCGGTTATGGTTTAGCGATTATAATTGGGGGCTATACCCTCTTTATTGAAGGGTTAAAAAACTTAGTTAAATTAAAATTTGATATGAACACATTAATGACAGTTGCGGTTATTGGAGCCGCAGCTATAGGTGAATGGAGTGAAGGGGCAACTGTTGTTATTTTATTTGCGATTAGTGAAGTACTAGAAAGATATTCGATGGATAAAGCACGTAACTCGATAGAATCATTAATGGAAATTGCCCCTAAGGAAGCACTGATACGAAGAGGAAATGATGAAATTACAGTTCATGTTGATAACATTCAGGTTGGCGATATCATGATCGTGAAGCCGGGTCAAAAGCTTGCGATGGATGGAGTTGTTGTAAAAGGTACATCAACAATCAACCAAGCTGCCATTACAGGTGAATCGGTTCCAGTTAGCAAATCAATCGATGAAGAAGTATATGCGGGAACACTTAACGAAGATGGATTATTAGAAGTACGTGTGACAAAACGAGTAGAAGATACAACACTTGCGAAAATTATCCACTTAGTTGAGGAAGCACAGGCTGAAAAAGCTCCTTCCCAAGCGTTTGTCGATAAGTTTGCAAAATACTATACACCGGCAATTATCGTACTTGCAATACTAATTATTGTTATTCCCCCTTTATTTTTAAATGGAGATTGGTATGAATGGATTTACCGTGGGTTGGCTGTTCTTGTAGTTGGTTGTCCATGTGCATTAGTTGTTTCAACACCAGTTGCGATTGTAACTGCAATAGGGAATGCGGCAAAACATGGTGTCCTAATAAAGGGTGGCATTCATCTTGAAGAAGCGGGAACATTAAAGGTAATCGCATTTGACAAAACAGGTACACTTACTAAAGGAATCCCATCAGTAACAGATACAATTTTTTATAAAAGTGATGAACAAAAAGTAATGACAATTACCGCTGCTATTGAAAAAGGTTCACAGCATCCGCTTGCTTCAGCAATTATAAGGAAAGCGGAGAAAGAGAATTCTCCATTCAAAGATGTCAATGTTGAGAACTTCCAGTCAATCACTGGAAAAGGGGTTAGAGCAGATGTTGACGGGGTCACATATTATGTTGGTAGCCCAAAATTATTTGCGGAATTATATAGTGTAGAGGATAAAATAAAACAACAGATTTTGCAATTACAAGAGCAAGGAAAGACCGTAATGATTGTAGGAACAGAAATAGAGATTCTATCTCTAATTGCAGTTGCCGATAAGGTGAGAGAAAGTTCCAAAGATGTTATCGAGAAGCTCCATAAAATTGGTATCGAAAAAACTGTCATGTTAACCGGAGATAACTATGGAACGGCTCGAGCGATTGGAAAGGAACTTGGTGTTAAGGAAATTAAGGCAGACCTTCTTCCTGAACATAAATTAACCTATATTAAAAATCTACAAGAGAAGTACAACAAGGTAGCGATGGTTGGTGACGGAGTAAATGATGCACCAGCACTTGCAACCGCAACAATAGGGATCGCAATGGGTGGTGCAGGAACAGACACAGCACTTGAAACAGCAGACATTGCTTTAATGTCTGATGATTTACGAAAACTTCCGTATACCATTAAACTTAGTAGAAAAGCATTAACCATAATAAAACAAAACATTAGTTTCTCACTTGGAATTAAATTACTCGCCCTGTTATTGATCGTACCTGGATGGTTAACACTATGGCTAGCAATCTTCGCAGACATGGGAGCAACCATCATTGTAACACTTAACAGTTTGAGATTATTACGGGTGAAGGAATAGTGACCACAGGGACGGTTCTACTGGTTCGTTACGGACAAGGGAACCGTTTCTTTGTATTCCCTATCTCCCTATATTCTTGCGTTAATTTCAGACTATAGGTAATATTGAATAAAAAAAGGATTGGTTCGATGAAACAGAAAACAGCGGTTGTCATTGGAGCGGGTGATCGTGGTGCGAGAGCATATGCACCATATGCCTTAGAATATCCACACGAGCTGAAAGTTGTTGGAGTGGCTGAGCCGAATGATGAAAGAAGAAGTAGATTCAGAGATACATATAGCATTCCATCTAAAAATTGTTTTGAGTCATGGGAAGACATGATGAAATCCGGGAAACTAGCGGATATTGCGATCGTCTGTACATTGGACCGATATCATTTCGAACCAACAGTGAAAGCTCTTGAACTTGGTTATCATGTTCTTCTTGAGAAACCAATGTCACCTGATCCTAAGGAATGTATTGAAATGGAACGTGTTGCAAGGGAATGTAATCGACAATTGACGATTTGTCACGTATTACGTTATACAGATTTTTGGTCAACCATTAAGAAAGTGATATCCGAAGGGAAAATTGGTGATATTGTCTCACTCCAGTTAAATGAAAATGTTGAAGTGATGCATATGTCACACAGCTTTGTTAGGGGAAATTGGAATAATAAAGAAGCGTCTAGTCCGATGATTTTACAAAAATCATGTCATGATATGGATATTATCAGTTATGTGATGGGCAAAAAATGTGAGCGCGTTAGCTCGTATGGGTCACTGATGCATTTTCGGAAAGAGAATGCCCCTGATGGTGCTCCACAAAGATGTTTAGATGGTTGTCCTGCAGAGCATGTGTGCCCGTTTCATGCTGGAAGATATTATCTTGGTGAAGGTAAAGGATGGGCAAAGAAATTTACCGAGGATCATTCCCGCGAAGGGATTATCAAGGCATTGAATGAAACCCCCTATGGAAAATGTGTGTATCAGTCAGACAATAATGTCGTCGATCACCAAGTCGTAAATATGGAGTTTGAGGATGGTGCAACTGCAACATTTAGTATGTGCGGTTTTACTCGTGAGCAAACTCGCATCGTGCAAATTATGGGAACAAAGGGTGAGATACGTGGAAAAATGGATGAAAATAGTATCTCAATTTATGACTTTTTAACAAAGCATGAAACAGTGATTAACCTCTCCATTCCAGTAGGTGGACATGGCGGCGGGGACCTCGGAATAATAAGATCCTTCTTACGAGATTTAGAGAGTGATGGAGAAAAAGAAAGCAAGTCGTCAGCCTCTGTCTCATTAAGAAGCCATCTTATGGCATTTGCTGCAGAAGAATCAAGGTTGAATAAAGGTGAATCTATTAATCTGGATGAGTTTTACGAGCAGTTTTGCTAGATGAGTGAAGCATGGTAATTCACAATAAAATCAGGGTAAGAAATCACTGCGATTTCATACCCATTTTTCATTATGAAATACTGTTTTACACCTTAAAAAGAATCCGTGATCCTCATTTGGTGCGTTTCTTTTTTTTGTGATTGGTGTTGGTTTTATTTCGGTATTGCGATGGTGTTTCATTCATTACACGCTTGAAAGATTGGGCAAAGAAAGATTGTGATGAGAAACCGGTCATCGATGATATATCAGAGATTGGGAAGTTTGTAGTCTCTAACAATATTTTACTTTCTCTAATCCGTGTTTGAATCAAATATTCAATTGGTGAGATACCTACTAGTTTTTTGAATGAATGGGCCAGATAATACTTATTGATATGACTCGCTTCAGCTAGAATAGATAGATTAAGATCTTCACGGAAATGTTTTTTGATGTGATTTTTAACAAATGCGATGTCCTTTGAAATCTTTTCAGATGTCGACTTCTCTAGAGTAAATGATTTTCGACGAATCATTTTTTGTAGTAAAATTTCAACAATATTTTGGACAATTAATTCATATCCTGGTTCTTGTCTGCGCAATTCGTTTATTAACTGCTGAAGGTAAAAAAGATAGAGCTCCTTCTCACCGTGAAAGTTGAAAAAAGTAACTTGTGTATTTACATCTTCCTGTGATGTGAATGCAAGATCTTGGAGGCCAAGGACAATATATTCGAGGCCATCCCCATGAGTTGATTTTTCTGTATGTTCGATATTTGGGTTGATAATAATTAAATCATGTTCAGTGAGGGGAACCTCGTTATTTGAAAAGATAAACGTTCCCTTGCCCTTCGTAACGAATAGAATTTCCGTAAAGTGATGGGTATGGTTAATACTATGCCAATCACGATCGTACTTGGCTTCAGTTACATATAGAATTTTAACTGGTAAACTATTACGTTGGGAAGCCGGTACTTCAAAAACCTCATTTGACAATTGATTTCCCCCTAACATAACCTTTCGTATAGTATAAATCTTTTAGTGAGATTTTTTCAATGGATAGCAAGATACCTAAAAAACAGAACAAGATGTTTATTGTGAAAGCGCTTTTCGAGTCGGTATACTGTAGCTATAAATAGAAGTTAAATGAGGGGGAGAGAAAAATGAAAAAGAAGCTAATGATGGCTGGTACAATTGCAATGTTATCACTAGGGTTAATGGCTTGTCAGAGTGATGCCAACAAAACCCAAAGAGATTCGGAGGATGGAAAGAAGACAACATTACAGATAGCCGCTTTAGAATCTGCTTATGGTAAGGATATGTGGACGAAGCTTGCTGATGCATATGAAGATGCTAACCCTGATGTGAAAGTAGAATTAACGGTTGATAAAAATATTGAAGAGGTTATCAGCCCTAACATGAAAGCAGGAAACTATCCCGATGTTGTACTGGTTGCAACGGGACGAAAGTTAGCATTAACAGAAACCTTAATTAAAGATAAAGCATTAGAGGATATTACAGATGTCCTTGATATGAACGTGTATGGCGAAGATGTAAAAGTGAAAGATAAGTTAATTCCTGGTTTCACTGATACACTTGCAACTAACCCATACAATGATGGAAAGACCTACCTAGCACCAATGTTCTATAGTCCAACAGGCTTATTCTATAACGCTGGATTGTTGGAGGAAAAGGGCTGGGAAGTTCCGAAGACTTGGGATGAAATGTGGGAATTAGGTGAAAAGGCAAAGGAAGAAGGGATCGCATTATTTACGTATCCAACAACTGGCTACTTTGATGCATTTACGTATTCTCTACTTTTATCAGCAGGTGGACCTGATTTCTATAACAAAGCAATGACTTATGAAGATGGCATTTGGGAAACACCTGAAGCAACTAAAGTTTTTGAAACGGTTGATAAGTTAGCGAAATATACAGAGAAGACAACTGTAGCAAATGCGAATGACCAAGATTTCCGCAAAAATCAACAATTAATCTTGGATAATAAGGCAATTTTTATGCCAAATGGTACTTGGGTAGTTGGTGAAATGGCAGATGCACCAAGAGCTGAAGGCTTCGAATGGGGTATGACAGCATTGCCGGCAGTTGAAACTGGCGGAGACAGCTATGCATTTACATTCTTTGAGCAAATGTGGATTCCATCTCAAGCTAAAAATAAAGATGCAGCAAAGGATTTCCTCACATTTGTTTATTCTGATAAAGCTGCTGGTATTTTTGCTGAATCAAATGCAATTCAACCTATTCAAGGTATGACTGAAAAATTAACTGGTGATAACCAATTATTCTATAGTATCTATGATAATGGAGCAAAAGCAGGTATGGGTGGATTTGCTGCAACTGAGGCAGTAGAAGGTGTAAGCATGGCAGATACATTATTTGGAACAGTAAACAGTATTGTATCTGGAGATAAATCAGTTGACGAATGGCAAAAGGCAGTAGAAGAAGTAAGCGACAAATTACGCGCTGCTCTAAAATAAAGATGCATTTATACTTATAAGAGTTAAAACGGTGAGTACCTTTTCTCACCGTTCTCTTATTATCCGAGGTGAAACAAGTGAGCAAGAAGGCACAAAAGCGTTTTTTTATATTTGTTTGTACAACACCCGCATTAATTCTATTAACAATTTTCATGGTAATCCCGACAATCGAAGTATTTAGAATGTCCTTATATAAATGGGGTGGATTCTCAAATAATAAGGAATTTGTTGGTTTAGCTAATTTTAAAATTCTATGGGATGATATGAACTTCATTCGATCACTTCAAAATAGTGTTCTATTGATTGTAGTTGTTACCCTTATCACAATGATAATGGCATTACTATTTGCAACATTACTAACAAGAGAAAATATGAAAGGGAGTAGCTTCTTCCGCGTTGTTTTTTATATTCCAAATATCTTATCCATTGTAGTTATAGCCGGTATTTTTTCTGCTGTTTATACGCCGACAAATGGATTACTAAATAGTATTTTTGGTTTGTTTAAACTTGAAGGACTTCAACAAATGTGGCTCGGTGATCAGCAAATTGCAATATTTGCGATTGGTGGTGCATTAATTTGGCAAGCGATTGGTTACTACATGGTCATGTACATGTCTAGCATTGCTAGTATTCCAGAAAGTCTATATGAGGCTTCATCCCTAGAGGGTGCCGGGCGGATTAGACAATTTTTCAGTATTACATTGCCACTAATTTGGAATAACATTCGGACTACATTAACGTTCTTCATTATTAGTACGATTAATTTAAGTTTTTTACTTGTGCAGGCAATGACTGGCGGAGGTCCTGATGGGGCAACCGAGGTCTTCTTAAGCTATATGTATAAGCAGGCGTACACGAATTCCTCTTATGGTTATGGTATGGCAATTGGAGTTGTCATCTTCTTATTCTCATTTGCATTGTCAGCAATAATTAGTCATGTCACAAAACGTGAAGTATATGAGTATTAAGGAGGTTGATGAACGATGAAAAAAAGAAAAGGTATGAGTGCGGAAAAAGTATATCACTTGTTTATATATGTTGCACTTTTTACATTAGCCATTTCGATTATTATACCAGTTGGTTGGGTTTTCCTATCATCTATTAAGCAAAATTCAGAGTTTTATGGCAGCCCTTGGACAATGCCGACAAGCTTCTATTTTCAAAACTTCATAGATGCTTTCCAAAAGGCAAATATGGGGACCTATATGTTAAATTCTGTGATGGTAACCGCATTAGCACTTTTGATTTTATTAGTTGTTGCTTTACCTGCAGCATATGTTCTTGCTAGGTATACATTCAGAGGTAGTAAGTTTTTAAATACACTATTTAAAGCAGGATTATTTGTTAACGTGAACTACATTGTTGTTCCAATCTTCCTTATGTTATTGAACGGAGATACATTTCTGCGTGGCCAATTTGGTGATGGATTTTTACTAGATAATCTATTTATCCTTGCAGTGGTATATGCCGCGACAGCTTTGCCATTTACGATTTTCTTATTATCTAGTTATTTTCAATCACTACCCACAACCTATGAGGAAGCTGCTTTGGTTGATGGAGCGGGGTATTTTAAAACAATGATTCGCATTATGATTCCGATGGCAAGACCAAGTATTATAACGATTATTCTCTTTAACTTTCTGTCATTTTGGAATGAATATATCATCGCCTTAACGTTAATACCTGGTCCGAATAAAACGTTACCAGTCGGATTAATGAACTTAATGGCAGCACAGAAATCTGCCGCAAACTATGGGCAATTGTATGCAGGTATGGTTCTGGTCATGTTGCCAACCCTGATTTTATACATTATTGTGCAGAAAAAATTAACACAAGGGATGACACTTGGTGGTTTGAAAGATTAAGAGACCACAAGATTGATAGTAAAAAATAACGCTGGCATTTTTACTAAAATGTAAAGATCTGGGGGGATTGAAGAATGGATCGTAATGTTTTCTACATAATTATTAAACTAATACTATTTATTATTTGTATTGCTTTAATCATTATTGGCCAAAGTACTGTCGGAAAACCAAATTTTGGAATCATGTTAATCGGTCTAGCTGGACTTCTTTTATTACTTTACGATTACAATCGGAAATATACATAATGATTTGTTTGTAGGATAACCACTTTAATGAAGTGGAAGAAATGTCCCCATGCATCTGTAGAAGGAGCTGTATTGTTTTGACAAATTTAAAAGTACAAGGTAAAGACCTTTATTTAAATGGTGAACCGATTCAACTAATTTCTGGTGCAATCCATTATTTTCGGATTGTACCGGAATATTGGGAGGATCGATTATTAAAATTAAAGGCTTGTGGGTTTAATACGGTGGAAACCTATATTCCATGGAATTTACACGAGCCACATGAAGGTAAATTTCATTTTAGTGGAATTGCTGATGTAGAAAGATTTATTCAAATTGCGGAACAGGTAGGACTGCATGTTATTATCCGCCCTAGCCCTTATATTTGTGCAGAATGGGAATTTGGAGGTCTTCCAGCATGGTTACTAGCAGATCGTAATATGAGAGTAAGGACTGCTTACAAACCATACTTAGAAAAAGTTGATGCGTATTTCGATGTGTTAATGGAAAAATTAAAGCCTTTACTTATTTCAAATGGTGGTCCAATCGTTGCGATGCAAATTGAAAATGAATATGGGAGCTTCGGGAATGATAAAGAGTATCTTACTTACCTAAAGGATGGAATGATCGCAAGAGGTATGGATGTTTTGCTATTTACCTCAGACGGTCCTACCGATTCAATGCTCCAAGGTGGAATGCTACCTGGTATTCTTGCAACTGTAAATTTTGGTTCACGTCCAAAACAGTCATTTGAAAAATTGTATGAATATCGTCCAAATACCCCCAAAATTTGTATGGAATATTGGAATGGATGGTTTGATCATTGGGGGGAGGAGCATCATCAACGGGATCCACATGAAGCCGCAAATACATTTGCTGAAATGCTGGAGGACGGGGCATCCGTGAATTTTTATATGTTCCATGGAGGAACGAACTTTGGCTTCTATAATGGAGCAAACTTTGATGAAGATTATGCCCCAACCGTTACAAGCTATGATTATGATTGCCCATTAAGTGAATCGGGGGATTTGACCCCGAAATTTTATGCGGTTCGTGAGGCGATTTCTCGTCATATTCCATTAGGGGAAATGGAGCTTCCAGTTCCGATCCCAAAGCGAGGTTATGGACAAGTCAGAATGACAAAGGTTGCTTCACTATTTAATTCATTAGAGCAAATAAGTACGCCGGAACGAAGGGTTCATCCTGAAACAATGGAAGCAATGGGTCAAAATTACGGATTTATACTGTATCGTACTTTTATTAAAGGTCCAATTGATGAGCATCCATTAACTATTCAAGATGTTCGTGACCGTGCACTTGTCTTTATTAATGGTGACTATAAAGGGACGATTGACAGGTGGAAAAATAATACAATTTCATTTAATGTACCAAGAGATGGGGTACAGCTTGATATTTTAGTAGAAAATATGGGGAGAATTAATTACGGCCCGAAATTAAGAGATTATAAAGGGATTACAGAGGGAGTACGCTTAGAACGCCAATTCCTGTTTGACTGGACAATTTTTCCGTTGCCTTTAGAGGATCTTTCTAGGCTTTCGTTCGAGGATATAGAGGGGAACTCTTGCGTTGGTCCAGCCTTTTACAAAGGTGAATTTGAAGTGGACGAAGTTGCAGATACTTTCATCGAATTGCCAAATTGGACAAAAGGTGTTGTCTATATAAATGGATTCAACCTGGGAAGGTATTGGGAAGTTGGTCCACAGGAAACACTGTACGTACCAGGGCCTTTACTAAAAAAGGGAAAAAATGAAATCGTGGTATTTGAATTACATGCGAATAAAGAACCTGTCATTTCATTCATTGATACGCCAAAGTTAGGATAGAGAACCAAAATGAGGAGAGTTATCTACGGTATTGTAGGTAACTCTCTTTTTCAATGTTAAAAATTATTAAAAAATATCCAATCAACCAGTTGACCCATCAACCCGATTAGTTTATATTTAAATTGTTAGAAAATTGTGCATTAACTTTTAGATCAAAGGGGGAAATTTTGTGGGGAAAAAGAGAAGTAGTTTTTTTATCACACTTCTGTTGGCGCTTGTTTTAGTATTATCTGCTTGTAGTAGTGGAAGTTCATCCTCAAGCAAAGACACAACAATCAAGTATTGGTCGATGTGGAATAAAGGTGAGCCACAGCAAGTAGTCATCCAAAAAGTCATTGACGCTTATGAGGATGCTAATCCAGATGTAAAGATTGACGTACAATGGATGGGCCGTGAAGTGATGTCTAAAGTACGAAATGCAGCATTAAGTGGAGATGCACCAGACCTTACGGAACAATCTGGAGCAGAGGTTGAAGGAGCACTTATCAATAATGAGTTAGTTGAACCATTAAATGAACTACTGACAAAGAAAATTCCAAATGAAGATACACCATTCCAAGATGTATTCATTGACGACGTTCTATCTTTCTATCAAAAAGATGACAATACGTATTTTATCCCATATGAAATTATTAGCTCAGGCTTTCATTATAATGAAAACGTATTCAATGAGCATGGAGTTGAACCACCGAAAACTTGGGATGAATTTATCGAAGTAGCGAAAAAGTTAAAGAATGCAGGATTGGCTCCGCTCGCACAAGATGGAAATATCGATTTCTATAATGCGTATTATTACTACTGGTTAGTTGAACGTTTGATGGGTCCGGGTGCTTTAGTTGAAGCAGCTGGAGATAAAACAGGTGAAACATGGTCTCAGTCTGGCTATGTGGAAGCTGCCAAAAAGGTGCAGGAACTTGTTGATCTAGGCCTGTTTGTCGATGGATATAAAGGAAGTCAGTACCCGGCAGCGCAAACAGCATGGGCAAGTGGTGATTCTGCAATGATCCTAAATGGAAGCTGGTTATCAAGTGAAACTGCTGAATATTCTGCGGAAGACTTTGTATATAAAGCTTTTCCTTTTCCAACAATTGAAGGTGGAAAAGGAGGAACTGATCAGGCAGAGCTTTACTTGATTGGATGGGTTGCACCAAAAGGAGCTCAAAAAGAAGCGGTTTCTGATTTCTTAGCATTTGCCATGCAGAAGAAATATCAAGAAGGAATTGTGAAGGATACAAAAAATATTAGCACTAGAGCAGATTTAGAGGCACCTGAGGCATTGGCAGATTTTAGAGAATTAGTTATCAATGCTTCATCTTATCATAAAGAATATGATGGCTTACAAGCTGAATTCCCTGATTGGTGGAAAATAGTATTCTTACCACTTGATGATAAATTAATTTTCGGCGAAATCAAGGCAGAAGAATTTATCAAGGAGCTACAAAAGCAAACAAAAGAATATTGGGATAA
The DNA here is from genome assembly GCF_022427965.1 of Fredinandcohnia quinoae. GTDB lineage: Bacteria > Bacillota > Bacilli > Bacillales > Bacillaceae_L > Ferdinandcohnia > Ferdinandcohnia quinoae. The sequence goes on along the minus strand of NZ_JAKTTI010000002.1, from coordinate 100,777 downwards.
ACAATAAGAGACAGCTATTTGGAAAGCAGGAGGAATGCGTTCCCCCTGCTTTTTTGAAAAGCAGAAGTGTTAAGGAGGGATGTAATGTGAGGAATAGTCGAAAAAAACTAACAATCCCATATTTATTACCAGCGGTAGGCTTATATCTTGTATTTTTCATTGGTCCAGCCATTTATGGCCTATGGATTAGTTTTCATGAGTGGAGTGGTTTTACCGAACATATGACTTTTGTGGGGCTTAAAAATTATGCGAAAATAATCCATGATCCAATTTACTGGCAATCATTTTTGAATATGATGCTCATTTTATTTGTTGGTGGAATTTTCGTTTTTCTAATTGGATTTCTCTTTACGGCATTATTAAGTCAAGGAGTTATTGCAAAAAAGGCAATTCGAGCGATTATATTTTTCCCGCAAATCATTGCTCCAATTGCGTTGGCAGTTGTTTGGAATTATTTATACCGGTATGATATTGGTTTTTTTAACTCTGTGTTAACTGCCATTGGACTTGATCCAGTGAACTGGACGGGTCCTGACAATATTATGATGTCTGCCATTACATCGATTATTTGGTACAGTACTGGTTTTTATGCAATTATTCTATTAGCTGGAGTAGATAAAATTCCAAATACAATCTTTGAAGCAGCACGAGTAGAGGGCGCATCTACATTTACAATTTTCACTAAGGTTACGCTTCCGTTAATTTGGGATGTAATGTCAATCGCAATCATTTTATGGGGAATCAATGCGATTCGATTGTTTGACTTCCTGTTCGCATTTGGAGGAGCTGAACCGCCAACCCGAATGTGGAATACGGCCATGTATCAATTTATCCTCGGATTTGGTCAGCGAACGCCGATTTATCAATTAGGATATTCTAGTGCGATTGCAGTAACAATGGTAGTTGTTGTTTTATTATTTGTTGTTACGGGAAGAAGGCTATTTAAACGCGAAGTGTACGAATTATAAGGCTTTCTTTAGGATTAGAAACGAAAGGAGCAAAAAATGTGAAAAGTAGTGGGCGTCTATGGTCAGCACTTGGAAAAACGTTTATATATGTTTGGACCCTATTTATTCTATTTATTTTAGGCTGGATTATTTTAGCCTCATTGAAGACAAATCGTGAATTATTTGAAGGCTTTTGGAGTATGCCAAAATCACTGCAGTGGGGGAATTACTATACTGCATGGGTGCAATCAGACCTTGCTTCATACTTTTTTAATAGTTTATTAGTTGTTACACTCAGTGTACTTGGCATTGTGTTAGTAAGTGCCCCAGCAGCCTACGTATTATCAAGATACAAATTTTTCGGAAGAGAATTTATAACAAATACTTTTATTATCGGGATAGGGATTCCGTATCAAGCAGTGCTCATCCCAATTTATTTACTATTAATAAAAATTGGCTTAATTAATTCATTTATTGGTTTAATCATTGTATATATTGCGTTATCACTTCCTTTTACAATCTTTATCTTGACTGGTTTTTTCCAAAGCTTGCCCTCAGATGTAGAGGAAGCGGCAGTAATCGACGGAGCAAGTGAGAACACAATCTTTTGGAGGGTTATGCTTCCGATGGCTCGCCCTGGTTTGGTAACAGTTATGATACTGAATGCTGTTGGCTTATGGAATGAGTTTCTATTAGCAAAGGCATATATGAATGTGAATGAGAAGTATACATTATCTGTTGGGTTATACCAATTTTATCAATCGATGCAATATAATTCTGATTGGGTAAGCTTATTTGCAGGAGTCGTGATTATAATCTTCCCAATTCTAATTTTCTATTTATGGCTGTCTGATAAGGTAATTGAAGGGATGACTGCTGGAAGCGGGAAATAAAATATGGTATATTTACAGGTATTATAGGGTAGAGGGAGAATGGCATGAAAAAATTAGACCCAACAAGCTTTGTACCACTTTATCATCAATTAAAAGAAATTATTGTTGAGAACATTGAAAATAATGTTTGGAATCCTGATGATAAAATCCCTTCTGAGCACCAATTAAGTGCACAATATGAAGTAAGTCGAAATACGGCAAAAAAGGCGATTGAAGATTTGGTTCAGGATGGCATTCTTTATCGGGTTCAAGGAACAGGTACCTTTGTGACAAGACCGAAAATCGAACAGTCCTTATCTGGATTTTATAGTTTCAGTCAGGTTCTAAAGGAAAAGGGTCTTAATCCTAAAGATTTAATTTTAAAAATATCAATTGAAGCAGCTACACAGAAGGTTGCCAAAGCTTTACAAATTCCAAGGGATGCTGAAGTGATCGTGCTTCAAAGACTTCGTTGTGCGAATGAGGAACCGATTATTTTGGAATCATCTTACTTACCTAAAAATAGAATTGAAAATATCGAAAAAATGAATACAGTAGGGGAGACACCATTATATGATATTTTGGCAAATGAATATCAATTATTCGTAACCTCTGCAAAAGAAACGTTTGAACCCGTTCTTATAAGGGAATATGAGGGGAATTTATTGAAAGTTAAGGAAGGTAGTCCGGCTCTTTTACTGGAAAGGGTTGCATTTGATCGCCAAAGAGTACCAGTAGAATATTGTAAATCGATTGTCCGTGGGGATCGTTGTAGATTTTACACAGAGTTAATCTAACTTTGTGTTTCTATTTATTTAGGGTTGACCCATCAACCCATTAATAGGTAATATGTACAGGTAGCATCCAAAATAAGTAGGGGGTGTTTTTTACATGAAGCAAGCAATTGGAATTGATATTGGCGGAACTAAAATTGCTGCTGGAATTGTCACAGAATCTGGTAATCTACTACATCGAACGGAAGTGAAAAGTGACCCTTCAAACCGAGAGAAGATGTTTGCAAAAGTTGTTGAAGCGGTTGAACTTGTATTAGAAAAGTCCTCTCTATCAATTAGTGATATTGCAGGGCTTGGCATAGGGGTTCCTGGTAAGGTGGATCGTGAAAATGGTGTTGCCGTCTTCCAAAATAATCTGCCATGGAGAAACTTTCCTCTTTCAAAGCGATTAAGTGATCATTTTGTAATTGAACGGATCACGACAGACAATGATGTGTATATGGCAGCTTTTGCAGAGTGGAGGCATTCTGGGACATTGAATAATGAGACATTTGTATATGTGACTGTGAGTACAGGGATTTCCAGCACGATTATACAGAATGGTTCATTTTTTAGAGGGGCTGGTTTTGCCGGAGAATTAGGCTTGATTCCTGTTCTTTCAATAAGAAATCAAAACGAAAATAAGCGATTAGAAAAAGTAGCTGCAGGACCTGCCATTCAACAAATGGCTAGAGAGGATTTAAAGGAAGAGCAACTGTTAACAAAGGACGTTTTTGGGGGTTATCACAAAGGCAAACTAGAATTAAAAAAGATTATTGAAGAGGTTGCTGATAATATTGCCCAGGGGCTTTATTCGATTTCATGTCTCATTGACCCACATAAAATTGTTTTTGGTGGGAGTGTCATGGTGAATAATCCTTTTTTACTAGAATTGATTAAGGAAAAGCTACAAATCTATCAAATTCCCGAACAGCATCATGTTTTGGAACAAATGAGAATCAGTACGTTAAAGCAGGATAATGGAGTTGTTGGTGCTGGCCAACGAGTTTTTGAGGGTATGTGTTGATTAAGATGATATTGACAAAAAGGAGTGTCTAATCGTGTTTACAAGCAGACAAGAAGAATTAGAATCGTTAGGTGCTTTGATTACGACAAAGGAAATTGCACAACAGCCTGATTTATGGGCTGAGGTATATTCGTTATTTGAACAGAAATATAGTGATATCAAATCATTTCTTGAGAAAATAGCAACAAAGCATGAACGGGTGAGAATCATTTTTACTGGTGCAGGTACGTCAGCATATGTAGGGGATACTGTGGCTCCTTATTTGAAAGAGAAGATCGATGAAATGCAATGGGAAATACAATCTATACCAACAACAACTTTGGTGTCAAATCCTTATCAATTTTTAAAAGCAGATTTTCCAACATTACTTGTGTCCTTTGCAAGAAGTGGCAATAGTCCAGAAAGTGTGGCAGCAGTCGAATTAGCAGAACAAATTGTAACTGATTTTTATCAATTAACAATTACTTGTGCCAAAGAAGGGGAACTAGCTAAACGTTCAATTGGTGATGAAAATAACTTGTTATTACTAATGCCGGAAAAATCAAATGATCAAGGCTTTGCGATGACTGGCAGTTATACGTGTATGACATTAACGGCCTTACTCGTATTCGATACTATATCAGTGGAAGATAAGACGACAATTGTTCATACACTTTGTGCGATGGGTGAGAGTGTAATAAGTAGGGAAGATGAATTAGTAAAGGTGATGCATTCGGATGTTGAGCGAATTATCTATTTGGGCTCTGGTAGCTTGGAAGGCTTATCTAGAGAAGCCCAATTAAAATTACTGGAGCTAACAGCCGGTCAAGTTGTTACAGCTTTCGATTCACCACTTGGATTTAGACATGGTCCAAAATCATTTGTAAATGAAAAAGCGCTCGTATTTGTATTTGTTTCAAATGAGGCATATACACGTCAATATGATTTGGATATGTTAAGTGAATTAAAACAGGATGATATTGCAAAAGGTATTTACGCAATTGAAGTAGCAGGAGAGGTTAACTTTGACGGAGATTCCTTTGAATTTGGAACTGATGCAGAAGGGATACCCGATGCTTATTTAGCATTACCTTACGTGATGTTTGCCCAAACAATCGCATTATTGGCGTCCATTAAGGTAGGCAATAAACCAGATACACCTTCTCCGACGGGTACAGTAAATCGTGTTGTAAAAGGTGTCACGATTCATGAGTACAGAGCCTAAATAATGGAGGTTGTCCTATGATTCTAGCTGTCACAATGAACCCGTCCGTTGATATTTCATATCCCCTTAGTCATTTGAAGCTGAATGATGTTAATCGGATTAAAAGTGTCCAAAAGACGGCCGGCGGAAAAGGACTAAACGTTGCCCGAGTGATCAAGCAGATGGGGGAAGATGTCATTACGACGGGTGTTCTTGGTGGTACTACAGGAGAATTTATTTGCCAAGAATTAATAAAAATGAATATTAAGAATGAATTTTTAAAGATAAATCAAGAATCAAGAAACTGTATTGCGATTCTTCATGAAAATATGCAAACGGAGATTTTAGAAGCTGGCCCAACTTTGGGATTTGAAGAATCAGACGCATTTCTAGAAAAATTCAGGAGACTATTAGGGAAGGTTTCGTCTGTAACGATATCGGGCAGTTTGCCAAGCGGACTGCCGACGGACTTTTATTTTCAAATGCTAAAAATAAGTAAAAGCGAGGATATCCCTGTTATCATCGATACGTCAGGGGAAGCGTTGAGACAAGTTTTAATCCATGAGGCAAAGCCATTAGCTATCAAACCAAATATATCCGAGTTGTCTCAATTACTTGGAGTAGAAGTAGGAAGTGATGTGAAAAGCTTGAAGCTGGCTTTGGACCATGAGCTTTTTAAAGGGATTGAATGGATTGTCGTCTCAATGGGGAGTGATGGTGCATTTGTACGGCATGGTGGGGATTACTACCAGGTAATGATTCCTAAAATAAATGTGGTTAATCCGGTTGGCTCTGGAGATGCAACGGTTGCTGGATTAGCATGTGCCTTGAAACGGAATCAACCTATTGAAACTGTGATGAAGACGGCAATGACAACTGGAATGCTAAATACGATGGAATCAAGTACAGGTTCAATTAATAGACTGAAATTTGAAGAATATTATTGCCTAGTAAAGCTTGAAAAAATAGATTGATAGAGGTGGAATATGATGTTAGAACTTACAGAAAATAAACGAGCTGCCTTAGAACGTTTATCAGATGAAAATGGGGTAATTGGAGCATTGGCAATTGACCAGCGGGGCTCATTGAAAAAGATGATAGCTTCAGGAAGTGCGAATAATGTGGGTGATGAGGGAATTATCCGCTTTAAAGAAATTGTCTCAGATGAGTTAACCCCATATGCAACATCGATCCTATTAGATCCGGAATATGGTTTGCCAGCAGCAAAGGTTCGAGATAAAAATGCTGGTCTTCTTGTTGCCTATGAAAAAACAGGCTATGATGCAACAGCAGTAGGTCGTTTACCCGATTTACTTGAGGAATGGTCTGTTAAGAGATTGAAAGATGCGGGTGCAGATGCAGTTAAATTCTTGCTATATTATGATGTGGATGAAGATAAAAAAATTAATGACTACAAGCATGTCTACATGGAGCGAATTGGGTCTGAATGTGTAGCAGAGGATATCCCGTTCTTCCTTGAAATTCTTACATATGATGCTTCAAACGATGATGTGAAAAGTAAGGAATTCGCACAAGTGAAACCACTAAAGGTCAGCGGAGCGATGAAAGAGTTCTCAAAACCACAATACAATGTGGATGTATTAAAGGTCGAAGTTCCAGTTAATATGAATTTTGTTGAGGGGTATGGAGCAGGAGAGGCTGTATATTCCAAAGAAGTTGCAGCAGCATATTTTAAAGAGCAAAGCGAAGCAACGCACATCCCATTCATTTTCCTAAGTGCTGGTGTAAGTGCAGAACTATTTCAGGAAACACTAAAATTCGCAAAAGCTTCTGGATCAACCTTTAACGGAGTACTTTGTGGCCGGGCAACATGGAGAGATGGTGTAGAGCCTTTTGCAACAAGTGGTGAACAAGCTGGCCGGGATTGGCTGCAAAGCACTGGAAAGGGAAATATTGAGGCTTTGAATGCAGTGCTAAGTGAAACTGCAAGTTCGTGGTTTGAGAAGGTTAGATAATGAGAGTGTGGCATAAGGATATATTACGTTTGTAATGCTGAGACTGAACCCGCGGAAAGCGAAGTATTTTGATGGAGCATTTCATAACTGTAAATTAAATTACTGAACTAATTCAGCTAGCAAGTATGAATTGGTTCAGTAATTTTTATGCGTAAAGGTCTGATTTCTTTGAATTCGAGGTATTACCTAGTCATTCGGTATTTTCTTGAGTAACTATTTGCCTTCAAAATATGGAATCCGGCGGGTATTGAAGATAATCCGGCCGATTCTGGAGGTAATTCGGCGGTTTTGAGGATTATTCGGCCGATTTACATAATAATCCGGCGGTTTTTCTATTTTATTCGGCTGACACCCCTAATTAATGGAAATCCACCAATTTACGAACGGGGTTAGCCCCGCATATTTTAAATAGTATTTTCATTCTTCATAACAAATGATTACAATAGCAATTTAAGAGTGCGAGGGACGTTCAAAAATTAGTTCAAAGTAAGCAGCAGAACCATATCCTTTTATAGCTGGTGCAAAGATTTGAACAAATCTCCATCCCTCTTTACCGTGCTGTTGAATGATATCTTGATAACCTTCCTTCGGCTTACTACTCCAAGTGCTTAGTTCAATTTTTACGAATTTATATTCATACATCATATACACCTCAACTAATTGTTTTAGTTCTATATACGAAATGAATGGGATAAGGTTTCATAGAGCATGGGGATCGTATATTGTACCCAGTGATCATATAAAAAATTTACTTTTTTTTACATCTGAAAACGCTTTATGATTTCATAAGAAAAGGATAAAATACAAGTATATTATTTTTCTGGTTTATTCGAAAAGAATAGGAGAAGTGGAATGATCGATAAAGAAGATTTAAAGATTTGATAAAAGGGGCAACATCTGAAAGTGGCGAAAAACGAGCGGAACAAATAGAAAAAATGATTAGGAACGTAAGGGTAATGAATGATGAAAGTGAGATTTCAGTAAAATCTAGTATTGGAGTTGCTGATAATTTAAATGGTGAAATTACCACTTTTGTTGATTTATTCAATTTGGCGGATACTGCGCTTTATAAAGCAAAACAAAATGGGAAAAATCAAATTTATATAAAATAAATCAAGGGGACATTTCTCTTTCTTCATTGAAGTTTGAGAAATGTCCCTGTTTTAAAATGAACTTTTTAACGAGATGATTACTCATATAGGTGAGAGAGGTGAGGCGATGAATATTGTTCGTTTGGTAAAAAAGGCAAAACGGGGTAATAAGGAAGCATTGCTTCAGTTAATTATGGCAGAAAAGGATGATTATTATAGGCTTGCACTCACCTATTTGGGTAATGAGCACGATGCGATGGATGCAATGGAGGAAATGATTGTTATTTTATATGAAAAAATAAATCAGCTCAAAAAAGAAGAGGCTTTTTATAGTTGGAGTAAGACGATTTTAGTCAATTGCAGTAAAACATTGCTAAGGAAGCAAAAAAGACTAATGTTGGTTGATGAATGGGAATCAACAACTGAGTTTGGTCAGGTGTTATCTAGTGACCCTTATTTAAATAGTGCACACATACTCGATCTTCAAATGTTATTTGTTCATCTAAATGATAATCAAAAAGAGGCCATCCAACTAAAGTATTTTCATGATCTTGACTATGAAACAATCGCATCGATTACTAATGTTTCTGTAGGTACTGTAAAATCAAGGGTCTTTCAAGGTTTAAAAAAGTTAAGAGAATATTATGGAGGTGACGTGGGTGAATAAGGTTGAAAAACAGTTAATGAATGAAAGAGAACGAATAAACTCCATTACTGCACCAGAATATCTCGAAGAACGATTACGAAATGCCCTTGACACAGTCCCAAAAAGGAAGAAACGAGTCTCATCCAGTTGGATGATTGCGGCAGCAGCTCTCCTTTTTATTTCCCTTCTCAGCTATAACTACAATGCATTTGCATTTTACGGAAAAAAGATATTAGGATTTGATGAAGTAATTTTTGGTACAATAAAAGACCTGAATGATAAAGGAATGGGACAATCAATTGAAAGAACTGTGAAATTGTCAGATGGCACAGACTTTACCCTTAACGGAATGATGACAGATGAAAATCAAACTATTTTGTATTACACATTATCGAATCCAAAAGGGATAAATGAAGAAAGTGTAGACCCACTAATATTTTCAAAAATAACTGGATTCTTTACTGATTCAATGGGGGTTTCTGGAACATATATCATTAATGACGAAAAAACAGAAATAAAAGGGATGAAGACCTTTGAACCGATAAGTCCCTTTTCGAAAAAGTTATCATTGCATTATTCTAACGGAAAAGAGGGAATGGCTGGGGATCAGAAAATTACCTTCCCGTACGATCCAAATAAGGCAATGCAAACAGAGGTCAAACAATCTATCAAGACAACGATCAAAGTTGACAGGGGGCAAATTACGTTCAAAACCATTACAGCAACACCATCATCGACTGTCATAAAAGGAACGATGAATGTTAAGAATTTTGATAGGACTTTTCTAGGATTTTCAGGTATTGAATTGCTTGCAAATGGCAAGCCGATTCAAATAATGGGCGGTGGAAATTCATCTTCATTTAATGGGAGTACATTTGATATTCAATATGATGCATTACCAAAGGAATTAGAATCCTTGGAGCTTGTGATAAAGGAATTTGTAGGATATCAAATGCTAGATAAAAAGATTTCTTTATTTGACATGACCGAGGAAGCAATCCCTCTTGAACACGGTTTCCACGTATGGGTTAAAGAAGTTGAACAGACCTCGAAAGGAACAGAAATAACGGTTGCAACAGAGCAGGATGTTATGCTTGATGGGGTATCGATTAAATCAAAAGACGGGGAGATACCTTTAAAAACAACAGTTGGACAAACAGAAGATAATGAATCAGATGGAAGGATAATGAAGATTCGAACCTTGATATTTGATGCGAATGTGAAACCAGAAGCGCTAATTATCAAAGGAATGCACTACAATAAGCAATATAATAAATCAATTAAAATTCCGGTAAACTAATGGATAGGACGGTTCTTCAAGTGAGGAACCGTCCTAAGTTTTATCTTACATCGAATGTTGGCTCGTGATTTTTTCCTTATTCTTATTATTCATGATTGTAAAAAAGGCGATCGCTCCAATATCACAAACAGCAATTACAATTGCCATTGGAACTGCGGTCTGGCTTCCACCTATTCCAACTAAAGGTGCTGCGATCGCTCCAAAAATAAATGGTAATAACCCTAGTAATGCAGCAGCACTACCAGCTGTTTCTCCTTGTTTTTGCATTGCCAAGGAAAATGAGGTTGTCCCTACAATTCCAACACTCGATACAACTAGGAAAAGTGCAGGAATGACGAATATGATTCCTAATCCAATTAGGACTACGATAAGTAAGAGGGCTCCACCAAAAGCAGCCATCCATAATCCAAAAAAGAACATTTTTATATCCGCAACTTTTCCTGCAAGGCGACCCGTAATCTGTGAAGCGATAATAATACCAACTCCATTTATTGCAAAAATAACACTGAACATCTGTGGTGATACACCGAATATATCTTGTAAAACAAATGGTGAACCAGAAATATAGGCAAACATTGCGGCAGATATTAAGCCTTGTGTAAAGGCAAAACTCATGAACTCTTTATCCATAACTAACGTTTTAAAAGTTAATAATGTATGCTTAAGGTCACCGCTGGATCTACGGTTTGTAGGTAATGTCTCTGGAAGCCAAAAAGTAACTGCAAACCACATCAGTAGTCCAATCACAAAAAGGACTATAAAAACACCACGCCATGTTACAAAATGCAAAAGTTGTCCACCCACAATTGGTGCAAGAATTGGTGCAGCACCATTTACGAGCATCAATAATGCAAAAAACTTAGTCAATTCCGTGCCTGAATACATATCTCGAACAGAAGCACGTGCAATGACAATTCCAGCAGCGCCAGAAGCACCTTGAAGTAATCGTAAGAAGATAAGAATCCAAATCGATGGACTGAATGCACATAGCAATGAGGCAATTGAGTAAATCACAAGCGCAATAATGAGTGGCTTTCTTCGGCCTTTACTATCGCTTAATGGTCCTACAAATAGCTGACCTAGCGCAAGCCCAACTAGGCAAGCAGTTAAACTTAATTGTGCTACTGACGTACTTGTATGCAATTCATCTGTTAACCGTGGCAAGCCAGGCAAATACATATCAATTGATAAAGGTCCGAAAGCGGTAAGTGAACCTAATATAAAGGCCAACCAAAACCGTTTCGATTTACTTTTTTTCATTAATTCTAAATCTTTATCTTTAATCCCCATCCCTCACTTTTTCCCTTCCTATTAATTTCTAATTAATCATAACTTACTATTGGTTAATGTGAAATGAAAAAGACGGTTCGTCCACTTCAAAGAAGCGAAGAAACCGTCCTTTTATTCTACTTTATTTTAAGAAATCTGGGTTCATGAAGCTAGGATTCGGATACGTATAAAATCCTTCACCAGTTGCACGTCCAAGTTTTCCTTTGTCAATGTACTCTGTCTTTAATAGGTCTGCAACTTTTTGAGCCAATTCATTACCGGTCGCATCTGCCTTAGCTTTTGTAATATTATAAGCAGTTGTGATTCCTACAACATCCAAAATAGCAAATGGTCCTAGGGGTGCTCCTGTACCTACCATCCAAGTTTTATCAATTGTTTCAGGATCTGCAATTTCCTTTACCAAAAGGGACTGAGCGGCATCTAATAAAGGAACTAATAGAGAGTTTAAAATATAGCCTGGTTGCTCTTTATGTAAAGGTAAAGCTACCATTCCAATTGCTTTAGCGAATTCAATTACTTCATTAAACACTTTCATATCTGTTCCAGGGTGCTTCATTATTTCTGCCGTATTATTTTTCCAAATTTCATTCGCAAAATGTAATGCTAAAAATTTCTCAGGTCTGCCAGTTGCTTCTGCAAATTGACTTGGTAATAATGTTGATGAGTTTGTAGCGAAAATAGTCTTTTCGGGTGCTACTTTCCCCAATTCATTATAAAAATCTGTCTTTATCTTTACTACTTCTGGAATTGCTTCAATGATAAGATCAGCATCTGCTACTGCTTTTGCTAAATCACTATTAAATGAAATACGATTATAAGCTGAATTAACCTCTGCCTCTGTAGCTCCTAAATCCTTTTGATAATGAGGCTTCAATTTTTGAATTCTTTCTTTTGCATTTTCCAATGCATCATTATTAATATCGTACACTGTTACATTGAATCCTTTAAAAGCCGTTTGGTATGCAATTTGGCTTCCTAAAACACCACTTCCGGCAACCGTAACATTCTTGAAGTTCATTGTGAAAGTCTCCTTTTATTGTGTAGTAACTACTAGATGTTCCCCTTACATCATCCTATTTTATTCTTTCAATTGAGATTGTCAATTATTCTGACTCCCAGTGTGGCATGGAGAATGTTCGTCTACTTCATTAAAGGAAGTTGCTAGTGCATACCATTATACTTTTAATCGATTGATAAACATGTTTTTCATTTCATTTAAGACTTCATTTTGAGGGTAACCTTTATATACGAATTGGGAGGTAACTCCATCAATCAATGACCAAAATAAATCAGCCATTAATTTAGGATTAAGATCACTTTTAAATTCACCTGAGTATTGTCCCTCTTTAATAATATCCTCGATAAATTCCAAGAAGTATTTTTGTTTTCTTTGATTTAATTTATTATTTAACTCTTCATGCCGAAATGAATAAAGCCTAAATTCATAATGAACGATCGTTTTAGATAGATCCTCAATGTTTATGCCATCACCCTTATCATATAGATCAAATAAGAAGATTATTTTTTCTAGGGCAGAATTAAAAATAAGAATGGACTCTTTTAAGGAGTTATAAGTCTGTTCGGTACTTTCCCTCATTAGCTCTAAGTAAATTTCATCCTTACTATTAAAATAATTATATATAGCACCCTTGCTCATTCCGGAATGCTCAACAATATCATTCATTGTAGCAACCTGGAAACCTTTCTTAGCAAAACAAGCATGGGCGCTTTCTAATATTTCTCTTTTTTTCTTCTCCTTATGGTCTTCAGAGACAATTGGAGCCATTTAAATCCCTCCCAAATACAATAACCATCTTAGTTAAGCTACATTCTACAGAAGGAAGCCAACGATGTATCCCTACATATTGCTCATAGTTGCCTAATCATGAATACCTGTTTTGCGATTGCTTGAAATCCCAACTCTATAAGAATCTGATAAGTTAATCTGGAATTACTTACTGGGAGATTAGGGATTACTTTTGTTGTCTTTTCATTTCCAAAGATATGATTTAGCATAAATTTAATAATGTCATTTGAATCCTCTCTATCAGGATCCGAAGTGCACTGAAATAGTACAGTTTTTTCGTGAACCCCATTTTTATCAAACACTTTACGATAATAGGCATAACCTACAACTCTTTTGTTATCTATTACGGTTATGGCTTCACTTTCTTTTGCACTTTGCCACTGTGTTTGCCAGGGATTCATGCTGTTATAAAAGGGAATATTTGCGATTGATTGTGTGGGTATGAAGCTTAATGTATATGCATTATGAGCGACGTCAAAATTAGTATGAGAGTTCTCCTTTATCTCTAAATACTCTAGTTGATCAACGATTTTATAGCCTAATTTTTCATACAAAGAGATGGCCTTTGTATTAGTGCTTATTGCTTCTAATGTAGCAATTTCTACCCCTTCTTCTTTATACACTTCAATTGATTTCTCAATAAGGGCTTTTCCAATTCCATGCCTTCTGTAGGATGTTGCTATTCCTGTTCCACCATTCCAGGCAATTTTTTTGCCATTAATAGTGCGTATACCATTTAATACAATACCAATTGGTTGACCGTCCCGGTAAGCCACCACAGATAGAGTAGGGGATAAACTTTCTGCTACTAACCTGTTAATAAAGTTTTCTACTGTCGTAGTTGCATCAAAATAATACCCCTTAAAACCATCATTCCAAGCCTTTACCCCATCATTTAAACTGCACTCAGATAATCTTTTAATTTCGATCATTTACATTCATCCTTTTCTATTTGATAGGCACTTTTCTCAAACATTGTTGCTTTTTTAAGTAAACAGCCATTTGATATTAGGAATAGTCACTAAAAAGCGGTTAAACAGAATGGACGCTCGTGATTTCTAAATAATTCATTAAACCTTCCTAAATATGCCGGTTCCGAAATCTTTAGTTTTCCATATTGATAGAGTCTATTGGGGTCAATTACCCCCATAAACAAAGAAGAAAAGTAAGCCACATCTAACGTAATTTCAAATTCAAACTTTTCAATTTCAGGAAATGATAACTTTCCTCTATCTACCTGAATAATCAATGAAGTTGTTTCCTCATATAAAGAATCAACGACCGTTAATTTGAACAGACATGACTGATTATTAAAGTTAAAACCATTCATATTTTCAAGGAACTTCCTTACTTGAATAATTCTGTACATCACTCCTGTCCCAGATGTATTCGTTTCATGGTAAACACTTGGAATAAGGTGATCAGTGCCATTTCTAGCATCTTGAACAAGAAAATCAAGACTATCATCCTGAGTATTAATGATGACCCGTCGAATTTGATCAGCTTGATTTTGAAGGAAACCACATATTTTCATGAGAGATGTTGGGGTTTCAGTGATAAGCTCTTTCACAACGATATTATTTATTAAGAAATTATCCACGCTTTTCTCAAAGTTAAAAACTAAATAGGCTTCTAATTGATTATTGTAGAAATAGCCAATTACCTTGTTGTCAGGGTTTTTAAAGATATTATTTAAGTCAAAGTCGGTTTTCAAAAACAAGCCATGTTTAGTTAAGGCATACCTGTTGTAACATGCTAAAATTTGTTGCTGATCAGATGGCTGTAAAAACCTTACACCTTCTTTGGAATCAGCCTTTGGAAAGCTAGATGGCTCAACTTGGTATTGATTTATCTTTGTCCCAGGTCCAAATCCCATCTTTTTATAAAACTCAGGATTAAAGGGATACAGGGAAACTAAGGTGACATCTCTTTCTCGGAAATATTCAATAAAGAAACAAATAAGGTCTTTTGCCACTTTTTCTTTCTTATGGATTAAATCAACTGCAACTAGTCCTACACCACCGATATTCACTATTTTTGAAAACAAATTCATTTGATAATAGTGAACCCTCATACCTCCAACTAGTTTGTCTCCTAGAAATAAGCCGAACAGGTCGATAGAATCTTCTTGTTCTTGAATAAAGAGCAAATTACTTACAAATCGTTCTCTAAATTCTTTTGTATTTTGTGTGGTTCCAGGGTATGCATTAATTGCAATATCAGCAAATAAAGGGATTTCGTCAGTTGATAATTTTCTAATCGAACGCATCATTTTCGCCCCCATTACATTCAAAATAAACCGGTTGGTCTATTTTATTTTACAATTAGGTTTAAGAAAATTCAATCTACTTTTTTTCTTTGTTGGGATATGAAGTAATTTTTTTAAAAGTGGGGAATTGCATAAATCCTTCACTCCAAATAATATAATAATGTATATAAAAATTTCCCTTGGAAGAGAGTTGGAAGTGTGTGTCTTACATTAAAAGACGTAAATCATTCAAATTGGCGTGATGTAGCTGCATTAAGGGTTGCGGAGGAACAGGTTCCTTTTATTGAAAGCAATTCATATTCCATTGCCCAGTCTATGTTTGAACCTAATTGGAAGATGGTAGCATTATATGATGGTGAGTTATTAGTGGGCTTTGCAATGTATGGAGTTTCAAAAGAGGATCAATCAGTTTGGTTGGATCGATTTATGATTGATGTTTCTTTTCAAGGAAAGGGATATGCCAAGAGATTTGTAGAAATTATTATTAATCAAATCAAGAAAATATATCAATGTGACGAACTGTACCTAAGTGTCGTCATGGAAAATAATGCAGCTATTTCTCTATATGAAAAAGTGGGCTTTAAATTCACAGGAGAAATTGATGATACCGAGGTTATCATAGGAAATGTAATGAAGCTTGAGCTTAATAATTATAATCAATGATTGAGTAGATTAAAGAAGGCTTCCAGTTAGGGAGCCTTCTTTGTGTTGTAGAGAAAATGTAGAGTTCTGTATGTCATAATAATTCAAACATATTTTAAATTACTTAGATATACACAAGGGAGCTAGCAATGGTGAATGATACTTCAAAATTAAATAAGAATACACAGGTATTGGATACAATTGATCTAATATCAGGATTTGAATCAAATTTAGCAATGATTGAATTTAATACGGGTGGAGAAGTCATTTGGGTAAATGAGAACTTTGCACAGACATTAGGATATCAACCAGATGAAATGGTTAACATGACGCATAAACAATTCTGTACATCAGAATATAGAAACAGTCAAGATTATATAGAGTTATGGGAAAATCTTAGAAAGGGTAAGAAATATCAAGAAAAGATTCAACGGGTTGGAAAACGTGGGAACTTACTATGGCTTGAAGCTACGTACATCCCAATTCACGATAAAGAAGGAAATGTGAATGCGATAGTAAAAATTGCGACAGATATAACAGAAAGGGAAAATCGAACACTTAACTTTATTTCACAATTGAAGGAGATGCCAGAAGAACTTGTTGAAATAGTTTTGGCTAATTCTAATGACAGCATCCAAGCACTTCAAGAATTAAGTAGGCAAACTGATTTAATAAGTGAAGTGGCTAAACTTATCCATCATATTTCTGCACAAACGAATATATTGGCTTTAAATGCAACAATTGAAGCTGCACGTGCGGGAGAACATGGAAGAGGGTTCAAGGTTGTTGCCGATGAAGTAAGGAAATTAGCTAACAAAGTAGATGATGCTATTAAAAAAGTGAATATTAGTGTAGACCATATTACAAACGATGTAAATATGGTAAACATGATAACTAGTAATTTACAAGAGAAAGTGAAAAAAACTGAATCGGAATTTATTAAAACAATGAAAGAATTCGAAATGGTTATTGCGCATTAACAATCTAGTTTGAGTGCTTGATATTGAGCCCTTCCCAGAGAAATGTGATAGACTATTCATTATGAATGGATAAATACAAAGGGGAGCCAGTATGAAGGCTATCATAATTGATGATGAGAGTTTAGCATTAAATTATATGGAGCATCAACTTATAAATATAGATGATATTGAGATAGTTGGAAAGTATACAGACCCAATCGCAGGTAAGGACATAATCGAACATAATGAAGTCGATATTGTATTCCTAGATATTCATATCCCGGAAATGAATGGGATTGAATTAGCTGAAATACTATTGGAAACCAAGCCGGAGTTATATATTGTTTTTGTAACAGCATATGATGATTACGCGATTAAAGCATTTGAATTAAATGCGCTTGATTACATTTTGAAGCCTGTTCGTAAAGAGCGATTACAAAAAACAATACAACGGATTAAACATATGAATAACACCTCAAAATCATTGCCACAAGAAATAAACACCTTGCACATGAAAATGTTTCAACAAGTGACGATACTAAATCATCAAAAAACAATTATTCCACTTAATTGGCGGACAACAAAGGTGCAGCAATTATTCTTACATCTAGTCCACAATAGAGGGAAGATTACTAGTAAATCGGAACTTATCGAGTTACTTTGGCCAGAATATGAGCTTAAAAAAGCGTATGCACAATTATATACTGCAATCTATCATGTTAGAAAAACGCTTGAATCAATAGGAAATCATTTCAAACTAACAAATATAAATGATGGATATCTTTTGGAGTTAGTAGATATTATCATAGATGTAGAAACATTTGAACAGTTTATTACATCAGCACCGCCATTATCACCTGGAACAATCAGTGATCATGAAAAGGCGATGGAGCTGTATGTCGGGGATTATTTAGAAGGCTTAGATTACTTATGGGCTGAGAGTGAACGTTACAGACTACATTTTCTTTGGATTAGCCATTCATTTAAAATGGTTTACTGGTATCATACAAACCATGATCCTGACAAAGCAATAAAACGATGTTTGGATATTTGCAACCGATATCCACTTGTAGAGGAAGCTTATTTTTCACTTATGAAAATATTCGCTTCAATGGGAAATAACCATTCATCTGTACATTTTCATTATCTGCGATTGAGTGATGTATTAATGGAAGAACTAAATGAAAAGCCGAGCCCCACAATTACAGAGTGGTATAATAAATGGAAAATGGAAAATAAGGAATGAACTTTTTTGTTCATTCCTTATTTGGGATTCGGAAACTAACAATGGTTCCATTACCAGGCGTACTATGAATGTTTAAGCCTTTACCATAAAGCTGTTTGAGTCGGCGGTTAATATTTTGCAGAGCCACTCCAGAGTTCGTGTTGGATTGATTTCGTCTAATAAATAGTTGTTCTAAGTTATTCTCCGTCATGCCTATTCCGTCATCGATAATTGAGACTTCAACATATTCTGCTAGCTCTTTAATTTGAATACATATGTTTCCTCCACTTGCACGCTTTAAAATCCCATGTTTAACTGCATTTTCAACAAGTGGTTGAATCGATAGAGGAGGTATCGTTAGATCTATATTGTCATCAATTTCCCATTCGATTTTTAAGCGATCACCAAACCGTTCTCCTTCAATATACAAATAAGATCGAACAAGGGAAAGCTCGTGTTCAAGTGAAACGACAGGCTCTGAGTTTTTAAAATCAAAGCTTAAGCGTAGATAATCACTGAACTCTTCTAGTAGTAATTGCATCTTAACCGTATCTGTCATTCCAAGTGCAGCAATTGAATTTAATGTGTTAAATAGAAAATGTGGTTGAATTTGTGATTGTAGCCATGCACTTTCCATTTGTAATCGTTCTTCTATAGATATTTTTATTTGTGTTAATGCTTGAACCCTAGCCTTCAATTCCATTGAATCTACGGGTTTCCTAACATAATCATTGGCACCAACTTGGAATCCTGATAAGATATCCTCTGCCCTTGTCCGTGCGGTTAATAGTAGCACAGGTAATTCGGCAATAGAATATCGTTCGCGAATGATTCTAGTTAACTCATAACCTGAGATAGTAGGCATCATAACATCTGAAATGACAAGGTCATATTGTTCATGTTCAAGCTTAGCGACAGCCTGTGTTCCACTTGTTACAGCCGTGATTTCATATTTTTCTGACTCAAGAATTTGAATGAGGACATTTAAATTTATAACATCATCATCAACTGCCAAAATCTTAATTCCTTTTCCTGCAATTGAACGATTGGTATTTGAAATTTGGTGTACATAATTGATAGATGCAGCAGTTTGTTCTATTCCTTCGTTATGCAAGGTGACAGGATCTTTTACTACATCTTCAATGCTATTATCAAACAATGGAATGGTGAACGAAAAAATAGAACCCTTTCCTTTTGTCGATTGAGCTGATAGTATGCCGCCATGTAGTTCAACTAATTGCTTGCAGAGACTTAGTCCCAGTCCAAATCCTCCGCTTTCTCTTATTTCATTCGTATCAGCCTGTTGATAAGGGAGAAAAACTCTGTTGAGTTCCTTTTCGCTTATACCAATACCAGTATCCTCTACTTCGATTTTAACCATACTGTTTATAATAGAGGCTCGAATTGTTATGGTTCCTTCATCAGTGAATTTCACTGCATTATGAATCAAATTAAATAATATTTGAATTAATCTTTTCTCGTCAGCTTTAACAGGAGGAAAGGTATCATCTATCGTATGGTGTAAATAAATTGGTTTTCCTTCAACCATTAGCCTTGCCATATCAAGAACTCCAGTTACAACAGCCTGTAATTGAACCTTCTTTGGGTGCAGTCGAATCATTTTTTCTTTCAGTCTAGTAACATCAAGTAAATCATTCAGCATTAATGACATCCGATTACTAACGTTTAACAATATATGTAGACGTTCTGAGTGATTTTTATTAGGGGGATCTCCCTGGTCATCCAAAATGGCTTGGATGATATTAATGATGCCATGTAAAGGATTTCTCAATTCATGAGATGTATTAATTAAAAATTCATCTTTACGTTTATCTTCAATTTGTAATCGTTCAGCAAGTTCATTAGCCTCAGCAGACACTCTGAAAAAGCGTTTGAACCAAAAAATAGTAAATGCAAGAATTGCAATCATAAGATCAAAGGGATAATGCGGCATCCCGACAAATGATAGCCTAGAAATAACCATCACCCATATAAGGTTCACACCTATGCTTATACATCCCAATAACGGGAAAATGATATCACTTATTTTCGAAATGGCCTTTCGAAGAATTATTGTCGAAATAAAAATGGAACTAACTAATGCTGTACTGAGTAAAACCTTTGCAGCTTGCATGTTGTACTCGGAGGGCGCAATTAAAACGAATAAAGAATAAAGGATACAATATAAGGAAAAAAATCTAACAATTTTTTTATAAGGATGATTAGGATACAGACTATTAATAACAGATGGAATAAACGCACTGACTCCGATATATGTCAAATAACCTATCTTAATCTTCCATTCAAAATTAATTGTAAATAATCGATATAATAACTTATCATCAGCAACTAGTACACTGAAGGTTGCACAAATGAGCAGCAAAGAGAAATATAGTAGACCTTTTTTTGGCTTTGGACCGATGAAGTATAAAATAATTGCATATAAACTGTGAAGAAAGAATACTACACAAAGAAATAACTGCAAACCAATAGAGAGAATGTCCCGATGATTAATTGCTTCAATTGAACCAAAACGTATCGGTTTAATGATACCCCCATCTTTTCTGTCACTTGAGGCATGGATAAGTATTTCAATTTCATTGTGATTTGGTTTGAACTTCATTGAATAAGGATTGTAATTAGTCAGATGTGGGTTACTCTCAATTTCACTTTGTTTAATCCCCCCAATATGTTCACCATTCACATATACGCTAGAAGCTTCTTTTACTTTTTCAATTCGTAATCCTAATGTTTGTGTCGTATTGTCATCAAGTAATATCCGAAGTCTGTAGGTTCCAAAGTAATTGGAGGAATCAGACTTTTTATCAAATGCATGTTTCCACGCATTCGGTGTTTGTAAAAGAAGCTTCTTATTTTTGGGTTTTGAGCTATCTGAAGCAAGTTGATTGGGTTTAAGAAAAACGGACGGATAAAATTCCCATTCTCCGTTTAAGGTGAGTGTCTGATTGTTAGATAGCTTCATTCCTTGTAAATCGAGTACCCCATTAACTACTGGAGGATTATTGTCATAATCAAACTTAGTTAAAAAATTCATCCATACTAAGCGAATAGATGTGATCGCAATAAGAAAGGTAATAATAAGTAGGATCCATTTTTTTCTTTTTAGTAATTTCATAGATTTAACTATCCTCGTCAAATTTCAATGTATTTGTATACTATTCATACTAGCATGATTGAGAGAAAAAGAAAGAGCCCAATTCCTTTTAGAAACTGGACTCAATAAATTACTAAAGTTTAAAATTACGAACCATTTGTTGAAGTTCCTCAGCCATTTGTGAAAGTGAGTTTGCAGATGCTGTTATTTCCTCCATTGAAGCAAGTTGTTCCTCTGCACCGGCTGCAACATTCTGTGAATTACTAGAGGCATCATTAGCACTGTTGGCTATTTCCATGATGGTGGACATCATTTGATTAACACTTGCAGATATTTGCTCTGCAGCAGATGCTACTTCCTCAGATTGTTTTGATACATCAATGGATGAATCTAGAATTTTTCTAAAAGATTCTCCTGTTTCATTAATTAGGGTAAGCCCAGTTTCTACCTCTGTCGTACATGTTTCCATCGAAGCAACAGCACTCGTGGTACTACTTTGAATTCCGTGAATAAGTTGTGTAATTTGTTCTGCCGAACGATTTGATTCTTCAGCTAGCTTTCTGACTTCATCCGCTACGACCGCAAATCCTTTTCCATGTTCTCCGGCTCTTGCTGCCTCAATTGCTGCATTCAGTGCTAATAAATTTGTTTGCTCAGAAATTCCCGAGATAACTGCTACTATTTTTTCAATTTCAGAGGAACGAGCACTTAACTCTTTGATAATAGATGAAGAAGAAATAACAGTCTCATTAATCGAACCCATTTGAGTAATCGTATTTTTTAAGGCGAAATTACCTTTCTCTGATTCTACCTTTGTTGTATTAGAATGCTCGGAAACAAGTGAGATTGATGTTGCAATATTAGTAATCCCTTTCTCCACTTCTTCCATAGAAACCACTGCATTTTTTATTCCTTTTACGGAAGTTTCAGCACCAATTGCTAGATGGTTACTAGACTCTGCAATATGTTCTGAAGCCCTGCTCGTTTCTTCTGAGCTTGCCATTAATTGTTCAGATGATGAAGCAACATGATCAGATGATTCACCTCATAAGCTTCCGTATTTTGATTTTTCATTGCATAATCAATAATTTTATCTTGTGTTTCTTTGTATTGTGAAGCAAGTTCAGTGATACTATTTAGTAATTTTAATTCATCAGGATTATCTGTTTGATAGGACTTCCGATGCTGCTGGTTATCTTTAACGATTTCTTCCATTTTACTTAGAAGCTCTTGGTTCCGTGCTTGATCCGTATTTACCATTAATTCAACTAATGCTGTTTGGATATATTGGGTGTTTGTTTTTAATGATGTCACTGTTTCAATTGGTTTAAGTTTATTAACATACATATCGTCTAGTTTTTTTCCTGTACTAATTAGCTGTGTAAATCCTAGGGATCCTACTACTAAAAGACTCAATAATGTTACGACTAAAAGCAGAATGAATTTTTGCGTGATTTTGAGATTTCTTATCCATTTCATTGATGTTGTGCTCCTTTTATGTTTTATGGATCTTTTGCTATGTGTCATAAAACTATTAATATAATCATATTATCGGTTGCTAAAAAGAAATTTTAACTATATGTAAGGTAGAAATAGTTTTAAATAAAAACTAACAAATTTTTCATGTGAATCTTACTATGTAATAACCCGATAAAGTATTTGTGGAAACCGTAACCTTATATAGGAATACAACTAGGAGGAAAGTCAGCATGAAATTCTTTGCACCAATCATTTATTTAATGAATCGTGTCAAGTATCTTGGGAAATTTAGCATAATCGGGGGATTATTGGTGATCCCAACAATCGTATTGGCATTTTTATATACGACCAATATCAATGAGGATTTATCAAGGTTAGAAAGACGTCAAGATGGAGCAAAATACAATCAACTATTAAGTGATCTTTTACAAGATGTACAATTGCACCGCGGGATGGCTGTTGGATTTCTTGGGGGAGATACTTCTTATAAAGATAAGATGGTTGCTAAGCAAGAAGAGATTACTAAGGATTTACAAGCACTAGGTCAGTTTAATGGCAGTATAAAAACTGAAAGTGAAGAGGGATTGCGAGAGCTTACAGATCGATGGAAAGAAATTGATACTTCGATTGAATCTGTTAGTCCGACTGAAGCAACAAAAATACATGCAGACTATATTCAGTCTATTTTAGACTATATTGTTGAAATTGGTGATATATCAGAAATTATGATAACAGACTCAAAAGAAAGATTGTACTTAGCTGAAAGTACAATCCAAACCTTGCCCGTTCTAACGGAAAGAGTAGGACAAATGCGTGCAAATGGGATGAATGCTATTTCTTCAACTACAGAAGATACAAGTTCACTAATTAAATTAGTAGAACTACAATCGTTAGTTAAGGAATCCTTAAGCAGCTTACAGCATGAAATTGATGTCATGGAAAATGAGCCTGAATTAGAAAAATCACTAAAAGGATTAAGCGATGAAGTTTCGACACAAACAGAGGAATTTTTAGAATTAGTAAATTCAGAACTTATTAGAAATACTGCGGCAACTATAGATATAAATGAGTATTACACACTAGCCACAAACATAATTAATAAAAACTTTGAATTATATGATCAAGGCATAAAAGAACAAATTAAACAAATGGATAAGGATTTAGGGGAATTAGATTTAGTAAGAACTCTTATTATTTCTGCAATCATTTTTGTGATTCTTTTAGTTATTTATGGATTTATCGGATTCTACCTTTCTATTCGAAGCAACATTATGAAATTAAAAAATGTTGCCGAAGAGGTGGCTGAAGGTGATCTTACTAAAGAAGTATCCTTACAAACAAAAGATGAAATGAATGATGTAGAAAAGGCATTTAATGAAATGATTCGTGGTCTCCGTCACTTGGTTAATCAAATTAATAAAAATGCTGAACTTGTTGCAGCGTCATCAGAAGAACTTATG
Source organism: Fredinandcohnia quinoae (assembly GCF_022427965.1). GTDB lineage: Bacteria > Bacillota > Bacilli > Bacillales > Bacillaceae_L > Ferdinandcohnia > Ferdinandcohnia quinoae. The sequence continues at coordinate 76,716 of NZ_JAKTTI010000002.1, read as the reverse complement.
GCTAGCTCTGAGCAAACGACAAGTGCAACAGAACATGTGGCAAGTGCGATTCAGGAAGTTTCTAGTGGGGCAGAGAGACAAATGATTGGAATTAATGAAAGCTCAAAGGCATTAGAAGAGCTATCAATCGGTGTTCAACGTATTGCAGAAAATAGTAGTGGAGTAGCTGATTTAACCAGTCAAACTGCAATACAAGCTGAAGATGGTTCAAAATCGATTCAAGAGAATCTTAATCAAATGAATAGTATTCATGTATCTGTCGCAGAGTCTGGGCAAATAGTAAAAGTATTACATGATCGTTCGCAAGAAATTAGCAAAATAGTAGAAGTAATTAAAGGAATTGCTGAGCAAACAAATCTTCTTGCCTTAAATGCTTCAATCGAAGCTGCAAGAGCTGGAGAACATGGAAAAGGCTTTGCAGTTGTTGCTGAAGAAGTAAGAAAATTAGCTGAGCAATCACAAACCTCTTCTCTTCAAATTACTGAGATTATTCATGAGATTCAAAGTGATACTGAAAGATCTGTAGAAATGATGTCAACTGTAACTGAAAAAGTAGAATCAGGCTTAACGATTTCAAAACAAACTGCTGAGAATTTTACACTTATTTTACAAGGGATGAAAGAAATTGCTCCCCAAATTGAAGAAGTTTCTGCAACCGCAGAACAAATGTCAGCAGGTACACAACAAGTTGTTGCTGGAGTAGCAGAAATTGCAAATATCTCGAAAACAAATTCAGCAACTTCGGAGGAAGTCGCCTCCTCGACTGAAGAACAACTTGCTTCAATGGAAGAAATCACTTCTTCAGCTACTGCACTAACGAAAATGGCTGCAGAATTACAAGAGTTAGTTAAAACATTTAAAATATAAAGAGTAAGGATGAAGGAGCTGATTATCTCAGCTCCTTTGAACTAATTTGTCCATCTTTAGATTCTTGCCCAATTTCTATTATTCTTTTCTCATTGATGAGGGGGAGATGTGTTTAGTATTTTTGTAATAGCGACTGAAGTAGTTGACATTGGTGAAGCCGGTTTGTAGGGCGATTTCTGTAATGTTCATGTCTGTATTCATTAATAGGTAATGGGCCTTTTCGATTCGAAGGTCGTTGATGTATTGAACAAGGCTTTTGCCCGTTGCAGATTTAAATAGACGACAAAAATAATAGGTACTTAGATTTGCAAGTTGGGCCATTTCTTCGACAGAATGCTGTTCATTATAATTCTCATCAATATATTCAATTACTTTATTTAATCGATTTAAATTTCGTAATCTCATATTATATTTTTGTGAGGACAATGACTTACTATCATGATTTCGAATTAAATAACCAATCAGCTGGTGAACAATAGATTTTACAAAGAGCTCATAACCAGGCTCTTTTTTTTGTTGTTCATTCATCATATTTTTCATAAAGGAGTTGATAACAGTATCATTTTTTATATGGCGATTAAGTAGAATATAGCTACTTGAATAGCGCTCAAGTGCAGTTGATGTTTGATAGTCTTCGATAAAATTATTATGCAAAACTGAAGGTTCGACAATCATGCAGTAATAAGAGACGTTATTACTTATACCTTCACCATAATGTAGATCATTACTATTAAAAATAAATAAATCCTGAGGGACAGCCTCATAGGTTTCAGAATTAATTCGAATATGTGCTCGTCCTTCAATGATGTATAAAAACTCTAGCTGTTCATGCCAATGGTTTTGAAATAAGACACGGTTGTTTCTGTGCTGTTCATAAGAGATCCGAATTGGAAATGTTGAATCAGTGTACAAGGGTTTTTCGTATAATGAGCGGTCCATGATAGCCTCCTTATTTTCTAAATTTTTAAAAAGAGCAAGAACGTACTATAAATGAGCAAAAGAATGAAAGCATTTACAAATTGTTATTTTTATAATGGGATAAAGTAATTCAAAAGTAAAGTAAAACAATAAAGGAATAAAAAAGAAATTTTTTAGAGGAGGAGCCAGGATTTGAAGTTGACATTGAATGGGGATATTGAATCACTTATGCCCGGGATTGAGGCGTTAAAAGAAGATCTCAGGTTTACATTAGGTGAGAACGGTATTCCAATAAATATAGAACAGCATTCAAATATAGGATTACAGGTTTATTTTAAAAATGGTGTAGGTCATATCCATTATCATAAAACAATTCACTTCTTTCGTGCATTCGGTTTATTAATTGAACATCTCTCAAATAGCAAGGAATTTGCCATAGAGGAGAGCCCTCAATTTGAGACAGTAGGACCGATGTTTGACTTATCTCGAAATGCAGTCATGAATATAAAGACATTTAAAATGATGATTCGAAAGCTCGCTTTAATGGGTCTCGATTCAGCGATGCTCTACATGGAAGATACATACGAGATAAAAGATGAACCATACTTTGGCTATATGAGAGGAAGGTATACAGAAAAAGAATTAAAAGAGATTGATGATTATGGTTATTTATTTGGTATCGAAATGATTCCATGTATTCAAACGTTGGCACATCTGGAGGAATTTTTAAAATGGGATGCGGTCAAACATCTCCGCGATACAAGAGGAGCACTACTCCTTGAAAATGAAGAAACATATACATTTATCGAAAAAATGATTACCTCTGCTTCCAAGCCATTTCGAAGTAGCCGTATTCACATTGGTATGGATGAAGCAGAAGAGGTTGGAAGAGGCAATTATTTAACGGAAAATGGATATAAGAGTCTTTTTGAACTAATGACGAAACATCTAGAAAAAGTATTGGAAATCGTTGAAAGGCATGATCTAAAGCCAATGATGTGGAGCGATATGTTTATTAAAATGGCTTCATCATCAGGAATTGACCACTACAATCTGGAAACTGAAATACCAGAATATATGATAGAAAAAACTCCGAAAAATGTGCAATTTATGTATTGGAATTATTTTCATTCAAAAGAAGAAGAGTACATTCAAATGATCCAAAAACATAAAGCCTTTGGATTGACACCAGCATTTGCAGGTGGAATTTGGGTCTGGAATAGCTTTGGAACAAATTATAGTCTATCACTGCGAGCAACAGATGCTGCACTAAAAGCATGTAAAAAGGAAGGAGTTAGAGATGTCTTTGTAACCTTATGGGGAGATGATGGTTATGAAAATAATGTTTTAACTGCACTTCTCGGATTACAAATGTATGCTGAGCATGCATATGCAAAAGAGTTAGACCGAGAGAAATTGAAGAGACGAGTTAAGTTTTGTACGGGAATAGATGAAGAATCCTTTCTTTTATTAAGCGATTTAGATGAAACTCCAGGTGTTTCAACTGAACATAAGGTTCAAACCAATCCTTCGAAATTCCTATTGTGGCAAGATGTGTTACTTGGATTATTTGACAAACATATTGAAGGACTGGAAATAGGATCACATTATTTAGAGTTAGAAAATCGAATCAAAGAGCAAAGAAATAGTGAATACACTCTTGATTATATTTTTGAAGTTCCTGAAAAGCTTGCTTCACTATTAAGTGTGAAGTCAGAAATCGGTCTAAAGCTTAAAAAAGCATATGATCAACGAAATCTTTCAGAACTTCGGCACATTGCAACAACAGATATTCAAGTGATTATCCAAAAATTGAAGGCACTGCATCAAGCACATCGTGAACAATGGTTCAAAATAAATAAACCCTTTGGTTGGGAAGTAATTGATATTCGTTATGGTGGAGCAGAAGCGAGACTTAATACGGTTATTAAAAGAATTATCGACTTTGTAGGTGGACATATCGATCAGATTGAAGAACTTGAAGAAACAAGGCTTTTTTATAGTCAACATCCAGCAGAAGGAATTGGCTGGTGTAGCTACTATTATCGAATGGCATCACCTAATGTATTCTTCCACGTCCTACCAATTTCATAATATGCAGCATTAGTCAGACGAGGTGACATAATGGAAGTAAATCTTACTCATAGTAGATATTATTACGTAGTAGTCGGATCATACGGGGCGAATGATGAGCAAGCAATAGAAATCTTAAAATTTGATTCCGAAGAAGGCAGTTTAATGAAGATTGGTTCCACAACAGGAATTGAAAATCCTTCATTTCTAACGATAAATCGAGCAAATAATAGACTTTATTCCGTTAGTGAAGTTGAGCAAGGTGAGGTCGTATCATACGGGCTGGATTTAGGTAGTGGCCAGTTAGTAGAAATGAATCGGCAAAAAACGCAAGGATCACACCCTTGCTACATTAGTTTAGAAACAAACGATGGTTGCTTGTTTGCTGTGAACTACGGAGGAGGGAGCATTAATATTTTCCCTCTCCAAGAGGATGGGAGTATTGCACCATTATCAGATGTGAAGTACTATACCGGTTCAAGTATTGTAGAAAAGCACCAAGAGCAATCACATCCGCACGCGATTGTTAATATTCCAAACACTAATAAATTCATTGTTACTGATTTGGGGACAGATCTGCTCTACGTATATGAATTACAATTACAGACTTGTAAATTCCAGTTGGTAGAAGAGGTTACAATACCTGCTGGATCTGGTCCAAGGCATCTAGTGGTTCATCCTGAAAGACATAATATCTATGTTGTTCATGAGTTAAATTCTTCATTATCGGTTTTTGCATATGATGAAGGGGGAGAATCGCTTCAGCTTATCCAAACGATTGGAACTTTAACAGAAGAGTTTGATGGCAGTAACTACTGTGCTGACATCCACATCTCACCAACTGGAACACATTTGTATGTATCGAATCGTGGTCATCATAGTATTGCAACATTTGAGATATTAAATGATGGACAGTTAAAGCTCATAGGAAATACATCCACGATGGGAGAGTGGCCGCGAAATTTTGCAATTGTACCGAATGGTAAGTTTTTATTAGTTGCCAATCAACATTCTAATTCGATTGAGGTTATGAAAATCCCTGACGATTATGTACCAACAGAAATGGATAGAAGGTATTCTGTTAACCAACCAGTTTGTCTACTTGTTATTCCAGAGCTATTAAAATAGCTCTGGAACAAGTAGTTGATTTTAAGAATCATTGTAAGCGGGTACAAAATTAATAGAGACATAGAGAGGGGGATTCTATGAGTGAATTAGCACGAAATAAACCAAACCAAATTATACCCACACCACAAATTAAAAGGGATAGTACAATCAGAAGATACTTTAAACAGTTCGATCTTCAGTTGATGGTTATCCCAGGAATAATTATTATCTTACTTTTTAACTACCTGCCAATGTATGGAATTGTTATGGCCTTCCAAAAGTACGATATATTTAAGGGTATTTTTGAAAGTCAATGGGTAGGTTTTGCAAACTTTCAAAAGTTCTTTAATGATCCGAAGTTTTTTGAAGTGATAAGAAATACTTTAGTTATAAGTGGATTGAAAATTTTAATTTGCTTCCCTGCACCAATTTTGTTGGCATTAATGCTGAATGAAGTAAGGAAGATGGTATTTAAAAGGGTTGTGCAAACAATTACGTATTTACCACACTTTTTATCATGGGTAATTGTTGCCGGTTTTACAATGTCTATACTATCAGCAGATAATGGGAGTTTGAATATATTACTAGAGAAATTAGGTATCATTGATGAACCAATTAATTTTTTGACTAAGTCTGAATACTTTTGGTCAGTTATTGTGACCACCAATCTTTGGAAGTCAATTGGATTTTCATCTATCGTTTATTTAGCTGCAATTGCTGGGATTGACCAACAAATGTATGAAGCAGCATCACTGGACGGAGCAAGTAAATTCCAACAAATTTTCTTAATTACCCTTCCATCAATTATGCCTATTATCGTGATTTTCTTCATCTTGGAAATTGGAAACCTACTAAATGCCGGATTTGAGGACCTATTACTTTTAGGTGATAGTTATGTATTGCGTAACGTGTCAGAAGTACTTGATACATATGTATACAGGGAGGGTATTACTAGATCTATGTATTCATATGCAACTGCAATCGGATTATTTAAAGCAGTTATCAGTATTGGGTTACTTACTTTGGCAAACTATCTCGCAAGAAGGACAGGTAATAGCTTATGGTAAGTATGGGCAGAGAGTGGGGTAAATCACTTTGAATAAGTTGAGTTTTAACGACAAATTAATGATGGTCTTCATCTATTCATTTTTGACTCTATTAGCACTTTCAGCATTTTATCCGTTTTGGAATGCATTGGTTATATCATTTAATTCTGGGAAGGATACGATGCTCGGTGGAATTACTATATGGCCACGTGTATTTACATTAGAAAATTATGAAGTTGTTTTTCAGGACAAACGATTGATGAATGCATTTATAGTATCAGTGTCAAGAACTATAGTCGGAACAGTATTATCTGTATTTTTAACCGCTCTTCTTGGTTATGGATTATCTAAGAAAGAGCTAATTGGACGAAATAAAATTATGATTTATTGCTTAATCACAATGTTCTTCAGTGGTGGGTTAATCCCAACATTCCTAGTTATTCGTGGTCTTGGACTTATGGATACATTCTGGGTAATGATCATCCCAACATTAATATCTGTATGGAATATGATCATATTCCGAACGTTTTTCCAACAACTTCCTGCTGGACTTGAGGAATCAGCTAAAATCGATGGGTGTGGATATTGGGCAACATTTTTAAGAATAGTACTACCATTATCAGGTCCAGTTATTGCAACTTTAGCATTATTTACAGCTATTTTTCACTGGAATGATTGGTTTTACCCAAGTATCTATATTAATAACCCAGATTTAATTCCAATCCAAACTTTGTTGAAACAAGTATTAAATTCTAATACTGTAACCTCAGCATTAGGACAACTTGATGCCGGTGCAGCAGCCCATATGATGAAAGCTGCAACGATAACAAGTAAATCATTATCGATGGCAATTATGATGGTTGCTACACTACCAATTATTTGCGTATATCCATTTGTTCAGAAGTACTTCGTTAAAGGTGTCTTAATCGGTTCGTTGAAAGAGTAGAACTTAATTTGGTTTAGAGCATTTTTGCTTTAAATATATGAAAAAATGTATTTTTCATTTTTTGAAAAATGCAAAACCTTAAAAAGCGAGGGGGAAAAGAAATGAAGGGAAATAAGAAGTTTTGGTTGTTCGCTGTGATCCTGCTTCTGACTTTTGGTGTATTGGCAGCATGTTCAAAAGAAAAGGTAGACGGGGATAGCGGAAAAAAGGATCCAGTAAAAGAAGAAGATCCAAAGAATAGTGAGTCATTTGTGCTAGGATCTGAACCACTAGAAATTACGATGTTTGGTAACTATGATTGGTATACAATGCCAAAATGGGGCGATGATATCGCAACAGCTGCAATTAAAGAAAAGACAAAGGTTAACGTTACTGCTATTGATAGTGGTGGAGACGCTAAAGCAAAACTTAGCACAATGATAGCAGGTAATGACCTACCAGATTTCATCTGGACTGAAAAAGGTGCAGATGTTGAAAAATTAAGACAGGCAGGCAAACTAGTTCCTTTAGATCAATATATGGATAAGTACACAAATCTAAGAGATTGGTTAACTGAAGATGCGTTAAATATGCTTCGTTCAGAAGATGGAAAGCTATACCAATTCCCGAACTGGTATAACTCTAAGCCATTTGGTAATGCAGGTTGGTTAGTGAACAAAGGAATCTATGAGGACCTTGGTTCACCAGAACTTAAAACACCTGAGGATTTATATGCTTATTTGAAATTAGTAAAAGAAAAGTATCCAAATGTAATTCCTTTTGAAACAGATGTTGACTATGGTGGAATTGAAGTAATCTATTCAGCATTTGCTGAAGGAAGAACACCAAAAGATATTAAATATCGTTCTGTTGCTCAAGGCGATGAATTAACATCTTTATTCGATAATGAAAACTATATTGAGTCATTGAAGTTCTCAAGTAAATTATTCCGTGAAGGATTAATGTCATCGGATGCTTTAACACAAGACCGTGATATGGTTACTGAAAAGGTAACAAGCGGACGTATTGCTGTATATGCATCAGCAAGTCCAACAGACTTAGGTAAAGATGGGCATGCATACTTAAAGAGCAAAAATCCAGATGATGGTTATATCTTTATCGAGCCAATTGCAAAAGAAGGACTTGATCGAAATAAAATTCATCCTGGTGCATACGAAATGTTAGGATGGAACGTAAGTGTTATTACAACTGATGCAGAAGATCCAGAAAAAGTATTTGCTTTCCTAGACTGGTTAACTGGTCCTGAAGGAAATACAATGATGATATTCGGTCCAGAGGGCAAATATTGGGAAGGCTTTGATAGTGAAGGATTCCCGAACTTTACAGATGCATATGTAACTGATAAAGAAGGATTAGCAAAAGTTGAAACTGACACTATTAACTTCCAGTGGCATGGTAACTCGAATTTCCTAGATAGTGCTAAGGCGAAATTTGAATTAACACTAGACGAGGATCAAATGAGTTGGACAACGTACTGGCAACAAAAATTACTATGGAATACTCAATTGGACACAACTGAATACTATGGTATCGTTCCTATGCCTGATACGCCTGAAGGTGAAGCGGATCAGCAAATTAAAGAAATTTCATTAGCTACTATAGCAAATGCAGTAAATGCCAAGAGTGATGAAGAGGTTGAACAAATCCTAGCACAAGCATCTAAAGATGCAGAAGCGGCTGGATATAGTGACGTATTAAAATGGCAAACTGAAAAATGGCAAGCTAATCTTAAAAAGCTTGGGAAGAAATAAAAGCTAGAAAATTAGATGCTAGAAATGAAATACGAAGGGTGTACTTAAATGTATGCCCTTCGTTGGTTATAATTCAATTTAGGAGGATTTATTATGGAACTTACTGGTATTTTTAGTAAGTTATATGACATATCAGAATGGATTATGAAATTTATGATGTCTAATATTGTGTGGATGGTTTTTAATCTTCCAGTTATTTATCTTGTCATAAGTCTATTCTTTGTTAAATCGGTGCAAGACGCGTATGTCTTGTTATTAGCAATTGTGATATTACTTCCATTCTTTACATTTCCAGCAACCTCGGCATTATTTGCAATCATGAGATTATGGATAAAAAATGATGAGAGTGGGCGCTTGTTGCCAAACTTTTGGAGGTTCTATAAAGAGAATTACGTTAGAAGTATGGTAGGTGGGCTATTCTTCGGAATTATTTGGTTCTTGTGGATTATGAATGTAAGACTTGCAACAATAGAGTTTGGATCAGCACTTTTCTATATGTATACAATTCTTACAGTTTTTCTATTTACTTGGACGATGCATTTCTTTTCAGATACTATTCATTTTACAATACCTTTCTTTTCGTCAATCAAAAAAACATTGTTTATTGCAATTGGCTTTATTCATTTTACAATTCCATTAGCAGGAGCTACTGCATTTATCTATTATTTCTTATATCAGCTACACCCCATTTTGCTTTTCTTATTTTCAGTACCACTAACTGCATATACTTTTTTCTTCGGTTATCACCACATAGTAAAACGTGCATTATCCATGGATAGTAATATCGTATCCAATTGATTAAGCTTGGCATCTAGATATTGATAATGTTCCTCCTTATATTTTGGCTGTGATTAAGTTCACATGAAGAAAGACCTCCATACCCTATAATTATATTAGAATAATAAATTGCGGTGCAGATACCGTTCTAATATAAGTTAGGGAATTGGAGGCTTACCATGAAAATGACAATTAGTAAGAAACTACTTGCAGGCTTTTCTGGGGTATTATTAGTTTTAATCGCTACGGTTTTACTAAGTTACATTCAGATTAAATCCGTTGATAATACGTATAGTAATTTAATAGATGACAAGGTTGAAAAACTTTTAATCATTAAAGAATTGGATGTTGCTGTAAAGGCAGAACAAGTAGGCTTACGTGGTTTTTTAATTTTAGGGGATGAAACTGCATTAGCTAGTTTTAATGATGCACACGAAAAATACTTGAAATCTAGTAAGAGCTTAGGTGATATAATCACACATTCAGAAGCTAAAGACTTATTAACAGAACTGAATCAAATTCAGGAAGAATATTATCAATTTTCCCAAGAAGCATTTCAACTTAAACACGAGGAAAAAACAGATGAATATACAAAATTAATATCTTCAACAGGACGCAGTCTTGTAAAAAAATTCGATGACAAGATTCTTGAACTTACCGAATTTCAACAAAATTTATTAGATATGGGTAGTGCTGATACAACAGCAAAGGTGAAATCAGTCATTTTAATAGTACTTGCATTAGGTGTGGCAGCTATTTTAATAGGTATTATCATAGCTACATATATGGGGCGTATAATTTCGAAACCGTTGATAGCAATTGCCAATTCTGCAGTAAAAATTTCATCAGGTGATTTAACTGTAGATGAAATTAATATAAAAAATAAAGATGAAATTGGTGAGTTAGCTAATTCGTATAATCAAATGTCTAGAAGTCTTCGTGATATCATCCGACAAGTTGGTTCAAATGCAGAACATGTGGCGGCTTCAGCGGAACAACTAACTGCAAGTGCAGGCCAATCTAATGATGCAACAAAACAAATAGCAGAAACCATGCAGACGGTAGCTATTGGTGTTGATAAGCAGGTCTTAAGTGTTGAAGAAACATCTCAAGCTATAACGGAAATGTCAATTGGGGTTCAGCAAATTGCGAATAGTGCACAAGCTGTGTCTGAAACTGCAATCGAAGCAACTATTAGGGCTTCAGAAGGTGGTCAATCGATACAAACAGCAATTGAACAAATGAATTCTATTAATCAAACCTTTAATAGTTTATCAGAAGTGATTAAGGGATTAGGTGTTCGCTCAGGAGAAATCGGTCAAATTATTGAAGTCATTACTGGAATAGCTGGTCAAACCAATTTATTAGCTTTAAATGCAGCCATTGAAGCAGCTCGAGCAGGAGAGCATGGACTTGGATTTGCCGTAGTTGCAGATGAAGTTCGTAAGTTAGCTGAACAATCTGCTGATTCAGCTCATGAAATCTCACAATTAATTTCTGTGATACAGGAAGAAACCAATAAATCAGTTCAATTGATGGAATCGGCATCTAATGAGGTTATGTCCGGTATAAACGTTGTGAATACTGCTGGTAAATCCTTTGGACAAATCGAGTATTCTGTAAGTGATGTAACATCACAAATACAGGATGTCTCAGCTGCAGTTCAGCAAATGTCTGCTGGTGCAGAACAAATTGTGAAGTCCGTACAATTTATCTCCGAAGTGTCAGACGAAACTGCATCTGGAACTCAAGAGGTATCAGCATCAACTGAAGAACAATTAGCATCAATGGAGGAAATTGCGACATCTGCTAGTGCATTAGCGAATATGGCAGAAGAACTACAAGAGTTAATTAGTCGTTTTAAATTATAGGAAAAATATTTCAAGAGGCTGAGGCCACGGTAAGTGAAGTATTTTGACTGAGCATTTCATTACTTTCATAACTATTAAATAAGTAGCCGAACTAATTCAGATAGCAAGTATGAATTGGTTCGGTTACTTTTATGCGTAAAATACTTTTTCTCAGGCTAATTGAGGTATATTTCTAGTCATTCGGTGGTTTCATGAGTTACTATCTGCCTTCAAAATATGGTATCCGGCGGGATTTGAAGATAATCCGGCCGATTCGGCAGTTAATTCGGCGAGATTTGAGGTTAATCCGGCCGATTCGCATAATAATCCGGCGGGTTTTTTAATTAATCCGGCCAACAACCCTAATTTATGGAAATACTTCTTTCCCAAGCTGTTTTTCAATTTAATAGGTTATTAGTAGTTAACAAATTTGTTATATTTAAAAACAAAATTTATGACAATTAAATGAACCAGATTGTTTTTATAAGTATAGGAGAATATAATCAAATTGTGAAATACTTCACAAACAAATATCAGAGGAGGATTTATCATGAAAGCTGCAGTAGTTAGTTCAAAAAATCCCGGAAAAGTAGATATTGTAGAAGTAGAATTGCCAAAATTAAAATCAGGTCAAGCTTTAGTTGACGTAGAATATTGTGGTGTTTGTCATACCGATTTGCATGTTGCAAAGGGTGACTTTGGTCCTGTACCTGGTCGAATTCCTGGTCATGAAGGAATTGGAATTGTGAGAGAAATTGCTGAAGATGTAACAAGTTTAAAAGTTGGGGATCGTGTAAGTATAGCGTGGTTTTTTGAAGGTTGTGGAACGTGTGAATATTGTTTAACTGGTAGAGAAACATTTTGCAGAAATGTTAAAAATGCAGGCTTTTCTGTTGATGGTGCAATGGCTGAACAGTGTATCGTAGCAGCAGACTATGCGGTTAAAGTACCAGAAGGATTAGATCCTGCCCAAGCAAGTAGTATTACGTGTGCTGGTGTAACCTGTTATAAGGCGATAAAAGTATCTGATATTAAGCCAGGACAATGGATTGCAATCTATGGCTGTGGTGGATTAGGAAATCTAGCCATTCAATATGCAAAAAATGTATTTAATGCGAAGGTTATTGCTATCGATATTAATAATGATAAATTGGAACTTGCGAAGGAGGTTGGTGCGGATCTTGTATGTAATCCATTAACTGACGGGGATGCAGGTGAATGGATTCAAGAAAAAGTTGGTGGAGCACATGCTGCGGTTGTAACTGCTGTTTCAAAGATAGCCTTCAATCAAGCAGTTAACTCTGTTCGTGCAACATCTAAAGTTGTTGCGGTTGGATTACCACCTGAAACAATGGACTTAGAGATTATTAAGACAGTGTTGGACGGAATTCAAGTTGTTGGATCTCTTGTTGGTACTCGAAAAGATTTAGAAGAAGCATTTCAATTCGGTGCTGAAGGTAAGGTAGTTCCAATTGTCGAAACAAGATGCTTACATGAGGTGAATGATATTTTTGAAGAGATGGAAGCAGGAAAAATACAAGGTCGAATGGTAGTTGATATGCATAAATATTAGAAATGGTGAAATGGGAAAAGAGCTTGTCCTCTTTTCCTATTATTTTTCTTTTGTGAGTCAGAATATACTGAAATTAGTCGAAAAGTGCTATAATAAATTAAGTTTAGAGGAGGCTTGCTATGATATCTAAAAATAAGATGGAGTGGAAGCCAGTTGAGGGAGGCTTAATGACTAGATGGGCAAAAGAAGTGAAGCCAGCCTCAGCATTACCGGAGTATCCACGCCCTCAGATGGTGAGAGAAAATTGGTTAAATTTGAATGGTTTATGGGAATATGCGATTAGAGAGGAAGCTGTGAATGAGGTTCAAGAGTATGATGGAGAAATTCTAGTCCCATTCCCTGTCGAATCAAGTCTCTCAGGGGTAAAAAAACCTTTGAAACCAAATGAAAAACTATGGTATCGAAAAACATTTCAAATACCAAATGAATGGAAGAATCAGAAACTACTTTTACATTTTGGGGCAGTAGATTGGAAAGCAGAAGTATGGATTAATAAGCATAAGGTGGGGGAGCATACAGGAGGTTATTATCCATTTTCTTTTGAAATAACTGAATATTCCATCGAGTGTGAAAATGAAATTATTATAAGTGTCTGGGATCCAACTGATTCGAATGGTCATGAAAGAGGGAAACAAACGCTACATCCAAAAGGTTTATTTTATACCGCAGTATCGGGAATCTGGCAAACGATTTGGATTGAACCAGTTCCAAAGCAATACATAAAATCGATTCGTATGACTCCAAATATTGATGAAAGTGAACTTCTCTTACACGTAGAGATTGAAGGGAAAATACATAATCTCGAAATTGAGGCAATTGTTTTTGAGGATGGTAATAAACTAGTAATAGAAAAAGGAAGTCATACTGATAACATAAACTTAAAAATTCCAAATCCAAAATTTTGGAGTCCGGATACACCATACCTCTATGATATAGCTGTTCAATTAGTTGGAAATGGACTAATTATTGACGAAGTAAAAAGCTATTTTGGAATGCGTAAATTTAGTGTTGAAAGAGATTCGGCAGGAGTGAAACGTTTATTTTTAAATAATAACCCATTGTTTCAGAATGGAATTCTAGACCAAGGCTACTGGCCTGATGGGTTATACACAGCTCCAACAGATGAAGCACTTAAGTTTGATGTAGAAATTGCGAAAAAGCTTGGTTTTAACATGATTCGTAAGCATATTAAAGTTGAGCCTGCAAGATGGTACTACCACTGTGACCGTCTTGGAATAATTGTATGGCAGGATATGATTAATGGCGGTGGTGGTTGGAATCATCTTCATCATTTTATCTTACCGAATCTTTTTAGGAGTCTTAAAGTTAAAGATGATAAATATAAAGCACTTGGAAGGGTGCAGAAAGAAAATCGTGATAATTTCAAAAAGGAATTAAAAGAAATGATTGATGCGCTCTATAATGTTCCGAGTATCGGGATGTGGGTTCCATTTAATGAAGCCTGGGGGCAATTTGATGCTGCTGAAATCGCAGATTGGGTTAGAAATTATGACCCATCTCGATGTGTGGATCATGCAAGTGGTTGGCATGACCAACGGATTGGTGACATCAAGAGTATACACATCTATTTCCGAAAGTTAACAATGCCTCGCCATATAAATGATCGTTCAGTCGTTATATCCGAATATGGTGGTTATAGCTACCATGAAAAAGACCATGTATGGGATGAAGAAAGAAGTTTTGGTTATCGAAAGTTTAAGACAAAACCTACATTATTTGCTGCATATAAATCCTTGATTGATTATCAGTTAAAGCCATTGATATATCAAGGTGTTTCAGCTGCTGTGTACACCCAACTTACAGATGTTGAGGAAGAGGTAAATGGCTTACTTACATATGATAGGGAAATCATCAAAATGGACGTAGATTTAATGAATGATTTGAATCAATCCTGCATTGATTCAAAAATAAATAGTCTACCCTCTTTTGAAAAATAGATTTATAGAAAAGTAATTCATATTTGAGGGGAGATATGAGTAAGTATGCAAAATCAAATATCGAGGAAAGATTGGACGTTAATTTGGGTTCTCGGGATGGCTGGACAAATATGCTGGAACATTGAAAACTCATGGTTTAACACTTTTGTATACGACAAAATCGCAAAAGATCCTTCAATTATTTCTTGGATGGTTGGTATTACCGCTATCGTATCAACATTGACTACTTTTATCATTGGCACCTGGAGTGATCGGATTGGAAGGAGAAAGCCATTTATAGCAATCGGGTTTATTTGTTGGGGGATTTTTACAATTGCCTTCGGTGCAACGGAATTTCTTCCTAAAGATCCGTTGATTGTGGCGATCGTGTTTATTGTGGCAGCCGATGCAGTGATGAGTTTCTTCGGTTCAACTGGATATGATGCAGGGTATAACCCATGGACAACTGATATTTCGAATCCTAGTAATCGAGGCAAACTTGGTGGAGCATTTGCAGCAATGCCGGTTCTTGCTACTATTTTTGGAGCAGTCGTATCTGGAATAATCGTTGATCGTTTTGACTTTTTTCCATTCTTTATCGTTATGGGAACTATCGTATCTTTAGTGGGTGTTTTAACACTGTTCACCTTGAATGATCATCCAAACCTTAAGGCAAGGAAAAATAAACATGGTTACTGGCATCAATTTGCTGAGGTTTTTAATATTAAAACGGTTCTTGAGAATAAAGAACTATTTTGGGTCTTTATCATTAATTGTGTATATTTTATCGGATTCAATGTATATTTTCCTTATATAACAATCTATTTAAATAATTATCTTAATATGAGTTATTCAGTGTCTGGTGCTCTGCAGGGAATTGGTCTTGTTGCAGCAATCTTCTTAACAATTCCTGTAGCCAAATCTATTAATAAAGGGAAAACAACTCCTATTATTTTGTTTGCAGTAATAGCAAATATTATTGGTCTACTTCTTATTGCCACCTCATCAAATTTAGTCATTTTATTAATAGGTATTTTCGGAGCTGGAGTTGGCTACGTCTTAATGATTCAGACGATAACTGCCTGGGTGAAGAACTTATTTCCTGAACAACAAAGAGGACAGTTTGAAGGAGTTAAAATGGTTTTTGCGGTGTGCTTGCCGATGGTCATTGGCCCTCTAATTTCGAATATAGTTATTAATCGATATGGGATTCACATGGTTATAGATGGTGTATCTGGTATGGTTCCTAACGAATCATTATTTTTAGTTTCTGCAGTAATAACATTATTTACATTATTACCACTTATTCCTGCTAATAAATATACAAAAGCTCGAATTACTCATTAAGAGAGGGGAAGTGGGAGTATGATTCAAAAAGAGATACATGAACCAGGTAATTTACTTAGTAATGAAGGGACCCTATTACAAAGGGGATACTCTAAAAAAGGTGTATTAACGTATAACCGAGAAAAAATTAAAGCACCACCTTGGCGAGTTAAAGAATGGGACTTCTATCAAATATCAAATGATAAGGTTTGCTTACAACTAACAATTGGACATGTTTCATATGCTGGTAGCATTTCTGCTAATTTATTTGAGTTTGAGACAGGGAAAAAATATAGCATAACAAAAATGCTAGCCTTACCATTTAACCGGCTACATATGCCCCAATCTGCCGAACAGGGAGATTTAATGTTTCATAGAAAAGACTTCATTATGAAATTTGAAGTTTTTAATGGAAGCCGTAGACTACAAGTAAAATCAAGTGGGGAAAAAGCACAGAAGATGAATATTGATATTACTTTAGAACAACCTGATTTATCCTCTCTAGTAATTGCAACACCATTTGATGAGGATCCGTCTTACTTTTACTATAATCATAAAATTAATTGTATGCCTGCTAGAGGTATTGCTAGAATTGATGATAAGGAATATATCTTTGATTCTAGTACATCTTTTGGGTTACTTGACTGGGGCAGAGGTGTATGGCCATTTCAACATAACTGGTATTGGGGGAATGGGAGCTGTCTTGTAGACGGTAAACGATTTGGATTCAATATTGGCTATGGATTTGGAAATACAGAGGCTGCAACTGAGAACATGCTGTTTTATGACGGAACGGCTCATAAAATTAATCAAGTATACTTCAATCTTTCTGAGAACGGGTACATGGCAAAGAAATATTTTTCGAGTGATGATGGAAGGTTTGAAATGGAGTTTACACCTATTTACGACAACTATACAGAAACAAAGCTCCTCTGGGTAAATAACCGGTGCCATCAGGTATTCGGTAGATTTAATGGACAGGTAATTTTAGATGATGGAAAAATAATCGAGATAAAAGATATGGTTGCTTTTTGTGAGCATGCAATCAATCGATGGTAAGGCAACATTAAAAAAGATAGGGGAAAAGACCATGAAGGAACTCAATATTGATATTACATTATGTACGACAATGAAGAAAAAACCGGCATTTGATAGACTCGAATTTGGAAGAAACTTCACAGATCATATGTTTATTTGGAATTATTCAGTTGAAAAAGGCTGGCATGATCCTAGAATTGTACCATATCAACCAATTACTCTAGATCCTGCAGCAACCGTTTTTCATTATGGGCAGTCAGTATTTGAAGGCTTAAAGGCATACCATACTAAAAATGAGCAAATTTTATTATTCCGTCCTGATCAAAATATGAAAAGATTGAATCGATCAAATGACCGTTTGTGTATGCCACAAATTGATGAGGAATTAGCTCTAAGTGCTTTGCAACAATTAGTCTCACTTGAGAGAGAATGGATTCCAACGGAAGAAGGGACTTCCCTTTATATTCGACCTTATATGATTGCCACTGAACCATATCTAGGAGTTTCACCATCTAAAGCCTATCAATTTATGATTATTCTATCTCCAGTAGGTGCATACTATAAGGAAGGTATTAATCCAGTAAAAATCGCAGTCGAAAATGATTATGTTCGTGCTGTTGCTGGTGGAACTGGGAACGCAAAAACCGCCGGTAACTATGCAGGTAGTTTAAAAGCTTCTGAGATTGCTGAGCAAAATGGATATTCTCAAGTACTTTGGTTGGATGGGAAAGAAAAGAAATACATTGAAGAGGTTGGAAGTATGAACATCTTCTTCAAAATAAATGGTGAAATCATTACGCCAGAATTAAATGGAAGTATTCTAGAAGGTATTACTAGAAAGTCAATCATTGAATTGCTAGAACATTGGGATATACGTGTTGTGGAAAGAAAAATTACAATGGATGAAATCAGGCAGGCATCTATTGACGGTCATCTTGAAGAGGCATTCGGTACAGGAACAGCCGCTGTCATCTCACCGATTGGTGAATTCTTATGGAAAAACGAGAAGTTAATAATTAACGATGGCAAGATCGGCCGATTATCAAAAAAACTATATGATACATTAACCGGGATACAATATGGAAACATAACAGATCCATTTGGCTGGACTTTAAAACTGTAGGATTTATCTGTTCAAAAAGTAGTAGGAACTTATTTGAGTTGCCTACTACTTTTTTTGCTAAAATATAAATAGTTTTCAATGTCTCTAGTCAATAAGGATGTGATCGTTTGGTTTCTAGCTTCAAAACAGCAATTCAGTTAAATCAAGTAAATTATTTTAGTGGGGATGTACATATTTTAAAGAATATTACAGGTTCCTTTTATGCAGGTGAGATTACTACCCTGGTGGGGCCATCGGGCGCTGGAAAGACAACATTACTTAAACTATGTAATGGGCTGCTTTCTTATCAATCTGGAGAAATTTATATTAAAGATAAGCGAATTAATGAGTATGAACCTGTGGAATTACGAAGATCTGTTGGAATTGCTCTTCAAAGTGCACCAATGATTAGTGGCAGTGTACTGGATAATTTAGAGCTTCCATTAGTGCTTCAAGGGAAAAAATTATCCACACAGAATGCAAAGGAATTATTAAATGATGTCGGCTTATCAGGGGAATTTCTGAAAAGGAATAGTAAAGAATTGTCAGGCGGACAGCGGCAAAAGGTATCGATAGCAAGGACACTAGTGAATCGACCGAGAATATTACTGCTTGATGAAATTACCTCTGCACTGGATCGCGTATCTCAAGCAGAGATTGAAGCTTTAATTGTTAAAATTAATCGTAAGTATGGTGTAGCGATTATATGGATTACTCATAATTTACAACAAGCTCTCAATATTGGTGCGTATACTTGGGTGATGATGGATGGAACAGTTGTAGAGGTAGGAGAAAGTAATTTGCTACTTTCACCTAAAAATGAGAGAGTGAGGAAATTTGTAAAGGGGCAATTAGGATGAGTACGGCAGCATTATCTATTTCATTAATTTTCGTTCTTATTCCAATTCTACTGTCTAAAACTTTTAAGCTTGGGCTTGAAAAGGACACAGTAATCGCGGTGATACGCTCGATTATCCAATTATTTGTTGTTGGGTACTTGCTGAAATTTGTATTCGAATCAGAAAGCATAATCTATATTTTTCTAATGGTGACAGTGATGATCGGTGCAGCTACTCAAAATGCACGGAAAAAAGGGGCATCGATAAAAGGGATCACCTGGAAGATTGCTGTTACATTCATCCTGATAGAAGTTCTAACTCAAGGTGTGTTACTTGGCTTCAAAATTACCCCACCTACTGCTCAATATATTATACCATTAAGTGGAATGGTTCTGGGAAACTCCATGGTCCTTGCGATACTATTTCTTAATCGATTTATTGCAGAGACAGAAGCGCATCAAGATCAGACTGAGCTTATTCTCTCCCTTGGAGGAACTCCAAAACAAGCAATACATACACAATTAATAACTTCAATTAAGGCAAGCATGATACCGACAATTGAAAGCCAGAAAACGATTGGGCTTGTCCAGTTGCCAGGAATGATGAGTGGTCAAATCATTGCAGGAGCAAACCCAATCCAAGCAGTACAATTTCAACTGCTTATTCTATTTCTATTATTAACAACTGCAGCTGTTACTAGCATTATGCTAGGTTTTTTATCGTACCCTAGTCTATTCAATCGACGTATGCAATTACAAAAAATGAAACATTTAACGTGATAGCTTGGGCTGGAATAAAAATAGCAAATTGGGAAACTCGTTCAAACAGCCTAGTCATCTTATTCAATGTAGAATTAAATATAACAAAAGTGGGGAGAGAGACCTGTCCCCATATATCCAGGTGTACCTAACAGTAAGTTTTCATATGGGACCTGCTGCCTGTCCATCCTTTTTCTTTAGTACGTTTTTGTTGATAGGGAGCAAAGGAATAGGCACATATAGGTAATTATGGTTTGGCTTTAATGAAAGCAATACTGCTTAATGGATATTAAGAAGTATTTTTCAATTTCATTGGTCCTATTTTTGTCATTATTTGTATATTCGGCTCGAAATATGCGCTATACTTGGTGTGCTTTTGCATATCGATTGTGTAGGGGGAAGATTGATGTCGAATGGAAGTAATGACCAAAATAAATTCATATCACGTGCTTATCGGCACAAAAGAAGAAAGAAAAAACTTCGATTTTCCGTAATGTTAATTACGAGTCTATTAATTATTGCAAGTTTAATGGTACTTGTTCCTATTTTTTATTCAGAGAGTAAACCTAATGACATACATGTGATGAGCAATAAGGAACCTCTGGAATTAAAGCGTGTGGAACATAAAGAAAAAGTAAAAGGTGAGAATCAAAAAATTGTACAAATCGAACAAAAGGAAGAAATCTCCTCCATTAATAACATTGAGGATAAGGAGATAGTAGAAACTAAAATAAATATAGTCGAAAAGGTAAAAGCCGAAAATGCCATTATACATAAAGTAAAACCAGGGGAAACCCTATATAGTATCACAATGATCTATTTTTCAAATAGTAACCAGCAAAAAAAACTAGCTAGTATAAATGGTTTGAAAAATCCCGAAAAGGAATTAAAAGCTGGAATGAAGCTTACGATTCCTAATCCTGATTTTATGTTTTTTCATCATGTAAAAAAGGGAGAAACATTAATCAGTATTAGTAAAAAATATTATGGGACTTCTGATTATATTCGATCTTTAGCTAGTTTTAATGGGATTAAGGATTTGAATAATGTTAAATTCGGTACTAAGCTTCGAATTCCCAACCCTGCTTCATTACTAAAAAATGAAGAACTCCCTAAGCAAGAGCGGGAAACACAAGTAGTGGGGGAAAATGCAACGGGGAAAAAAGAAGTTAACATCGTTATTAATAAAAAGACAAATCAACTTATTGTCTATAAAGATAATAAAATGATAAAAACCTTCTCAGTAGGGACAGGTAAAAATGCTTCAACAACCCCAGAAGGAAGTTTTAAAATAGTTAATAAGATTAAAAACCCGTGGTACAGTACGAAAGGTATTCCAGGGGGAGATCCAAAAAATCCATTAGGTAGTCGGTGGCTTGGTCTTAATGTACCTGGTACGGGTGGAACTAAATATGGAATCCATGGAACAAATGATCCATCCTCTATCGGGAAACATATTAGTTTAGGCTGCATTCGGATGCATAACGCAGATGTTGAATGGTTATACAATAATATTACCTTACAAACTACGGTTTCAATTGTGAGCCATTAACAGAGGAGATTTTTACCAAGTTGACATCATAAAAATGATATTGTAATATTTTAATATAATTTAATAAGACCTCACTTTTAGCAAGTGAGGTAGAGGCGCGATATTTAACAGTCCTTAGTGGAGCTTGAGAAGCAGTGATGCTAGGGAGAAGGGAATGTCGCCGAAGTTAGTAATATTCTCAGTATTACTTGCTGGGTCTGTAGTTAAGAGCTGCAGAACTGTCTCAATAAACACCCGGTTTATTGAGTTGTGCTATCTCATTTTGGGAAAAGAAGAGGGATTTAGGGCATCTATACATACATAGACCTGAGTTCATCTCAGGTCTATTTTTTATTGTATAATTTGCCTGATTATTCTAGCAAAATAAATAAAAGGGAGAGAAATTATGATGAGAAAGAACGTAACAATATTTTTAGCATTGTCACTATCAGTTATTATTCTATTAGCAGGTTGTGGTACAAAGGGGGCGAATGATGCAGGGACATCTGGAGCATCTGAAAAGCCTGAGAAAGAAACTTTTACTGTAGGTCTTGAAGCTGGTTATGCTCCATTTAACTGGACTCAAATGGATGATTCAAATGGTGCTGTAAAAATAGATGGCAACGCAGAATATGCAGGTGGTTATGATGTGGAAATTGCGAAGAGAATTGCGGATGGATTAGGGAAAGAATTAGTTATTGTGAAGACTGAATGGGATGGGCTTGTACCGTCATTAACTTCAGGTAAAATTGATGCTATTATCGCTGGTATGTCACCAACAGAAAAGCGTAAAAAGACAATTGATTTCTCCGATAATTACTATAAATCTAATCTAGTCATGGTTGTTAAAAAAGGTGGAAATTATGATAATGCAACTTCAATCCAAGATTTCAAAGGAGCAAAAATTACTGCTCAATTAAACACTTTTCACTATACAGTTATCGACCAAATTAATGATGTTGAAAAACAGACAGCAATGGATAATTTCCCTGCAATGAGAGTTGCGCTTGAATCAGGAGTTATTGATGGATATGTCTCTGAACGACCAGAAGGTGTTAGTGCTTCAGCGGCAAATGATAACTTTGCAATGGTTGAATTTACAGATGGATTCGAAACATCAGATGATGATACCGCAATCGCAGTAGGTATTGAAAAAGGAAGCAAGCTAACAGAAAAAATAAATGAGATCTTAGCTGGAATTTCGGAAGAAGAACGTACAGAAATCATGGATAATGCCATTAAAAATCAACCTGCAGCAAACTAAAGAAAAGAGCTAGACAGCTTAGACAATAAGGAGGAACGACGATGAGCTTAGAATGGATACTAACAATACTCTCAGAAAACTGGCCAATGTTCCTTCGTGGTGCAGGTGTAACACTTTTAATTGCTCTAGTAGGAACCATTATTGGCGCACTTATTGGATTAATAATCGGAGTGATTCGTACTATACCCGTGCCAGAACGTGGTTTGAAAAAAGTGATTCTTAAACTGGTTAATGCCATTCTTACTATTTATATTGAATTTTTCCGCGGTACCCCGATGATCGTACAAGCAATGGTTATTTTTTATGGTTCAGCACTAGCGTTTGGTTTTGATATGGACAGACTTTATGCAGCTATCTTTATTGTATCTGTCAATACTGGGGCATATATGGCTGAATATGTTCGTGGTGGAGTTGTCTCAATTGACAAGGGGCAATTTGAAGCTGCACAAGCAATTGGAATGAATCATTTTCAAACAATGTTTCATGTTGTATTACCACAGGTGATTCGAAATATTTTACCAGCTACTAGTAACCAACTGATCATAAATATAAAAGACACCTCAGTCTTAAATGTAATTTCTGTTACGGAACTATATTTCCAAACAAAATCAATCGCAGGAAATAATTATCGATATTTTGAATCGTTTTTTATCGCATGTATGATTTATTTAATAATGACAATATCAGTCTCCTTTATTTTAAGATATCTTGAAAGAAAGTTAGATGGGCCAGATCATTACACGATGATTAACAATTCCTCTGAAGTAAAAACAGGAGAAGGAAAATAGAAGGGAGAGATAGAGTGTGGAAAAAGTCATCGAGATTCAACATTTAAGTAAATCCTTTGGAACACATGAAGTATTAACGGACATCGACTTTTCCGTTAACAAGGGTGAAGTCGTCTCTATCATTGGATCCTCTGGTTCGGGAAAATCAACCCTTCTTCGTTGTGTAAATCTATTAGAAAAACCTACTGGTGGCCAAATCATTTATAATGGAGAAAATATTTTAGATGATCATCATGATCATAACGAGTACAGGATAAAATTAGGAATGGTATTTCAACAATTTAATCTTTTCAATAATCATGATGTATTAGGAAACTGTGTAATCGGACAAACAAAAGTGTTAAAACGTACAAAAGCGGAAGCAGAAAAAATAGCATTGAAATATTTAAATGTTGTTGGAATGGATCAATATATTCATGCAAAACCAAGACATTTATCTGGTGGTCAAAAGCAACGTGTTGCAATCGCCAGAGCGCTTTCGATGGAGCCTGACGTAATGTTATTTGATGAACCAACTTCCGCCCTTGATCCTGAAATGGTAGGAGAAGTTCTAACAATTATGAAGGAGCTTGCAGAATCAGGGCTTACGATGCTAATCGTTACACATGAAATGGAATTTGCCAAAGATGTTTCAGATAGAGTTGTCTTTATGGACCAAGGGATAATTGCAGAAGAAGGCACCCCTGAACAAATATTCAATCATCCAAAAGAGGTTAGGACAAGAGAGTTCTTGAGACGTACATTAAAATAAAAAGTGGGAAAAGGGGCTTGTCCCCTTTTCCCACTAATTAATTTCAGCAATTATTCCTTCTTCGTCATCGAGTACGAGCTTGATGCCTGCATAAGGATCTCTATTTAAATATTCTTCAAGCCAAAGTCTTAACGCTTCGATGATATTTGCTGTAATGAGGACTTGCTTCCGTCCATCAACGTATGCTTCGGCTGAAAAGCCATAATCATCATCATACATCAGCTCGACCTCTACTTCTTCAGGCTTAATTTGCTTCTTACGAGAAATATAGACGCAAATGGCATTAATAATATCCTGTTCAGGTATAATTAACTTCTCCACGGTTTCATATCCTCTTTTTTACGTTTTCTTCTAAAGAATGATAGGATCGAAAGAAGGATATTAATTACAATAACAATTGCTAAAATATTTATAACTAGACCTAGAATAGATCCTAAAGCACCCATGTTAGCGAAAATGCCACCAAATAATAAGCCGGCAAGACCACCAATCATCAAGCCTTTCATTAAACTTCCACCAGAGAAAAATCCTCGTTTTTTATTAGTAGTAGTGGTTGATTTACTTGTTTTAGTAGAATCTGTCTTTTTATTTTGGAACAATGAGTTATTATTCTTTTGGGTATTTGTATTACTATTAAATCCTCTTTTTCCTGATTTATACGATTTCGCCTCAACCGTTGTTGAATGGTCTTGAAATACATAGTTTCCTACAGGTGAAAATATAAGTGCTGCTGTAAGTAAAACTGCTGCTATTTTTTTCATGATGTTCCCTCCAAAAATGAATGTTTAAAAACTATTATACTATAATGGTTAGAAATTATCCTCGAATCTATTTACGATGAAAGATAACATAAGTTTCATTTTTTTTCGTTGGTAAAATAAACCATGGGGTTAATATTTCACTTTTGAAGAAAAATATTAGTAAAATGTTCACTGTTTCAGAGGTTACATATAAATTGCTAAAATTGATTTGGTGGTATAAGATATGTTGAATAGAAGTATAAAATAATGGACTACTAGTACAAAGGGGAGAAATAATGAATCAATCACTTACTACATCTAATCGTCCACCATATGGAATACTTACAATTATGATGATCGGTGCATTTATTTCATTTTTAAATAACACACTTTTAAATATCGCATTGCCGTCTATAATGGCTGACTTAAAGGTTGAAGCTTCAACAGTTCAGTGGCTTACAACAGGATATATGCTAGTAAATGGGGTATTAATTCCAACTACTGCATTTCTAATTCAAAAATATTCTGTTAGACGACTATTCATATCCGCAATCGCGCTTTTTACAATCGGTACAGTATTAGCGGGATTTGCACATGTATTCCCAATGTTGCTTGCGGGACGAATGATTCAAGCTTCAGGTTCTGCGATAATGATGCCGTTATTAATGAATGTTATGCTCGTTGCCTTCCCGATTGAAAAAAGGGGAGCGGCAATGGGAGTATTCGGTCTAATTTTAATGTTTGCTCCAGCAATTGGACCAACATTGTCAGGTTGGATTATTGAACATTATGACTGGAGGATGCTTTTCCACTTTATTACACCAATCGCTGTCGTTGTACTGCTATTAGGTATTTTCTTGCTTAAAGATAAGAAGGAGAAAGTGGATATGACAATGGATTTCCTATCATTAATCTTATCGAGTGTAGGATTTGGTGGAATCCTCTATGGATTTAGCTCTGCTGGTAAAAAAGGCTGGGACAGTCCATATGTATATGGCACCATTGCCATTGGAGTTATAGCATTAGTAGTGTTAATTATGCGCCAATCAAAAATTGAACGACCATTTCTTCACTTTGGAATCTTTAAATATCCAATGTTTGCTTTATCATCAACGATCACCATGGTCGTAAATATGGCAATGTTCTCAGGGATGCTGTTACTTCCTATTTATGTTCAGGATTTGCGTGGGATTTCTCCAATGGATGCGGGTCTGATGATGCTTCCAGGTGCTATTTTAATGGCATTCATGTCACCAATTACTGGGAAGTTATTTGATAAGTTTGGTGGACGCATTTTAGCGATTATTGGGCTAACCATTACATGTGTTACAACTTATTATTTTAGTAAATTAACATTTGAGACAACTTACACACATTTAATTATTTTGTACTCAGTCCGAATGTTCGGAATGTCCATGGTAATGATGCCTGTTTCAACAAATGGTTTAAACCAATTACCGGCAAAATATTACCCAGATGGCACAGCGATGAACAATACTTTGAATCAAGTTGCTGGTGCTGTGGGTACTGCCCTATTAGTAACCATTATGTCAAATCGGGCTGCATCTGCTGCTGTCGATTTAGCAGCAGAAGCTAAGAAAAAATTAACTGCACCACCTTCAGAAGAAGCAATTGCCGCGATGGAAAAACAAATTGAGGCAAGTGCAATGCTAGAGGGAATTAATTTTACTTTTGTAGTTGCAACGTTTATTATTGCTGTGGCAATTGTGTTATCATTCTTTATCAAGCGAGCAACTCCGGCAGAGGATAAAATGAACAATAAGCCTGAGGAAAATAAAGTTGTTCCTAAATTAGCCGAGAATTAACTGTTGGGGGAAAGAGGCATCAAAGATGTTTTCTTTCCTCTTTTTTTAATTTGTGTCTAAATTATGTATAAGATTAGTTAGTATTTTAATGGTAATAGGTAAGAAAGTTTATTTTTAATGAATAGAAATGATATATTTATATGTAGTAAGACAAATGTGTTTTGTTGCAACGTTTTTTTGGAGGTGAATTGTAGATGAGTAAAGAGGGTATAACTTCTCTACAAAATGTAGGGAAAGCTACTATGTCAAAAGAGTACAAAACCTCTACCTTGATCTCGGATTTAAAGTTACTTTTTAAAGCAAATGTTCTAATTGCCAATGTATTGCCTGTATTTACAGGATTTTGGTTAGCATTATATTTTAGCGATATGTCCTTAATGGATAATATGGGTTTATTTTTGCTAACAATGATAGGGAGTACATTTGTAATGGCTGGTGCTCTTATCATAAATAATTGGTATGACGTTGATATTGATACAATTATGGATCGCACGAAAAATCGACCAACTGTAACCGGAAATATATCACTCAAAACTGTATTAACAATGGGAATCAGTTTCTCGATAATTGGTTTTATTCTTTTGTTTTTTACAACATTGGAATCGACTATTTACGCCTTCATTGGCTGGTTCACTTATGTTGTGCTATATACAATGTGGTCAAAACGAAGATATACATTGAATACAGTTATTGGAAGTGTGTCTGGTGCAGTTTCACCTTTAATCGGGTGGACGGCTATTACATCTGGCAATCATATTGTTCCGATTATATTATTTCTAATCTTATTTATTTTTCAGATGCCCCACACATTCGCAATTGCGATGAGGAAATATCATGAATACAAAGCAGCAGGGGTAAAAATGCTCCCTGTCGTGTACGGGTTTAAAATGGCAAAGCGGCAAATTGCAGTGTATGTGGCATGCTTGCTTCCATTACCTTTCTTTTTAGGTTCACTGGGTACGACCTTTATCGTGCTTGCCACATTACTTAATCTTGGCTGGTTGGCATTAAGTATAAGTGGATTTTTTACAAAGGACGATCAGAAATGGGCACGTATTTCGTTTGTTTATTCGGTGAATTATATCGCATTATTATTCTTATTGATGGTAATCGTTACATTACCGATTTTTAGTTAGGAATTAAGCCTTATCCATTTTGTGATAAGGCTATTTTTTATTAGTAGGAGGAGTATCGTGAGCGAGAAATATGTGGATGCTTTGTTGAATATTAAGACAGTTGGAGAGCAGATGGGATTTTATAAAGCTACCTATTATCATCGGTATGAGCCAACTCCTTATCATGCGCTTGAGCATTTCTTTAATCATTATGAATTGAAAAGCAGTGATCGAATTGTTGATTTTGGATGTGGAAAAGGTCGAATGCTATTCTATATTCACTATCGATTTGGGGCAACTGTAACTGGTATAGAAATGAATGAAAGCTTGTATCAAGATGCAGTGAAAAATCAGATAAGATATGAAAGAAAGCATACAAATAGAAAAGGAGAAATCCAGTTTCAGTGCGTATATGCTGAGGAATATCGGATTAACCCAATGGATAACCGGTTTTATTTTTTTAATCCATTTTCGATTCAAATATTTATCAAGGTTATCAATCATATTTTACAATCAGTTGAAGAAACTCAACGTGAAGTTGATTTAATTTTTTACTATATATCAGAAGACTATATACACTACTTAGAAAATAGTACATCCTTCGAATTAAAAGAAGAAATCATTCTACCTGATCTATATGTAAATAATACCAATGAGCGCTTTTTAATTTATACTCTCACATAACAATTATTACTTTTACTACCCTATGAACGATTATGGGGTAGTTTTTTTAATTTTGTGGATTAATCTTTGTTCAATAATTTGTCACTATTCTCTTTATACCCTGTGATTCAGTTCACTTACTTGAGAACGATTACCAACTAATATGTAAGTATGAAATATATAAGGAGGTTGGTTTGGATGGGAACAAAGGTTAATCAGAAAGAAAAGTTAAGTGAAGAACACGAGGCTCCTTTGAAAGGAACATGGATTTCCGTAGGTGTTGTTGGGGCAGTGATACTTGCTACGTATATATTACTTTATGGGCTTTATATGGCGAGATTTTAGGGAGGGAAAGAAATGAAGATGATGCATAAGGACGAAAAAATATGGCTCACGCTAAGTTTTGGTATGATTATGATTTTCATGCTTGTAACAGGTTATCAAACCTTCGCATTAGAAATGGGACCACCAAGTAATATGGAAACAATCGATCCTCAAAAGGTGGATCAGACACCACCATTTGATAATCCGGGGATTAAACAGATTGGTGAAAATGAATATGAAGTTGTTATGACATTACAAATATTCAGCTTTACTCCAGCTAATATTGAGGTGCCTGCTGGTTCAACTGTTCATTTTATCATGACTTCTAAAGATGTTACACATGGTTTTCAAGTTGCAGGAACGAACTTAAATGCAATGGTTATGCCAGGGCATATTCAAAGAATTACTCAGAAGTTTGATAAAGCAGGCGAATATTTAGTGCTATGTAATGAATATTGTGGTGCTGGTCACCAATTAATGGGCACAACAATTACTGTTAAATAAAGGAGGGAAGTCTAATGGAAGCTGTAGTAGGACAATCAAAAACACTTAAAGAAAAAACAAATAAAGTTCTAGGAGTTAACCTTGCAGATGCTAAAATTTCAAAAGCATATTTATCAGTAGCATTTATCGCATTATTATTAGGTGGATTATTAGGGTTATTACAAGGTTTGAATCGTGCAGGTCTTCTTGAACTACCGAGCTGGCTTAATTACTATCAAGTATTAACAGCTCATGGACTCTTATTAGTAGTAGTATTATCAGCATTTTTTACAATCGGATATTTTTACGCTGGGATTTCACATACCCTAGGAGGACTTCTTCCGAAGGTTAGAATGATGGCATGGATCGGATTTTGGATGAAAATCGTTGGGCTTGTATTAGTTGTGATCCCAATCTTAATGAATAAAGCATCTGTTATGTATACATTCTATCCACCAATGGCAGCACATCCAGTATTCTATTTTGGATTGGTATTCGTTGTATTGGGTATATGGACACTAGCAACTGGGGCATTTATTCAAGTTGCAAACTGGAGAAAGAATCATAAAGGTCAGCACCTTCCAATATTCTCATTCTTTGCAACTGGAGTATTTATTCTATTAGTTGGTGCAACAGCATTTGTTGCATTCGAAGTACTATTCATGATTATTCCATGGGTACTTGGATGGACAGATACGATCAATGTAATGGTCGCTCGTACTTTATTCTGGGCTTTCGGACACACAGCAGTTAACATTTGGTATTTAACAGCGGTATCAGCATGGTATGTAATCGTACCAAAAATCATTGGCGGACGTCGTTGGAGTGACTTATTAACTCGTGTAGTTGTTATTGCTTTAGTTATCATGAATATCACTGGTGGATTCCACCATCAGATCGTTGACCCTGGTATTGAATTACCAGTTAAATTCATGCACGTATTCATGAGTTTGGCAATTGGTTTCCCATCATTAATGACAGCATTTGCTTTATTCGCAGTATTTGAACGTACAGGAAGAAGAAAAGGCGGAAAAGGTGCATTGGGTTGGTTGAAAAAGCTACCATGGGGTGATGTTCGCTTCCTAGCACCATTCATCGCAATGGTAGCATTCATTCCAGCTGGAGCTGGTGGTATTGCTCAAAGTACTAACCAATTAGACCAAGTAATTCATAATACAATGTGGGTTGTAGGACACTTCCATTTAACGCTTGGAATGTCAGTAGTTATGACTTTCTTCGGAATTAGTTATTGGTTAATACCACATTTATCTAATCGTGTATTGACACCGGGAATGAATAAATTAGGTGTTGTTCAAACAGTGATTTGGACAATTGGTATGACACTTATGTCAGTGACAATGCACTGGGTAGGATTATTAGGATCACCTCGAAGAACTTCA
The DNA here is from genome assembly GCF_022427965.1 of Fredinandcohnia quinoae. GTDB lineage: Bacteria > Bacillota > Bacilli > Bacillales > Bacillaceae_L > Ferdinandcohnia > Ferdinandcohnia quinoae. The sequence continues at coordinate 45,923 of NZ_JAKTTI010000002.1, read as the reverse complement.
TTCTCAACCTATTTTGATAACCCTACAGCCTTAAGCTGGAATCCGTTATTATTATGTGTTGGAATTGGAGCAACATTGTTACTAATCGCAGTCATTATCCAAGTATATGCAGTATTTAACATGATGTTCTTTGCACCAAAAGGAGAAACAGAATTCCCAATTGCTGAGGTAGAGGAAAATGCTTCTAAAACTCCATATTGGACTGAGCGTTGGGGACTATGGGTAGTTCTAATGATATTAGTAATCTCAATGGCATATGTATTGCCACTTACAGATATGATTGTCAATGCACCACCAGGGTCACCACCACAAAAGACTTGGTAAAAAGAAAAGCGGAAGCAGTTTGTTCAGAAACGAGAAAACTGGAAACTCCGACAAAGAGGCGTTTTTTGCCTCTGTAGGAGGAGTTGAAGTTTCTCGAGTTTCTAGCTGCTGTAGCTAGACAAATTAAATAAGAAAAGTAAAGAGATAGCTTGTTTGCACGGCTATCTCTTTATATTAAAAATCAGAAGTAGGATGTGATCGACATGATCAAAAATCACAATACATTTGCCATCATTATTGTTTTATTATTTGGATGTGCATTGTTCTATTCTGGAACCGATGGTTTTCGTGCATTCACAGAGGAGACTGCGAGGGTAAATCAATTAATCGAGACTAAACCACAATTCCCTAATGTAACATTTGAAGATAGCAAGGGACGGATGTATCCTATTTCTGAATTTGAAAATAAATATGTATTTATCACATTCTTATATACATCCTGTACAACAGTTTGCCCTCAGTTAGAAATAAATATGGCTCAAGTTTATAAGCAAATCCCAAGCAAGTATATCGGGAAGGATATTATGTTCTTAAGTATTAGCTTTGATCCCGAACGAGATGATCCAGCTACATTGGATCGATATAAGGACTATTTTAATGCAGACGGGGAAACGTGGAGGATGGCAAGAATTAGTGATCAAGCACAACTAGATGAATTATTAACGGAATTTGGCGTCATTGTCATCCCAGATCCTTACGGAAATTTCTCACATAATTCCGCATTTTATCTAGTTGATGGTAAGGGTAGTCTAGTTGATGTGATGGATTATACAAAAATTGATGAAGCTGCAGATAAAGTAATCAGTATTCTAGAGAAGGAAGAGGGGAATAAAAGATGAAGCAATCTCTTTATGGGCTTATTTTACTTATCATTTTAGCCCTCCCACCCGTCGCAAACTTTCTAGAATCAATCATGATTATTCATATGCATATGCAAATGCCCTTATTGGTTTTCTCTGGTTTCCTTATGGCACGTTTTTTTCAATTACGATTTCCATCGTTTTTCGAAAAATGGAATGGAACGGGAGTACCTGGAATTCTATTATTTATTATGATTATGATCTATTGGACCATCCCTAAAACAATGGACGAAACATTAAATGTTACAAGTATGGAAGTTTTTAAATTCTTTAGTTTACCATTTTTAGCAGGTATCCCATTACGTGATAGTTGGAAGAAACTCACGTCAAAAGGTAAGAATCTTGTTTTTCTATTTTTCACAATCAAATATTTTGCTATGGGATTAATATATGTAAATGTACCTGTACAATTATGTAATAACTACTTGCGGATTGATCAAATCACCCTTGGATGGGGATTTCTAACGACAGCAATTTGTATCGTGATTTATTTGGTATATGTAAATTTCACTGATAAATCAAAATATGAATAATGAAAGAAACCTTCTGGAATCAGTATTACACTGATTCAGAAGGTTTTTTTATTAACCAATAAATTGATATAAGTTACTAGGTGTAATCACATCTTCCCCAGCGTAAATTACCCAGTCAGTTAAATCTTCATAATTAAGTTCATAATGATTACCTTCCTGCATGTAATCAATATAATATGGTTGATTAATTAATAGACCAATAATCGTAGGTTCGGCAATGGTTTGCATGTCAAACCACATATGTTCTCTTTCTTCTCCATCATAAGGTATGCCAAACTTGGCTAAAAAGCGAAAATTCTCGTTTTCCTTTTCTAAGTTGAAAATGTTATCAAAATATCCAAAGCTATGTTTGGCATTAAATGAGATGCGAGCTGTTTCACTAGTTGTCTTATAATACATCAATTCTTGATCTTCAAATTCTTTGAAGAAGCATTCCATATATCCTTCTTCTTCCTTATACTCGAACAAGAGGCAAGATGGCTCCTGATGGTATTCATCGCGATCATTCATCCCACCAATAAATGTATAGCCTGAATCTATAGGTTGCAGATGAACTTCATCGTCCTCAATATCATTTAAATCAAATAAGTATGTCTTTTTACCAATATAAGCTAATCCTTCTTCCCAGGGAACAGCAATGACTTGGATATACCCTGAATTACTTTGTCCGACCGTTACCGGTTCATTAATGGATAGTTTACCATTTTCAATTGCATTATTAACAAACGTACTGAATAGATCAGGTATTCCATAATAGGAGGCAAGACGGTTTGGGATAATCAATTCTACTTCTGTTATGCCAGCCCTACTTAAACCATGTGTATGAAACCAATATTGTGAAGGTTCGTCTTGTTCGCCGCCTTCATAAATGGAATGAATCACATATAAATCTTGTATTTCTGGTAAAATATGATTCTCGATATGGTACTTTATATAGCTTCGTGATATGAGCTTTGTAGAAGCACTTAAATCTAACGTGAAAAGCATATCTGGAGCTAAGCGCCATAGAAACTCCAATTGATAGTAGAAATTACTTAAAACATCATCTGTGAATAATGTCCGAACAAAAATTTCAGAGCCATTGTACGCTTGGTGGAATACTTCCTCTGGTGTGGTTTGGTCCTGTCGATAGTATTGCTCATAGTGAACATCCTCATGTGGTAATTGAATATTAATTTCAAAAGGAGTTACCACATCATTTTCATTTAACTCTATTAAAATACTAGTCTCATCCTCATTAATTACCTTCACTTCAATTCCATTTTCAGCGATTGCTGAAATTCTTTCTTTTAAATGGTCCAAAGTTAATACTTCGGGAACAACGGCAATCAGGTCAGAAAATGTACGCTCTAATGTTCCTTCTTTAGCATTGCGGTATGAATTTGTTTGTACTTCCATCTTATCTCCTCTTTTCACTTTAATTGAGTGTAAATTGTTTAATTTCGTTTAAACGAGTTGTATAATAGCCATTTCCATGGCGAGTATCTAATTTTTGTGTGTATTCTTCTACCCAATTCATCCTTTTCACGTCATTTTTTTCGGCAAAGAGTGGATAGGCGGACTGCATGAACATAATTTTATCGATTGTTGTATCAATTTTCTCGATGATTTCAATATTTTCATTAAGGATTGTTTCAGCTTCCTGTTTTCGATTGGTTTTTAATAAATACAAAATGTATTCTCCGATTTCTTCAGCAAAGTCCCCTCTTTTAGCTACCAACTTATAGCCTTTTTTATAACACTTTTCTGCTGCCTCTTTTTTACCAATATGTAATAAGGAAAGTACCATATAACTGTAGGTGATATGCGGTACACTAGAACAGGTGAGCCTCTGGATCAGGAGAGGCTGGGCTAATTTATAAGCTTTGTCAACATCACCAGCATGTATATAGTAATCTACTTCACTGTCTAATTCACATGCACGACAATCAGACAAATGATCTGCGGAAGTCTCTTTCCATTTTTCATAATACGGCTCGGCTAATTCTATTTCTCCGCCCATTCTCAAGATCATTCTTAGTTTGGAATAATAATATGGTTTTAAAGAATAGTTTTTTGCTTTGAATTTTTCTTTCATATCAGCTTGTAGGGTCTCAATTTGTTCAATTGGAATTTCCGGGAATTTTAGAGCATATCCGATAATCCATTTATAGCGCCAAAATAAATCCTCTTCATCAATAATAGTTTCATCTGATTCATATTTGTGTATGAGCCAGCTGAATGCCTGCAAAGCCTTCTTAGGGTATCCGGTATCATGACACGTATCAATTAATTCAAAACGTGCAACAACTCCGGTCTCAATATCATTATGACTATCAGCTTCAAGGATGATTCTTTCAAGTAAAGGAATTCGTGCAAGATCTTCGTCTGCCATTTTTAATGCATCATCCAATAAATCTAAGTATTCCGCCATATGGATTCTCCTTATCTACGATCAAATGCGCCTTGGCGTATTTGCGCCCAGATTTTTTCGAGCTTGCTCGAAAAGCTTCCTTTAAAAATCTGAGGCATCCGCCGGAGGCTTTAGGCCCACACGATGTGGGTCACTCAGACGTTGCCACAGGATGTGGCGTTCTTAGTCTGAGTTCCTTAATTTCAGTCGGGGTTTGAACCCCACTGAATTGGAAACTGATTTGCATTCATCTCACCATATATAGAAGTGGGAGACTTCTGGTGAATAAAGTTAAATAAGTTCAAGCATATACAGTAAATTTCGATTCATCATTTCAAGTTCATTTTGCTTAAGAGGGTAATGACCTAATAATAATGCTTGAATATATAGGGTTTGAATTATTACAGCCAATTGTTCCGCTGTTTTACCAGATGTTAAGATTCTTTGGGTAAGGTGATTACTCAGGTTCAAATAAAGGATCGGTCTTTCTGGTTCCTCAGGCTGAAGTGACATGAGCAATTGATTAAATAATGAATTTGAAGCCTCAGCAATCCTTTCTAATTCCCGGTCCTCTTGTGACTGGTTGGAATGGATGAAGAGAGTAGGTAAGTGTATAGGCTCAAATCGTCTAATTTCAATATTTACCTTATATCGATCCATTTGTAAGTTCATTTCTTTTAAAATGTTTGAAAATGTTAATTCCTCATCTGTATCCAACTTTTGTAATGTTGCTGTCATTTCTAAGGGGTTAATAAACTGTAGATGTTGTTCAGGTAAGAGATTTTCAAGTTTATTTAAAATAAAGACATCATATGTATAGCCACCATTGACAAGCATCATTTGTTTGGCCCTAGCAATATCTTGAATTTGTCTAAATGCATCAACCGTTTCGGTATAATAAATAACCTTATGATTTTTAAAAATGGTTTGAAGTGATTGCTCACCGTCCAATGTTCTCATCGGTAAATATGGGTAAATGAATGATAGAAACTCTTCATCCTGGCTAGCCAATGCTTTGAAGTTTAAATAATGAATATGCATAAGCTTCGTTAACGTAACATCTGGTAGTGTAATAATATTTTTCTTAATCGCATTACCTAAGCTTTCAGAAACAAGTTCAAGTGCCTCATTTTTGAAAAAGTCTTCGCGTGATGCAACAGGACTTAGTTCATCGGTCCATAAAATACAATGGATGAATAATGCCCAATCTGGTAATATACTTTGGCAATCTTTTGTCACAAACATCCGGTTTAAAAATACTGCATTAGTCTTCTTTGCATTCATATGTATCGTATGTGGGACTATATAAGCAATACCGAAAGTTCGTCCAGTCTCATTTTCAATCAAAAAATAATCCTGATAATCCATTCCTAAAATATCCAAACCCAATTTTAAAACTTCTGAACGTGACATTTGATGCAGCTTTGTGTGTTCGGCAAATTGTTTACTCCAATGATTAAGCTCTTCTTCTACTCCAAGATGAGCAAGGGTGATGCTGGGCTCTAGTGATGAACCGTATTTCTTTAGAGTTTGCCGCAATGTTTTTTGATTGAAGCAATCACCAGGTAAATCATCGGCTTTTTTCTTTCTAATAAAAACTTGTGTTCCTGGTTCAAGTTGAACCTCATCTAGCTTGCGAATTAGATAGGTCCCATCAGATTTCCCACGCCATTCAATCGTTTCAAAGGTTTTTGCTGATGTAGTAACCATCACAATTTCCTCACTTACGATAAAACAGGAAAGTAATCCGATCCCAAATCGACCAATAAAATCAGTTCCACTATCTCCAAAGGTCTTTTCGCCCTTTGATGAGTTAGCAATCGTTGCAAGAAATTGATGGACCTCGTTTTCTGTTAGCCCCACACCATTATCCTCAAAAATAATGGTAGGAGATGATTCTGTGCTTTCTGTCAGGGAAACATAAATTCGTGGTGTGAAATCCTGATGAAGCCTTTTTCTTGCAGTAATTGCATCGTTTGCATTTTGTAATAATTCACGAATATAGACATCTTTTTCGTTGTATAAATGATTGGACAGAATATCAATCATTCCAGTCAAATGGACTTGGAAGCGAAGGTTTTCACTCATTATATTTTTCCTTTCATGTAGGTTTCACTAATTTGAACCTACTCAAACTCTTTTGTTTACAAATCATGACCTTTTCTACCAAACTATTACATTTATCTTATGAAAAAAAACAATGATATTCAATGCTTTCAACGAAAGACGCAACTTTTTACCTATAGAAGAATTATTGAGAGAGATGGATAGGAATTACTCTACCTAGATATTTGTTAAAATTAAAAAAACCTTCTGAAGAAACAGAAGGTTTAAAGTAATTATTCACTTATTGTTTCATTGCTGCTACCTCAGCATTGATTTGAGCCTTGTTTTTTCTTCGATTCGATTTTTGAGAGATTGTAAATAAACGGTATACAGCTGGAATCAAAACCAATGTAATAATTGTTGCAAACATAAGTCCTGATATAATCGCTGTTGCCATCGGTGCTTGATAATTTCCAGATGTTCCAGAAGCTAGAGCTAAAGGTAGCATTCCGCCTACTGTGGTTAGTGTTGTCATGAAGATAGGACGTATTCGATTTTTTCCTGCTTCAATTAAAGCAATTTCAACACTATCTCCTTCCTTGCGAAGTTGGTTAGTCCGATCAATTAGTAGAATAGCATTATTAAGGACGATTCCAATTAACATTACGATGCCCATTCCAGACATAATACTTAACTCCATTTGGGTAATGAATAACCCTAAAATAACGCCAATAATCGTAATCGGGATAATCGACATCACGATTAATGGGTGTCCTAAATGGTTAAATTGAACGGCCATTACGAGATATACAAGGAATAATGCAATTGCAAAAATCATGATCATATCATTCATTAATTCTTGCTGCTGTTCCAAGTCTCCTGCTAAAGAAACCGTATAGTCTGCTGGTGTATTAAAATCCTCTATTAGTTTTTGGACATCACGATTTACTGCTCCAAGATCTCTTTCTTCAATATCTGCTGAAATTGAAATGTAACGTTCTCCATCAATATGGCTAATATTATTTGGTGCGGATACAGTTAGTAATTCAATAAATTGAGATAGTTTTTCCTCACCGTTAATCGTAGGGATATTTAAATCCAAAAGTTCAGATTTTGTACCAGGTTTTCCTCCAGATTTTATGTTGATAGGTATATCTTCACCATTCATCGACATAAATTCGAATGGTATTTCAAGAAATGATTGTTCAATAAACTGTTTCAATTGGATTTCGGTAAGACCGGCTTCTTCAATCGCATTTGGTTTTAACACAATTAATTGTTCTTCGGACGTCCGTTGGATTGAGTTTGAGATCCCGACAATTCCGTCAATTTCTTGTAATTTTTGAATAAAATCTTCTGAGATTGTTTGTAATTCATTGAAGTCTTTCCCTTTAATATTGACTTGAACAGGAAGACCTCTACCCGCATTCATTGCTGTTTGTACACTTATAACTGGCTCAGTTTCTTGAAGTGAACGTAAAGATTTGAGAATTTCTTCATTTACTACCTTTTGTTCTTTGATGATTTCGTCACCAGTAGTCATATTAATGATAGAGTACAGGGCACCACCATTTTCCATGACATAGTTTGATTTTACATCTTGAATTCCTTGTAGTTTGTTATTTATACTTTGGACGAGTTTTTCCTTATCTTCGACTGACAGTCCTGGTTCTGTATTTACCATTAATTCAGTATAACGATTAAACATATCAGGCATAATGGTCATCGGTATTTTTGAGACAAGAAACCCTGAACCGACTAACATGATGAGAAAGGACATAATAACAGCAACGCAACGACGTTTTTTCATAATTACCCACGAAATGATTTTACTATACGCTTTAAGGAACATTCCTTCTTTTGAGACTTTATTTGGTTTGCGTAGCTTCATAAATTTCTCAGCTAATGAAGGGATTAATGTAAAGGCTACAATCACTGAACTTATCAGTGTTATAGCAACAACAACAGATAACATGATCATGTATTGTCCCATATCCCCACCAATTAATCCGATTGGCAGAAACACAACAATTGTCGTTAACATTGACGAAATAACGGCTGAAGCAACTTCTTTCGTCCCTACTAAAACTGCATCAAGCTTTGTTAATCCTTGCTCTTTCTTTTTATAGATCGATTCTAATATGACGATTGAAGAATCAACCATCATCCCGATACCAAGTCCAAGTCCAATCATTGTCAATATATTTAAACTGTAATCAAATAGCCATATGGTTGCGAATGTAAGTAAAACAGAGGCTGGTATTGAGAGACCAATAATAAATGTTGCTTGTAGATTTCGTAAAAAAAGTAAAAGAATAATAATCGCAATGACTCCACCAATTAATATATTACTTTTTATTCCATCAATGGCTTCTTCAACGTAGTCAGCCTGAGCGACTACTTCATTTAATTCAAAACCTTTTAATTGATTTTCATTGCGAATCTTTTTAATTTCTTCCCGTACGGCATTTGCCATTTCGATTTGTGACACATCTGATGTTCGCCCAATCTGTATCAAAATAAAATCCTTCGTTCCATTTTTCCAAACATAGGAGGAATTTTCTAATGGCTGCAATGAAACATTAGCGATTTCCTCTAAAAGAATAGAACCAGTTTGAGTATGAATTTTAATATTTTTGACATCATCAATATTTGTTAATTTTGTATTCCAGCGAAGAGATGGAGAATCTTTATCACTGCTTAACTCTCCCAATGTTGATTCACGATTAGCTTGCTGAATGTCACCAATTACTTGAGCAGGATTTAGCCCGTATTTTTGCAATTGATCATGATTAAGTTGAATGATAAGTTCATGCTCCAAAATACCTGTTAATTGTACATCTCTTACTTCGGGAAGCTCTTCTAATTTTGGTTCGATCACATTTTTAGCGAATTTAGTCATTTGATCCATGTCCCCACCGGAAACATCCATGAAAAATTCATAACCAGGACTACCACCGTACTGTTCGGCAACGACATTTGTGATTCCTGAAACTTCACTTTTCATGGAAATAACAATGGCTTCCACTTCTTTAAAAAGTTCTTCCCCTTTTCCTTGATCAAAGATTATTTGAAGAACACTACTCCCAATATTTGTTGTTGAGCTAATACCTTCAACTCCATCAATTCCCTGAATTTTCTGCTCTATGGGAGTTGTTATCAATCTTTCAACTTCAATAGCTGACATTTGACCGGCACTAATTTCGATATAAGCTCCGTCCATTTTAACGGTTGGAATCATCTCTTTGTCTAACTTGAAAATTGAGTAGCTCCCAAGCATCACGACTAGGACGAGTAAAAGTCCTATTAAAATCTTTCTTTGTACAATAAATTTAATTACGTTCACAATCATTCTCCTTTTCCTAAATAGTCTTATTCTAGGCAAGATTTTCCACATCTGCTATCTATCTTACCGATTGAATACCCGAACCTATAAGGAGCTAGAGATATATTTTTCACTAAGGCTCGAGGCTTAGAACAATATGGAAAAGCAAGGAGGAGGACCTATGTTTATAAATAAAAAAAGCCTGACCATTATGGTCAGGCTGATATTATAACTCTATTTTATACCCTTCATAAAGCTTTGAATTTTTGGTGAGATGATGAAGAGAATAATCGCAAGTACGATTGAAGCTCCACCAATTACACCGAAGTAAACCATTTCTGTTTCAGGTGTATAGAATTTAACAATTTGTGCATTGATTGCTTGTGCAGCTGCATTTGATAAGAACCATAAACTCATTGTTTGAGCAGTGAATGCAGCAGGTGCTAATTTTGTAGTAGCAGAAAGTCCTACTGGTGATAAGCATAATTCACCAAGAACGACAATGAAATAACTTAATACTAGCCATAGTGGGCTAACTAAAGAATCAGATCCCCCAAAATACGCAGGAAGAAGAATAACTAGGAATGACAAACCAGCAAATAATAATCCGAATGAGAATTTTTTCGGAATTGATGGCTGGCGTTTACCAAGCTTCATCCAAAACCATGCAAATACAGGTGCTAATGTAATGATAAATAGTGGGTTCAATGATTGAAACCATGCTGGTGAAATATGAATACCAGCAAAATCTAGTTGTGTACGTTTATCTGCATAATTTGCAAGGATAGTTGATCCTTGTTCTTGTATTGCCCAGAACATAATTGCAGCAATAAATAGCGGAATATAGGCAATGAGTCTAGAACGTTCAACAGCAGTAGTTTTCGGACTGCGATACATCACAACAAAATACATCGTTGGGATTAAGATTCCTAATATACCGATAAGTGCAATGAATGATTTAAATGTAAGAAGTCCTGTTGGAATAGCGATTGCAATTAATATTGCTAAAATGACGATTCCTAAACCAATCATGGTGTAAACCTTTTTCTTTTCTGATGGAGATAGAGGATTCGCCACGATTGTACCAGCAAGGCCTAAATTTTTCTTCTTAGTTAATAAGAAAAGTAATAAACCAAAGAACATACCGATAGCTGCAATACCGAAGCCTAAGTGGTAATCAGTTTCTGCTACCTTACCTACGATTAATGGAGATATGAAAGCTCCAAGATTAATACCCATGTAGAAAATACTGAAACCTGAATCTCTACGTTGGTCTTCTTCGCTATAAATATCACCGACAACAGTAGAGACATTCGGTTTTAGTAAGCCTGTACCAATAACGATGAGGAACATAGAGATAAAGAACATCGTGATATTTCCTGGAATAGCTAGGACAATATGACCAAACATAATAAAGATACCGCCATAAAATACTGCTCTTGAGGTACCGAATATTCGATCAGCAAGCCAGCCTCCAATAATTCCGGACATGTATACGAGTGAACCATAGATTGACATAATGGAAAGTGCTAAGGTTTCATCGAGTCCTAATCCACCATCAGAGACTTTGTCATACATATAAAATACGAGAATTGCTCTCATACCATAGTACGAGAAACGCTCCCAAAATTCAGTAAAGAATAATGTGAAAAGCCCTTTAGGATGTCCGAAGAATCCTTTCTGAGGAACGCTTGCCACAATTTTCTGTTTATTTAGGTCTGACATGTTACAACCTCCCTTTGTTATATTAATATAATACGTAACAATAGTTTGTTTTGTCAAAATATTTTTTTCAACCAATTTCTAGAAGGTTTGTATTTTTATAGTTCGAAAAAATATTTATTTTGAAATAATATTTTAATTCAAAAAAATAGCCAAATTGCAAATTTGCAATCTGGCATTTTAGGGTGATCAATTATCTATGAGGGTTTCGATATAAAATAATGAGTAATGCAAGCATAACAATGTCAATCCTTGCAGCAAATGCAAATTCAAAAAAACCAGAATGAAGCATCGGTATTTTGGCAAATAGAAGAGCACCAATCATGATGATAATTAATGGAATGGTGGCATTCTTTACCTCTTTATTCACCATAATCAATGCCCCACAAAGAACTTCAAGAATGGCCACAAGATACATCATATATTGTGGATAGGGTAGGATCTCTAAACTGATGAAAAAATTACCTAATTCCGGGCTCAATACAATCATCATTCCAGAAATAATAAAAACATAAGCAACTACATAACGAATAAGCTTATAAGTTGAAAGTTTGGTATTCATACTAATATCCCCCTTTATTAAACTGTATGAATAACGGGGGACAAACTTTCACTAAAAAGTTGCAAAGTTATTGTTGTTTGCTCTGTTTTATTTGTTCAGCATACATTTCTGTTTTCTTAATATTGACTCCGACAAAGGTTTCTAAAATAGCTTGGCCGCCTGCAATTGATAAAATGAAAATAAGATATTTAGCAATAGAGGGTATAAAGATGTACATAGTACCAAGAAATATTGCTGACCAAATACCTGTACACCAGTAACATGTAAGAAGATATCCGAAAATTGATTTTGGCACTTTTTTGGTTTCATTTGACCGGGTTTTCTCCTTTTTTAAAAAGGGATCTCGTAAAGGTTCGGTTATTTTATCAAAGACAATTAAATGCGTTAACCGATAACTCGCCAGTATGATCATTCCTAAAGTTAATAAAGATACTTCCACAAGGATATTCTCCTTACTTGTTTTTTTACATTTTTACCTAAAAGATTAGATATTATTTTATTCATCAAAAAAAGCCCTCTACAGAGGACAAAATAATTGTGTTGCTCTAGTATAAAGTCTATTCTTTGGATAATAAGGTCTGATGATTATTATGGTTTGGTGGGACCATCGGAAATACATTTTCCTCCTCAACTACATTAAATTCCATTAGAACAGGGCCTTGAAGGTTGAACGCTTCGATAATGATTTGCTTGGCTTCTTCTTCAGTTTGTGCTTTAAAGCCAACAGCTCCATATGAGTCAGCAAGCTTCACAAAGTCCGGAGATGAAATTTTTACAGAGGAATACCTCCCATTGAAAAAAAGCTGCTGCCATTGACGAACCATACCCAAATATCCGTTGTTCAAAATCGCAATCTTAATAGGGAGTTGATATTTCACGATCGTGATTAATTCTTGCAAATTCATTTGAAAACTGCCATCACCTGATACACATATGACTTGCTCCGTTGGACGTGAAATAGCAGCACCAATCGCTGCTGGAAGTCCATAGCCCATTGTACCTAATCCACCAGATGTAAGTAGAGTCCTAGGATTTTTAAATTTATAATTATGTGCAGTCCAAATTTGATGCTGTCCAACATCCGTAACGACTAATGCAGAATCATCTGAGTATCGGTCAATCATCTGAATCACTGTTTGCGGACTCAAAATGCTATTGGATTTATCAAATCTTGGAACAGTTCGTTTCCATTCAGTCGCTTCATTTACCCAGTTTTTAGTATTATAATTTACCTTTTGATGATCGATATGATTGTGTAACCAGCTTAAAAATGCCTTTGCATCTGAAACAATCGGTAAATCAACTTGAAGTATTTTGTTTAATTCCGACTCGTCAATATCAACATGTATTATTTTTGATTTAGGAGAAAAACCACTTATTCTGCCAGTCACTCGATCACTAAAACGCATTCCAATGCTGATTAATAAATCACATTGATGAACAGCTTTATTAGCTGCATATGTTCCGTGCATACCTAGCATTCCTAAAAATAAACGGTCAACTGTGCTATATGCACCTATTCCCATTAATGTAGTAACAACAGGGATTTGGCATTGTTGAACAATCTTATGTAGAACCTCAGATGCTCCTGAAATAATGGTTCCACCACCGATCAGAAAAACTGGTTTTCTAGCGGTTTCTATAAACTCCAAGGCTCTACATAATTCGCTTTCATTTTTCAATGATTGTAAAAATGGTTCAGCCAAATTGAAGTCGTTTGAAACGTACTTTTGATGTTTAGGAGCCATATTTGTTGAAATTTCTATTAGCACTGGCCCAGGTCTACCGTTTGCAGCAAGATGATATGCCTGATGAATGATTAATGGTAAATCGTCGGTGTTCTCAACTGTAAAAATATGCTTTGTAATTGGTGTTGCCATACCGATAATATTCAAATCATCAAATGCATTTTTACTTGAATGAATTGGAAAAAGTGGTCCTGAGATAATTAATAATGGGACTGAATCGCTATAAGCAGTTGCAATACCAGTTATTCCATTTGTTAAGCTTAATGATGTCCCTAATAGTACGACCCCAGGCTTCCCACTAGCTCTTGCAAATCCATCTGCTGCATGAACGGCTGCTTGTTCATGCCTTAATTGAATATAGTCGACATTTGGGTTCCGATCACAATAGAAAGAAATTAAACTTTCCTCTTGGCATCCAAATACACTTTTAACTCCTATAGAAGAAATTGATTCCATAATCATTTTTGAATTGATTCTAGCCTCTAACAAAGACGTAGCCATTTTATCACCTGTTTTCCATTTTAGGACTATTTTAAATAATCTGATACGTAAAGTCTGTGAAGTAAATCATACTTTAGATTAAAAATTCAGAAAAATTGAACTGTAGAGTACAAATAATATGGTAAAATTTATAAAAGTTAATTACTGGGAATAGGTGAATGAAACTATGAAATTATCGAAAAAACTAGTCATGATGATGATTGCAATTGCTTTACCAGTTACCTGCTTTTTATTTCTCTACGACTTCCCTAAGAAAATCAATCAGGATTTTAATGCATTTCAGTATATGGCGGAAGATGCTAATAGTGGTGAGACCTTGAAAGTGTCTGTTATTGGAACGTATAAGAGGCCATTATTTCGAGATCCGGTATTCACAGGGAAAATGATCATTGATAAATATGACTTTACCAAGACATATGAGCTTATAGATGTTGGATTTTTTCAACATGAGGGAGGGAAGATGGGAGCATTGGCATATACATCGACTCATGAAGGAAAGACTGACTTAGTGTTGTTAGGTATGATTGCCATTGATGATGATTTTAATGGTTTTACGATTTTACTTAATGAGAATGATGGAATGCAAATAGAAAGTGATTTTCGAATAGCTGCACCGGCTACGAATTATGATGAAGCCTTACAAATAGAAAACGATACATTAAAGTAATGAGAATATAAAATGCGAGGGGACTATGTTTCATTTAAAGTACGAAAACTGAGGGTAGATTCGTATAGAAATTAGGAGGAGATATTCCTGCTAACGTATAGAGAAGAGGCCTAAGTAGCAGATATAAGCGGAGAAATTCCTGCTAATGTATAGTGGGAGGCCTAAGTAGCAGAAATAGGCGAAGAATTTCCGGCTAACTCTGCTATATTGGTCAAAAACCAATGTTTTCGATGATATAAGAGGAAAAACTTCCTTTATTTTTAAGGAAATATGGGTATTTCACAATTTAAACGGAAATTTTCCTTTTATTTTTTTCAACTTTCAGTTAAAACAGGACCAAAACTGATTCATTAGCAAGAAAGTGTATTTCTTTCTTATATTTTGCATCTTCCAAACTGTGCAAGTACCATTTAATTTCTTAATGCTAGTAGTTGATGTAAATCACAGATTTATTCTCTTTCAATCTATTATAATTTAGTTAAAAGATTGTTGGAGGATTGATTATGCAATTGGTGATTTGTAATTCTGATTTACAATCTTATGTAGAAGAGACAAGCATTATTAATTTCAGCCATCCAAAGATTGAGGAGAAAATAAGAGAGTTTCAAAAGGTGGGGAAGACAAAACAGGAACGAGCTGAAGCTGCTTTCTGTTTTGTGAGGGATGATATCCAGCATTCCTTTGATATAAGCAGTGATTTAATTACAATCTCAGCATCAGATACGTTAGAACATCGTGAGGGAATATGCTTTGCAAAAGCTCATTTGCTAGCGGCCTTTTTAAGGGGAATGGGAATACCAACTGGGTTTTGCTATCAGCGGGTTACAAGAAAGGGAACTCCTGACTCTGGTTATGCCCTGCATGGATTAAATGCCGTTTATTTTGATGATATTGATAAATGGTTTCGCGTGGACCCACGAGGCAACAAGCCTGGAGTAACATCAGAATTCAGTATCGCTCCTGAAAAATTAGCCTACCCAATTCGAACAGAACTTGGTGAGATTGATTATCCATATGTTTATAGTGAACCATTGGAGAATGTCGTAGTCTCGATGCAACAATCGGTAGATTGCAAGGAACTCTTTTTTAAACGGCCAGAGCAAATTTTATAAAGTACACAAAAATTCAGGTACTATCTTACACCTAAGTATGTTTTAAGCCTTCCGATTTACTTTCTCTATGCTGGTTAATCGAACCTCATAAAGGCTTGTTCAAGTAAATTCGGAAGGCATATTATATTTTAAGAAAAAAGAGTTGCAGGTCTAGACCTCGCAACTCTTACAGTTCATTTAGCATTTTTCTTAACGAGCTTAATTCTACTTCAAGTTCAGCGATTTGTTTTTCTAATGGAGAGATATTGCCGTTCACTGAATCCATTTTTTCTAAATCATTTTGCAGACGAATGTAGTCAAGCTTAAGCTCTTGGATTTTATATTCGATCTCTTTCTTATCCATATTCGATACCTCATTTCCAAAATATCTATTAATCCATTATAACATTGAAAATGGGTTAATTTGCATGGATTGAGTTATCGCCGTTAATTGAAGTGGACTTACTTTCAGGAACAAAGGCTAGAATGATGATTCCGATAATAAATAAAATGACTAAGCTAAATACACCCATATTTGTATTCCCAGTAATTTGGGCGGTTACTCCTACTAATAACGGTCCCATTATTGAGGCGAACTTTCCAAAAATGTTGTAAAAGCCAAAAAATTCATTCGCATTTTCCTTCGGCACAAGCTTACCAAAATAGGAGCGACTTAACGCTTGTATCCCACCTTGAGACGTTGCAACGAGCATCGCTAGTATCCAGAAGTCCATTGTTGTTTTTAAGAAATAAGCATAAATACATACGATGATATAGACGATAATTCCGACATAGAGCATTTTTTTTGCTGTGAATTTTTGTGCTAATCTCCCGTATAGCATTGCAAAAGGTGCTGCTACTACTTGTGAGACGAACAAGACAATTAATAAGCTTGTTGAATTTATACCTAAATCGGTACCATATGCAGTCGACATAGAGATTACTGTTCCCACACCGTCAATATAAAAGAAATAAGCTAATAAAAATAGAAATAGTGCACGATACTTTCGGATTTCTTTAAATGTTTTTCCAAGTCGCTTGAAGCTATTTACAACAGGGTTTGGCTCACGATTAATGTAATAGCGTTGGTGGACATTTTTAAATAATGGAATCGCAAACAAACCCCACCAAATAGCAGTAATTAGAAATGCGATTTTGCTGGCGATATTTGTCGAGAGTGGTATCATTTCTTTTGTAGCTAAAAGGATAATGGCAATACTTATAAGAAAAGGAATGGTGCTTCCTATGTAGCCTAGTCCAAAACCACGAGCTGAGACACGGTCCATTCGATCTTCCGTAGTAACATCAACAATAAAAGCATCATAAAAAATATTCGCACCCGTAGACCCTAGTGCAGCAAATGTATAACAAATTAATAGAAGCAGCCAATTGTCACTTGGAATAAATGCAAGTGCTGCAGTTGCGGCAACCCCTAATGCAAAAAAGAAGGTGAAAAATTTCTTTTTATACCCTTGATAATCAGCAATTGTACCGAGAATTGGGCCAAGCATTGCTAAAATAAAGGTGAAAATAGCAATCGTATACCCTAGATATGCAGTTGAATCAGAGGCGCTAACCCCAGCATTTGTTGCAGCTGCTTTATAGAAAAGTGGAAATACTGCTGTTGTAATAATAATCGAGTATGCCGAATTTGCCCAATCATAGAGCATCCAGCTATTTTCCTCTTTGGAAAAAAGTTTCATAAATGTACCTCCCTATTAATCTACTTTAAACGTTTAGAAAATCGTGGATTACTTTGCCATCTGTCTCTCCTAAGTCAATTCCGAGTAATCTTGCAAAAGTAGGTCCTTCATCAACTAAGTGCATGGCAGGGATGATAACGTTTTGACGAATTCCTTTACCAACTGCCATGAGAACTGTTGAGTAATTCTCTTTTTTCGGAGAATACCCGTGGCTTGCGAAGGTATATTTTTTGGCTCTCACATCCTCTACTGTGATATTGTCGATATAATTTCCGTCAAGCTGCTCTTTGAAATAATAGCCAAGTTGTGCCTCTACCATAAAAGCGGCAGTTCCATCAGCTCCTATTGCTTGTGCTTCTTCACCAGAAAGAACTGTCTCGATACCATTTTCAGGATCCTTCAATAGGTTTGATATGAGTGTCTTCACGGTTTCTTTTGTTGCTATATCCTTTTCATCTTTCATATAAATATA
Organism: Fredinandcohnia quinoae; assembly: GCF_022427965.1. Lineage (GTDB taxonomy): Bacteria > Bacillota > Bacilli > Bacillales > Bacillaceae_L > Ferdinandcohnia > Ferdinandcohnia quinoae. Next base: position 27,977 of record NZ_JAKTTI010000002.1, on the reverse strand, counting down.
TGCGGAACCATCACAGCTTTTACAATAGGCTTTCCAGTCTGTAACCTGGCCACGAGAATTTACATTAATCAGCCCATTTTCACGAAGCTTAACATTTAATTTGATTGCCTTTGATTCATCAAGGGCACTATGATCGCCTAATGCAATAATAGTAGAATCTTCATAAATACCAGTTTCCTTTAATGCTTGTGTAATTCGTCCTAGTCTTTTGTCATGGCGATGTATGGCAGCTATTGCTTCGTCAGACGAGAATCCGTGGTAATGACGTTGTGTATCTAAATCTGTAAAGTGAACGAGTAAAAGATTTGGCTTCTTCGTTTTAATCGTTTGAACGGTTGATTCAAGAACGAAATCATCTAGTTCAGGCTGGTTCAGTCCTTTGCGTATATGACCAAAGCGGCGGTTCATATCTAATTGATAGATAGGTGTTCCATTCATAAAAGAAACAGCAATTTGATTATGCCATGGACGATTCGCGAATATTTCTGGCATATTGTAATCAATTTTTGCCTTTGCAGTTACAGGCCATAATAATGCGGCCGTTGTCATCCCAGCCTTTTTCGCTTCATCATAAAGGGTTGTTCCTTTAATATGCCGGCGAAGCCAGTACCAGTCTGGGGACGGATTACCTGGTTGGATAAAGGTGTTATTGATAACACCATGTTTATTTGGAAAATTTCCGGTCACGATTGTTGCATGACAAGGGTAAGTTACTGATGGATAGATTGTTTCTACATTTTTGCAATAAGAGCCTTTTTGTAATAGTTCCTGAAAATGGGGAATCTCTTGTAATAACGGGAAATCTAATGCAGATAAACAATCAAAAGAAATTACAATTAAGTGATTCGTAAGACGTGACATATAAACCTCCACCCAATTAGTAGTAGATATTAATACATACTACTAATATAGCAGAAAATTTGGAATAAAAATATGTAAATCTAAATAAGTGGTTATGATTATGGTCATAGAATATAATGGGGATTGTTATTATACTAATTGTTTTTCAAGGAGAACCAATATGTACGAGACTCATACGTTAAGAGAAAAAATAAAATTAATTTTCAATTTACTAATACCAATTCTGATCACTCAGCTTGGTATGTTTTCAATGGTATTTTTTAATACAATCATGTCAGGAAAATATGATTCTTCAACCCTGGCAGGGGTTGCGATTGGGTCTTCGATTTGGAATCCGATCTTTACAGGGTTAAGCGGTATACTTTTAGCAGTCTCCCCAATTGCGGCACAGCGTTTTGGTGAAAAGAAGAATAAGGAAGTATCGTCAGTTGCCACAAGTGGTATTTATTTATCATTCATAATAGCGATTCTTGTCATTGTACTAGGCTTCTTTTTCTTAAATCCATTATTGGCTAGTATGAATCTTCCTGAACGTGTTCAAAGTACTGCCCATGATTATTTAGTTGGACTAAGTTTTGGAATCATTCCACTATTTATTTTTAATGTGCTGCGTTCATTTATTTATGCACTTGGAATCACCAGAGTTGTCATGGTCATTTTGTTAATTTCCTTACCATTTAATTTCTTTTTGAACTATGTATTGATTTTTGGGAATTTAGGATTTCCTGAACTTGGAGGGGCAGGGGCTGGTTACGCAACTTCGTTCACGTTTTGGATTATCGTTGCGATCACGGCATTTATTATTAAAACAAAGGAACCATTTTCAACCTATAAAATATTTAGAGGGGTAAAGGGATTTACACTGAAGGAAAGCAAAGAAATATTAAAAATTGGCGTTCCAATGGGGCTTTCTACCTTTTTTGAAACGAGTATGTTTGCAGTTGTTACGATCCTAATAAGTAAGTTTTCAATTACGACAATTGCATCATATCAATCTGCACTTAATATCGTTTCATTTCTTTATATGATACCAGTCAGTATTTCAATGGCACTTACGGTTTTAGTCGGATTTGAGGTGGGTGCTAAACGATACAAAGATGCGAAAACATATAGCTGGCTTGGGGTTTACTTATCGATGTTCATTGCACTTGTAACAGGTCTGTTCGTTGTACTATTCCGCTATGACGTTGCTGGTCTATATTCGAATGAGGCTGATGTCATCAATATGACTGCTCACTTTTTAATCTATGCATTATTCTTCCAAATCTCAGATTCTATTCAAGTAACAGCACAAGCCGCATTAAGGGGCTATAAGGATGTTAACATTGCTTTTATCACAACCCTTGTAGCGTACTGGCTGATCTGTTTGCCGGTCGGATATGTATTAGCACATTACACAAGCTTAGGAGCTCCTGGATATTGGATTGGGCTGACAGTCGGACTACTTGCAGCGGGAATAGGGCTGGCAGTGAGGCTTATTCATGTACAGAGGGTGAAGTTTGGGGTTGGAGAAAGCTATACTACGGAATAAAAGTGAGGATTTCCGCGATAGCGCGGATAATCCGGCGATAGCTTAGATAATCCGGCGATAGCTTAGATAATTCGGCGATAGCTTAGATAATTCGGCGATAGCTTAGATAATTCGGCGATAGCGCAGATAATTCGGCGATAGCAGAGAGAATTCGGCGATAGCGTAGATAATTCGGCGATAGCGCGGATAATTCAGCGATAGCACGGATAATCCGACGATAGCTTCCGTATGGATAAATTAATCGATACACATTAAAAAAGGAAGGGATCAATCCCCTTCCTTTTTCTAATCTTCACCAACAATATTGGGATACTCTGATCCAGTTAGCTTAAGATTTTTTGGAATTTTTATATAGATTGCTTGGCTATCAAGTGGTCGTTCCATATAATCGTAGTTGAAATCATCTTCAACTCCACCACCTTTAAATTGAGCCAACACAAAGTCATTGTGGAACGCTGATATGACAAATTCATTTCGATTTTCATCATTATAAAAAATATTTATACGTTCATCCTCGAGAGATATCTTCGGCAAAGGAGTTATTTTAGAAAAATCAATCCCATAAACATTCGTATTAGTCGCGTAATAGACGATATCAATCTGTCCGTCATCGCTTTCTTTTCTTTCAAAAATGGTAAACAGATTCAGATTATCCAAAGGTGCAATATTTAGTTCATCATGATCATATGAGAAATTCCATTCATTTATCTTGTCAACATCTTCAAGCTTTTCAATAGAACCACTAAACAAAGTATCATAAAAGACCCCACTTTGTTCTTCTTGATTAATCTTAGTTTGTGGAATGTTATCAGCAATGAAACGATCATTAGGCAATGCATAATAAACAATAACTGAGATTAATAGGATTGCGCCATATAACCCTAGCACAATTTTTAAACCATTAAAATGGGCATTTTTTTGGATGAAGTACAAACAGAGTAAAATGCCTCCGAAAAGCATAATGGGCCAAAAGACTGCCATTATTTACGCACCTCCAGTCGATTGGTAATTGGAATGATGCTGCATACAAGGATTGCTATAGTAAAAATGATTTTTACTGAAAAAATAAAAAGTGAATCTTCCATAAAATAGAACGTAAAAGCATTCATTGTGTTAAGACTAGCCTGTTCATATATAAGTACTCCAATTATCACTGCTGGTATAATAAAAATGAACAACCTATTCAGTTGAACAAGCATCCCAATAAAATATCCAACAATCGCAAAGAGCAAGATGTAAAGTGTCGCCACATATAAACTTATTAGTAGATCAGATACAGAAAGATGGAAGTGTTCCTTGATGATGTGATCATTGGAGAAATACATAATGACTCTAACAAGAATGCCTGAACACATCGCTGTAATACTGCCAATCATTGAATAAATCACGAGTAAAGCAATTGTTGAGATATGGCTGCTCACCCGATTTGTAACAAACGAAAAATCCATGTATCGATAAGGCTTTGTTGTTAAAGTGATTGCAACAATAAAAGCCCAAAACATTGTGAAGCCAATGATGATTGAACCTGAATAGGATTTAATTGATAAACTTATAACACTTCCACCCATTCCGTACTGCCCAACCCCATTAAAGGAAAAAAGAATAGCTAATACCTGAACGGTTACCATGCTAATGAGCGAACCTAAATAAGCTTTAAACTTAAAGTAGAATTGCTTCTTCACAACATCAATCAAATTAACCTCTGTTAAAGACATCATCAATCCCTCCTTTGTTTTTGGCAGTTAGGTAGACACATAGATCATCAGTCGGAACGGGTAGCAGATCTATTCCTAATTTCTTCATTTCATTTCGCGTGGAGTCTGGAAAAATGTTTCGAACAACGGTATACGAGCTGCCATTCCCAAATGTTTCTTGATGAATAATCTCTAAGTATTGTGTAATTTGATTCACAGCCTCTGTTTTCCCACTTAACCCAATCGCATATTCCTTCAAATCTATAACAGGCATATGGAGTACCTTTTCACCACTTTTTATTAATAAAATATCCTCAAGGAAACTATCAATTTCATTTAATAAATGGCTTGAGAAGATGATTGTCCTTGGAATTTCGATGTAGTCCTTCAGTAATGCCTTGTAGAAATCCTTCCGTACTGATGCATCCATACCGGTTGTTGGTTCGTCAAAAATTGTAACTGCACAGCGAGACGAAAGCCCGATAATCATATTAAACGTACTTTTCATTCCTTTAGAAAGGTGATGATGTGACATCTTTGGACGCAAATCGAAATAATCAAATAAGCGCTTAGCTAGTTCGGCATCCCAATTTGGATAAAAATATTCTGCCGATTTTAAAAGGTCCCCAAGATTTAATCCCGGTGGGAAAACCATATGATCATCGATGAATATCAAATTTGAAGAGATTTTAAGATTATTAAATGGATTCTCAGAATATACGCGAATATCGCCAGAGGTAGGATGGTAGAAACCGGAAATCGTTTTTAATAATGTCGTTTTTCCTGCACCGTTTCTGCCGATAAGACCTGTTATTGTATTTTCTTTTATCGTGAAGGATAATTCCCGCAATGCTTTGAAGTTACCATATGACTTCGTAAGATTTTTACTTTCAATTACGTTCATCCTGATTCCTCCTTATTTCGCTTTTTTCTGTCTTAATCATCGCAATCAATTCATCTTCACTTACACCCAAGCGTTCAGACTCTAAAACTAATTCAGATATAAGATTTTTCATAATTTGAGTTTTCCTCTTTTCCAGGATTGATTGTTTTGCATTTGGAGAAACGAACATTCCAAGTCCGCGCTTTTTATAGAGAATGTTCTCATCAGCTAAAATATTTAATCCCTTTGCAGCAGTAGCTGGATTAATGGTGAACATCTCCGCTAACTGATACTGTGAGTAAATTTTCTCATCATCCTTGATTGTTCCGCTCAATATTTCAGTTTCCAACCATTCTGCAAGCTGGACATAGATTGGTTTCATTCCATCATGATTAAAAATCATCCGTACACCTCCTTAAGGTGATTAGGTACAATAGTGCATTAGTGATATAATGTAGTATATAATATTCGTACTAATAATGTCCATGATATATGTGTAAATTTTTCCAAAGCATATTTTAAAATAAGCCTCAAGTCTTAGAGAACGTTACATTTCAGGTCTATGGTATGATTAAAACAAACGAGATATAGTTAAACTTGAGAAAGAATTAAGATATCAAGAATATAATGGAAAGATGAAACCTTGAATCTCTTTCATTCGTATTAAAAGAAGAGCGCAAGCGCCTCGAATGGCTAGGAGCTGAAGCTGGACACGAAAATATAAGATCGCATGTCAGGAGTCGATATAAAATGAATCCATTTTTATCATTTATAATAAAATCAATGATTGCTTTTCCTACTATGGTAACAGTATGGTTTGTCAGTTTTTTTCCATATGATCAAACTTATTTACTATCATCCACATTTGCAATCATAGGTGGTGGAGTCACATATTTTTTTAGCTCTCTTTATATGAATAATCGCTTTTTAAAGAAGCATCGCCTTACAAGAAAAGAATACAAATATATTAATAAGAATCTTTCTGAGTCAAAAAAGAAGCTTGCACGTTTGAGTAAAGCACTTTTTTCAATCCGTCATGTTCCTTCAATTAAACAAAGAATTGACCTTCATCGTATTACTAAAAAAATCTATCGTTTAGCAAAAAGCGAACCAAAACGTTTTTATCAAGCTGAACCGTTTTTCTTTTCTCATTTAGATTCTGTAGTTGAGTTAACAGAGAAATATGCGCTATTATCCTCACAGCCAAGAAAAAGTAAGGAGATCGAACATTCACTCCATGAAACACGAAGAGTACTCGAAGATTTAACTCACACAATTGAAAAGGATTTATACAAAATGCTGTCGAATGATATAGATGAACTACATTTCGAAATTGATGTTGCAAAGCATACAAATAAAAACATGAACGACTCTCAAATTATTAATAACAATAGGAGGTAAACGAAGTGAGCGAACAATCTTCCCGAAAGTATAATGAACCTAGTAATTTAATGGATGAGCTACTTTCAAATCCATTTGATGTAAAAAAGGAAGCAGCAGGGGAAATCATAGAACAAATAGATGCGGAAAAAACGGTTCGATTAATCGATGTAATTCCTGAGGAAAACAAAGCAAGAGCCTATCAAATTGCCGAGCAAATCGATCCGAAAAACCACCAAGCGATGATATCATATGGAACTCCTGCTCAAGCAAAGCTCTTAACCTTTTCGAATTCAATGCTTGAGCATGTGCAAAAAAATGATGTCGGCGAAGTTGGACAAATCATCTCCGACTTAATGAAAAGACTTGATGATATTAAACCGGATGAATTAAGTACGGAAAAAAAATCGATGATTTCGCGTATGTTTGGAAAAATTACTAACTCTGTTCAAGAAGTTTTATCAAAATATCATAAAACAGGTGCCCAAATTGACCGGATTAGTGTGAAACTTGATCGCAGTAAAAATGTCCTTTTATCTGATATTGCCATTCTTGAAAAGCTCTATGACAATAATAAAGATTATTTCAATGCCTTGAATGTATATATTGCTGCGGGTGAAATAAAGCTTGAAGAATTAAATAGAAAGATTATCCCAGAGCTTCAGAAGTCTGCTGAAGTAACAGGAGATCAAATGAAGTATCAAGAAGTAAACGATATGGTTCAATTTACGGACAGGTTAGAAAAGCGGGTTCATGATTTAAAATTAAGTAGAGAAATTACGATCCAAAGCGCTCCACAAATTCGCTTAATTCAAAATACAAACCAGGCTCTTGTTGAAAAAATTCAATCCTCTATCATGACTGCAATCCCATTATGGAAGAACCAGGTGGCCATTGCATTAACATTGATTAGACAACGCCATGCGGTTGAAGCACAGAAGCAGGTTGCTAAAACGACAAATGAACTTTTATTAAAAAATGCAGAAATGCTGAAGAGCAATACGATTGAGACGGCAAAGGAAAATGAAAGAGGCTTAATTGATATTGAAACACTGAAGAAGACCCAGGAAAACCTAATATCTACGCTTGAAGAAACATTACGAATTCAAGAAGAGGGCAGGAATAAACGTCGTCAAGCTGAGCTTGAGCTATCTTCAATGGAAAATGAGCTAAGACAGAAATTATTAGATATTAAAACTGAATAATGAGTGGAAAAAGGTACCGATTAAAGGTACCTTTTTTGGCATAGGTATTTAACTTTGTGCCACCATATTAATAGATACATATTTTACTCATATACATAAGGTAATAATAGGAGATAAGTGGTGAACGGAAGTGGACAATGAAATAAGGGGGATTTTTATAAATGCAGTTGACGATTTTAATTATTCTTTTAGTTGTATTTGTAGGTGTACCATTATGCCTTTTTATATGGCTTGAATCGGTAGCAAAGAAACCACAGCATTCCATCATTCGAGCACATCCTTATTTAGGGTGGGTACGTTATCTATTAGAAAAAATGGGTCCAGAGTTCAGACAATATTGGTTTGATCACGATAATAGTGGTAAACCATTTTCCAGGACTGAATTTTTAGGAGTTGTCTTTTCAGCAAAATATCGAAATGATCTAATAAGCTTTGGTTCAAAGCGGGATTTTGAAAAACCGGGCTATTATATTGCAAATGAGTTATTTCCACTTTTAAGTGAAGAATTGCGTGTAGATAATCAAGAAAAGGTTCATGCAATGAAATATAAAATTGACCATGAAGGGTTATTTACAAGACGTGAACATCTTGCGGAAGAAGAGACTCCTCGCTGGCTGTATCATGATGACGATGCAATTATTGTTGGACCTGAACGAGAAACACCATGGAGACTAAAAGGTCCATTTGGTGCGTCTGCAATTTCATACGGTGCAGTTGGTGAGCATTATATTCTTTCGACTGGAAATGGAAGTAGAATGGCTGGCGGTTCTTGGATTAATACGGGTGAAGGGGGAATTGCCCCTGAGCATCTCGAAAGCAATGCAGATGTAGTAGCCCAAATTGGCCCGGGTTTATTTGGTTATCGAGACGAAGATGGTAACTTCTCAATTAAGGAATTTAAGTTAAAAGCCCAAGAGAAAAATGTGAGAGCATTTGAACTTAAATTTGGTCAAGGTGCAAAAATTCGTGGTGGTCATCTTGAAGGTTCGAAGGTTACTACGAAAGTTGCAGCGATTCGAAAGGTAGAAGCTGGTAAAACGATTAATTCACCAAACCGATTTCCGTTTTTGCATAATGAAATGGATACGTTAAAGTTTATAAAAACCTTACAGGATACAGGTGGAAAACCTGTTGGGATAAAAATTGTTGTCGGCTATCATTCTAGCCTAGATAAGTTTTTTGAAGCAATGAAAAGATTGCAAATTTTCCCTGACTTCATTACAGTTGATGGAGGGGAAGGCGGAACAGGAGCAACATATCAATCGATGGCAGATACGATGGGACTTCCTCTCATTCCCGGATTAATCGCTGTAGTCGATAAAGCACATCAATATGGTATTCGTGAAAAGTTAACAATCTTTGCTTCAGGAAAATTAATTTCCGCAGATAAAATTGCAATTGCACTAGCGATCGGGGCAGATGCAGTTAACTCAGCGAGAGGATTCATGATTGCGAATGGCTGTATCATGGCACTCCAATGTCATACTGGAAAATGTCCAGCAGGTATCACGACCACTGATCCAAAATACCAGGATGCACTAGTTACAGATGAAAAACAGTGGCGAGTCATGAATTATATTATCAATGTTCGTCAAGGATTATTTGCGCTTGCAGCTGCCTGTGGATTAGATACGCCACGTAAATTTGCAAGAGAACATATCGTGTATAATGATGCACAAGGAAGAGTGCAACGATTATCGGATTTATTCCCAATTCCTTCAGAAAAAACGTCGAATCGTGAGCTATTAGAAGAAAAAGAAGATAGCAAGGTTGGATAAAATGGAAAAAGAGAGCTAAATCGAATGATTTGGCTCTCTTTTAGATTGGGGAAACATTCTATTTGGATTGGGATTGTACATTGAATTTAGGATATGCACGATTTCCGAGATATATGCACGAACAGATAGATATATGCACGTTCCCGAAATTATATGCGCGGTTCCTGTACCGTTTGCACGATAATCGGAGGATATGCACGTTAGTCGGAGCATATGCATGATAATCTGTATAAATGCGCGATACCAAAACTATATGCATGTTAATTTGATTATATGCTCGTTATATGAATTATATGCACGATAGCCTAAATTCAGAGTTCTTTCCCCGCATGTCTAATTCAGATCATAATTGGATTCTTATGAAGCCTTTGCTACAGCATCTTCATCATCGGAATAAGAATCCTTTTTACCTAATCGACTAAGAACTAATCCAATTCCTGTACCAACAATTGCCGGAACAACCCACTCAAGTCCTACTGAAGCCAAAGGTAGCATATTTTTCAATTTCTGAACTGGTCCTAAATCAAGCCCAAAAGCATTCAAACCTCCGATTACCGCAAATACGCCAGTAAACAAAATGGCACTCCCATACACTTTTTTCTTACTTACAAAGAACCGACTAAAAAAGGTTAGGACAATCAATACAATTGTTAAAGGGTAAGCTGTAACTAGAAATGGAACCGAAACTTTTAAAATTTGTGCCAATCCTAGGTTTGATAAGGTGAATCCAACTAAAGTAACAGCGAGAACCACCATTTTGTAGCTTGCCTTCGGAAGTAGCTTTGAAAAATACTGTCCACAAGCGGTAGTCAAACCAACTACAGTTGTGAAGCAAGCTAATGTGAAAATAAAACCAAGTAATGCTGTTCCGCCTTTTCCAAATAAAAGAGTTGCAGCAGCTGATAAAATGTCAGTACCGTCATTAAAAGAACCACTACTCGCCATTTTTGTTCCGATTAAACCAATACTTATATAAACAAACGTAAGTAATAAGCCAGCAATGAACCCAGCCTTCAATGTGTAGTTCGTTAATTGCTTACGATCCTGAATTCCTCTTTTTTGAATAGCTGATAAAATAACGATTCCAAACGCTAATGCAGCAAGAGCATCCATTGTATTATATCCCTCGAGGAATCCTTTGAAAAAAGCACCAGATTCATATTGTTCAACTGGAGATTGAAGAGGAGCATCTAATCTGAATAAGCCAACAACAACGAGGACAACCATTGCAACCATTAAAATAGGTGCAATAAATCGGCCCATATATTTTTCCATTTTAGCTGGGTTTAAGCTAATTACATACACTAAACCAAAAAATAAAGCAGAAAAGATGAATAATACCAACGACGTAATGACTCCCTCCCCGAGAAAAGGACTAACTCCCATTTCAAAGGCAACATTCGCATTCCGGGGAATTGCTAAAAATGGCCCGATACATAAATATACAGCAACGACAAAGGTCGTACTAAAAATGGGATGAACACGATTTCCAATCGTTTGGATACCGCCGCTTACAAGTGAAATAGCTAATAGTACAGTAAGTGGGAGACCAACTCCAGTCACAATAAATCCAGCCATGGCTGCCCAAAAAGAAGTTCCTGACTGTACCCCAAGGAATGGAGGGAAAATGAGATTTCCGGCTCCAAAGAACATTGAAAATAACATAAATCCGATAAATAAAGTGTCTAATTTTTTCATTGCAAATCTCTCCTTTAAATTGGGTTCAAAAAGGACCGAGTAGTTCGAGGCGGCGTAGCTTTGAGTACCGGGACGTATGTAGTTAATACGTGAGGAACTTAAAAAGCAAGCCAACGAAGAAATTCGATGTGTCATTTTTACCGGACTTTTTGAACTTCCTATTTTTATAAAACAAAAAAACCCGTCCCTATAGTAGGGACGAGTCTATACTCGCGTTACCACCCTTATTCCGTACTACAAAAAAACATACGGCTCTCAAGACCAACGTACAATCATACGTGTTCCTTCGTAACGGCGGAAAACCCGTCAAAGCTTACTGCTTTCAGCTTTGCATCTCAGAGATGATTTTCGGATAGGATCTGAACATCGACTTGCACCAAATGTCGACTCTCTGGGGAACAGGGTTCCAAACGTACTCTTTCTCGTCATCGATTTTTAATATATTGATATATTAGCAAAGTAAAAATAGGAGGTCAAGCCATTTTTTTGATAGTTTTAATAATTGTGATTGTATAAAATACTTACTTATCGAGCAAACATAGTAAAAAAGACGTATTGTTAATGTACCGTTTCTACACTATTATTTTAAATAATCTAATAATTTGGTGAGCTAACTATATATCTTCGGGTAGAGAATAGGAGAACCCTATGAACATTAATCTGTATTACATACTGTAATACTTTTTATTGTCATGGGGTTTTTTTGTGTAAACTATGAGAACCATTATTAGAAAAATAATTCATGGGGGAATGAGGATGGTAAAAAAGCGTAACAAGTGGTTAATTTACGTAACATCACTTTTCTTGGTATTAGGGAATTTTTTAGTATTTCCTATCACCAAAACAAATGCTTCAGATTCAAATCTAGTAATTCCTGCATTACTTATCACTGAGTTAGTGGCTGATACTGATAATTATTCGGGATATGATGCATTTGAGTTTATAGAGATATTTAATAATAGCAATCAAGCAATTGATTTGAAAGGTTATTCAATTAAATCTGGTAGCTGGACTGTAACACTAAGTGACTCATTAATAATCGAGCCGTGGGATACGCATATTTTTTGGACAAGAAGGCAAGAAATCGATCCTATTCCAGTGGAAGCTTTTAATCGATATTATTTTGTATCATATAAAAACAAATATGTTGAAGAAAATCAATTAACAATCCTTGGAAATATTGGCGGCATAGTAAATAGTGGTGCACGGTCAGTTTCAATTTTTAATCCTAATAAGCAGGAAGTGATAAGTGCAAATTATTCAGGCAGTGACATTTCCCTCGGAAAGTCGGTCAGTTTTGGCTACCCTAATGATGGAAGTTTAACAATGAAAACTTTGTCAGGACATCAAAATCCTACTCCAGGTTGGATTGAATCAAGCCAAGCACCACCAAGACCAATAGTAGACGAAATCCCACCACTTACACCAAAAAACATTAGGGCTGATGTAGGCAATGGTGAAGTAGTACTATCTTGGGACTCAAATGAGGAGCCTGATATTTACCGCTATCATATATATAAAGATGGTGTGCTAGAATTTTCAGTTCCTTCATCACAAAAGGATTTTACCCTATCGATGTTAACGGGAAATCAGGATTATGTAATAGAAATGGCTACAGAAGATTTATCTGGAAATGTATCATCGAAGTCTGCACAAATAACTGTAACACCAAACCACCAAATCATTACACAGGTAGAACGGTTCCTCAATCATCGGGATCCTAAATATCAAGGATTATGGGATATTAGTGAGGATGGTCCGGTTATTCCTGGCTTGGTTCAGGACCTAGTTCCGCAGGGATTAGGTTATTATAAGAAAAAAGATTGGTTATTAACGGTCAACTATTTAGATGATGGTAGACCAGGAACATTAACCGTAACAAATGCTACAAGTGGAAAATTAATCAAGTCAGTTACATTATATAACACAGATGGAACACCATACACAGGACATGCAGGAGGCGTCACCATAAGTAAAGAGCATGTTTGGATTGCTTCTGAGAACTACTTGTTCACATTAAGGATTAACGATCTTGTAATAGCAAAAGACAATGATGAAATACGCTTCATCAATCAAATTCCAGTTCCTGTTGAGGCAGCCTATAATGTATATGATGAGGGGATTCTTTGGGTTGGAGAATTTTATGAGGCAAAGTCGTACCCAACTGATCCAACACATCACATAGATAATCGTAATGGTGTTACCCAGTATGCTTGGATGATAGGTTATAATCTGCAGCCTAGTAATGATATGCTCTCAGAAAAACAATGGAATGGAAAACTAGACGAGCCGGCAATTCCGGATTATGTATTATCAACAACAGATAAAGTCCAAGGAGCCATTGTACAAAAGAAAGGGATTACACTAAGTACCTCTTATGGAAGGGCAAATGATAGTGTATTGTATCGCTATGAACATCCATTAAAGGAAAAGCCACATGACTTTGTTACGATTGGTGAAAAGCAAGTCCCACTTTGGTTCCTTGATGGAGTAGGATCAAAACCACGAGAAAGTATTGAAGCTATTCCGATGCCAGAAGGGATAGTAGTAGTAGGGAAGGAACTGTATGTTGTGTTTGAATCTGGAGCTAATAAATATCGATACACAACAACCTATCCGATGGACCGTATGTTAAAGATAGACTTAAAAACATTAATGAAGGATGACAAGGAAATCATTAAAGAAGAGCGGTAAAAAGAGTAGATTTTTTGACTAGTGTCCCTCATAGTTTTCAAAACATAGGAATTGGTATAGTAAAAAATCCAGTATTGACATTCTATTCATTTCTGTATAAAATTTTCTTAATAATATACGAAATTTAGAATGTTTCGTCTGCGAATAGGGTAGAGAATAGGAGAACCCCAAAATTCAATGGACGGGAAGGCATTATTGTTTTCTCTTCTCATTATTTTGGGGTTTTTTTCTATTTTTTAAATAAAATCAAAAAATAAAAGGAGGAATTTGTAGTATTCCATCGGAATATGTAGATAGACTTCATTTAGAATACGTTGTGTAAGGTCAAAAAACTAAGGGGGTACAAAATGAGAAAATTATTACTTTCGAGTATTACTATTATGCTTGTCTTGTTCATAGCTGTAGGCTGCAGTCAAAAGTCGGATTCAGGAAAAAATGGTGATAAGGTTGAGTTGACATGGTATTTTCCAATTGCGGTTGGAGGACCATTGACCACAATCATTGAAAAGATGGCTACTGACTTTACGAAGGAAAACCCTGATATTGTGATTAAGCCTGTTTACACAGGTACGTATGATGAAACTATGACAAAGGTTCAAACAGCAATTCAAGGTAAAACAGTTCCAGATATTGCAGTACTTTTATCAACAGAACTTTATACATTGTTAGATATGGATGCAATTACACCGCTAGATGAATTCCTTAAAGATGATAAGGTAGAAAGCTTCTATCCTGCTTTTATGGAAAACTCTCAAACTGGCGGAAAAACATATTCACTTCCTTTCCAAAGAAGTACGATTGTTCTTTACTATAATAAGGACGCATTTGAAAAAGCTGGTTTAGATAAGGAACAGCCACCAAAGGACTGGGATGAGCTTGTTGAATATGGAAAGAAAATAGTTGACTCAGGTATGAAATATGGTGTTGAAATTCCTTCAACAGGTTTCCAATACTGGATGTTCCAAGCACTTGCTCTCCAAAATGGCGATAATCTAATGAGTGATGATGGGAAAGAGGTTTATTTTGATAAACCTGAAAATGTAGAGGCACTTCAATTCATGATGGACCTTGCACAAAAGCATGAAATTAGCCCAGAAGGTGTTATTGATTGGGCAACTGCTCCTTCTGATTTCTTAGAAGGTAATACAGGTATGCTTTACCATACAACTGGTAATCTAACAAATATAAAAAATAATGCTAAATTCGACTTTGGTGTTGCATTCTTACCTGCTGGTAAAAACTACGGAAGTCCAACTGGTGGCGGGAATTTCTATATGTTTAAAGATATTCCAAAAGAGAAAAAAGAAGCTGCTGCGAAATTTATTGATTGGGCTACACAACCTGAACGTGCGGCACAATGGAGTATGGACACAGGATATGTAGCAACAAGTAAAGCGGCATATGAAACAGATGCAATGAAAAAATATGTTGAGGATTTCCCGCAAGCAGTAGTAGCAAGAGATCAACTTGAACATGCTTCAGCTGAACTTTCAACACATAGTAATGGAAAGGTTTACAAAATTATTAACGATAATATTCAAGCGGCAATTACAGGTAAAATGAGCGCTAGTGAGGCACTCAAGAAGGCTCAAGAAGAGGCCGATGAGGTATTGAAACCATATAACAAATAGAAACAAAAGGGGATTTGTGAATGAGAAGAAGCAGCGGCTTAACAAAAAAATTAACACCATGGATTCTTCTCCTTCCATCTCTCATATTTCTCATGCTTTTTACCTTTTACCCAATTATTAAGACTGTTTATTTAAGTTTTTATAATAGTGAAATGGGCATTTCTGAACCATTTTTTGTTGGATTTGATAATTTTTCACGCATGATGAAGGATGAGATTTTTTGGAAGGTTTTAAAGAATAATATCCTATTTGCCATTGGAACTGTTCCGCTAGGGGTAGGGTTAGGATTATTAATGGCGATATTAATTAATCGTGCAATAAGATGGAATGGGTTTGTTAAGACCTTTTTCTTTTATCCGGTCGTTATTCCAATCATTGCAGTTGCAAACATTTGGCTATTTATTTATACGCCAGAGTATGGAATGCTAAATCAATTATTATCTGTTTTTGGAATTGATAGTATTAATGTAATGGGACAAACAAATACTGTCCTAATAGGCATGATTGTCATGCTAGTTTGGAAAGAAGCAGGATTTTTTATGATCTTTTATTTAGCAGGACTACAAAATGTTCCAAAGGAATTATATGAGGCATCTATGATCGATGGAGCATCTGGATGGTATCGTTTCAGAAAAATAACATTTCCGTTAATCATGCCAACTACATTATTTGTAATGATAATCGCAATTACGAATGCTTTTAAATTGGTCGACCATTTAGTTGTTATGACACAAGGTGGACCGGATAATGCAAGTAATCTATTACTCTATTACATTTATGAAAATGCTTTTAAGTTCATGGACCACGGAATGGCAGCTACATTAACATTAGTCATGTTGGTGCTATTAGTAATCATTTCTTCTATTCAATTCTTCTCAGTAGATAGAAAAATTCATTACAATTAAGGGGGAGTTACCATGCAACGCTTAGTTACGATTTCTACATATTTTCTTGCAATTTTATGGGCGATTCCCCTTTTCTGGTTAGTCCTAACTGCATTTAAACCTGGAACTGAAGCAACGAACTTATTTTCGTTACAGTTTTCCTTAGAAAATTTTAAAAATGCTTGGGAATCAGCCCCATTCGGTCAATATTATTTAAATACAACAATTATCGTTGTTGTTGTTTTAGCTGTACAATTATTTACTGCTACCCTAGCAGCCTATGCATTTGCTAGATTAGAGTTTAGAGGAAAAAATATCGTATTTATTTTAGTCTTAGTTCAAATTATGATTCCTGTAGATGTATTGATTTTCCCAAACTATAGCATTCTTGCTAGTCTAGGTTTCGTGGATACTAAGTTAGGAATTATGCTTCCATATTTTGCTTCTGCGTTTGGTATTTTTCTACTTAGGCAAACATTTAAAGGGATCCCTTATGAATTAGAGGAAGCCTCTCGAATGGATGGTTGTAATCTAGTCCAAATTATCTGGCATGTCTATGTACCACTAGCAAAGCCAACCTTTGTAGCATTTGGTTTAATTTCGGTGAGTCATCAATGGAGTAACTTCCTATGGCCACTTATTGTAACGAACTCAGTAGAAAATCGTCCGTTAACTGTAGGATTATCAATTTTTGCAAAATCATTTGAAACAGGGGCGCAGTGGGGCGTTGTCACAGCAGCAACACTACTTGTAATATTTCCAATGTTATTAGCCTTTTTCATTTTCCAAAGACAATTTATCAGTAGCTTTATGCATTCTGGAATTAAATAAAGGAGAATGATGAAACGAGGGATACGTATGAAAAATGTTATATCTTCTTATACAATGATTCATATGCCGATTGAACAGACCATTCATACACTTTTGAAAAATAACTGGAAAGTCATTGAAATAATGTGTGAAGGTCATGGATATGAAATGCTCTCATGGGATCAAACAAGACGAAATAATCTTCGCTATCTATTAAATGATTGTGGTGCGACCATTAATTTTCACGCACCAATTACTGATTTTAATCCGGCGATCGATGAAATGTCGATTCGAATAAAAACAAATGAGGTTTGGAATAGATGTATGGAGCTGGTGGACTTTTTTGGTAGTGAATATGTTTTATTTCATCCAGGAAGGTCAAGTAACCATGAAAAAGGACTTATGAATATTCAAAACTATTTTCATGGAAAAAGTAGTGAAGTACCAAACGAAACATTGTTGATTTTGGAGAATGTGCCACCGTATGAGAATGAAATCGGTACAAGTGCTTCCGAGTTAATCTCAATAATTGAACTGATAAAGAATCGAAATGTAGGAGTATGCTTTGATTCAGGCCATGCTTTTTTATCTAACAGAGCCTCTTTCGGGCATGAATTAAAGGTGCTTGAGCCATACATTAAGGTGTTCCATCTTAATGACAATCATGGTCTGTCGGATGAACATTTGGCAATCGGGGATGGCGAAATTCCTTTTGAGTTAATCATTCAAGTATTAAAAAAAGCAAGAGAGAATTATTTTGTTAATTTTGAAATGAAAACAGTGGAATTTGCAAATAAGTCTGTAGAGTCTTTACAACGCCAGCTTTAATGGAATAATTCCAAAAACTCATTCATACACATCATTATAAAAACATAATCAGTGCATGGGAAAGAGATGAAGAGAAATCCCAGCTATTTTAAACCTATTAAGGTTTTTTATAGCTGGGTTTTTTTAATTTCTAATTATATAAATATTGGACTAAATGAGTCTTTGTTTACCTGGTTTAAAAATAGAATTGAAATAGATAACGCTTGTTGGAGGATATCAATATGGTAAAAGGCTTTATTTTTGATTTGGATGGTACTGTTTATTTAGATGATCAAGTAATCGAAGGAGCAGTTGAAACAATTATTAGCTTGCGAGAGAGAGGTCATAAGATTGTCTTTTTAACAAATAAATCAATTGCTACACGAATTGATTATGTGAATAAGCTGAATAAGCTTGGAATACCCGTAACTTTAGATGAGGTGATAAATTCAAATTATATTACCATGAAATATTTAAAAGATCATATGAAGGAAGATGATGCTGCTTTAGTTATTGGCGAGGAACCGTTATTCCAAGAACTTCGGGAGGAAAATATTAATCTAACCAATGACCCGCAAAAAGCAACATATGTGGTGCTGGGCTGGGATCGTCAATTTAATTATGAAAAGCTGAATATCGCTTACCAGGCTTGGTTAAATAAAGCTATCATTCTTGCAACAAATCCAGATCGAACATGTCCAGTATATGGTGGGAGTCAGATTCCTGATTGTGGTGCGATTATTGGAGCATTGGAAGGTGCAACAGGGCAGCCGATCGATTCTGTAATTGGAAAGCCATCGCGTCTAACAGCTGAATTTGTTGTAAATGAAATTCTTAATTTAAAGCCAGAACAATGTTATATGGTAGGAGATCGATTAGAAACAGATATACGAATGGGATTTGAGAATGGTCTTAATACAGTTCTAGTGCTTACTGGGGTTTCAACGGCCGAAATGGTTAAGGAAACTCACTATAAACCAACTTATGTATTTAATAGTATCAAGGAAATTGTAAATATATAAGGGCATGCATGGTATCTTAGTTGGCATATCCATAGATGATTGTGGGAAAGAAAAAGGATGATGAAGATGATAGAAACAATGTTAAATTCAATAGATATGGATATATTGATGAAGTTACTTATTTCAGCGGTATTAGGATTAACGATTGGTCTTGAACGTGAATTAAAGAGAAAGCCTTTCGGATTAAAAACTAGTTTAGTAATCTCCATTGTGAGCTGCCTATTAACTATCGTGTCAATTGAATCTGCATATTTATTTCCTGGATCTGAGTTTATTAATATACAAATGGATCCCCTACGTCTAGCAGCCCAAATTGTATCAGGAATTGGTTTTTTAGGCGCCGGTGTAATTTTAAGGAGAGAGGATGATACCATCACTGGATTAACCACTGCAGCGATGGTTTGGGGAGCTGCGGGAATCGGAATTGCAACTGGTGCAGGTTTTTATGTTGCTGCAATTATGGGAGCAGTGCTTATCATTATTAGCGTGGAGTTAATTCCTTTTTTAATCAGTTTATTAGGGTTTTGGAAACTTCGGTCAAAAGAACTAACATTAAGATTAATCTTAAAAAATAGGGAATTCATTGGGGAGGTAATAAATAAGATAGAGGAGGATAATATTAAAATTGAAAATGTGAGAATTAAGGATTTGCGTGATGGATCCTATCTTGTAGATTTAAAGGTAAGAGCAAATTATAAAAAATCTACACCTGATATTTATTATGGGGTATCTAAGATTGACAATATTTATAGTACTGAAATAGATGGATAGATAGACGTTAAAAGAGGTTAACTCACGAAAAGTTAGCCTCTTTTTATTATAAATCAAAATTCCATAAAGCCGGGTTACCGGAGGATATTGCAAGTGCACCAGCCTCTAAACCTTGTAAAATATCTTCCTTTGAACTTATTAAACCACCTGCAATAATTGGTAATTTAACCCGTTTAGTTAATTGGTCAATAATTGTTGGCATAAGCCCTGGTAACACTTCAATTGCATCTGGTTTACATGAAAGGCTCATTTCAATTCCCTTGGAAATTGCAGCGCCATCGATTAGAAAAATTCGTTGAATGGCCATTAGTTTTTCTTCTTTTGCATATTTAATTAATGAGCTTTTCGTTGTTATGATTCCTGTCGGTTTCCATGTATGGGCGATGTATTTTATCGCACTTTTTGAATTTGATAAACCGTCAATAAAATCAATATGAATAAATACCTGTTTATTAGCGCTTTGTAAACGTGTTACAAAGTTCTGCATATTAATTAAATTCCCTGTTAAGAGGAAGACGATGTTTGCTTTACCTTTTATTGCTTTCTCGATATCCACTTCTTCTTTAACAGAGGCAATAACCTGAGACTGAACAAGATCTACGATTTTACTCAAATTTTAGTCTCCTTCCATAGACACTTATTGAATAGCAAATTCAATAATAAAAAATGAAATTTTTTAAAATGAGTCATAGTAAACTAATTCTATTTCATAGGTTAAAACTCCTTTTTACAATTTTAAATATACGATATCTAGAAAAAATATCGTCCCTAATAAGTAGGGACGATATAACTAGAGTAGAGTTAATCATTATTTCTTCGTCTTATTCGCAATTTCAATGGCTCGATTTGTTTCTTCAACAGCTTTATCTAGAACTTCCTGTGGATCCTGTCCTTGATAGAGATTCTCCAATGCAGTCACGACTTGCTGTCTTGATTCAGGGAATACTGAAATCAGAGCTCCTTGTGTTGCGAAAGATGGTTTCGTATCTTGAAGCTGATCAACTGTCACTTTTAATTGCGGTATCTCTGCCCACTGGTCTTTTACAATTTGCTCATCATACGCAGCAGGATTGATTGCAAAATAACCAGTTTTTACATGCCATTTTGCTTGGCTTGCAGGAGTTTGCAAGAACTTCATAAATTCCCAAGCCGCATCTTGCTTGGCTTCATCAATGCCCTTTGACATCCAAAGTGATGCTCCACCGATAATTACACCTTGTCTTTTAACTTCATCTGCATATGGAATGTATGCAGTACCGACTTCGAATGGAGCTGTTTGAACAGTATTTGTTGTTCCAGCGGAGGAATCCATATACATCGCAACTTTTCCAGTTTGGAAAGCAGCACGAATATCATCCCAGTTTGTACCGAAGTTTCCGAAAGATCCTGCCTTGTTCATTTCATCTAAAAATTTGAATACTCGTAGTCCTTCTTCACCGTTAAATACTGCCTTTGTGGCATCATCTGAACGACCATTGTCATTATCGACATAAAGACCGCCTTGTGTAGCCACTAATTCCTCGAAGAACCATCCATATGTTAACATAGAAAACCCATATTGCTCTGTGTTATCACCATTTTTCTTTGTTAGCTTTTCAGCGGCAGCGATAATTTCACTGAACGTTTGTGGTGGATTTTCTGGGTCAAGACCAGCCTCTTTAAATGCATCTTTATTGTACAACAATACAGGAGTAGAAGAGTTAAAAGGCATTGAATATAACTGCCCATCCACTGTATAGTAATTTAATATATTTTTCTCTAATTGAGAGATGTCATAATTGTCCTTATCAATAAATGATTGCATCGGTTCAATATAGCCACTGTCAATCATAAACTTTGTTCCAACTTCAAATGTTTGAATAATGGCTGGCGCATCATTTGTTCCACCCACACTACGGTACTTTGTCAAAGATTCCTCGTAAGTACCTTGGAACTCTGCATTGACTGTGATTTTGTCTTGAGAAGTATTGAAATCATTGACAATCTCATCCAATGCTTCCTGACCAGCACCTGACATCGCATGCCAGAAAACAATTTCAGTTTTACCAGTGGAATCTGAATCCTTACCATCATCGCCCTTGTTATCGTCTTTATTGGCACTATTTGTACAAGCTGTCATTGCTAATAAACCAGCAATGATTAAAAGTATGGAGAAATATTTAGCGATTTTTTTCAATTTTTCAACACTCCTTCTTATTTTAATGCCCCTTGTGATAATCCTTTTTGCAATTGCTTTTGTCCTAGGAATAACAGTATTAAAGTCGGGATAATTACAACCATGACTCCTGCCATTACCACCCCCCAATCTGTTGCCATTTCTTGAGTTTGCAGCTGCTTTAATCCAATTTGCACGGTTCGAACAGAATCATTATTTGTAACTAAAAGTGGCCATAAATACATATTCCACGTTGTAAGAAACCCGTAAGCTCCTAAAGTAACCATACTTGTTCTTGAAACAGGTATAATCACTCGTATGAAAAATTGAAATTTGCTTAACCCTGCTATTTCGGAAGCTTCGTGCAGTTCTTTTGGAATCGTCTTGAAATGCTGACGAAGTAAAAATGTTCCGAAAGCAAGTGCGAAAAATGGTACGGTCAACCCTTGATACGTATTGATCCAATCTAATTTTTGAATGGTGATGAAGTTTGGAATCATTGTCGCTTCCCATGGAATCATCATCGTTGAAATAAATAAAAAGAATATGAAGTTTCTGCCCTTAAACTCTATAAAAACAAATGCATATGCAGCCATACTACAGACGACTAATTGTCCTATCATCACTGATGCCGAAACGACAAAGCTATTTAATAAATATTTCATTAACGGCAAACGTTCAAACGCCTTGACATAATTATCAAAATGGATCGCTTCTGGGAAGAAATTTCCTTGTAAAATTTCTTTGCTTCCCATAAAACTAATCATAAGTGCATATAAAATCGGGAAAAACACTAGAAATGCGCCTAACACTAATAGAATATAAAATAGTATTTTCGTAGGGATACTCATTGATAGTGCACCTTCTTTTCACCAAACTTAAATTGTAAAATTGTTACGATTAAAATCGTAATAAATAAAAACACGGCTTGTGCACTAGCTGTTCCAAATTGGTAATTAATAAATGCCTCTTTGTAAATTGAATAAACAATCAGATTCGTAGATTCAGAAGGTCCACCTTTTGTTAAAATATCAATCTGTCCAAATGTTTGGAATGCGTTAATCATTGAAATTGTAATAATAAAAAACAGAGTGGGTGACAGCATTGGAATGGTAATCCTTCTTAATCTGTAAAAATACCCGGCCCCATCTATTTTTGAGCTTTCATACAAGTGTTCATCAATATTTTGTAAGCCACCTAAAATAATTAAAAAGGAGAATCCGAGATTTAGCCAAATCGTTGAAATTGATACAGAGATAAGAGCCCACTCAGGGTCTAGCAACCATTGAATATCTTTTAAGCCAAATATTCCTAGGAATCGATTGAACATCCCGATACTTGGGTGAAAGAGAAACAACCATACAACGGAAGATGCTGCTACTGAAATCCCCATTGTAGAAGAATATACTGTTCTAAAAAAACCAATCCCTTTTAGCTTTTCATTTGCCAATAAAGCAAGAAATAAAGCAATTATAATTCCAGCCGGAACGGTAAATAGGACAAACAACAGGGTTGCCTTCGTGCTTTGTCGAAAACTCTCAGATTCAAATAAATATTTATAGTTATCTAGACCAACAAATAATGCAGGATCACCATGTTGATTCGTAAGGAAAAAACTTAAGTAAATCGTACGAAACATTGGATAGAATACAAAAACACTAAATAAAATGATAGAAGGCAATAAGTATAAAAAGGCTGTTCGTGCATTCAGTGAACGACGCCAAAAACCAATCTTTGGAGCTGTATGAATATGTATACCTCGTTTGTTCCTCATTGCAGGCTTCATTATAGAATCACCTCTTGATTGATTACATGATTCTCAATATTTGAAGGTGCCTTCAGCAATACCTCTGTTTCCAAATCGTATAGACAAATAGAGTCATAATCGATTGAAATAGGGATGACTTGGCCAACTTGGATCATCCATTGCCCACTCCATTTTGCTAACCATTCTCTATCCCCAACACGGAAAGCGAGAATTGTTTCATTTCCTAAAATCTCTACATTTTTCACATCTGCTGTAAAATGGTGTGCACTTGTATCTCCCTTAGCCACAGGTTTTAAATGTTCTGGACGGATCCCTACGAGAATTTTTTCTGTGGTTAATAAATGGGCATCTTTTTCAGGAACTTTAATGGAGACTGTTTCTCCTATTGAAATTTCTCGTCTTTCTCGATGTATATTCCCACTGACCAGATTCATTGGAGGAGATCCGATAAATGTTGCAACAAATGGATTTGCAGGTTGGTTATAGATTTCAATAGGTTCGCCAATTTGCTGGATTTTTCCATCGTGTAAAATCATGATTCGATCACCCATTGTCATCGCCTCAACTTGATCATGGGTTACATAGATCATTGTAATTCCAAGCTTACGCTGAATTTGTCTAATTTCTGATCGCATATGGGCACGGAGCTTTGCATCCAAATTAGAAAGAGGTTCATCCATTAGACAAATAGGTGCTTGATTCACAATTGCCCTTGCCAGTGCAACCCGTTGTCTTTGCCCGCCCGAGAGTTCCCTTGGTTTTCGTTTTAACAATTCTGATAGACCAAGCATTTCAGCTACTTCAGTACAACGTTTTTTACGTTCAATCTTCGATACTTTTTTAACATGTAGGCCAAAGACGATGTTTTCCTCGACAGATAAATGAGGGTATAGTGCATAGTTTTGAAAAACCATTGAAATATCTCTCTTACTTGGTGGTAATAGATTTGCCTCTTTCTCGCCAATTTTTAATACACCACTCGTAATTTCCTCCAAGCCAGCAATCATTCGGAGCATTGTGCTTTTGCCACATCCAGAGGGACCTACTAAGACAAAAAATTCACCAGGTTTAATCGTTACATTTATATTTGAGATAACGTCCTTCGTTTTGTCATATGATTTTGAGATGTTCACCAATTCGACCTTTTTCAATTCCGTCAACCCCTCTTCATTTCTCTAAAATGACTTTTTTCTACACATAACAATTTCATTTTAGGAATCTATTATTAATTGGAAATAAATATATTGTAAAAATTATGTGAAGAAATAGTTTAGTATTGTAGACAAGATCTTACATATACTTTCTAAAGCATGTTAATTATGTGATTTGTATTAATCCTATGTTTGGCGAATGTGAAATAGAAATGAAATGTAAGTGCTTTCGTATTTTTTTGAAATAAATAGTTGGCAAATCTATGTCACTTATAAAATAATTATTTAAAAGATAATGTGTAGAAATACAAATGATAGTAGGTGGAAGATTGTTGAAAAGAATATGGGTAATGCTCCTGATCATTATTCTTTTTGTAGTTGTGAATTTTTCAAGCAGTGGTCACCGTAATGAGGGGTATAAAAACCCAAATCAAAAGGATTTTATCGTGATTGGACATCGTGGTGCGTCGGGTTATTCACCTGAACATACAATTAAATCTTATGAACTGGTAAATGAGCAAGGTGCCGATTATATTGAAATTGATCTTCAAATGACGAAAGATCGCGTTCTTGTTGCGATGCACGATCGGAATGTAGATCGAACAACAAATGGTAGTGGTCCTGTAAGGTCATATTCTCTTAATCAATTAAAGGATTTGGATGCAGGGTCATGGTTTAATATTTATTCTCCTCTTTATGCGGACAGATCCTTTAATGGACTGGAGGTGCCGACTTTAGAAGAAATTTTGGCTTACTTCGGAACAAATGTTAATTATTATATCGAAATAAAAAATCCAGATATAAATCCTGGAATGGCGTCGATGTTATTACAATTATTGGAGGAGCATGGACTCTTACAGTCAGATAATCAAAAAAGTGGGAAAGTAATTATTCAATCATTTAGTGAAAAGGCATTAAGACAGGTGCATGAACTGAATAAGGAAATTCCATTAATTCAGCTTATTCAATATGAGAAAGCTTCAGAAATTACTAGCTTAAGATTAAGAGGGTGGAGAGATTATGCGATTGGGGTTGGCGTTAATTACAAAATCGTAAATGAAAAAGTAGTAAAGAAAACCCATAATGCTAACTTGCTCGTTCATGTGTATACCGTTAATGATATAGTACATATGAAGGGGCTAGTAGATCTGGGGGTTGATGGGGCTTTTACGAATTTTTCAGATTTACTAAAAGATGTTGTTGAAAATGAAAATTAAGTTAGTAGGAGTGATCACATTGGATACTCAGGAAAGTTTTACCTATCAAACAGATGACGACATTGAAATTTATGTAAGAAAGTGGATTGCGGAGGAAAAACCACGTGCGATTGTGCAAATTGCGCACGGAATGGCCGAGCATATTGAAAGATACGATGAGTTTGCAAAGGTGTTAGTATCTAAAGGGATATATGTGTTTGGTAATGATCATCGGGGCCATGGCAAGACAGCTGAGCTTAATAAAGTGTCGGGGTATTTTAGTGATGAACAAGGCTTTGAAAAGGTAGCAAATGATATGTACACTCTTACTTCAATGATCGAAAAGGAATATCCGGATGTACCAATCTTTTTATTCGGTCATAGTATGGGCTCTTTTTTAACAAGAAGGTATATTCAATTACATGGGTCTAGGCTGACTGGAGCCATTATATGCGGTACTGGTGGTGATCCAGGATTTATCGGGAAAATCGGTAGACTCATAGCACGTCGTGAGGCGAAGAAACATGGTCGTATAACACCGAGTCCAAAGCTTAACAATCTAGTCTTTGGAAATTATAATAAGGTTTTTCGCCCGAACCGTACGGAATTTGATTGGCTCAGTCGCGACAAACACGAAGTGGATAAATATGTTGAAGATCCTTCATGTGGAGGAATATTCACAACTGGCTTTTTCAATGATTTACTAGAAGGACTTGCGGTGATCAATGACCCGAAAAATCTCCAGCTTACACCGACTGATTTGCCGCTGTTCTTCATTTCTGGAAGTACAGACCCTGTCGGAAATCATACAAAAGGTGTTTTACAGGCTTATCAAGCCTATAAGCGAGTTGGAATGAAGGATATTTCATATAAATTTTATGAAGGCGCTAGACACGAACTACTAAATGAAACGAATAAAGAGGAAGTTTATGTTGATGTTATCAAGTGGATTCAGTCTCATTTAGAAGGGGCATTTTAATAAAAAGACTCACTGCTTAAAATAAAAGTGAGGGTAGGAAAGTGTAATATTACAATGACATATTATAAAAAGCTACCCATTTAATTAAAGTGGGTAGCTTCAGATTGTCGACAAAAGGCACCGAGAGGAATCCCTCTCGGTGCCTTTTGTCATTTTTGGAATGGGATTGTAATAAAAATACGTTGATTTCCGCTCTAGGCACTTGCTTTCCGGGGGGCGGGCGGTGAGCCTCCTCATCGCTAGCGCTCTTGCGGGGTCTCACCTGTCCCGCTATTCCCCCAGGAGTCAAGCGCCCTCCGCTCCAATCAACTAGTTTGGCCCCACTTATGCAGGTTGCCAAGTCCAAGTAGCCATTTTCTTTAGATTCATGGCGGCAAACGTAAGCATCGCCTGCATAGACAATTTTTTTAGACCTCGTAAGGTTGTCCAACGCATACCATGCTTCTCCTTCGCATCAGCAAAGACACGTTCAATCGTCTCCTTGCGTCTTGCATATATCTGTTTGATTTCATCATTGTGACGGAGATGTTCTGCCTCTTCTAAATAGGCCTCCCAAATATGCCGTTGTATAAGCTTTTGGTGGTTTTTACTTTCGGTACATTTCGATAGAAACGGACATTCTGCACAAATCGCTGAATTTGATTTATATTGCCGGTATCCTTCTTTTGTTGTTGTCTTGTATTTTAAGACCTGCCCTTGCGGACAGAGATAACAATCATAATACTCATCATAAACATAATCATTCTTTCGGAAGAAACCATCTTTCGTTTTTGGACGAGTGTAAGGAAGGACAGGTAATATTTGATTCTCTAATAGAAAGTTCGTGATTGCAGGTGTTTTATAGGCTGCATCAGCAGCGACTGCAAGTGGCTTCTTTACCTTTTCGATAACCCTCTCAACAAGGGGCTGTAACATATGACTATCATGTACATTTCCTGGAGTCACTAGCGTGCCTAATACAAATCCTTTTTCATCTGTGGTTGTATGAAACGAATACGCAAACTGTTTGGTTCGTTCATCTTTTACATAATAGCCACTTTCAGGGTCTGTCGTACTTTCCTTAATTTCTTTCCATTCTT
>NZ_JAKTTI010000029.1 GCF_022427965.1 Fredinandcohnia quinoae | reverse complement strand
ACATCACGACAGAGATATTAACGCAGGACAAAATCTAAAAGCTGAAGCGATAAGATTTCTAACCGTAGGGACTATGGGGATAGCCTAATCAATTAGAAGCCAATAGGCTTCCGTACTTAGGAATCTCTCACTTCAAACAACCCGTAAGGGTGTTAAGTGGTGAGTAGTTCAATCATGTTAGCCTATGATTCTATTAAAAATGCGGACAAAGACATTACGTTATCAGGTGAAAAAGCCAATAAATCTCTTGGTAAAACGTATTGGAATGGTTTACTTGTAGCAGTTTCCCCAGGAAATTTAGTATTTTGGGTTTCTGTATTTGGAACTATATTAACAGATTCTTATTCAGCTAATGGTTCAGGTAGCTTTATCATTGCAGCAATAGGTATTTTAACAGGTATCTTATTGCATGATATTGTCTTATTATCAATTGTATCTGCAACAAGAAAAGTAATGAATCGACAAATGATTAAATGGACGTCTATCGTTGCAGGCCTTTTATTATTTGGCTTTAGTTGCTACTTCTTATATGAATTTTATATAGATATTCAATTGTATATTGGATTTTCTAGCTAAAGGGTTATATTTAAAAATCGTTATGAAAAATAATAGTAGCTGTCGTTTTTCAGTAACTTTCGAAATCATATTCCATAACTAGCCGCACACAACATCTAATGAGGAGTGCGTCTTTCTTTGTTTCCAAATTTAAAAATAGCGTTGTATTAAAGATTCTCATGAAGAGTTGACACAAACAAGTAAATGTAATATTATTATCTTGAATTCAAGATAAACTAATTTGAGATAAAGACTTCTAGAAGTAAGGGGAAGTGTAGAAAATGACAGATTTTATACAGTTGGTTAAAGAAAGAAGGTCTGCTAGCAACTTTCTTCCAAATCAATTGATTAATAAAGAAGAATTAGATGAAATATTTGAGTTGGTAAAGCTTGGACCATCGGCTTTTAACTTACAGCATACGAACTATATAACCATAATGGACCAGAATACGAAAGAAAAATTAAGAGAAGCGGCAAATGGACAATATAAGGTATCGAGTGCTTCGGCAGTAATCATCGTGACTGGGGATAAAAAAGCATATAAGCAAGCAGCGGAAATCTATGAAGGTTTGAAGATGCTAGGTATTCTCAATAAACAGGAATATGACTTTATGGTGAATGATACAGTTTCATTCTACGAAGCAAGGGGAGAGGAATTTCATAAAGAGGAAGCGATTCGAAATGCCTCTTTATCTGCCATGCTATTCATGATGGCAGCGAAGGAAAAGGGTTGGGATACATGCCCGATGATAGGATTTGACGCTAATGCAGTTAAAGAAATTTTGCAAATCAATGATCAATTTGAAGTAGCGCTAATGATTACGTTAGGAAAAGAAAAAGTAGAGAGCAGAAAACCACGTGGTTATCGAAAACCTGTTAGTGAATTTGTTAAATATATCTAAATAGGAGTGAAATGAACATGAGTAAAAAAACAATGGGGATTCATCACATTACAGCAATCGTAGGTCATCCACAAGAGAATGTAGACTTTTATGCTGGAGTTCTAGGCTTGCGTTTAGTAAAAAGAACTGTGAATTTTGATGACCCGGGGACTTATCATTTGTATTTTGGAAATGAAGGTGGTAAACCAGGAACAATCATCACATTTTTCCCATGGGCGGATGCCTATCAAGGGAAAATAGGTGATGGTCAGGTGGGGGTTACTACCTATGCTGTTCCGAAAGGTGCTTTGGATTTCTGGGAAGCAAGATTAGATAAATTTAAGATAGCTTTTACGAAAACAGAACGATTTGGAGAAAAGTACTTGGAATTTGATGACCCGCATGGACTTCATCTTGAAATCGTTGAGAGAGAAGATGGGGAAAACAATTCTTGGACAATAGGTGAAGTAACTCCCGAAGTAGCAATAAAAGGTTTTGGTGGAGCGATTCTATTTTCAGCACAGCCTGATAAAACGGCTGAATTACTAGAAAAAGTGATGGGACTTGAGTTTGTAAAAAAAGAAGGGGATTTCATCCGTTATCGTTCTACAGCGGACATTGGAAATATCGTTGACCTAAAAGCTGTTCCAACTGGAAGAGGACGAATGGGTGTTGGAACGGTTCATCATATTGCATGGAGAGCATTTGATGACAATGATCAATTAGATTGGCAAAAATATGTTGCTACGAATGGTTATAATGTAACCCCTGTTCAAGACAGAAATTACTTTAATGCGATTTACTTTAGGGAACATGGTGAAATTCTTTTTGAAATTGCAACAGATCCCCCGGGGTTCGCACATGATGAATCACAAGAGACAATGGGTCAACAACTAATGTTGCCCGAACAGTATGAGCAATATCGTGAGCAACTTGAACATAGATTAGTACCGATTCATGTAAATGAACTTGATTAATTTTGCAAAAAGGACTGATCCTATGCTTTCAATTGACCCGGCTCAACAAACGGAAAGAGAGAATTATAAGCTTCTAATCGGAAGTATTATTCCAAGACCCATTGCATTTGTCACAACTCTATCTGAAGATGGGATTTTAAATGGGGCTCCCTTTAGTTATTTTAATATTGTATCTTCTAATCCCCCAATGATTTCATTATCCATACAACGTCCTGAGGGGAGACAAAAGGATACAGCTAGAAATATCATTACTAAAAAGGAATTTGTCGTCCATATTGTTGATGAGCAAAATGTAGATAAGATAAATAAAACTGCTGCAAATCTACCTTCGAATCAAAGTGAAATACAATTAGCAGAAATGACACCAGCTGAAAGTGTTAAAATTTCTGTTCCTGGAGTGCAGGAAGCAAGAATTCGGATGGAATGTGTACTGGAGCATTCATTAGAAATGGGAGAGGTCGGTGCTCCAGGGGCTGATTTTATAATAGGAAAAGTTATTCAGTTTCATATTGATGAAAAGATCTATGAGAATGGGAGAATCGATCACATAGAGTTAGCTGCTGTAAGCCGATTAGCTGGAGCGAGTTATGCTAAAATTGGAGAGACTTTTGAGTTAGAACGACCTAAGTAATTCGAATTAAATTATGGGTTTGGAAAAAAACGTATGCTACCGTCATGAGTAGGGTCGAAATGAAAAGAATAAGAAGAAACATACCTCCTGTTGAGGTTATTGTTTTGGAAGGAGATAAATGATGAAACATATATTTAATAAGGGTTCAAATCCAGAGAAACCAACTTTATTGATGCTTCATGGTACGGGCGGAAATGAGTTGGATCTACTACCTCTAGCAGGAAGAATTGATGGTGAGGCTTCAGTGCTAAGTGTTCGTGGTAATATATTAGAAAATGGGATGCCACGATTCTTTCGAAGATTAGCTGAAGGGATTTTTGATGAAGAAGACCTTATTTTTCGTACGAAAGAATTGAATGAGTTTCTTGATGAAGCAGCACAAAAATATGATTTTAATCGAGACAATATAATCGCAATTGGTTACTCAAATGGAGCTAATATAGCAGCAAGTCTATTATTTCATTACCAGCATGCATTAAAGGGTGCCATTCTCCATCATCCAATGGTCCCTAGAAGAGGGATTGACCTTCCGGATTTGAGTGGAAAGTCGGTATTTATTGCTGCTGGGACCAATGATCCAATCTGCTCACCACATGAGTCAAATGAGTTGAAATCTTTATTAGAAGAGGCAAATGTGGATGTAGAGCTTCATTGGGAAAATAGAGGTCATCAATTAACAATTGAAGAAGTTGAAGCAGCGGGAAAATGGTATAAGGAACTATTATCAAAAACTGAATAACTTTACTGAATTGCAAGTAATAAATAGAAGCTCATGATTATATTTTTTATAGTCATGTGCTTTTTTGTGGCCAAAGTCTTGACTTCTGATGGGAACACAGTCTAATGTGGGAATATTAAGAAGATATAATTAGAAGGTGAGGGGGCTGTTTATGAACGCTGAATCAGGAGTACCAAGTAGGTCAAAGCAGCAGCCTATGTGGTTGCAAGAATATATTGATTCACCCGAAAAGCAAAGACAGCTCTACAAAAAGACGCTAAGAATTGTGATCCTGTCACAAATCTTTGGTGGTGCAGGACTTGCAGCTGGCATAACAGTTGGAGCACTTATCGCTCAAGATATGCTAGGAACGGAAAGTGGAGCGGGAATACCCGTTGCCTTGCTCACTTTAGGTTCTGCTGGTGCAGCCCTGCTTATAGGCAGACTTTCACAGCGATTTGGGCGCAGAACAGGACTTGCAGCAGGTTTTCTTACTGGTGGTTTGGGTGCGGTCGGGATTATCCTTGCTACTGTAATTAACAGCGTCATGCTATTATTTGCTTCGTTACTTGTTTATGGAGCTGGTTCTGCCACTAATATGCTCGCCCGATATGCGGGTACTGATCTAGCGACAGCTAAACAACGGGCTACTGCTGTGAGCATGGCTATGGTATCTACCACTTTTGGTGCAGTAGCGGGTCCTAACTTGGTCGGTGTGATGGGGAACTTTGCTCAGTCTGTTGGTATTCCAACCTTGGCTGGCCCCTTTATTCTAGCTGGCGCCGCTTTTATATTTGCTGGATTGGTTCTGTTACTATTCCTTCGTCCAGACCCTTTGGTAGTGTCTAAAGCCATTGCAGATGCCCAGGTGAAAGATAGTACTGCGCAGGCTATATCAGAATTAGAGAGTTCTACAAAAAACAAAAGAGGCATTGTCGTTGGTGCCACGATCATGATCTTGACTCAATTTGTCATGGTGGCCATTATGACAATGACACCGATACATATGGAACACCATGGTCATGACTTGAGCGCAGTAGGGCTAGTGATCGGCTTTCATATAGGTGCGATGTATTTTCCTTCCCTTTTCACTGGATTGCTGGTTGATAAATTCGGTCGAACAGCTATGGCAATTGCTTCTGGTGCCACGCTTCTTGCTGCCGGTATAGTGGCTGCTTTTGCACCGGGTGATTCAATGGTGATGCTTGTTACTGCATTAGTACTGCTTGGTCTCGGTTGGAACTTTGGCCTCATAAGTGGAACTGCACTTATTATTGATGCTACACATCCTTCGATTCGAGCAAAAACACAGGGATCAGTTGATGGTTGGTTGGCATTATCAGGTGCCTCCGGCGGTGCGTTATCGGGAATGGTAGTTGCACAATCTAGCTATGCAGTGCTTTCACTTACTGGTGCAGCTCTGTCATTATTGCTAATTCCTGTAGTTGTTTGGTCTCGGAAGAATAAAAGGCAAAAGGCAGAAATTAAGATTTCTAACTCATATCCTGTTGATTAATAATGCATGTATCAGTGTGTGGTTCTTTAAGCTGTCAAATTACTTTGGCAGCTTATTTTTCTGGATTTACTGCTGACCTCGTTTCTGTTATAAATGATCATGCAAACTGAACTGGCGAGCTCGTCCACGTTGGAGATCAGGTTAAGCACCTGATCAGATAAATAGCCGAAAAAAATTCCCCTATTTAGTAAATAGAATAGAAAATAGCTTAAATAGACGGAGAATTTCCGCCTATTGACTCAAAAAACATAAGAATTGGGGAATTTCCTTCATATAAGCGGAAAACCTTCCCTTATTTACCCCGAAACAAGCCCCATTTTGCATTTAGCGGAAAAAACTTCGCTTATTTTACTTTCGCTGGTTACTACTTAATCAAGGACAAAATTCTTATTGAATAGGCAGTGAGATGATGGGTCTTTAGTGCTCGTTTCGATGCGTTAAGGTGAATCATGCCATATATGAAAGATAACTGTGCCTACATTCAGAGAAAAGTGGAAAGGGCTTTTTATTTTGCTGTGTTAAAGATAACAGTTGATTTTTTAAACTTAGGGATATGATAATTCCTATTTTTTTAGGAAAAGTGAAACCAGATGACCACTACATTTCGTTTAACATATGTATCAACCTGAAAAAGGAGGTTCTGAATATGAAGAAAGAACAGGAATTGATCCAAAGAATAAGAGAGGGAGACCATGAGGCTTTTAGTCTTCTTGTTAAGGATTTACTCCCTACTGCTTATAAAACAGCATTTTTGATATTAAAGTCAAAGGAATATGCGGAGGATGCCTTGCAAAATGCTCTTGAAGGAGCCTATATCAGTATTATGAAGAAGAAGGATATGACGAATTTCAGAGCATGGTTTTATAGTATTGTTTATTCACGTTCTATTGATATTTATCGTAAAAATAATCGCGTCGTACATATTGATTTTGAGGAAAATAGGGAAGCTCAAAGCAGGATAATCTATCAATCGGCCCAACAAACTGCTATCCAAAAAGAAAATAAACAAGAAATGTTAACCCATATTTTAAGGTTAAAAAGAGAACAGAGCTTGCCTCTTTATCTACATTTCTATGAGGATATGTCATTGAAGGAAATTTCACTCATTCTCAATGAAAATATTAACACAGTGAAAACGAGGATGAAGAGAGGAAAGAAAAAACTTAGTGAAATCATGGTAGAATCAGATCGTTTTTTACAGGAGGTTAAGTCGAATGGGATATAAAAAGGATAAGAACATTCAATCATTGGACCACTTAGAAGTACCTAAAACTCTTGAGAAATTTATTAAAGAACTACCAGATCGATATGATAATGGGGAAATTAATAGAGAAGTAGAGGAACAAATTGATGCAGAATGGAACGAGTTTCGTAAGAGCATGAAGAAAAATAGAGGACTTGTGAAAAAGGTGGTTGCTATTACATTATCCATCGCAGTAGCGTTTAGTCTTTTCATAGGGTCAGCATTTGTTTCACCGGCTATGGCGCAAATTGTCTCGTCGATTCCTTACTTAAATGGCTTATTTGAGTCCAAGCCACTGTTTGAGGAAATAAATGAAGCACTTGAAAAAAACAAATATAAATATAGTCAATTGGGTGTTAGTATTCGAGAAAAAAAAGTTATGGTAGGCTTTGATGGCCCTCTTGAACATTATCAACAAGTAAAATCACCGGTCGAAGAACTTATTAAGGAAATATTGAAAGCTAGAAATAATGATGCGTATACGGTAAATGTGTTTTACGACAAAATTGCAGGCAAAAAATATGATGAACAAACTAACGATGAACAAAGTAAAGAGTTTGAAAAGATTACAGGGATCGTTGGGGAGGTCCTCCAGGAATTTGGATATGATACGAACGGTATCGGGGTTAGACCCGGAAAAATACATATTGATTACATCCCTAACACGGAGAAACGTGTGGATGATATTAAAAGTAGAATTTTAAAGAGATTGCAACAAGAACAATTTAATGATTATAAGATTAAATTTTATTTATATGATCCAAAATTACAAGAACGAGAAGGGCGATTATTACCTCTCTATCATACTATTACTGAAGGGTTAACGGCCAAAACCGAGTATAAAGTGGATGGAACAGGCTATTCCAATAAAAAGGAACGGTTTTATATAGTTGTTCGAACCGCTCTATCATCTACTGATTCAGATCGGGATGAAGTAGTGGAGAATATTGAAAAAACCATCCAGGATTTCCTTCAATCAAAGGAGGCGTTGGAAGCAATACAGGATGATATATATGAAGTTGTAATTCTTAGCAAAGATCAAGAAAAATTGAAGACGATTAAAAATTAAATATAAACTAGAAAAAAGAGGGCTATCTGAAATGTTTATAAAACAGACTTTGAATAGCCCTCTTTTTTTACTATCAAAGTGGAACCAGGAGAACCGTCCCCATGGTTTCGCTAATCTTACAAAAGTGTAAGAGTTAGTTAAGATTACTAAATGGTTAGGTGGCCCAACTGATTATACAATGTAAACAGAACTTATGAACAAAGGAGTGCATGAAAATTGAAAAAAGCCATCGATCTAATCTTTACAATAATTACTACAGCACTTAATCCAAAAGCTTCCGCAGCAAAAATAAATATGAACGTATAGTACGTAACAATGAAAGAGGATAGGAAAAGTAGTTTCTTGATGTTGATTCCCGCATCTGGATCAAGCAGGTTCGCTCTGATCGGTTGGGAAGCAGGTTAAGACCCCGATTAGATAAAAAGTGGAATCAAATTAAGCACCAAATCAAATAAATAGCGGAGAAAAGTTCCCCTAATAAGTAAATAGAATAAAAAATAGGTTAAATAAACGGAGAAATTCCTCCTATTGACTTGAAATACATTAAAATTAGGGATTTTGCTTTGCATAAGCGGAAAACCTTCCCTTATTTACCCTGAAATGAGCCCCATTTTGCATTTAACGGAAAAAACTCCGCTTATTTAGGTTACTTGTTCAAGGATATAATTTTATTGAATAGGAAGTGAGATGACGGGTCATTGATGCTGGCTTCGATGCGTTATGGTGAATCGTATCATGTATGGAAGTCTCAACTACCTAGAGAAGAACTAAACGAAGCGCTAGATAGAAAGTATTATAAATCTAGTCAATCAGGTATTAGTATTCGAGAAAAAAAGTATTGGTTAGGTTGGATGTTCCAGTCGAATACTATCAACAAGTAAAATCATCTGTTGAAGATTTTAACTAAGTAGTTTTATTTATTGGTTCAAAAAAGTTCATTTAATTAGTTGCATTTTGCAAATTATTTTATATAATTAAAATGAGAGGTGTAAATAATGGAAAATCTTCGAGAAATATTTCAGGTAATGACACGGCGTTTCGGGTTTTTAAATAAAAATTGTTGCAGTATTGGTGGATGTGATATTTCACTTATTCAAAGCCATATCCTTTACGAGATTGATCAACAACATAATCCATCTATGCAGCAAATAGCTGAGACATTAGGTACAGACATTACAACCTTTAGTCGTCAGGTGCAGTCACTTGTTAAAATGAAATTAGTAAAAAAGACGCCAGACACAGATGACAGACGGATATATATTCTTTCATTAACTACCGAGGGAAAGTTTATAGCAACTTCGATTGATGAACAGATGAATACATTTTTAAATGAAGTATTTTCGCATATGAATGAGTTTGAAAAAGAAACCGTTATACGATCCATTAGGTTATTAAATGATGCAATGGAGAAATCTAGTATGTGCTGTGCTCCATTGGGGTAATACCCCATTTCTAATAGTTGCAAAATGCAAATAATATCATTTGTTTTAAGGAGGTGAAGAGGGTGCATTAAGCTTCAAAAATATGATTATAAAAAATGGAGGGATTACAATGAAAATGCACGTGGGAATTAATGTTACAAACTTAAATGAATCAATCGAATTCTATAAAAAAGTATTTGATATTGAACCAATCAAAATTAAATCGGATTATGCCAAGTTTTTGCTAGAGGAACCAGGATTGAATTTCACCTTAAATGTGAAGGAGCATGTATCAGGAAATCAAGTTGGACATTTTGGCTTTCAGGTGAATGACTTCGGTGAGGTTGTTCAGCAAAAAGAACGTTTGGAAAAGTTAGGTTTTTTTGCTCGTGAAGAGATGGATGTCACTTGCTGCTATGCAACTCAAGATAAATTTTGGGTAACTGATCCAAACGGTAATGAATGGGAATTCTTTTATACAAAAAGTGATGTGGAAAATATGGATTCAAATAATTATGGTTGTTGTACGAATCCAAACTAAATAGTAGCTGACCCTCTGGTCAATATAGAAAATAATGTGTAAATTTTTACGGACACGTTATTTTCTTTTTGTATTTTTTTAGGGTAATATCTAATGAACTAATGTACACAGGTTAAGATAAATAGGATAATAATCATGAACAGTAATTAGTAAGAAGGTGCCTTAATTGATAAATATCCTTGCGATTACATATGAAAATCAACTGGAAAGTGATATATCGATAAGTAATGCGGATTTTTCTAAATACAAGTGGTTTTGGGTTGATTTTAATGAACCAACAGAAGAGGAGATCCAGCATTTATCGGATACTTTTCATTTTCACCCACTAGCGATTGAAGACTGTGTACAGAGGCTTCAGCGGCCGAAATTAGATTATTATGATGACCATAGTTTTTATGTTACTCATATTGTGAGAGAAGAGCAAAATGATATGATTAAAGATGAATTAGATTTTTTTGTCGGGGAAAATTTTGTTGTGACATTTCACAGGACTCCATCAAGGGAAGTGAAGCAGGTATGGGATCGATTAGTGTCTCAAAAAAATGTTGAGAAATGGGATACCTTTTATGTCTTTTATCAAATTTTAGACAAGATAGTTGATAATTACTTTCCGCTTATATATAAAATTGAAGATGATTTAGACAAAATTGAAGATAATACACAGAAAAAATCAATGAACCAATTACTGAATGAATTATTTGATACGAGGTACTTGCTGTTAAATTTAAGACACACAGTTCATCCGATGCGAGACCTACTCTATCGAATGTTAAATTCACAACATTTGACGGGGGTTAAGGAGAGAAGAGAGTATTTTTCCGATATTTATGATCATCTTTTAAAACTATCGGAAATGATAATGGCCAATCGTGAAGTTACCGCCGATATCCGAGACAGCTATCTTTCATTGAATGCACATCAAACAAATAATGTGATGAAAGTACTTACGATTATTACGTCTATATTTGCTCCGTTAACGTTCATCGCAGGAATATATGGAATGAATTTTGAATATCTACCTGAATTAACATGGAAATATGGTTATTTTGTTTCTCTTGGGGTAATGGGGGTAATTGGAGTAGCCATGCTTCTCTGGTTTAAGAAAAAGGGATGGTTTAAATAATTTGGCAACAATTAATATGGCAGCTATCAGTCCCAAATTTTTCAGCTTTATTAAGCTAAAGTTTTGATAATTATAGATAAAGGATGGGGGAGCATGCGATACGAATATGAGCAGATTGATTATCAGGTTGATTTGCCAATTAATATTTTCACACATACTGTAGAACGTTTCCCTTATCATTGGCATGAAGCGACTGAAATCCTTTTTGTGCTAGAAGGTGATTTGGAAATCCGAGTTAATCAGGATGATTACCAACTGGGAATGGGAGATATTTTCCTTATAAATAGAAATGAACTACACTTTATTAATTCTAGGATAGATTTTGGGAAAACAAATGTATTAGCACTGCAATTTGAAAGCAGGTATTTTAAACAGCTGGGTATTGATATTGAACAAAAAAGATTCTATTTAAACTCACGAGAAGTTGTAGCTGAATCTATGTCTGTCATAGATGAAATAAAATATATTTTAGCCAATATGATGGACCTTGTTTTGAATAGGAAAAAGCTTTATCATCTCAAAATTAAGACGATGTTATTAGATCTTGTTGTTATTCTTCTAGAGCATTTTGAAGTACCAACACAAATAAAGAATAAGCAAATTGAAAATGATCAAAGGCTGGTAGAAATACTCCAGTTTATGAATAGTCATTGTCTAGAAACGTACCTTGGATTACAGGATATTGCAAAAGAGTTCTCTTTAAATCCACAGTACCTGTCAAGATATTTCAAATCGAATGTAGGGGTATCTCTAAAAAAATACTTAGATAATCTGCGTTTAAACAAATCATTGTTTGCATTAAGAACAACAGATGAAACAGTTACGGAGATAGCTTTAAAATTTGGTTTCCCTGACAACAAAGCCTATTACCGGGTCTTTAAGGAAGTACT
The DNA here is from genome assembly GCF_022427965.1 of Fredinandcohnia quinoae. GTDB lineage: Bacteria > Bacillota > Bacilli > Bacillales > Bacillaceae_L > Ferdinandcohnia > Ferdinandcohnia quinoae. The sequence continues at coordinate 44,262 of NZ_JAKTTI010000029.1, read as the reverse complement.
AGGAATAACACCCATGCAGTATCGGGAACATTTTCGGATCGAGCTTGAGAAGGGTATCACAAAGGATTATTTGAGTATTAATAGTAAAGAGTCTTTTGTTAATCTATTCAAATATCTCGAACGAAAAAACATAAGCGAGTTCGAGATGAAAAAAGGGAAAAGAGCAACTGTTGATGTTGCAAAGCCTATGAATAAGATTAATCGTGCTTTCACCAAATTGATTACTTTTGGATATGCCCCTCATGCTTTGAGAAAAGACTTTCATGATCAACTAAAGCAGATTCAAGGAGAAATCGGCTTTGAATTCATTCGTTTTCATGGGATATTTTCAGACCAGCTCTTAGTATATAATCAGAAAACGGATGGGTCTTATTATTTTAATTTTAATCATATTGACTCACTTTTGGATAATTTGCTAGATACCGGTTTAAAGCCTTTTATTGAAATTGGTTTTATGCCTAGAGGTTTAGCAAGTTCTGAAAATAAGATATTTTGGTGGGATGCCTTTGTATCACCTCCAAAGAATATGAGCAGATGGCTGGAATTATTGGATGCCTTTTTCAAGCATTTGATTAATCGATATGGACTACAAGAAGTTAGAACATGGTATTTTGAGTTCTGGAACGAACCGGAAGTTCAATATTTTTGGAGTGGTACAAGACAGGAGTTCTTTACATTTTATACCGAGAGCTATAGATGTATTAAAACAATTGATTCTGAAATTAAAGTAGGTGGGTTTGGTACCATTGATTTTTCAGAGCAGCAAAATTGGTTAGATGAATTTGATGCATTCGCGGAAAATGAAAAGATCGGCGTGGACTTTTTTTCTTTTCATGTGTACAATCTATCTCGAAATTTTTTGCCTGAAGTAGAACCCTTATTAACATTGAATGAAATTAGTTTAGAAGGAAATGCAATACAAAAGCTAGCTGAATCTGGTGGCATCATGCTTGGTGATGAACATAATCTCTCGGTTTGTATTGATCATATCATTGATAAGAGCAGAGGTTTGGCTTCCCTTAATAAAGAACTCTGGATAACGGAATGGAATGCGAATTCCGATAGTAGGGACATGGTACATGACACTTGTTATATGGCAGCATTTATCATTAAAAATGCCCTTGAAAACAATGAAAAAGTGACAGGGATGGGTTTTTGGACATTTACAGATATATTTGATGAGTTTCGATTGGAGCAGCCACTCTTCCATGGAGGGTTTGGTCTGATGACATATAACGGTATCAAGAAGGCTGGGTATCATGCATTCTACTTCTTAAGCAAGCTAGGGGAAGATCTAGTTTCAAGAGAAGATGATATGATTGTAACAAAAAGAGGCGAAGATTATCAGGTCCTCCTATTCAATTACAGCCATCCTAATCATTTATACAGAAAATTTGATTATTCACAACTGTCACCAACCAGCCGTTATAAGGTTTTTGAAAACGAATGTGTAAAATCAATTCAATTGACTATAGAGGGCTTGCAAGGTGAGTATACAATTAAGAAGCAATATGTGAACAGACAGCAGGGGTCTTCATTCGATGCATGGGTAGATATCGGAGCGCCGAAGGTTATGGATAATGATGTAATCAACTATATGAAAGGCAGGGCGGAACCAGGAATTAAAATACAGGATATTTCCGTACATAATAATTATTTATTGGAAACGGTTTTACAGCCTCATGAAATACAATTGATTGAAATAAAGCGTCGTTACTGAACAAATTGATAACGACTTCAAAGTAGGCATTGCCATTGATTATGGCAATGCCTATATTTTTTTAGGAAATCTTTTTTGCAGTGGACATCTCTGAATGTGGTGTATCTAAGTCTAGCTCCAGCGCCTAGCCCCTCGAGGTCAAATAACCTGTGTCAAGAAAAGTCAAAGAGCGACTTTTATTGCCACAGAACATTTGCTTGTCGGGGCTCAGCAAGGCGCTTGCGCTTTTGTTATAAAAGTCAATAATCGGAACACCATTTCTTAAATAATGGAATGTATTCGGTGGAGTAAAAATTTATATTTAAGTTAACAGGTAGAGAAAAATGAAAACGCTATCCAATTGAATAGTAGGGGGATCACTATGCTTGATAATTTAAAAAAGAAAAAAGCTAAAAAACAAGAAATTCTACAACTAGTGAGGGAAGATAAGGTAAAGCGTAAAGAGAGAAAGCAAGAAATTGCTGCTTTGCCAGAAGCAGAACGCAAGGCAGCAGTTGAAAGCGATAAACATTTGCGAAAAGAGCAGAAACAGCAAAGAAAAGAAGAATTGAAAGCTTTAAGTCGTAAGGAACGAAAAGCCGCAAAAAAAGAAACTAAAATGTATAAAAAAATAAAAAATAGACCAAGACGTATCGCGGGCTGGTCGGTTGTTGCTGCACTTTTACTAATTGCTGGTGTAATGATAGGGCCGACTGTTTCAAGCTTAGTTGAGAACATGACGGGTAAACATATAACGATTGATACAACAAGCGCAGAAGGGGTTAAAGCCAGAGAAGCCGCTGATGCTGTTGCAGAAGAAATTGCAAACGAAGGATTGGTATTATTAAAAAATGAAAATAATTCACTGCCATTAACAGATAAAAAAATCAATGTCTTTGGTTCGACTGCATTTAGTTTTAAATACGGTGGGGGTGGTTCTGGTGCTTCAGATCAAACTCGTGCTGTAAATTTATTTGATGCTCTCAAACAAGCAGGAATTAAATATAATCAGGAATTATATGACTATTATGCGGGATTACCAGAATTAAAAGGAGCGACAGGTAAATCTGAAACTGGCCTTGTTCAAGTAATTAAAGGCATGCTAAGTAAGGATGGGGCTGCTGGTGAACCAGAAGTAACGGAAGCTGTACTCTCTCAAGCAAAAGAGTACTCTGATAATGCGATGATTATTATTCAAAGTGAAGCTGTAGAAGCATCAGATGTAAGTAGCGACCAATTAAAGTTATCAGATGAAATGCATGATTTAATTGAAAGAGTAGCGAGTAACTTCAGTAATGTTACAATCATCGTAAATGCTGGAAATACTTTAGAATTAGGATTTGTTGATGAATTTCCAAGTATTCAGTCTGTTCTTTGGGTTGGTACACCTGGACCATTTGGAACGAATGCACTTGCTAAAGTTTTATCAGGAGAAATAAATCCTTCTGGACGTATTACTGATACGTATGTCTATGATGTTGAGTCCTCACCAGCGAGTGAGAATTTCGGAGACTATCAATATGAGAATTTAGATAAAGCTTATATTAATTATGAAGAAGGAATTTATGTAGGCTACAGATTCTATGAAACTTACTATCAAGGAAATGAAGAAGGATACAAACAAACGGTTCAATTTCCTTTTGGTTCTGGTCTAAGTTATACAACATTTGATTGGAATGTAGTGAGTCAACAATTTAATAATGATTCTATTGAATTACAAGTAGAAGTGAAAAATACCGGTAAAGTAGCGGGTAAAGATGTAGTTCAAGTATACTATTCTGCACCTTATACACCAGGAGGAATTGAAAAGTCTGCGATTAACTTGGCTACATTTGCAAAAACGAAGTCACTAGAACCAGGAGAGTCTCAAAGTTTAACGATTACGTATGATACAAGAGATATGGCTTCTTATGATATGGAGAATGAGAACTATATTTTAGAAAAAGGAACATACCAAATTAAACTTGGTAAAAATGTTCATGAAATTGATCGTACACTGAACTTTGAATTATCGAAAGATATTGTGTATAAAACAGATGCTGACACAGGAACAGAGTATAAGAATCGTTTTACTCAATCAGAAAACGAATTAACGGTTCTTTCACGTAATGATTGGGATGGAACGTATCCATCAGATAAAGATGATTCAAAAGTTACGTCAAGTAAAGTGATTGAACGAGTACAAGGTCATGAGTTCAATGATGATCTGGTAATGCCTAAGACTGGTGCTGAAAATGGACTTAAATTAGAAGATTTAAAAGGATTAGAGTACGATGATCCTAAGTGGAATGAATTCTTAGACCAGTTAACGGTAGATCAAATGATCGATTTTGTATCAGAAGGTGCTTATCACACAGGTGCTATCGATGAGCTAGGTATTCCAAGTACAGTATTAATGGATGGACCGGCAGGATTTAGTTTCTTCTTCAAGAAATTTGAAGCCGGTGCTTATCCGACTGAAATCGTAATTGCATCAACTTGGAATAAAGATTTAGCATATGAGATGGGTGAAGTTGTTGGGAAAGAAGCAAAAGCTTATGGAATTCATGGATGGTACGCACCAGGTCTTAATATACACCGTACAGCACAAGGTGGAAGAAACTTTGAATATATGTCAGAAGACCCTGTTTTAAACGGTATGATCGGTGCTAGTATGACGAAAGGTGCAGAGGACCAGGATGTGATCGTATTCATGAAACACTTTGTCATGAATGACCAAGAAACAAATGCACGTTCAGGAATTCTAGTATGGTCTAATGAACAAGCGATGCGTGAAATTTACCTGCGTCCCTTTGAAATGACTGTGAAAGAAGCTGATGTAACTGGTGCAATGTCTAGTTTCTCTTACATTGATGGAAAATGGGCAAATCCAGAATTATTAAATGGAATTTTAAGAGATGAGTGGGGCTTTGAAGGTGTAGTATCTTCAGATGCGGTATTCGGATTTATGGAATCACAAAAAGCCATTACGTCTGGTAATGATTTAATGTTAGATATTATGTCAGTTCCAACAAACAAAAAACGATTAGAAAAAGCATACGAAGAGCATCCAGAAGCGATTACAGTTGGACTTCGAAATAGCATGCATAATTCATTATATGCAACATTAAAAACGTACCTTTTTAACTAAAATCAATTTTTATATATAGAGAGAGAAGGCGGACTATGTCCGCTTTTCTTACTACCTAGAAAAGTGTGGCGGTGTAGAATGAATCATCAGGATTTAATTAAACAAATGACATTAGAAGAGAAGGCTTCTCTCATGTCTGGACAAAACTTTTGGAACACCAAGGCAATTGAACGCCTTGGAATTCCATCTATTATGCTAACCGATGGGCCACATGGACTGCGTAAACAAGGTGGGAAAGCGGATCATCTTGGATTAAACAAAAGTTTACCAGCGACTTGTTACCCAACGGCAGCAACACTAGCAAATAGCTGGGATAAGTCACTTCTATTTGATGTAGGCCAAGATATTGGTAAGGAAGCTCGTAGTGAGGGAGTAAGTGTCTTACTAGGACCAGGGTTAAATATAAAACGTAATCCATTATGTGGACGTAATTTTGAATATTTTTCAGAAGATCCTTATCTTACTGGTGAACTTGCTAGTGAAATGGTAAAAGGAATTCAGTCTAATGGCATTTCAGCTTGTCCTAAGCATTATGCGGTGAACAGTCAGGAGCATATGCGTATGACAATTGATGAAATTGTAGACGAACGTTCGCTTAGAGAAATTTATTTAACGGGATTTGAGAAGGTTGTAAAAGAGAGTAATCCGCTTACGATGATGTCTTCTTATAATATGGTAAATGGTGAATTTGCCAATGAAAATCAACATTTAGCTAATGACATATTGTATTCTGAATGGGGATTTGACGGCGTTGTGGTGACAGACTGGGGCGGAAATAATGACCGTGTTGCAGGATTAAAAGCTCATAATCAGTTAGAAATGCCGTCTACGAACGGAATTACAGATAAAGAAATTGTTGATGCCATTCATACAGGAACACTAAAAGAATCAATATTAGATGAAGCGGTTGATCAATTGTTATCGCTACTATTTAAAGTTCGTTTAGATGATAAAGAAGCAGTACAAGTAGATTATAATGAGCACTACAAAAAGTCGGTTGAAGCTGCCCGTCAGTCAATGGTACTGCTTAAAAATGAAAATAACATTCTTCCACTTAAAACAGGAACAAAGGTAGCGGTAATAGGTGATTTTGCAAAAAATCCAAGGTATCAAGGAGCGGGTAGTTCATTAATTAATCCATATAAATTAAGTAATCCTCTCGAAAGTTTACAAGACTCTCCTTTAAATATAGTGGGGTACGCACAAGGATTTAAGCGTATGGGAGGAAAAAGTAATAAATTGCTGAGAGAAGCAACAAGTCTTGCGGAATTTGCTGAAGTAGTACTTATATTTATTGGTCTTGATGAAAGCAGAGAAGCAGAAGGTGTAGATAGAGAAGATTTAAAACTCGCTCAAAATCAGTTAGAACTCGTTGAATCTTTAGTTAAGGTAAATGAGAATGTGATTGTTGTTTTATCTGGTGGTGGTGCACTTGAATTACCATTTGCAGATCATGTGCAAGGAATTCTTCACACATACCTTTCTGGCCAAGGTGGGGGTGAAGCTGTTGTTGATATATTGCTTGGCAAATACAATCCAAGTGGTAAATTAAGCGAGACCTTCCCGATTATGTATACGGATATTCCTTCTTCCTCGTACTATCCTGGACAACAAGCAACAAGTGAACATAAAGAAGGGTTATTCATCGGCTATCGATACTTTGAAACGGCAAATGTACCTGTGCGTTATCCATTCGGGTATGGGCTATCTTATACTACTTTTAAATATAGTGATTTTGTGCTAGATGGCCTAACTGTAAGTTTTGATATATCAAATACAGGTAAAGTGGCTGGAGCAGAAATTGCTCAATTATATATTGAAAAGGTAGATTCGAAAATTTTTCGATCAAAAAAAGAATTAAAAGGTTTTGATAAAGTCTACTTGGAACCCGGTGAAACGAAGCGAGTGACACTAAAGTTAACGAAACGGGATTTCTCATACTATAATCCTGAAAGTAAGGATTGGGAGATAGAAAGTGGAAGCTATAAGATTCAAGTAGGTAGTTCAATTCAAGCGATTCATTTAGAGGAAACGGTTGAGATGGCTGGTGTTATTCCATCTATATTCTTAACAAGTGAATTTCCACATTATGCACAGGTAAATGTAAAGCATATTCCTGATTCAGAATTTGAAAAACTAGTAGGCAGAAAGCTTCCTCCTAAACATTGGGATCGTCATAAAGACTTAGGAATGAATGATACAATTAATCAAGCACAGTCTAAAAATTGGGTTGGAAAACTGTTATATAAATCGATTATGTTCTTCCATCATTTCTTTAAAAAGATTGGAAAACCGTTAACGGCAAATAACGTGTACTTTATTATCAATATGCCATTTAGACAAGTTGATCGCTTTACAGGCGGGAAGATTAGTAAAAAGAATGTTGAGACATTGTTACGTTGGATTAATCGATAAGATAAAATAGAAACGACTTAACTATTTTCACCAAAGACATTATTGTTTTTGGTGAAAGTAGTAATTTTTTTATACGAATAAAGACATTCTTTGTTTTCTATTTAGCCGAAATTAACTATATAGCATATTGGAAAAGTGACTGGGAAACTAAATTCCCGGTCATTTTTACATTACAACAAAAAAACTTGAGTTTAATATATATGTAAACTATTATTTAAGCGGATACTTATATGGTAACGGAGGTGCATTCATGAGAAAATTAACTTTCGAATTAGAACAAGTCGCGTTAAACTTAAAGCTATCAGGCGATAAAACGCGCCTCACAATAAGGGGTGGCGAATGCCAAATTTACTAATGAGTAATTGGGGGTAACACATTGTTTTCAGTCATTTTAGCATCAACGATATTTTTATTAACACTTATTTTAGTAATTTGGCAGCCGAAAGGATTATCAATAGGCTGGTCCGCTTGTGGTGGAGCGATTCTTGCGTTAATGGTAGGAGTAGTAGATTTTAAAGACGTTCTAGACGTAACATCGATCGTTTGGAATGCAACATTGACATTCATCGCAATTATCATTATTTCTTTAATTTTAGATGAAATTGGATTTTTTGAGTGGGCAGCATTACATATGGCAAGGGCTGCAAAAGGTAATGGAGTGCGAATGTTTGTCTTTGTATCGCTATTAGGTGCAGTTGTTGCAGCTCTTTTTGCCAATGATGGTGCGGCTCTCATTCTAACACCAATTGTGCTTGCAATGGTGCGAAACCTTAATTTTAATGAAAAAATGGTCTTTCCATTTATTATGGCAAGTGGATTTATTGCGGATACGACCTCACTTCCGCTTGTCGTGAGTAACTTAGTAAACATTGTATCAGCAGACTTCTTTGGAATAGGATTTGCTGAGTATGCTTCGAGAATGATTATACCGAACCTCTTTTCTTTAGCTGCAAGCATTCTAGTTTTATACTTGTTTTTCCGCAGGAGTATACCAAAGAATTATGAGCTATCACAGTTAAAAAAGCCTGTACAAGTCATTCGTGATATGAGAATGTTCAAGTTATCCTGGGCTGTGCTTGGAATCCTGCTAATTGGATACTTCGCAAGTGAATTTACAGGTATTCCGGTGTCAATAATCGCTAGTATTGTGGCAATCTTTTTCCTTGTCATGGCAAGAAGAAGTCCTGCGGTGAACACTCGTACAGTTATAAAAGGAGCGCCATGGTCAATTGTATTTTTCTCAATTGGGATGTATGTGGTTGTGTATGGGTTACGTAACGAAGGCTTGACTGATATTTTAGCTGACCTTATTCAAGTAACCGCGGACCAAGGCTTATTTGCTGCAACAGTTGGCATGGGATTCATTGCTGCCATCCTTTCTTCCATCATGAATAACCTACCGACTGTTATGATTGATGCACTTGCAATTGCCGATACTGATACAAGTGGTGTAATTAAAGAAGCGCTGATTTATTCGAATGTAATTGGGTCGGATTTAGGTCCTAAAATCACACCAATCGGTTCGCTTGCAACATTATTATGGCTACATGTTCTGTCTCAAAAAGGTGTGAAGATTTCCTGGGGAACGTATTTTAAAACAGGCATTATTTTAACGATTCCAACACTGTTTATTACATTGGTTGGTCTGTATATTTGGTTATTAATTATTTAATTGAGGTGAATGTTTATGTCTAAAAAAACAATCTACTTTTTATGTACAGGGAACTCATGTAGAAGCCAAATGGCTGAAGGGTGGGCGAAGTATTATTTGGGTGATGCGTGGGAAGTTCGGAGTGCAGGAATTGAAGCTCATGGGTTAAATCCAAATGCAGTGAGAGCAATGAATGAAGTGGGTATTGATATTTCGAATCAAACTTCAGATATTATTGACCCTGATATCCTTAACAATGCAGATTTCGTGGTGACTCTTTGTGGTGACGCTGCAGACAAATGTCCGATAACACCACCACATGTGAAACGTGATCATTGGGGCTTTGATGACCCTGCGAAAGCACAAGGGAGCGAAGTAGAAAAGTGGGCAGTTTTCCAAAGGGTTCGTGATGAAATTGGAGACAGAATCAAGCTTTTTGCAGTGACTGGGGATTAACATATCCGATTGGGTAACTCAAAACAGAGTAATTTCAGACTTAATTATGAAGGCATGTACAAAAGGGTGTGTACATGCCCTTTTGTTAATTTTTTCTACCACAGTCAATTTAGATGTGGTATTTTCATTGTATACAGATCCAAAAATTAAATTTTAGGAGTTACCATATGAACAGTAAAGCCGTAATCCTTGGTTCGAATTATTATATTGGTCTAAGTGTCATTAGATGTCTTGGTGCTAACAATGTACATACAGTTGCAATGGATTATTCTACAGAAAATACATATGCGTCTAAATCAAAATATTTAAAGGAACAGGTAATCGTTCCACATTATAAAAAGAGAGAAGCCGAACTATTAACATTTTTAATTGAATATGCGAAAAAACAGGTTGATAAACCAGTATTGTTCCCATGTGCAGACCCTTATGTAGAATTCATCGATAATCACCTAGACGAACTGAAAAAATACTACTTGATTAATATGACGAACCAAGGATTTTGGAGCAAGATTATGGATAAGGAATTTCTTCATAGCTTGGCTGTCAAACACGGCGTATTAGTACCAGAAACCCTAAGTTCGTCTGATCCAAATTTTGAAGACCAAGCAATACATGAAATAGGTTTTCCGTGTATAGTTAAGCCGACAGATTCACCTTCATTTGTATCAAAATTCAGGGTCAAGATGTTTAAATGCTATAACGAATATGAACTAAAACAAGCTATTAGTAAAGCAAATAATGAAAATCTTGAGGTTATCGTACAAAGGATAATCCCAGGATTTGATGATCATGTATATACGTTTGATGCTTATCTAGATCAAAATTCCAAGGTTACCCATTGGTTAACATGTCAAAAGCTAAGACAATATCCGATTAATTTCGGTGCTTCCACATATACAAAGCAGAAATATGTACAGGAACTCTATGATATTGGAGCGCCTTTTTTAGAATCAATTGGTTATAAAGGTTTTGCAGAAATAGAATTTAAGAAGGATGAAAAGACGGGCAAATTTTACTTGATCGAAGTGAACGCTAGAACAACAACGTTGAACACATTGCTTGAAAAATGCGGGATGAACTTTCCTCTCCTTGCGTATAACGAGTTAACGGGCAAGGATATAGGTAGTAAATCAATTAAGCATGACATTGGAAGAGTATTTATCTATTTATTTGAGGACATGCTTTCAGCTCGGGAATATGTTAAGACTAAGCAGTTAAGTGCAACGCAAATTTTCACGTCTTATTTTGCTAAAAAAGCCCCGGCAATTTGGAGTTTTGATGACCCTGCTCCGGCGCTTAATTTTATGTATTTATTGATGAAAAAGGTGAAGAGGAAGTTATTTAGAAACTGATACAGATGATGCATAAATTTTATAATCATCACTCTGGAGGTAAAAAGTTGGGAGGCGGTGTGCAAAGTGCTGAATCGCCTCACCGAATGTAAAAACCTAGGATTCGCTGACCTGCTTTTTCGATACTCACCAGCACTTTACATTATTCATATCTTTTGAATCGCATAAATCCTCTTGCCTTGTAAACGATGAAGCAAGGTTAAGATTACAACCCCAAACCCGATGCTAATAGTGATCGATATTACAAAAGCATAATTATAGGATGTTGTTTGTAGGATTGAAAAGAAAATCGTTCCAATAATCGCGACCCCAAGAGTATTTGCAATTTGCATGAATGTACTTATAACCCCGGATGCTGAACCTGCATATTCCTTGCCAACACCAGACATAATGACCCCCATCAAAGGTGCACCTATTAATCCCTGTCCCAAACCGATAACAAAAAAAGGAATAACAAACGTTTGCCACTGTAACGCGTCAACTGTCATCAATACTATAGTTACAATAGAGAAACCCAAAACCAGCCCCCAAGCTCCTATTTTCAACACATGTGCATTCTGCTTAGCCCATTTTGGACCATACAAGGAACCGAGGAAGAAGCCTACTCCAATCGGAGCGAAAGCGAGTGCAGACTGCATTGCGGAAATGGATAAACCATTTTGTAAAAATAATGATGTCACTAAAAAGAAGCCGCTATTAGCAATTTGAAACATGAAAATGGTAAGTACACCAATAGTAAAAATAGATTGCCGAAAAATAGATAATGGGATTAACGGAGTGCGATTAGCTTTTATTATCTTTTTCTGATGATATATAAAAGTACCAAAGATAGCAGCTGAACCGACAAGCATACAGAAAATCCAGATTGGCCAGCCTACTTCTCGTCCAATGATTAATGGGTAGACTAGGAGAATCAGGCTACTTGTTAGCATAATACTCCCCACGCTATCAATCGCAGCGTTATCTCTAGTTCGAATGTCTTTAATTAATGGGAGGATACAAATAATCGAGATGATCCCAACAGGAACATTGATCAGAAAAACAGAGCGCCAGCCAAGTCCAAAAATATTAAAATGAATCAACAACCCTCCGAATATTTGCCCTGCGATTAGAGCTAGCCCGCTTATCGCACCATAAAGCCCAATCGCTCTTCCTCGTTCATCAGGTGGAAAAATAACTTGAATGATGGATAATACTTGTGGAATCAAGATAGCTGCACCCATTCCTTGGATAACTCGGGCAACAATCAGAAAATTTGTCTCAATAGCTATCCCACATAAGGCGGAAGCGAATGTAAAAATAACCATTCCAGAAATGAACATTTGCTTTCTTCCGAGCCAATCCCCAAGTCGTGCACCAATAATCAATAGCACCGCATAAGCAAGAACGTATACGGCTACAACCAATTGTATTTGGGATTCATTTGCGTGTAATTGCCCCTGAATAGTAGGGAGAGCAACATTTACGATGAATGTATCTAGGATTACCATGAAATTTCCTAATAAAAGAATAACAAGAGCCCACCAGCGATTAGGATTCCATTGTTGATCAAATACAAAGTCTGGATTTTTCATTAATATCTCCTCTTTATATAAGTTGTATTTATAAATACCACTACAATGTTTTTCGAAAAAAATACTTTAATTTTCATTAAAGTATTCTTTGAAAGGAAGAAGGATCGTCTCATAATTCTCCCCATACTTTTTGACGATTTCATCTTTAAAATCATGTACTATCGTTTCCATCACTAGATCATGGTAAAATCCATTTTGAAGTAGCTCTATTAGTGATGGGTGATTTGTTTCAATAGCAGTAAGTTTGTAAGACTCTCCGAAGCTACCCAATAATGCTGATTCGAAATCACATAAAATCGAGAATTTACGTGATTTAAACTCATTCCAATATTCACTTCGATGATGACTTATTACATTTTTCAATGTTGTATAAGCTTCACCAATCGATACAACTGTAATTGATACTCCAAGCTTTTCAGCTTCTAAGAGTGAACCCTCGACCCAATGCAAATCCTCAGACCATATATCTACTACAATTGTCTTTTTTGCATTTGCAATAAGCCGACGGATCGCAAGTTGTATTTCTTCGGTTCCACGCCAGCTATAAAAGGAATTGCTAATTTGTGGGGTGGGTTTTAATTGTTCTAGAAGATTTTTTGATGTTTGCTCAAAATCACTTTTCATAAGCTTAATCAATTGGTCAATTGGAACAGCATCATATAGAATAGGCTCTGTTTCGATGACCCTACAAATTCCCTTATCTGTTAATGATCTTAGAGCTGCATATACATTCGTTCTAGATACGGAAACCCTTTTTGCGACCTCATATCCCGATAAGTTAGTTTCCTCATGTAATGTTAGGTAGCATCTTGCTTCAAGGTCAGACATCCCTATTTTCCTAAGCTCAGCTATCATTTCACTCAACCCCCTTCTTAATAATGGTATTATAAAATACTACTAAAAATATAGCAAATTTTATTTTCATACATTAACAAGAATTAGGATATAAGTATATTTGTATGTAACTTTGTCAATTCTAAAATGGAAATCAATTCCTAGCATAGCAATAAAGGATGGGTAGCATGCATACAAGTTTTGTGCTAGTAAGTGTTGAAACATTTAGGGAAGTCATTTTTTATTTTATAATCTACTCCTTTATAGGATGGCTGCTTGAAAATATATATAGCTTTGCAACAACTAAAAAATTTTTCAAACCTAATTTCTTTCTAGGTCCATTTAAACCAATGTATGGATTTGCTCCTGTTATCTTAGTATATTTAATCAACCAAAATATGCACTTAACTACAGTTATTTTTTTATGTTTTTTCATACCAACCTTGGTGGAGTATGTAAGTGGCCTCTTACTGCTAAAGTTTTTCCAACGAAAGTGGTGGGATTACTCAAATCTTCCTTTGCAGTTACATGGTCATATTTGTTTGCCTTTCTCGATATGTTGGATATTTCTGTCCCTTTTATGTGTAAAAATCGTACATCCTGGAATGATCTCTATGTATGAAAGGATTGATCAGTATTGGTTATTAGTTTGGCCGACGGTAGCATTGTATTTTCTTGCGGAGATGATTTTGGCGATTCGAAGACACTCCACAAAAGAATTGAGTGATGTCAAACAAACAAATCAAATTAATAAATGAAGTTTATAGCCACGTATGTTGACAATATAAATTCTTTGTTATATTATTATCTTGTCTTTAAGATAATTATTAACGAGATAATTAATTTGAAGGTATAGTAAGAAAATTTACACCAGCAAGGTAAGGTGGAGAAGTAATGGGTTTTTTAGATAAATTATTTGGTAAAACAACCAAGGAGGAACAGATCATGACAGAAAAGTTAAATATTGGTATTATTTTAGGGAGCACACGTCAAGGACGCCTAAGCCCACAAGTTGGAGAATGGGTAAAGAGCATTGCTGATAAACGTGGAGATGCTAATTATGAAATCGTTGATATTGCTGATTTCAAATTACCATTCCTAGGTGAAGCAGATGCACCAGGAATTGCTACATGGAATGAAAAGCTTGCTAGCTTAGATGGATTTGTATTCATCGTTCAAGAATATAATCATAGTATTACAGGTGCTTTAAAAAATGCATTAGACTTAGCTCGTGAGGCTTGGAATAACAAAGCTGCAGGGATTGTAAGTTACGGATCAACAGGTGGCGCACGTGCTGCTGAGCATTTACGTGGAATCCTGGGAGAATTGATGATTGCTGATGTTCGCACACATCCTACATTGTCATTATTCACTGATTTTGAAAATGGTGCTACATTCAAACCTCAAGATTTACACCTTGATAATATGAATTTAATGCTTGACCAAGTTATTTCTTGGAGTACTGCATTAAAAACAATTCGATAATTTATACTTATAGGAAAGCCTACTGGACTTGGTTCAGATAGGCTTTTTTACTTACCTCAAAAAATAAACATAACCCTCACAAACTTTTTCCCACACTCATCCGTCTTATTACTGTAAGATTATTTGGTTACGCGTACCAGATTGGAGTTAACATGAAATGTCTCAAAAAGAATCACGTGAATTATTTACACAATTTGTGTTGGAACATAAAGAAAGTGTCTATCGACTAGCATATAGCTACGTTAAGAATGAACAAGATGCGTTAGATATAGTCCAGGACTCAATTTACAAGGGTTTAAAATCACTGAAATCAATTCAAAAACAACCTTCTATGAAAAGTTGGTTTTATCGAATTGTCGTTAACACTTCATTGGATTTTTTAAGAAAGAATAAGCGAATTCAGTTGGTTGGGGATGAATGGTTAGAGATTCATGCATCTGTTGTTGACATGGATATTCATAATCTTGATTTAGAACAAGCATATGAGCATTTGCCCATAAAGTATCGAGAGGTAGTTGGTTTTCGATTTTTTGATGATTTGAAGCTAGAGGAAATTGCAGCTGTGTTAGATCTATCAGTGAACACGATTAAAACGCGGCTTTATCGGGCTTTGGAAATGCTTCGGATTAATTTGGAAGAAGGAGAAATAGAACATGAATGATATGGAAAAGTTGAAAAATGAGTACAAGCAAATTCCGATTCCTAAAGAACTAGATCAGGTAGTTAATAAGGCATTATCCCAAAAGTTGCGAAAAAAAGGTCCGGGATTGAAATGGGTTTCAGGAATTGCTGCTGCAGCTATTATATTTATTTCAGCAGTTAATGTAAGTCCATCATTTGCGAATGCGATGGCAAATGTTCCAGGTATGGTGAAAATTGTAAACTTAGTGAATTTTACAATTGATGAAGAACGCTTCCATGCAGATGTGAAGGTACCAGAGATTACAAATTTGGAAAATGAAGAGCTTCAAGCAACACTTAATGAAAAATATTTGAAAGAAAATCAACAGCTCTATGACCAATTTATGAAGGACATGGAAGAATTAAAAGCGAAAGATGGAGGAAATATTGGTATCGATAGTGACTATCAGGTATTAGTCGATAATGATAAATTGCTTACAATTAAAAGGACAGTTGTCCATACGGCTGCAACTGCCAACGAAGTCGTTCAATTTGATACGATTGATAAGAAAAATCAAGTATTGCTCACATTACCAAGCTTGTTCAAGGATGACCAATATGTGAATGTGATTAGTGAAAATATTAAAGAACAAATGCTTGCACAAATGAAGGCAGATCCAAATAAGATTTATTGGGTCAAAGGGGCCGGACTTGAAATGATGGATGATGAAGATTTTAAATCCATCGCAAAGGATCAAAGTTTCTATATCAATAATAATGGCAAACTGATGATTTCATTTGATGAATATGAAGTAGCACCAGGATATATGGGGGCTGTTTCATTCGAAATTCCAACAGAAGTGATCAATGCTCAATTAGTGAGTCATGAGTATATAAAGTAACATTCTGAAAATGGGGTGATCTATTAGTAGATTCCCCGTTTTTTTCTTCCACATTGACATTTTCAATTCGTTCTTCCATGATAGAACGGAATAACAATGTGAAGGGGTAGCAGTTATGAAGAATCCGAAAATTTTAGAGCAGCTTGAGTCCTGGATTGAAGATAATCGCTCTCATACAATCCTAGGTGCAACAGCTAAATACATACCAGCACTAGCGAATCAAGACCCTAATCAATTAGGAATATGCATTATGGATCATGAAGGAGAATTGTATGAGGTTGGTGATGTAAATGTAGAATTTACATTGCAAAGTGTTTCGAAAATCTTAAGTTTTATCGCAGCTTGTGATCATCATGGGTTGGATTATGTATTGGATAAAGTGAATGTTGAGCCGACTGGCGAAGCATTTAATTCAATAATTCCCTTTGAGATTCATCGTCCTAATAAGCCTTTTAATCCGTTAATTAATGCAGGAGCTATTACAGTTTCTGCAATTTTACCTGGTGAGAATATCCCAGCAAAATATGATAACTTACTTGCCTTTTTGGAAAAGTTCATTGGGAAACGGCTATATATGGATGTGGAGGTTTACGAGTCTGAGTGGAAAACTGCTCACCGTAATCGGGCTCTTGCCTATTATCTTGCTGAATCGAACCAATTGGAACTGGAGGTCGAAGAGGCTTTAGAGATTTATATTCGCCAATGCTCGATATCAATTTCCCTTCAAGACCTTGCAAAAATAGGTTTAGTCATTGCGTATGATGGCTTCGATCCAATTTCCAAAAAACAAATTTTTTCAAAGGAAATTGCCAGGGTTGCGAAAGTATTAATGGTAACCTGTGGAATGTATAACTCATCTGGTGATTTCGCAGCACATGTCGGGATCCCAGCAAAAAGTGGTGTGTCTGGTGGAATCTTAGCAGCCGTACCTCCAAAATGGCATTCCGATGAACAAGCTTTTCGTAAAGGATGTGGAATTGCTGTGTTTTCTCCAGCAATCGACTCAAATGGCAACAGCACTGCAGGCACCATGCTTTTAAAGCAATTATCAAGGGAATGGGACTTGAGTATATTTTAACTTTATTCAGCAGAAGTCTCCCACTTCTATAAGTGGTGGGATGAATGCAAATCAGTATCCAATTCAGTGGGGGTTCAAACCCTGACTGAATAAAGTTAAAGCCTCCGGTGGATGCCTCAGATTTTTAAAGGAAGCTTTTCGAGCAAGCTCGAAAAAATCTGGGCGCAAATACGCCAAGGCGCATTTGATCTTCATTCAGCAAAAGACATTACTATCTGTCTTTTGCTTTTTTTTATGGTTAGCTCTCAGTTGCTCAGGATTGTCACATTCTATCAAACAAACATACTATAAAGGTAAAGTAAGCGCTATCTCCCATTAAACCCTAGCCTAGCAATATCAAAGATGACACTGTCAATAATGGAATGAAAAAAATGCTATAGGGGTGTTTAACTATGAAAACAGAAAAAGCTCTTGAAGTTCTTGACCGTATGCGGTTGCCTAACGGTGCTTATACTGCAAGTCTCTCCGAGGATTATCGCTTTGTATGGATTCGGGATATTGTATATACAGTGCTTCCATTTATCCAAAGTCCATCGGAACACTATGAAAAGGCATATCATGCCTTGTTTGACTTATTTAAAGCATATGAATGGAAAATAGATATTCATCGGTTTCAGCCACCAATATACTTATTTGAGTATATTCATTCTCGTTATTCAACCGATTTAAAAGAAATGCATGTAGAGTGGGGCCATGCTCAAAACGATGCGATTGGAGCGTTTTTATGGGGTGTTGGTGAGGGATATCGTTCAGGTCAAAGGGTCATTCGTGATGAAAAAGACTTGGAAATTGTCCAAAAGTTAGTAGACTATCTCGAATGTCTGCAATATTGGCAGGCAAAAGATAATGGCATGTGGGAGGAAAATATGGAGCTTCACGCATCGAGTATTGGTGCATGTGTTGCAGGATTGCATGCAGTGAAAATCCTTGTGAATGTAAAAGAAGAACTAATTCGAAAGGGAGAGGAAACGTTAAGATTCCTGCTCCCAAGAGAAAGTGAAACAAAGGATACTGATTTGGCTCTGCTTTCCCTCATTTATCCTTATCGAGTTGTAGATCGGAAAACGGCATTAAAAATTATCGGAAATGTATCGAATAAGTTAGAACGTAAGCATGGGGTTATTCGCTATGAACATGATCAATATTATAATCAAGGAAGTGAAGCGGAATGGTGCTTCGGATTACCATGGCTAGGTCTTTGCTATTTAGAAGTAGGGCAAGTTAATCAAGCAATCCATTATATAGAAAAAACAGCAAATATTATTCCAGAGAATTGGGAGGTTCCAGAATTATATATTGGTGGAGCAAATGTCCCAAATGGCAATACGCCACTTGCTTGGTCTGTCTCTCTGGCCTATATATTTATGGAGCGGATGGGAAAAGTAAATACTAAAAAAGCAATAACATAAAATGAGGCTAATTCTTTTAGCCTCTTTTTTTATGCGAAGGAAGTTTTCTGCAATAATAATGTTCTTTCAACCTTAAGTCTCAGGAAATTATTTTAAAATAATGACAACATAAAATCTAAATTAGATACCACTCGGTATTTATATATTATTTTGTAAGCGATTTCAAATATAACGTTGAAAAATACATAATTATAAATAATACTTTTTAATAATTTTTATTAATCAGAAATTAAGAAATATTATTTATCAATGAATAAATGTCATTAAATTATGAAACTTGAATAATAGATTATTAACAGATGTTTTTTAAAAATGAGGTGTCATTGTGAATGTTGTAGTTAGTGAGAATAGCAATCTGTTCCCTAGTGATTTTGAATTGTATTTATTTCATGAGGGAACATTGTTTGAGAGTTACAAAATGCTTGGGGCCCATTTGATTACATACAAAGGTACAAAGGGTGTTCGATTTTCAGTATGGGCTCCACATGCAAAACAAGTTGCGGTAGTGGGTAATTTTAATAACTGGAATGGTAGTCAACACATTATGGAACGAATCATTCATTCCGGAGTTTGGGTCGTGTTCATTCCAGAAATGGAGCAGGGTGAAATATACAAGTATGAAATTACAACTGCTAATGGTGAGAAAAAACTTAAAGCAGATCCATATGCTTTTTATTCAGAAGTTCGGCCAAATACAGCTTCAGTTGTTAAAAGGCTCGATCAATACGAATGGAATGATAATGAGTGGCTTGTTCGAAGGGAAAAAGCAACGTCCTATTATACTCAAATGCTTATCTATGAATGTCATCCAGCATCCTGGAGGAAAAAAGCAGATGACACACTTTATACATACCGGGAGTTGGCAGAGGAATTAATTGATTATGTCATTGATCATGGATTCACACATATCGAGTTAATGCCAGTTATGGAGCATCCGCTTGATAAGTCGTGGGGCTACCAACTGACAGGATTTTACTCGATTTCTAGCAAGCAAGGGACACCTGAAGATTTCATGTATTTCATTGATCAATGCCATCAAAGGGGAATCGGAGTCATCCTTGATTGGGTGCCAGTACATTTTTGCAGAGATGCCCATGGATTAGGGAGATTTGACGGTACACCTCTCTATGAACCTCATGATTCGAAGAAGGCAGATCGACCACTTTGGGGGACGTATAATTTTGATTTTTCAAAGCCTGAAATTCATAGTTTTCTAATCTCCAATGTGATGTTTTGGATGGATGTTTATCATATAGATGGCTTTCGTGTGGATGCAGTGTCTTCGATGATTTACTTAAATCATGACAATCCACAGTATGAGAGGTTATATAACCAGTTTGGTGGTGAAGAGAACATAGAGGCAATTTCCTTCATCAAAAAGTTAAATGAAGTAGTGTTCAAGAAATATCCAGGTGTCCTGATGATAGCGGAGGAAGCAACAGACTATCCACTCGTATGTTCACCAACTTCAATTGGTGGATTAGGGTTTAACTATAAATGGAATATGGGCTGGGCTAATGATCTGCTTAAATATATGAAACTACCACCATCTGAAAGGCGATATCACCATAATCTTTTGACGTTTTCGTTCTTCTATGCATTTTCGGAAAATTTTATTTTGCCATTTTCGCATGATGATGTAGTACACGGGAAAAAGTCACTTTTGGATAAAATGCCTGGTGACTATTGGCAGAAATTTGCTAATTATCGCTTGCTTTATGGATATTTAATAACACATCCAGGGAAAAAGCTCGTATTCATGGGTGCAGAATTTGGTCAATTTGCTGAATGGAAGGAGCTTGAACAATTGGATTGGCTGCTACTTGATTACGATTCACATTCGAAGCTTCAAGCCTATATTAAAGCGATTCAGCAATTTTACAACAATACTACAAGTTTATGGCAACTTGACCATGAACAAGCTGGCTTTGAATGGATTGATCCTAATAACCATGAACAATCCGTTATTACGTTCATGAGACATGGAAAGCGAAATAGTGATACATGTATTGTTGTGTGCAACTTCTCTACTGATGTATACAGCGATTATAAAATTGGCGTTCCTTCAGCAGGAAATTATATAGAGGTATTTAATAGTGATGAACCAAAGTATGGTGGCTCCGGGCAGCTTAATCAAACACCACTTAGTGCGGAAAAAGGGCATTATCATAATCAACTTTTCAGTATAGATATTACCGTACCACCACTTGGATTTGTTATTTTTAATCGCCTTAAGCATGTGGATTAACTACGTTATTTGTAACAAATACAAAAATAAAAAAACGTCAGAGGAGAGTTTTTAACAATGAAATTTAAAAAATGGCTTGCGATTATTTTAGCTGGTGGTCAAGGTTCAAGACTTGGAGACTTAACGACAGGACTTGCAAAGCCAGCTGTTCCATACGGTGGTAAATACCGCATTATCGATTTCCCGTTAAGTAATTGCTCTCACTCTGGTATTGATACAGTTGGGGTGCTAACCCAGTATCAACCACATGTTCTTAATAATTATGTCGGTAATGGTCGACCTTGGGATTTGGACCGTAATGGTGGTGGCGTATCCGTGCTACCGCCTTATCAAAACAAAGATGGGGGCGAGTGGTACAAGGGGACAGCAAACGCGGTTTACCAAAACATCCAATATATCGATCACTACAATCCGGAAACTGTCCTTATTTTATCGGGTGATCATATTTATAAAATGGATTATCGGAAAATGCTTAACTACCATCATGAAAAAGGGGCAGATGCAACAATTGCTGTCATTGAGGTGCCGTGGTCGGAAGCAAGTCGATTTGGTTTAATGAACACTGATAACACCGGAAGGATTTTAGAATTTGATGAAAAACCGGTCAATCCAAGAAGTAATTTGGCATCAATGGGTGTTTATTTGTTCAATTGGAAATTGTTGAGGAAGTATTTGATAGAGGATGAGAACAATGCATTTTCAACGAAGGACTTTGGAAAGGATGTCATTCCAAACATTCTAGCAGATGGCAAAAATTTATACGCTTATCGTTTTAATGGTTATTGGAAGGATGTCGGCACAGTTAAAAGTTTATGGGAAGCTCATATGGATTTATTAGATGATATGCCAGGATTTGATTTGCATGATCCGCATTGGCCGTTCTATGCAGGCAATCCCAATCATCCACCACAATTTATTTCAAAAGATGCAAAAGTATCTCAATCTCTCATTAATGAAGGTTGTCATGTATATGGAACAGTACATCATTCAGTATTGTCATTCAGTGTGTGTATTGGAGAGCATTCAACAATAACAAACTCAGTCATTATGCCGAATGTTAAAATCGGCAAACATGTAACGATTAATAATGCGATTATCGCAAGTGATATTTGTATTGAAGATGGTGCGGTTATTGGAAAGCCTTCACCAGCTTCAGAGATTACCTTAATAGGTGACACCACCACAATTTTACCGACTACAAAGAATGAGTTAGCTGTTTCAGAGGTTAAATAAGGAGGACAATGAGATTGGAAAATGTGATTGGTTTGATTAATTTAGTGAATGAGAAACAATATTTGAAGGAATTAACTTGCCATCGTTGTCTCTCCGCAGTTCCGTTTGGTGGAAGATATCGACTCATCGATTTTACGATGTCAAATTTTATTAATGCAGATATTAAGAAAGTTGCGGTATTTACGAAAGAAAAATATCGTTCGCTTATGGATCACCTCGGTTCAGGAAAGGAATGGGATTTAGATAGGAGAAATGGCGGCTTATTTATATTACCCCCCAATCATCCGGATGAAAGCATCAAGGGAGATCTCCAACAATTTCAGGACCATATCGAATTTTTTCTACGTTCATCAGAAGATACAGTCATTATTTCACCAGGCCATCACGTAAGTAAAATTGATTTTAATGATATCGTCCAAGGTCATCGGAAAAGTGGTGCTGATATAACTGTACTTTATAAATACTTCGATGGTGATCCAGTTGAAAAGCCGATTTATCACCAATGCTCTGTGAATGCTATAGGAGATGTTACCAACATCGAATTATACACAACACCAAAGCAAGGAGATTTGGTTTGCTTGGAGACATTTGTATGTAACAAAGAGTTATTAATCGATATTATTACAAAATGCTGTGAAAACGGTGAATATGATTTTATAAAAGATGGTGTGAAGGCTAACTTACACCACTTGAATGTGAAAGGCTATCAGATTACAGGGTATATGCCGTTCATTCATTCGATTTCAAGCTATTATAAAAGCAATATGGATTTTCTCAATCCAGATCTGTCTATGGAATTCTTTTATGATTCATGGGATGTATATACAAAATTAAAACATGAGCCACCAGTGAAATATGGGGTTTCTTCGAATGTAAAAAATTCATTAGTTTCAAATGGCTGCCATATTGAAGGAACAGTCGTGAACAGTATTATTTTCCGCGGCGTGAAGATTCGTAAGGGGGCCGTCGTAAAAAATAGTATCATCTTGCAAAAAAGTGTGATTGAAGAAGGGTCATTCCTCGAAAATGTTATTACCGATAAACAAGTTAGCATCACCCCAGATCAAGTCGTGATTGGTGATCTTTGCCCGATCGTAGTGAAAAAGGCAGATGTTGTGTGATGGAGGAACAAACATGAATGTTTTATTTGCCGCATCAGAATGTGCACCATTTATAAAATCGGGTGGACTAGGAGATGTAATCAGCGCATTACCGAAAGCACTGCGAAAATGTGGAGTAAAGGTCACTGTGATATTGCCGAAATATGGTGACTTGAAAGCCGAGCATAAAGAGAAAATGGAGTTGGTTCGAACCATAGAGGTACCTGTTGGCTGGCGTCAGCAATATTGTGGAATCGAAAAAATGGTTCATGAAGGAATTTCAATTTACTTTTTAGATAATGAATATTATTTCAAACGGCACGGAAGTTATGGCTTTTATGATGATGGTGAACGGTTTGCCTTTTTTTCTCGTGCAGTACTTGAAGCATTGCCATATTTGGAGCAGAGACCTGATATTATTCATTGTCATGATTGGCAGACAGGCCCGATTCCAGTTCTTTTGAAAGCTCATTATAAATATCATCCATTTTTTGATGGTATCAAAACCGTTTTTACGATTCATAATTTGCGTTATCAGGGGATTTATCCAAGGTCTGTTTTAGGAGAACTGTTAGATTTAAGTGAACGATATTTCCATATTGATTGTTTGGAGTTCTATGGGAATATCAGCTATTTGAAAGCGGGTCTAGCCTTTGCAGATTACCTTACTACCGTTAGTCCTACATATGCTGAAGAAATACAAATGCCGTACTATGGTGAAAATCTCGATGGTTTTTTGCGAAAGCGTGGTAGGGATTTACAAGGTATCGTTAATGGAATTGATCAAGAAGCATATAATCCTGTCCAAGATAAGGCTATTTTTAGAGAATATAACAGTTACGAAGGGAAAATGGAGAACAAAAGGCATTTACAAGAACAACTTGGTCTACCTGTAAATGAAAAGGTCCCAATCATTTCAATCGTGTCTAGGCTTGTCGAGCAAAAAGGGATTGACCTAATTCTTCATGTCTTTGAAGATATATTGAAGCAAGTTGTACAAGTGGTTGTGCTTGGAACTGGAGAGCATCGCTATGAGGATGCATTAAGTGAACTGGCAGGGAGTTACCCAAACCAGGTATCTGCAAATATTTTCTTTGATGAGGAATTAGCCCGAAAGATTTATGCTGGATCTGATATATTTCTTATGCCTTCCCAGTTTGAACCATGTGGTATAGGGCAATTACTTGCGTTTCGTTATGGAACCTTGCCCTTGGTGAGGGAAACGGGTGGACTTAAGGATACCGTTGTTCCTTATAATGAATTTAACGACCATGGTAATGGATTTAGTTTCACAAATTATAATGCCCACGATATGCTCTATACGATTGAACGGGCATTATGGTTTTACCGCTTCCAGCCGAAAAAGTGGAAAGAGCTTTCGGTAAGAGCAATGGCCCTTGATTTCAGCTGGGAAGCATCGTCAATGGATTATAAAGAAGTGTACGAAGAGTTATTGTAAAGAACGGTTTGGTGAAAAGGTGGGGTGCACGAGTATATATTTGGGGTGGGTGCGTATTTAATTTCGTGAATGCGCAAATAATTGCGCGAGCGAGCAAATATTGTGGCGGGCGTGCATATAATTTCGTGAGCGAGCAAATATTCATGCGACCGCGCATATAATTTCGTGAGCGAGCAAATATGGTGGCGAGCGCGCATATAATTTTGTGGGCGAGCAAATATTGTGGTGAACGCGCATATAATTTTGTGGGCGAGCAAATATCCGTGCGATCGTGCATATAATTTCGTGATCGCGCAAATATCCGTGAGACCGTGCATATAATTTCGTGAACGCGCAAATATCGTGGTGAACGCTCATATAATTTCGTGAGCGAGCAAATATTGTGGCAAACGCGCATATATTCGCACGCACGTATAAATCCGGTACGTAACTGTTCAATTTCCTCTCAGATAACGCACAAATCCTTAAGTTTGGTGTTAGAGGCCACTATGGATAACCGCTCCATTCATAACCTTGGGTAATTTGGAGAAACTTAAGGTGAATCGATATTGGGAATGGAGTGTAAAGAGTGAAAGCAGTTACGTATCAGGGTCCAAATCAAATAGAAGTGAAAGAGGTTCGGGATCCACAAATTGAAAAAAGTGATGATATTATCATTAAAGTGACTTCTACTGCCATTTGTGGTTCAGACTTGCATTTATACAAAGGGAATTTTCCACTACCGGAAGGGTATATCATTGGTCATGAGCCAATGGGAATTGTTGAAGAAGTTGGTACTGCAGTTACAAAGGTGAAAAAAGGGGATCGTGTCGTAATTCCTTTTACAGTTGCATGTGGAAAGTGCTATTACTGTGAACATGAAATGGAGAGTCAATGTGACAATTCCAATCCTCATTATGACTCTGGGGGATACTTTGGTTACTCAGAGAAGTTTGGAAACTATCCAGGAGGACAGGCTGAATATCTACGTGTTCCTTTTGCGGACTTCACATCTTTAGTTATCCCTGAATCGTGTGAATTAGATGATGAATCATTGCTTTTTTTGAGTGATGTTCTTCCGACCGCTTATTGGAGTGTTGAACATGCGGGAGTTAAAGATGGAGATACGGTCATAGTACTTGGCTGTGGTCCAGTTGGATTAATGGCACAAAAATTTGCTTGGATGAAAGGTGCCAAGCGTGTAATTGCAGTTGATTATTTGGAATACCGGATGAATCATGCGAAAAAGATGAATAATGTCGAAGTGTTTGATTTTACGAAAAATGACGATATGGGTGAGTATCTAAAGGAAATTACAAGTGGTGGTGCGGATGTTGTCATTGATTGTGTTGGAATGGATGGAAAAAAGTCACCACTTGAATTTATCGAACAGAAGTTGAAGCTACAGGGAGGAACACTCGGACCCATTCAAATATCAACAAAGGCTGTTAAGAAATATGGAACTGTACAAATTACAGGCGTATATGGCGGAAATTATAATATATTCCCGTTAGGTGCTTTTTTTGCGAGAAATATCACCTTGAAAATGGGGCAGGCACCGGTTATTCATTTCATGCCAGAGTTATATAAAATGATAGTAAAGGGAGAATTTGATCCGACTGAGATTATCACACATAAACTTCCGCTTGCTGAAGCAAGTAAAGCCTATCAATTATTTAATGATCGGGAAGATGGGTGTATAAAGGTTGTATTAAAGCCTTGAAATGAATGGATGAAGACTAGTTGAGAAGCTAGTCTTCTTTTGATTGTAGAAAGAAGGAGGGATGTGTTTGATAATGTAGAATTATAGTATATTGAGAATGATTGTGGGGGTTTAATTATATGAAAAAAGTTTTACTTGTACTATACAATTCCTTTTCTGAATTTGAGATAACAGTGGCAACCGCTATGCTTAAAGGTACACATCAGGTAGTAACAGCTGCTGGGTCAAATGAAATGATAACGGGGGAGTCTGGGCTGCAATTTTTACCGCATCTTACCTTTCAGGACGTTAATTATCAAGATTATGAAGCTCTTATTATTCCAGGTGGGGATTTATATCATATTAAAGATTCACTTGAATTATTTGAACTTACAAGGGCATTTCACGATAATGGAAAATTAGTTGCTTCAATCTGTAGTGGAGCATTTGTGTTGGCGAAGGCAGGTATTTTATTAAACACACATTATACTGTTACATTAAATCACGAGCAACGAACATTTCTTGGTTGCTTTGATGAGTCAAATTTCAAGTATGAGTCAATTGTAAAAATGGACAATATAATTACTGCACAAGGTCATGCGTATGTTGACTTTGCATTAGAAATTGCAGAGCATTTAGATGCTCTTGAGAATCGGGAATATGCGAAGGACTTTTACAAGGGGAACAGAAATTATTTAATGGAAAGAGAGGTAATCGCAAATGAGTAATGAGCAGTCCGAGGAATTGGAAAAAATAGTTGGTCTTGATGCAGTGTTTGGAAAAGACGCACGGGTTTTAATTCTAGGTTCAATGCCAGGGGCAGAGTCCCTCCGAATTAGCGAGTATTATGGAAATAAACGAAATCACTTTTGGAAGATAATGTATAGTCTTTTTGGGCAAGCAGAGCTAACGAATTATGAAGAGAAAATGTCATTTTTGAAAGAACATAAAATTGCACTTTGGGATGTGATTCATAGCTGCAATCGCAAGGGCAGCCTTGATTCAAATATTAAAAATGAAGAACCGAATGATATACCGGAATTATTGAAGTCGAATCCGAGTATAAAGTTAATCGCTTGTAATGGTACAAAGTCTTTTGCTACCTTTAAGAAATATTTTGGTGGGCATACATTTGATGGAATTGATATTATAAAGCTTTCATCAAGCAGTCCAGTCCCCGGGAAATATAATAAGACGGTTGAAGGAAAGATAGAAGAATGGCGGGTAATTAAAGAGTATTTATAAAAGGTGTGGGTTTGTTATGTGATCTTATCTGGTAGTTCCCAGGTCTAGCAGACTCACTTTTAGCTAACGAGCATAAATCTCGTGTAATGTGCGAATCTTGGCTGTATCGTTCATAAGTTTAGCTTATCGAGCATTTATCTTCTGTATCGTGCATAACCTCGTTGTATCATGCATATAACAAAATTAACGCGCATACTTAAAACGTAACGTGCAAATCGAAATTTTATCGTGCAAATACCCAAATTATTGTACATAATCCATTCGCGAACGTGCATATCCATATGTACCAGTTAAATCCTAGGATTATAACCCACATTTTAATAAAAAATTTCCACCGGTTCCCTTAAGCTTCGCAAAATTTACTACATATAATAGTAAAATCTTGCAGGAGTTTACCTAAACCTACAGAATTTCTAGTAATATAGACAATTTTTGATAAATCCTATCTAAGAGGTGCCAAATTGAATAGCAAACTAACTCAAATTATCCAAAAATGGAGGTTTCCTGCACTTCTCCTTACAGGTATTGGAATATCCGGTTTAGGGGATTTCATATATCTTGTAGCTATTAATCTTCTTGTTCTTAATATGACTGGGTCAGCAGCTGCAGTGGCTGGACTTTGGATTGTAGGGCCGATTACATCAATTCTTATCAATTTTTGGTCAGGCAGTATAATTGACCGAGCCAATAAACGAAAGATAATGATCATCACTGATTTGATTCGTGCAATTGCCGTTGCGATTATTCCATTGCTATCCAGCATCTGGTCAATTTATGCTTTGCTTTTTATAATCAGTATTGCTAAATCCTTCTTTAATCCAACTTCGACTACATATATCACAGCACTTGTACCGAAGGAACAACGCAAAACGTATAATTCGATTAATAGTTTAGTAACATCGGGTGCTTTTATTGTTGGTCCAGCCGTTGCGGGACTATTATTCATGATCGGTAGTGTAGAATCAGCTATTTACATTAATGCGGTTTCGTTCGTCGTATCGGCGATTATTATTTTCTTTTTGCCTAATATAGACGTAAAGCAAAATAAGACCAATCAAAAATTACATCTAAAAAGCCTTCTATCTGATTGGAAAGAGGTTATCACATTTGCTAAAAAAGAAATCTTTGTCTTTACGATTTATTCTTGTTTCATCATTTTCGGTATTTTTACACTTGGAATGGACTCGCAGGAGGTTGTATTTACACAGAAGGTTATTGGATTAACGGAGGTTGAGTATAGTCTTTTAATTAGTATTACTGGGATTGGCTATACCGCTGGAGCATTACTTATCGTCTTTATTTCTCGTTATCTATCGATTCGTCATTTAATCGGGATTGGCATTTTTATGCTCGCGGTTGGTTATTTTATTTACTCGATTTCAAATTCCTTTGTGATGGCTGCAACTGGATTTATTATTCTAGGCTTTTTTAATGCATTTTCTAATACAGGATTCACCACATTTTATCAAAATAATATTCCAGTTGAAATTATGGGAAGGGTTACGAGTATTGTCGGTGTTTTACAAAGCGGGGTATCAGTCATCTTCCTTTTATTTATTGGTTTAATGGGGGATATACTTCCACTTAGATATACAATTGTGACATTATCAGGATTAAGTATATTAGTTGCGATTGTTGTTATTTTACTCGTATTTAAACCGAAGCAAAAGAAGTATTTTTCGGAGGTTTCTGTAGGGGCGGGAAAATAAAATTTTGGGAGGTATGAATGGGGATAATGGGATTATTACTCACTCTTATATCATTTGTCATGTTCATTTTAATATTTCATTGGGTAAATATCTTAAAGGTGAATTCAGAGGAACAAATAAAACTTAACCACGAAATGATAAAACTACTAAAAAGCATAAATGAAAAGCTAGATAAATAAAAAGTGGCTGCGTATCAATCACAGCCACATATTTTATGATAATTAATAGAATGAGTTACAAGCATGGATATGGGCGTATATTGAGAATAAAAAGATGAATATCAATATCAAATAAGGCTGCACATAATGTGCAGCCGTTCACTTTATTTTCGTCTTAGCTCTTCTTCAAGTTGTATAAATTTCTGTTCCAACACATTGGTAAAATGTTCTCGTGCTTCTTTTGCATCCATACCTTCTGCAGCAATATAGAAGGGCTCACCAAATATGAGCTTTGCTTTTTGGCGCTTGAATAAGTCTTTAAAACTATTTGGTCCAATATATACTGCGGGCACGACAGGGACTTTTCCGCGTTGGGCAATTGTGATAGCACCTTGTTTTAAGGC
Source organism: Fredinandcohnia quinoae (assembly GCF_022427965.1). Taxonomy (GTDB): domain Bacteria; phylum Bacillota; class Bacilli; order Bacillales; family Bacillaceae_L; genus Ferdinandcohnia; species Ferdinandcohnia quinoae. The sequence goes on along the minus strand of NZ_JAKTTI010000029.1, from coordinate 14,419 downwards.
TGTTTGTTCATTCTTTCTTGTTCCACTTGGAAAAATTCCAACAATTTCACCTTTTGATAGCAGTCTTGACGGGATTTTTAGCACACTTGGTCCCGGATTATCTCGGTCAACCGGAAATGCGTTAAGTTTAGTTAAAAATCCACCGATAAATTTATTCGTGAATAATTGCTTTTTCGCCATGTAATGAATTTGTCTTGGTAGCATGGTGACCCCTAACCAAAGTATGTCAACCCAGCCAGTATGTGTACAGGCAACAACAAATGGTCCGTCAATATCAAAGTGTTCCTTATTATACACCTTGATCTTTCCAAATAAATTAAGAATTACTTTAACTGTATGTGCACTAAAATTATACAATATTCCTACTCCTTCATACTATAATGAGAAAATTATACCATGAGCAAGGTATCTTGGATTAAAAAATGCAAATATACTGACCATTATCTCTCTTTATAATGCTAATTTATGATAATATTTTTTTGCAAGCAAGATTTCTCACAATGATTAGTCCCCAAGTTTCCCCATCATAAATCTTTTACATAAAACTAGAAGAATTTTTATCAAGGAGGTTATAAACTCGAACACTTTGATACTGATTATATCATTTTAACAGCGTTATTATAGCTAAATTCTCAACAAGATATGGACTACCAGTATTTGTTATCATTCTCTTTGAAGGTGGATTTCAAACGAAAAAATTTAACTAAAAATAATGAGGTGTTCAATGAAGCGAATTATGGTAATCGGTGTATCCGCTGGAGTCGGAAAATCAACCTTTGCACGGAAGCTAAGCGAAAAGCTTGATATAGAAGTGTGCCATCTGGATACGTTGTTTTGGAAGTCAGGTTGGGTTGAAGCAACGTTAGAGGAATTTACAGAGGCACAGCAGGAGATCATCAAAAAAGAACAGTGGATCATCGAAGGTAATTATAGCACTACTTTTGAGATTCGCACGGAGTATGCTGACACGATTATTTATTTAGAACTACCAAGATACGTATGTCTATATCGAGTAATCAAGCGTTGGCTCACACATATTGGGAAAAAACGACCAGATGTTGGCTGTACAGAAAAAATGGATTGGGCCTTCATCAAATTCATCTGGACGACCTATCATCCGAGAGTTAAGAAAATGAAAGATCGGTTTCATAGACTATCACATGAAAAAACAATAATCGTGCTAAAAGGGAAAGAGGAAATCAATGCTTATTTAAAAAACACCCTTTTAAACAAATAATTGACATGAAGAGGAACCTGGCAAATGACAGGTTCCTTTTTCTATCCTTATATAGATTTTATCTTGTGTACATGGTAGCATTTTAATATACAGAATATTTCACCTTTTTCTAACAGAGGGGAGTGAAGTCTATGTTTAATCTTGCTAATAGAAAAAGGGATTTAGTGACAGTTATATTTATTATCCTTGTTATCTTTGCGATAAAGGCATATTTGCCAGATGTTGAAAAATCAAGGTTTACTACAAAAACGTGGGTTGAATATAAAAATGAATTAACTATTACATTTAATTTACTCTGGGAAAATCATAGTTTAGGTATGACTAAGGATGGAAGTCGTTATGAAGCAGTAGTAATTGAAAGTTTTACTAGAAGTTTAAAAATCATAACCACTTCCTTTCTTTTAGCCTTATTCGTGGGGATGGCCAAAGGTATCTATGATTTTCGAAAAAGGAAATTTCATCAGCGAATTGTTGGTGAAGGTTTGACAGGTTTTCTTTCGGCTTTGCCTGATTTTTTCCTTATTCTTTGTGTACAATGGGGAATCTTATTTTATTTGCCTTTTATTCCTTGGTTTGGCCATGATGAGTGGTATAGCTTTATTTTGCCATCACTCTTAGTAGCGTTATACCCTTTCTTATATGTGGCTAAAATTACGTCTGCTTCGTTGAATGAGAAAAGGGATGAATTATTTGTTTCAGTTGCGAAGTCGAAAGGATTTGTAGAAAAAGTTGTTGTTCATAAACATCTATTGCGAAGTAGTTTACCGCAAATTTTTTCACATATCCCATCAATGATGATTTATATATTATCAAATTTATTAATTGTAGAATGGCTAACTTCATATAAAGGTGCAGCGTTTCGATTGTTTTATTCAATTGATAAAAAAGTGAATGTCACACAAATACCTGGAATAAATGCAGACAAAATGCAAGAGACTGGTTTGATTATTGAAATTGCCCTATGCTTTATGGCTGTATATTTTGCTGGGATCATGATTAGTAAAATCTTACTTACTGTTATTTCACCATTTCATACATCTAGCAAATTAATCATTGAATTACTAAAACAAATTGGTATTTTTATTGGTTCTGCAATAGGAATGATTTTACTAGTTTTATACATAATATAACAGCTTTGTTGACTGCTGTAGAAAGGTGATTATGTGAGTAAAAATTGGCACTTACGAGTAGGAGTCTTACTAGCATTGTTTTTAATTATCATTATGATGTTTGGCTCTTCACTATCAATAGTGAATAAAGAGTTAATACCTGAGCGTTTACGTTTTTATCCAGACGGAAAAATAGAAAAAGCCCCATTTCCACCATCACATACTGAGCCAATGGGGACTGATGAGAATGGGATTGATATATTTTCAGTTTTGATACAAGGGTTAGACGATACTTTGGAAGTGATATTATTTATAACAATTATCACATATTTGATGGCGATTCCCATGGCTTTTTTATCAAGTAATCAAAAAGGACTGGCACATTGGATCATTCAATTACTAAGTTACCTATTTTCAAGTATCCCTTCTATTTTGGTAGTTGTTTTATTTCTCTCAACTCCTTATATTGATTCCTCGCCAATTCGGAAAGAATTAATGATTATTATGATTGCAATCGTTGGTGTGGGAAGGGTAGCTGGATTGTTTCAACAGCAAATCATTCATCTTTCCAAGGAAGAGTACATACAGGCGGGAGTGGTAATAGGAAATAATCCATTCCAAATGTATATAAGATATTATATTCCTAATTTAATGCCAAGCATGATCGCGAATTTCTTCTTAGAGGCTAGTCGTGTCACATTATTAATTGGTCAGCTCGCATTATTTAAATATTTTCTTAATCAAAAATTCGTAATCAAAGATGTAGGTGATTATGAGTGGACAAGTTCTGGTATTGATTGGTTATCCTTTTTGGCAAGTGGTCGTTCAAATATAGTAGATGCATTTTGGATTCCATTTTTTCCTGCACTTGCAATTGCCATCCTTATGATCACTTTTCAACTATTGGGAGAAGGCTTACGAAGTAGATTACAATCTAAGCATGCTAAGGATACACCTATTGCTGTGCAAAGAGTACAGTTGAAGCTAGAAATCATATGGTTGGATTATGTTAAAAATGGTCTTATCAAATTAGGAAGGAACCCAGTATTCGTTGGCTTACTTTGTTTAAGTATTTTAATTGGAAACTCGATTTACCGCCCTTACTTAGAGCCTGTTCAAAGTTATTCAATCATTAACACCGAGATAAAAGAATGGGTTAGCAAGGAAAGAAAGCTACTAAATGTAAAGGCTTTTGCAAAATTATATGGCTATGTGAGATTTTTCCATCCGAGTGAGGAGGTAACGAAGGTTGATTGGAATCAGTTTGCCCTTTATTCTATGAATAAAATCATTAAGTCTAAAAATGCAGAAGAACTGAAACTGAATTTGGAGAAAGTGTTTCTTCCCGTTGCACCAACCTTAAAAATCTATTTTGCTAACGAAGAGATAGATCCATATATTCCAAATTTTGAAGGAGTACCACCTTCTGAAAGGGAATTAGTAGCATGGCAGCATCTTGGCGTTAATCTTAAGGAGAATCTTGCATTTTTAGAGGGGTTGCCGAAGGAACATCAAGAGAGAGGCATGATAGTAGATCTGAATAAAACGTATTTCAGTAAGCGAGTCTATTATTCGATTGAAAATGATGCATTCTCTTATCGAAGTGGTAAACTTTTTGAGCATTTTCCCAGAAAAACAAACGTTATTCAAGAATCAATTAATGATGAATTGAAGATTCAATTGCCTCTTGTTTTACTAAATCATGAATGGACCACATTAGGAAGCACTGAGACTTCAAAACAGGAATTTAAACATTTTGTATCAGAGATTAAATCAATTAACGTAAAATACGTAGATGAAACCGCTGAAGATATTGCTCTCAGTAATATTATGATTGTTTGGAATGTGATTAATTACTTTTATCCATATTTTGAGGTTGTTGATGTGAAGTGGGAGCATCAACTTACGAATGCGATTATGGATGTATTAAACCGCCGAAATAGTTTTGCACGAGTTGATACGATGCAGATTCTTGAAAAAATGCTCCAGCCATTAGCTGATGGACATATTAATATTACAAACCAGCAATATTATCAATCACACTATTTACCTTTTTGGGCAGATGTAATTGATAATCAGGTTATCGTTACAGCAGTAAGTAAAAATTCACCTTTTCAAATAGGGGACGTCATTGTGAAGCGTAATGGTGAAAATGCGTTAGATTATATAAATGAATTAATTAAACTGGAGTCAGGAACTAGACAGTATGTGAAATTTGCTGCACTAAAGCGATTTGTACGTGATTTAAATGGGGAAGGAAAGGAAGAATTTACGATAATTCGTAATAGCCTACGAAAGGAAATAACAGCTGAATATAATCAAGAGGTACAAGTGGATCCATTCAACCGATCAGAACAGCCGGTGGTAAGACAACTTGAAAAGGGAATCTATTATGTGAATTTGAACCTAACACCATGGATGGAAATTGAGCCATTTTTAGACGAATTAGCAAATGCAGAGGGCATCATTTTTGATAGTAGGGGGTACCCCGGAACTGGGAGCGATGTAATCCTATATCATTTGACTAATCAAGAAAGCTATAATATGCATTTTAATCTTCCACAAAATATCTATCCAAATCAAGTACCCGAGTCCTTTGAAAGTCAACAATGGGTGGCTACTCCGAAGCAACCGGTTTTTAAGGGGAGATTTGCAATGATCATAGATGGCAGCTGTATAAGCGCTTGTGAAACATATGCAGGTCATTTTGAAGGGAATAATCTCGGGGTACTGGTTGGAGTACCTACAGCAGGTACGAATGGAAGTATTAATTTGATAAAATTGCCTGGTGACTTAGGAGTGTGGTTTACCGGAATGGAGGCATTGAAGGTAGATGGTACCCAACACCATAATATAGGAGTTATTCCCGATATTAATGTGAACCAAACCCTTGAGGCTATTAAACAAGGTAGAGATGAATTCGTTGAAGCAGCAATTGAACAATTAAAGCTATATTGAAGATAATATCAATAAAAGCTTCATAGATGAAAAAACACATGGTCCAATTGGCTCATGTGTTTTTTCATCCAGTCAACTCAAAACTTAAACTCATTCTTCGGTTCTTCAAGCTTCATTTTTTCAAGTTCAACTTTCATCTTTTCTGTTTCCAGCAGAAAATTTTGATGCTTTAGCTTTTCAAGTTCAAGTTCTTCTTGAAGCATTTTATGTTTGATTTTTGACTGTGACTGAAAATGACTTGTTACTATTGCCACAATAGGTATTGAAAAAACCATAACTACTGCGATTGTTCCTGTCGTAAACATATATAATCCTCCTCGTGTTATTCAATACAATGATTCCGTAAATTATTATCCATATTCTTATTATTCATTATCTTAACAAATGTACAAAAAAACAAGTACCTTTCATAATTAGGAAGGTAAAAAGTGGTAGTGTGGAGAATTGTAATAGAAATAGAATGCTTATCAGCGGAGGAAAAGTATGTTAATTCAAAATGGAAAGTTGAAAATGCGAAAACTGGAATTGAAGGACAATGTTTTATTAGCAAAATGGCTGTCAGACTCAAAAGTTCTTCAATACTACGAGGGACGGGATAACCCATTTGATGTAGAAAAGGTGAATGAAGTATTTTTTGCCGAAGATGATGCCGAGGTAAAATGCATCATTGAATATGAAGGAAAGGAAATTGGATATATTCAATTTTACCAACTAGATGAAAAGACTAGAAAAACATATGGGTATGAAAACGAGATCATCTATGGCACCGACCAATTCATAGGTGAGGTTGAGTACTGGAATAAAGGCATTGGAAAGGACCTCATCAATGCTGTTGTGACTTATTTGATTGAAGAAAAGCTGGCAAATAGAGTTGTAATGGATCCACAGGTATGGAATGAAAGAGCGATTCGTTGCTATGAAAAATGTGGGTTTAAAAAGGTCAAGCTGCTACCAAAGCACGAGCTTCATGAAGGTGAATATCGAGATTGTTGGTTAATTGAATATAAACCCCAATTACAATAAATTGAAATGACCTGAAAAAATAATAGGGAGTGGTAGAAGTGGAAGGATTAGAATTAGGTTTGAAAAATAAGTATGTGAAATTATGTATTATACTGCTGTTACCAGTAATTGTGTTATCAATATTTTTGTTCATTTTCATCCCAAGAGAGTATCATCTCATACCGGTATTTCTCCTTATAGTAACGGTTATTTCTTTTAATAGTTGGGTAATGATGGATATAAAGAAGCGAAGAAGGAAATAAAGTAGATTAAAATTTCAAATGAAAGGTGGGTACTTTTCAATGAAAAGAGCACGCTTTGAACGACCAACTGATCATTATGATGAGGGTATTTTTTCAATAGATGAGCAAATATGCGCATTGATTAAACAACGTAAAGAACTTTCTAATAATAATCCGGGCTTTCCAGAGCCTGAGTATATTACTAAGTGGGCAGAAAAGTATGGGCTTTATGAGGATTTATTGAATTCAGTTTTTGTGGATTTATTGAATGAAGATTATTTGAGACCAATGATTGAACCAAAACATTTTCAAAAATTCATCCCAATATTAAAATCAGTAGAGGAAGATATGGTATTTTATTCGGTGACCTTCATTCGTCAATATGAAAACGCAAGTGTGGTCAATTTCAATATCGATTTGACTGTTGAGAATGAAGAGGCAAGTGAAGAGCATATGAGACATCGCTTTTTTGAATTATATATTGGGGAACAGTATGATTGTCGAATGGGAATGGGTAGCGGGTCAGGTGGTCATTTGTCTTACAAGTATATTGTAACCCCACCATTACCAGAAGAAGTGTCCGGGCTTGAATTAGTTTTTAAAGAACATCGTGCCACTTTTTTGAATGTAACTACTGGTCATGAGATTGTAATACAATTATAAGAGGTCTTTTTGAAAAGAGTTTGGAGGAAGTATACATGATTGCAACAATTGAAAAAAACAATATAGGTTACATTGCCAGATTTGAACGATATCTTGAGCATTCAGTTGAAGATGTCTGGTCCATGCTCACTGACAATGACAAGCTTTCAAAATGGTTTTCAGAGCTTCATGTTGAAGAGCTTCGTGAAGGTGGAACCATAAAATTTGATATGGGCGATGGATCCTTTGAGGAAATGAAAATACTTGAGCTTCAAATGCATTCGGTATTGGAGTATACGTGGGCTGAGGATGTCGTTCGATTTGAACTGAATCCGGAGGAAAATAGCTGCAAATTGATTCTTATTGAAAAAATAAAATTGATTACAGACCATACTCCGAGGGATTTAGCTGGATGGCATGTTTGTCTAGATGTAATTCAGGCACTGCTTGATGGTAGGATCATTGAATCTCGTAAGGAAGAGTGGGAAAAATGGTACCCGAGATATGTAAGTGCCGTTGAGAAGGTGTAATAGAAAAGCCCATACGATGCCAATGGTGCCCGTCAAGTGGAAAAATGTAGTGTGCCGGTAACTAAACGAAGTCAATGGAGCCCGTAGAGCGGAAAAAAGTGTAGTGCTGGTAACTAAACGATGCCGATGGAGCCCGTTGAGCTGAAATAACCGGTGCCTCGGTAACAAAACGATGCCAATGGTGCCCGTAGAGCGGAAAAAACCGATGCCTTGGTAACAAAACGATGCCAGTGGAGCCCGTCGAGTGAAAAAAACCGGTTCCTTGGTAACAAAACGAAGTCAATGGAGCCCATAGAGCGGAAAAAAGTGTAGTGCTGGTAACTAAACGATGCCAATGGAGCCTGTTGAGCTGAAAAAAACGGTGTCTCGGTAACTAAACGAAGTCAATGGAGCCCGTCGAGTGGAAAAAACCGTAGTGCCGGTAACCATACGAGGTCAATGGAGCCCATCAAGTGGAAAAAACCGGTGCCTCGGTAACTATACGAGGTCAATTTAGCCATCGAGCGAAAAACATAAATACGGTAACTATCCAGAAAAAATTCCCCATTCCGTTACAACCTCTGCTCCACATTCCAACGGATAAATGAGTCTCGAGTTATAAAAACCATTTATTTAACAAATAGCCTACTAGAATTAAAGAATTAACAATTGATATGGTGAATAATGTTTTAAGAATAGTAGTTTGTAATTGTATGTGGAGGGAATCGAATGGCAATTTCACTTGAACCTATTAAAAGAAGCACATTACGAATATACATAGGTAAAAAATTTTACAGGCTAAAGAGATATAAGGAATGGTATTTTGGAAATAAAAAATATGCAATAAAACAAAGCCATACACTATTATCACATGTAATTTCCTCCCATAAAACGATCTTACTTCGTGAGCTCAAGGATGTAGAAATGTGGCTGCAGCATAATAAAATCAAGAATTTAAAAATTGCAACAAACAAGCTGAATAAAATCACTATCAAGCCAGGGGAAACCTTTTCTTATTGGCGATTAATCGGCCATCCGACAAAGAGAAAAGGGTATGTTGAAGGAATGATTCTCCATTATGGTAAGGTTACAACAGGCATTGGCGGTGGACTATGTCAACTATCAAATCTACTATATTGGATTACCCTTCATTCGCCACTAACGGTAACTGAACGATATCGTCATAGCTATGATGTATTTCCTGATTCAAGGCGGAGTCAGCCATTTGGAAGTGGAGCGACATGTGCTTATAATTATCTAGACCTACAAATTAAAAATGAAACAAATCATACATATCAGCTAGTAATCTATTTAACTGATACACATTTAGTTGGTGAATGGCGAGCTGAAGCACCGGCAACAAGAACATACGATGTCTATGAAAAAGAGCATAGTATAACCTTAGAATATTGGGGTGGCTATGTTAGACATAATAGCATTTATCGAAAAGTATTTAATCTAAAAGGAGAACCGATTGATGATGAGTTCATAACAGAAAATCATGCGATTATGATGTATGAACCACTGTTAGAAACAACAATTGAAACAAGCGAGTGATCAGTCTAAACTGCTTATAAAAAAATATCCTTTCTACATCAACTTTCAATGTCGGAATAGTCATTTCGAAGATCATAGTTACACTCTATTTCTTTGGTGCAGAAAATTGGTATCGATTACTTGTACTAGTGCCATTAATTGCTTTTCTATTTGCATTCTTAATCAAAAAATAAAAACTATAATTTGACAACCCCTGCATGGAGTCCCATGCTTTTTTCTGTGAAAATAATCTCGGGGTTTAAACTTCACCCGAACTGTTTATCCTAATACTAACTTAATTTTGACAATAGGAAAGCAGAGCTACCTTAATTTAAGGTTTCTCGTATAACTTTTTTATTGTTTGTCTATACTGCTAATTTACGGGTGTCTCGTGGTAGGGTTCCTTGTTTGAAAGCATGTGATAGACGATTGTAAGTATTCGGTGTCCGATGGCAACGAGTGCTTTTTTCTTTCCTCTTCTTGCAGCTAAAGACCAATATTTGACAGCTAATCTTTTGTTTCGACTTCTAGATACAGCCCAAGCAGCTTCGCACAATGCAGATTTAATGTGTGGATTTCCTTTTATTGTTCGAGTACTTTTCTTTTTTCCAGCACTTTCATGATTCCCAGGAGATAATCCAGCCCATGATGCAAGGTGTTTAGATGTTGGGAATTGAGTCATATCAACCCCTATTTCCGCTATTATGATGGCTGCTGTGTATTTCTTAATTCCTGGCATTGTAATAAGAAGTTGAACTTGTTCCTGATATTTTATTAAAATATCATCTATTCTTTTTTCTATATCTAGAATTAATTCTTCAAGATACACTATATGCATCCATGATTGTTTGATTAGAAACAATTGATGCTCATTTATAGTGCCAAATAATGAATCAGTTATTAGTTGTTTTTTATGTGCCATTTTTCCGTGTATTCTCTGCTCAACTTCATCCTGATCAATATAACCGTTAGACATTAATCGTTCTAATAGTTTTCTTCCAGAAGCTCCAAATACATCAGATATAATTGAACTTAATTTAATATTCGAAGTTTCTAGTACTTTTTGAATGCGGTTCTTCTCAGAAGTCATATGACCAATCCATTTTCTTCTTAGACGAGTTAGATCACGCAGATTTCTAAAATCCTCAGCTGGGACAAAACTCTTTTCGATTAATCCGTGTCTAAGTAATTTGGCAATCCATTCTGCATCCGAAACATCTGTCTTCCGACCTGGGACATTTTTAATTCTTTGGGCATTTGCTAGAGTAATATCAAAGAAATCCTCCAAGATATTATAAACTGGCTTCCAATAAACCCCGGTACTTTCCATGGCAATGTGTGTTACTTCTTTTTCCTCTAACCATTTTAGAAGTCGAAATAGGTCTTTTGTTAACGTAGGAAAAGTTTCAGTTTCTTTTACTAAGTTTGTTTCTGAATTACCTAACAATACGCAGGCCACAATTGTTTCAGAATGCACATCTAAGCCCGCACAACGTTTGTACAAAGTATCCATCTCATTCCACCTTAATAAATGTATTCCACAAACAATGGAATGAATTTGAAATTAAACATTTTTCTGTTCGTAGTCATCTCTCGAAAGAGAGAGCTAACAATGGGTTGTGCACCAAATTCATTCCAACAGTTTTTTATACAGGGTAAAACCACCATTAAAGCCCACGTTATATACTCATTGTTTGCGGTATCTACATTATGGGGTGGGGAACTTATTTTCATTCCTGGGTTGAGAGCGAAAGATCATGAATGTTTTTTATGAGAATAAATAAATGACGGAACTTTTTGGCATACTTATTCCTCTAATTAGTAAAGAGGCGCCTTGGAAAGGAGAAAAGCCAACTGTGATCACAGCGATATCGGATTCGATTATTTTAAAGAAAATCAAAAAACAAGATTTACATGCTGTAATAGATTGGTTTGATTCAAGAAAATCAAAGTTTTATAAAATTGGTTGGGCATATCTCAAAAATCATCATGATGTTGAGGATGTGTTCCATAATACGATTATAAAAGTACATGATAAAATTCATCAGTTAAAAGAAGAGAAATATTTCGAAACATGGGTGACCTCGATTTTTATTAATGAATGTCGTGATTTGTATCGAAAAAATAAGCAAAAGGAAGTAGAGAGTTCAGCAGTTAGTGAGGATATGAGTCAGTTTGAAACAAAACTCGAAGTATTTGATGGATTGGACCAGCTTGATGAAAAATATAAAGAAGTGATTATTCTAAAATACATTAAAGGATTCTCACAGGATGAGATCTCGGACATTTTGAAACTTCCAATTGGGACCGTAAAATCACGATTGTATCGGGGGCTCCTTTTACTAAGAAAAGTAATCGAAGGCGGTGAAATCTATGAAATGTAGTGAAGAGAGATTAATTGATTTTATCGAAGGTAGTCTTAATGATGAGGAGATTAGAGAGGTTGAAGCACACTTACTAGAATGTGACAGCTGCAAGAGGGAATTAGTTGAGCTCCAGGAGATGATAGCCATTCTGGATAATGAAAAAGAATCAGTTGAAATTCCAAATGATTTTATGAAAAATGTTCGAAAAAAAGTAGTCACCACACAAAAGACTAGAAATAGGACTTACAAACATAGTGCTGTTATGGGGTTAATTGCAACCTTATTTTTAACGATATTTGTTGGGACAGCAGTGGCGACGAATGGATTTGCAACCTTTTTTGACTGGTGGAAGGATTTGAGCAATAAGCAAAATGAAAAGATGGAAGAATTTATTGAACATGGATTGGGAGATCAACTGAACCTGGTTGCGGAAAGTAATGGGGTGAAGGTAACGATTAATAGCATCGTTGCTGATGATATTCAAACGTTGATTTATTATGAGGTTGAGGATATGTTACACGAAAATAAATATATGGTGAATCTTATCCAAGGAATCAATATAGCAAATATGAAGCAATTTAAGGGAAGTGAGGAGGATCCATCATTCTCTCCAGTGAATAATCAACTTAATCTATATTCTGAAAGTGAAAATGTATATAAAGGTAGACTTGGGATTTCAGCAATGTCTGTCAGTGAGGGGAAAATTGAACTACAGATTAGTAAACTAGAAAAAGTAGCGAATGCACCATCAGATTCTAAACAAAAACTGAATCCTCCCGAAAATGAGACAGAGTTTATTGAAGGAGACTGGAGCTTTGAAATTCCAGTTAAAAAGCATGAGGCAATTATTCATAAACTTAATGTAGAGACTGAAATTGAAGGAAATCCAGTTGTTTTTGACAAGCTGACAATTGCACCGACAGCTACGATTTTGTCATATCGATTCCAAGATGCAGCTCTGAATAAGAAGCTTGAGCATATTCAAATTGCCCAATTAGAAACGAAGAAAAGTGAAGTAAATGCTGATATTTTCGGATTGGTTGGTACATCTAGTGGCGGTCAATCATCAGGATGGATAACCGCAGATGCAACCTTTGAGTCTCTTTATTTTGAAAAGCCTAAGCAAGTAAAGATTCACGTTGGTACTTTATCTTATTCTGTAGAAGTAAACAAGGAAATTCCGATTGATATCAATAAAGAGCTGCCACAAATCTTTGAATTTATGGATAATCAAATTTCGATTAATAAAATTGATATTGGGAATCCAACCATAATCGAAATGACTGAAGAATTACCGCAAAATCGAAAATATGAAATGTTGCATTTGCAATTCGATACCGATAATGGGAATGGTTCCTCAAGTAATGTAAATGGTTATTTTATCGATAAAGCCGGTGAGAAATATAAAGTGGAAGACTATATGTTCCGATTGAATGAACTAGATCAACCGCGATTCTTCTCTACGGAGCATCATATTAGTCTTGGTGAGGCCGGACCTATGAATGGTGATAAGGTAATACCAACTAAGTTAGTGATTGAAGGGTATACGACGACGATCTTCACCGATGAGGTGATTAAAATTAATCTGGATTAAATTGTGGGGGAGAACTTTAATTGAGTTCTGCCCCTTTTTTGCTAATGACCGTATTTTTGAAATAACAGCCGTATTTTCAAAATAATGACCGTAAAATATTTATAATGACCGTATTTTCAAAATAACGACCGTATTTCATTTGCTCGTCCTCTCTGGCAGGGTGAGCTACAATAAAAATCACTAATTTCCATCCTTATAAAAGGAAATCACCTATGATTAATCGAATTAAACAAGTATTAATCAAAAAGGGTGATATTTTATGAAAACGAATGTAGAAATCATAAGTGATTTAGAACAATTCACAACATGGGTGGAAGGTTTAAAAGCGCATAATCATCAGCTAATGTTTAAGCCAATTGCAGAAGGTAAGTGGTCTATTGCTGAAATACTTTCTCATATTATGTTTTGGGATCGCTATATTTTAAAAGAAATGATTCCGAATATGAAACAAGATGCAGATCTTTCCACTATTGAGTTTCAAGAATTGAATGACAAGGCGGCTGAATATGCGCTATCAGGGGTTTCGTTTGAATTCCTATTAGAAGAGTTAATTGAAAGCAGAAAAAAGTTAGTCTCGTACTTACGAGGAAAGACAGACGAAGAATTCACGGTTTCTTTTAAAATAAATGGGGATGCAGTCGACAATTATACTGGTTATCCTTTTACACTATACAATTATATTTGTGATTTCATTTGGCATGATAACCATCATAAGAAGCAAATGGAAGAATTTTTATCCAAAATGTGATGAATAAACTTCTTTTAATAGTTGGATTAATTTTAATAATTTTAGTTAGCTGTGATGGCCCCAATAATATTTCATTGGATCAACTGACTAGAGTCGATTACCAGCAAGAAGATGGCGATGTTATTATGATTTATGACGTGGATACAATTGATTTATTAATAACGGTCTTTGAAAAGATTGAGTGGGAACTAAATGTGAAGGTTAAAATGGCAAGAAGTGAAGATGTGAAAGCTACGTTATTTTTTCAATATGATAAAAATATGCCAGAAAGATTAGTAGAATACCTCATTTGGTTCAATCGAGATGGTTCAGCGATGATTATCAATCACGAAGAGAACTCAATGGGAAAGCTAGACAAGGCGAATGCACAGCTACTAAAGGAAGTTTTTCTGCAATCAAATTAAAAAGGGAATGGCTTCATTAAAATGTACCCTATAGAGTAGACACTTTAAAAAAGTGCTTTCTATAGGGTGCTT